>JAJFVC010000094.1 GCA_021372005.1 Planctomycetaceae bacterium | reverse complement strand
GCCCGACTTTACAGCCCGCTTGACACCCCGCGGCCGGACCTGTATGCTTACTTGATTGTCGAAGCCACTAACTTGTGGCGTCGTAAGAATTTGGAGCGTCTCGGCCAGTTCGTTGGGTCGAGCGGGGCGGAGAGAGTATTGCTGTAGCCGACGAAAGTGAGGGCGAATGGACCCCAACGAACTACTTCGCATCGTGGACACGATCCACCGCGATAAAAACATCGATAAGGAAATCGTCTTCGAGGGCATCGAAGCGGCGTTAGTTTCGGCCGCCAAGAAGCACTACGGCGAGGACGCCGACATCGTCGTCGAGATTGACCGCGACAACGGTGCAATTCGCGGCGCGTACAATGGTGTGCCGTTGGATCCGTCCGAGATGGCTGAACGCATCGGTGCGCAGACCGCCAAGCAAGTGATGATCCAAAAGATCCGCGAGGCCGAGCGGGACGCCCTTTACAATGAGTATGAAGAACTCCGCGGCCAGTTGGTCACCGGCGTGATCCAGCGCTACGAAGGCGGCGCCGCCACGGTCGCCTTGGCCAACGTCGAGGCGATCTTGCCCAAGGGCGAGCAAATCCCCGGCGAAACACACCACGCCAACGAGCGGGTCCGCGCCACAGTTTACGAGGTAAAAAAAGTCGGCAGCCGGGTCAAAGTGATCCTCAGCCGCACGAAGCCCCAATTGGTCCAGCGGCTGTTCGAGCAAGAAATCCCAGAAATCGCCGAGGGAGTGATCGAAATCCGCGCCATTTCACGCGAGCCCGGCTATCGGACCAAGGTGGCCGTCAGCAGCACGGATCAGCGGATCGACTGCGTCGGCGCCTGCGTCGGCGTGCGAGGCAACCGAATCAAAAACATCGTCGACGAACTGGCCGGCGAGCGGATCGACATCGTCCGCTACAGCGAGGACATGCAGGTGCTGATTCCCAACGCCTTGCAGCCCGCCGAGGTCGAGGAAGTGATCCTGTGCCAAATGCTGGGCCGGGCGATCGTTCTGGTCCAAGAGGATCAACTCTCGCTGGCCATCGGGCGGCGCGGCCAAAACGTCCGTTTGGCCAGCAAGCTGTGCGGTTGGGACATCGAGATTATGACGCGTGAGGAGCTCGACGAGCAGATCGAGCAGGCCGTGGCCGGCTATTCGATGCTCGAGGGCGTGGAACCCGAGTTGGCCGAACGGTTGGTCGGCGAAGGCTTCCTGTCCTACGACGATCTGTCGGTGATCGAACCCGACGCACTGATGGAGATGGGCGGATTGTCCGCCGAACAAGTCGACCGCATCGTGCAGCAGGCCGAAGCAAAGGCCGCCGAAGCCGAGCGCGTCGCCGCCGAACAACGCCGTCAGCAACGCGAGCAAGAACGACTGGACGCGGCTGAAGTCGCCGAAGCCGCCGCGGAACCATCGCCGTACTATGCCGACGGCCAATCCGCGGAGGCCATCGAACAGGCCGCCGTCCAGCCCAACGCCGATCCGGCCTCGTCGGCCGACGATTCGGCGGAATCGAAGCCAAACTCTGCGGAGCCGTCCGATGACGCCGCTTCGTAACGGAGAAATTTTTCGATCGCGAGTTCGCGCTGACAGACGGTCTGACGCAATTTTCCATAGGGAGCGGCCCTTTGCTCATTCGTATTTACGCCCTAGCAAAACAACTGAAGCTCGACAGCAAGGTGCTGGTCGACATCTGCGCGAAAGCGGGTGTCACGGGCAAGGGCTCTGCGCTGGCCAGTTTGACCGACGAAGAGCACGCCACGGTCATGGCGTTCATCAACAGCGGGAAAGCGGCCCGGCTGGGCGGCCCCACCGGCGCGTCCACGGCCGCCTCGGGACCGTCTGAAGCCGCGTCGACCGGCGGCGCGATTCGCCGCGAAGATTACATCGCGCCGACGGGCAGCTTCTCCGGCAAAGTTCCCGTGTTGCCATCGGCCAAACACGAAAAGCACGCGAACAAGCCCGTTGAGGAAACGCCGCCTCCGCCGACTCCGGAATCCGCGGCTCCAGCGGTCGAGCCGCCCCCGCCGCCGGTCGCTCCGTCGGCGCCGCCGGCCGAGCCGACTCCGTTCAAACGTCCCGTTTTGCGTCCGAGCGATCGGCCCATCGATCGGCCAAAGTCCGGTAAGTCGATGGCGGAGCGGGTGAAAGAAAAAAGGTCGCGTGACAAAGAACGCGACAAGGACAAGGGCCCAGCCATCAAGATGGCTCCGTTGCCGGCCGCGTCGCAGTCGTCCGTCCGTCGAAAGTCGAACGAGCCCGCCCCGCAAAAGCCGGACATCAAGCTGCCGAAGGACGCGATTCGCGCCGGCCGAGCGGGCACGAAACCGTTGTCGGAGCATCTGCGCAAGCACGAACAAAAACGCGCCGCTGAAGCGGCCAAGGGCGGCCCTCGCGGCAAAACGCCGCCGGCGGCGGGAACCCCCGCGGGCGAATTGGCGTCGCTAGCCGCCGGTCGAGATCGTGCTCGCCGCAGCCGCACGACGCCCGTTGAGGGCGGCGAAGAAGAAGGGGTGATCGGCGCGATGGGCGGCCGCGAGCAGCGCCAACTGAAACGAAAGAAGGCGGCCACCGCTCGACGACGCAAGCCGGACGAAGAAGGCGGCGATGAGACGTCCTCCACGCCGGCGATTCGCAAACGCACCCACATCCGTCGAACGGGCGCCAACACCGCCGCGCCGCGCCGCGAAAACGTGACCGTCGAGCTGCCCTGCACGGTTCGCAGCTTTTCGGAGGCGTTGGGCGTGCCGGCCAGGGTCATTTTGGCCAAACTATTGGAAATGGGCACCATGAGCAACATCGCCGCCACGTTGGACGACGACATGGCCGAGTTGCTCGCGTCCGAATTGGGCGTAGCGGTTGATTTCCGGCGTCCGGTCGATCTGGAGCAGAAGGTGATCGATTCGCTCGAGCAGGAGGACGCCCCGGAGAAATTGCAGCCGCGGCCGCCAATCGTCACGTTCCTGGGCCATGTGGATCACGGCAAGACGTCGCTGTTGGATCGAATCCTTGGCATGGACGTCGCCGCTCACGAAAAAGGCGGCATCACGCAACACATCCGCGCCTATCGCGTGATGAAGGACGGCCGTCCGATCGCGTTTGTCGACACGCCCGGCCACGAGGCTTTCACCGAGATGCGGGCCCGCGGCGCCAATGTGACCGACATCGCCGTGCTGGTCGTGGCGGCCGAGGACGGCGTGATGCCGCAGACCGAAGAGGCGATCAGCCACGCCAAGGCGGCCGAAGTGCCAATCGTCGTGGCGATGAACAAGATCGACCTGCCCGGCGCGAATCCGCAGCGCGTCTACGAACAGTTGGCGGCCAACGAATTGCTGCCGAGCGAATGGGGCGGCGAAACCGAAGTGGTCAAGACCAGCGCTGTCACCGGCGAGGGCATCGACAAACTGCTCGAAACCCTGCTGACCGTCGCCGAGCTGCACGAATATAAAGCGAACCCCGACGCGCCGGCCCGCGGCACCTGCCTGGAGGCCGAGATGCACGAAGATCGCGGCGTCGTGGTCAAGCTGCTGGTCCAAAACGGCACGCTGCGCGTCGGCGACATCCTCGTCTGCGGCAGCGCCTACGGCCGCGTCAAAGCGATCTACGACACGCTGAAGCAGGACGAAAAATACGAGTCGGTCGGTCCGTCAACGCCCGTGCAAGTGACGGGTTTGGACAGCGCCCCGAACGCCGGTGACCGATTCTACGTGCTCGACGACATCGCCAAGGCCCGCCAGTTGGCCGAACAGCGCGCTGCCGAGGCTCGCCAACGCGATCTGGCCGGCGGACGCCCGCACGTCACCTTGGAAAACCTCTACGAGCGGCTCGGCGAGGAAAACCAGGTTCGCACGTTGAACATCATCCTTCGGGCCGACGTGCGAGGTTCGATCGAAGCCATCCGCAAGGAACTGTCGAAACTGCAGCACCCCGAGGTGCAGATCAAGATTTTGCAGGCGATGGTCGGCGGCGTCACCGAGGCCGACGTCCATCTGGCCCACGCTTCGGACGCCGTGATCATCGGGTTTTCGGTCGTGCCGGACGAAAAAGCCCGGTCGCTGGCCGAGAAACTCGGCGTTCAGATCCGCCGCTACGACATCATCTACCAGGTGACCGAAGA
The DNA here is from genome assembly GCA_021372005.1 of Planctomycetaceae bacterium. GTDB lineage: Bacteria > Planctomycetota > Planctomycetia > Pirellulales > Thermoguttaceae > JAJFVC01. The sequence goes on along the minus strand of JAJFVC010000094.1, from coordinate 112,214 downwards.
CGTTCGCGCCGCTTTGGAGGGCATGCTCAAGCCCGAGAAACAAGAAAAAGACCTGGGCCGTGCGTTGGTGCAACAGACGTTCCACATCAGCCGGGTCGGCAACGTGGCCGGCTGCCGGGTGTTGTCGGGCGTAATCGCGCGCGACGCCCGCGTCCGGCTGATCCGCGAAAGCCGCGTCATCGGCGACTACGCCATGGATTCGCTGAAACGTGAAAAAGACGACGCTCGGGAAGTCCGCGAGGGACTCGAATGCGGCATCAAACTGGTCGGATTCAACGACGTCAAGGAAGGCGACATTTTCGAGGCCTACAAGATCGAAGAAATCGCCCGAACTTTTTAGAGGCACGGAACGACGTTCCGAAGCCTAGAACATTAAAAAAGATTGCCTGAACTTTTTTGATTGGTCCGTGACACCCCCATCGACAATGACGGACGCGTTTCATGCCCTCCCGACGTACTGAAAAAGCCGCCGAAGCGATCCGCGAGGTCGTCAGCATGGCGATCTTGACGGAATTGCAGGATCCGCGCGTCCGCGGTGTCACGGTCACGCACGTCGAAGTGTCCGCCGACCTGCGTTACGCCAAGGTGCACGTCTCGGTGATGGGCGACGAAAACCGCCAAAAGCTGACCCTTCGTGGGCTGCAAAGCGCCGCCGGCTTTTTGCAAGCCAAAGTGGCCAAAGGGATCGACATCCGATACACGCCGAAATTGAGCTTTCATTTGGACCAGGGCGTAAAACACTCGATCGCCGTGGCCAAAATCCTTCGCGAGGTTCTTCCTCCCAAAGCGGAAGCCGATTCGGACGAATCGACGTCCGAGCCGGTCGACCATCCATCCAATAACGAGTCGTCGCCATGACCGCCGTCAGCCGAACCGCACAATTCGCCAAGCTCCACAGAGTTCTCAAGAAACACTACAAAGTGTCGCCGTGCAACACCGGCCGCTCGGTGATCGAGCATTTGTTGTTCGCTTGCTGCCTGGAAGACGCCCATCGCGACACGGCCGAAGAGGCTTTCGCCGCGCTGGTTCATACGTTTTTCGACTGGAACGAGGTCCGCGTCACGTCGATCTCGGAGCTGTCCGAGGTGATGTCCTGCCTGCCCGACCCTCGCGCGGCCGCCAACCGCGTCAAACGGCTGCTGCATGCGATTTTCGAGGCCACGTTCGCGTTCGATCTGGAAGATCGCCGCAAGAAGAACCTCGGCCCGACGGTGACCTGGCTCGAAAAACTCGACGGCGCGACTCCGTTCATCGTGTCGTTCGTGGTTCAAGTCGCGTTGGGCGGCCATTCGGTTCCGATCGACCGCGGCACGGTGGCCGTGTTGCGGGTGCTCGATTTGGTCACCGACAAGGACGTAACGGCCGGCGTGGTGCCAGGACTCGAACGCGCGGTGGCTAAGTCGAAGGGCGTCGAGTTCGGCGTGTTGGTTCACGAGCTAGGCGCCGACTATGCGGCCAATCCCTATTCGCCAAGCCTCCGCGAGCTGCTGGTGCAGATCGAGCCGAGCAGCGCGAGTCGGTTGCCGAAGCGGCGAGTGGAGCGCGCCCCCCGAAAGCTGCCGCCGTCGGCCGAGCTTGCCGAAACAAAAGCGAAAGAGGGCAAGTCGTCCGCCGCCAAGTCGAAACCATCGCCCACGACAGCCACAGAAAAGCCCTCCGCCAAGAAAAAGGCCTCCGCTTCGTCCGAGCCCGCCAAGAAAAAGTCGGCGGCCGAGAAGCCTGCGGCGACGTCCAAAAAACGTTCGGCCTCCGAGGGGCTCGCCAAGCGGAAACCGCGCTAACGCGTCAGGAATATCACAGCACCGATTGAAGAATCAGAGGTCACGGAAACGTTAGGGATCGGCGGATGAACCTATTGTCGGAGGGGATTCTTTATGCCCTTTGTTTGTTGGCCGTGATTTTCGGAATCTCGCGCCCGGCGTCGGCCAGTGCGCCCGAAAAGAAATCGTCCGCGTCGCTGCCGCAACTGCTGGAGGACGTTCCCGAGCCGTTGGTTCGCAAGACGCCCAGCGAGTCTCAACGCGACCAACTCGAAGCCGTCGCGCTGTTTTCGGCCGGGCGCATGCACCAGCACCGCGAACAGTACGCCGACGCTTTGCGATGTTACGAGCGCGCGTTGCGGCTCGATCCCAAGTCGGCGACGATCGCTCGAGCCATTGTGCCCGTGGCCCTCGAACTGAAGCACTACGGCGAGGCCGTCCGCTATGCGTTGAAAGCGGTCAAACTGGAAGACGCCGATCCGGTGCTGCTTCGCCGCTTGGGCACCTATCTGAGCGACGAAGGCGACTGGGCCGGAGCGTTGTCGCTCTACGAAAAAGCCGTCGCCGCGAAATCTTCCGGCAAGCCGACCGCCGCCGACCTGCTGCTGCGTATGGAGATGGGCCGGCTTTACTGCTTGACGGGACAATACCGCAAGGCCGCCGACTGTTTCGCCGCGGTGTTGCGGGCTGTCGACGGCGCAAACGGCGACGACGCCATCGATCCCTCGTTGGCCAAAGTGTTGCTGGGGCGGCCGGGCTCGACCTATCAACTGATGGGGGAGTGTTTTCTCGAAGCCAATCGGCCGAAAGAAGCGAAAACCGTTTTTGACAAGGCCGAAAAAGTCACGCCCGACAAAGCGCTGCACCAATTCAACCTGGCCCGCGTGCTGGCCAAAACCCACAAGCCGGCCGAGGCGTTGGCCGCGATCGAAGCCAGTTTCGCCGCCAAGCTGACCGACCAGGGCGAGGCCCCCTACGAAACGCTGGCCGACGTGCTCAAGCAGTTGGGCCAGTCGGAACAACTGATCCCGCGTTTGGAAAAACTTCAGGCGGCCAATCCGAAAGACGCGGCCCTCGGCTACTATCTGGCCGCTCAGTATCAGCGGGCGAAACAATTCGATCAGGCCGAGCGGCTGTGTCTCAAACAGGTCCGCGCAAAGCCGTCGCTGGCGGGTTATCGTCGCCTGATGGAGATCGATCGTCAGGCGAAACGCTACGACGCGTTGCTGGCCGTGTTGGGCGAAGCGCTCGATAAAAACAGCGCGTTGGAGATCCTTGGCGCGGAATCCCAACTGCTTTCGAGCGATGCCGAGTCGATGCGTGAAATCGTTCAAGTGGCGCGGCAACAATTAAAATCGTCTCCGGACGAGTTCGGCTACGGCAAACGTTTGGCCGTGGCGCTGCTGTCGCTCGAAGCGAAACAATATGAAACGGCCGCCGAGTTCTTCGACTTGGCGATGAAAGCCAAGGACTGGCCCAAGGAGCCCGAAAACAAACTCGCGTCGCCGCCGTCGCGCAAGGCGGAGTTGTTGATGGCCTGGGGCGTCGGGCTGCTGTTGGGCGATCGCGCGGCCGAAGCGGCCCGGGTGTTCCAACGCGCCGTCGACGAAAAGGCGCTGCCGGACGACAATCCCTCGTTCTATTTCTATCTGGCCGGCGCGTTGGCCATGAGCGATCGCGTGGACGAGGCGTTGGCCGCCGCGCGAACGGCCGCTGAAAAGAAGCCCGACTCGGCCCGGATGCGAGGCCGCGAGGCCTGGGTTCTGTACATTGGCAAGCGTTACGAGGCCGCACGAAAGGCCTACGAAAAGCTGCTCGACGCGTTCGACGCCGACCACGTCTCGCCCGAAACCCGACAGGTCCTCCGCGAGGCGCGGCTGTCGCTGTCGAACCTGTGCGTGCTGGACGGCGATCTGGTCAAGGCCGAAGAGTGGCTGGAACAGGTTTTGGACGAGTTCCCCGACGACGTCGGCGCGATGAACGATCTCGGATATCTTTGGGCCGATCAGAACCGCCGGCTCGGCCGCGCCGAACGCATGATTCGCAAGGCCGTCGACGCCGAACCTGAGAACGCCGCCTATCGCGACAGTCTGGGTTGGGTGCTTTACCGGCAAGGTCGGCTGCCCGAGGCGATCGTTGAGCTGGAAAAGGCCACGGCCGCCCCCAAACCCGACGGAGTGGTGCTCGATCATCTCGGCGACGCCTATCAGAAAATGAATCAACACGAAAAGGCCGTCGCCACGTGGCGCAAGGCGGTCGACGCTCTGCGTCGCGACAAGGACGCCGACAAGGCCGCCGCGGTCGAGAAGAAAATTTCCAACCCCTGAAAAAAATCCAAAATATACTATCTTTGGGAGTGCTTTCATGTCAGGTCATTCACATTGGGCAGGCATTAAACACAAGAAGGCGCTGGTCGACGCCAAACGCGGCAAGCTTTGGAGCCGGCTGGCCAAGGCGATCATCGTCGCGGCCAAGCACGGCGGCGATCCCGACGCCAATCTGCGGCTCCGCTACGCCATCGACGACGCCAAGGCCGTGAGCATGCCCAAGGACAACATCCAACGGGCGATCAAACGCGGCACCGGCGAGTTGGACGGCGGCAACCTCGATGAAATCGTTTACGAGGGCTACGGCTCCGGCGGCGTGGCTATCTTCTGCGAGGTGTTGACCGACAACCGCAACCGCACGGCCGGCGAGATCCGAAAAATCTTCGAGCTGTCCGACGGCAAACTCGGCGGCGCCGGCTGCGTTGCGTGGATGTTTGAAAACAAGGGACTGTTTCTGATCCCCGGCGACGCGGTCGACGAAGACCGGCTGATGGAGTTGGCCCTTGAGGCCGGCGCCGAGGACGTTCAACGCGTTGGCGATCAATTCGAGGTCACCTGTGATCCGTCCGTTTACGACAACATCTCGAAGGCGCTGACCGGCGCCGGCATTAAACCCGAGGCCAGCCAGGTGACCCGCATCGCCAAAAACACGGTCGACATCAACGATCCCGACGCCGCCCAAAAGGTGCTCAAGCTGGTCGAGCGACTCGACGATCACGACGACGTGCAAAGCGTCTCGGCTAACTACAACATCCCCGATGACGTGCTAAAGGCGATCGGCGCCGACTGATCGCGCTGTGCGCCGTAGATGTTCAACGCTCTTCCTCGACGGGATTGCTGAGTGCGCCGATTCCCTCGATCGTCACCGTGACGGTCTCGCCGGCCCGAAGCCATCGCGGCGGACGCCGGGCGAACCCGACGCCGTGCGGCGTGCCGGTCAAAATCACCGTGCCCGGCAAAAGCGTCGTGCTGCCGCTGAGAAACTCGATCAGCGCAGGCACGTCGAAGATCATGTCGTCGGTGTTCCAATCTTGCAGAATTTCGCCGTCGACGTCCAAACGGATCGCCAGCCGATTGGGGTCTGGAATCTCATCGCGCGTGACCAGCCACGGCCCTAGCGGCGCGAAGGTGTCAAACCCCTTGCCGCGGCACCATTGGCTCGCGCCCCAAGGGCCCTGCCAATCGCGGGCGCTCACGTCGTTGGCGCACGTGTAGCCGAGCACGTAGTCCAGCGCCCGATCGCGCGAAACATTTTTACACCGACGCCCGATCACCACCGCCAGCTCGGCCTCGTAGTCGACCTCGTCGCTCCGCAGATGCCGCGGCAACAGGATTGGATCGCCGGGGTTCTGCACGGCGGCGGTCGGCTTCATGAACAACACCGGAAACTGCGGGATCTTTGCGCCGCCCTCGGCCGCATGACGGCGATAGTTCAATCCGATGCACAAAAGATTCGTCGGCGCGACCGGGGCCAACCGCTTCCAAACGTTCGCCGGTCGATCGGTGACCGACCAGTCGCCCAAAACAATATCGCCGGCGATCTCCACCGTCGCGCCGTCTGCCAGGATTGCTGCGTATTTTGTCGTTCGATCGGGATCAAGATAGCGGAGGATTTTCATTGCAAACAGCCTCGCCCACCATGAACAAAGCAGCCGCGGCCTCGTCTACGGCAAGTTTAGCAGCGGCGTAGGCGTGAACCCCACCACGATGAACGCCAGCGTCGCCCAGCCCAAGATGTAGCGAAACACGCCCAGCGGCTCCTCGTCGTCGGCCGTCGGCGGATGGATCGGCCCCATCAAAAACAGCAGCACGATCATCAGAGTCCACTGCCCGAGGATCTCCCACTTCCAAATCACCAGGAACAAGGCCGTCAGCAGCAGCGTTTTCGCCACACGATGGGCCCGCCGCCGCAGCAACGCGTACAAAATATGCCCGCCGTCGAGCTGCCCGATCGGAATCAAGTTCAACGACGTGACCAGCAGCCCCACCCAACCGGCAAAGGCCATCGGGTCGATCACCACTTCGTAGCCCTTGGGCGTCGGTCCCATGATCCAATAAACGAGCGCCTTGACCAACAGCGGATCGCCGAACAACATCGCATCCTTGACCGGCACGGCAAAGCTGGAATGTTTCAGCCCGACGACCAAAAAGATAATCGTCGGCACCAGTCCCGCCAGCGGACCGCTGATGCCGATGTCGAACAACGCCCGGCGATGCCCCACACGCGGCTCCATCGCGATGACCGCGCCCATGGTGCCGATCGGCGAAAACGGCATCGGAATGAAATACGGCCAACTGGCGTACACGCCGTAGCGATGGGCCTGAATGAAATGGCCCATTTCGTGGCAAAGCAAAATGGTCATCACCGGCACGGCGTAGCGGAGCCCCGAAATCAAGCCGGCCAACCACCCTTCCTCGATCCACACCTTGCCGGACGCCCCGGCCAGCAGCGTCGTCAAACAGGTGGCCAAGAACAACAGAAGCGGCAGACGCCAGCGGCGGCGCGGACGGACCGGCCGCACGTCAACCCACTCCCACGGCGCGCCGGCCGACATCTCCGCCGTTTCGACCTGCACCAGCTCGGGCGCGATCGTCTCCGGTTCCGGCCACTCCTGATCGTTTTTTCTAGTTTCATCCATCTCGGAAATTGTAACCGGTCCGCACGGACCAGACAACACGGGCATCCCTTCCAACCCGATGGCGGGTTTTTCTTATCGCAGCCCGCAAACGGCACGGCGATCGAACCCGTTGGGCAGAAAAATCAGTCGCGGGGAAAATCGCGTTCGACCACGGCGGCGAACTCCTCGGGCGTCGAGACGCAGGCCGCCTGACGCCGAAACTCCCGGGCGCCGGCGTGGCCTTGTCCGTAACAGCACGCATAGCATCGCATCAACACGGTGCCCTTTTCCGGACCGAATCGTTCGACGACCAGTCGATAATGCTCCAGCAACAACGCCCGCTGACGGTCCATCGACGGCGACGGCGGAATCGGCTGGCCTCGCAATGCAGCGGCGATCTGCGTGAACAACCACGGCGCTCCCAATGCGGCCCGCCCGATCATGACGCCGTCGACCCCATAGCGTTCAAAAGCCTCGACGGCGGCCGTCGGCGTCCAAAGATCCCCGTTGCCGATCAGCGGAATGCGCAGATGCGGCTTGATCCTCGCAATTTGGTTCCAGTCGGCCTTGCCGCGAAACATCTGATCGGCGGTCCGTCCATGCACGGTCACCGCCGCGCCGCCGGCCGATTCGACCGCCTGCGCCACGTCGATCGCGTTGATCGTGTCGCGCGTCGGGCCGAGACGAATTTTCGCGGTCACAGGCGTCGGACGACACGCCGCCGCCACTCGCGCGACGATCTGCCCGACCCGATCAGGATCGCGCAGCAGATAGGAGCCGCTTTTCGCCTTTTCGGCTACGTCGCGCACCGGGCAGCCGAAGTTGATGTCGATCACACTCGCGTGAAACTCTTCGGCCAAACGGCGGCCCACGGCGGCCAGTTTTTCGGGATCGTTGTCCCAAATCTGCACGGCCAACGGACGCGGCTCGTCCAAAACGCCCCAAAGCCGGTCGGGCAACTCGTCGCCGCGGGCGTCGCTGTGAAACCAACCCCGCGCGCTGACCATTTCGGTCGCCGGCAGCCCGACGCCGCCCAACCGACGGATCATCTGCCGAAACGCAAAATTCGTAAACCCGGCCATCGGGGCCTGAAGCACCGGCGGGTCGACCTGAAGCGGCCCAATCCGAAGCGGACTCATGGCTGAATGACCAGCGCCGCGACCAAGCGATTGGTCGGCGACGACGCCGGCAGAACCGTCAACGCATACTCGGCGATCGCCCGATTGTAGTCGGTCAATGTCTCCAACAACGCCAACGTCTGCTGCGTTTGCCGAGCGATGTCTTTTAACGACGGATCGATCGAGACCGAGGCCGCACGATAGCGATCCATGTTGGCCGCACGAACCGCGTCCGCCTCGACCACCGCCGACGCCTGACGCTGCGCCGCCTCGCCAAGCGTCGGAATCTCCGTGGTCAAGCGGCGAATCGGCCAAGATTCGACCACCGAACGCGGCTGAGCGTCCAGCCGCAAGGCGTAACCGCCGGAGTGCGGAACCGTCGTGGGCACCGGCCAGGCGCCTGGATCGTCCGTCAATCCGATGTGCGACGCCAGATCGTATTGCGCCCCGAGCAGCGCGGCGTGCGCCTCGCGCGTGGCGGCGCGAGCCGCTCGCTGCGCCGCCTCCAACCGCAACATCTCCGCCGCTCCGGTCGACGCGCCGCGACGCTCCAACGCCATCGGTGCGAGCTCTTCGAGCAATTCCTCTTGCTGCGTCATCGCCTGATAGGCCGCCGTCCGCTGACGCAACCGCCAATAGGATTCGATCGTCGCTTGGCGATCCGTCTCTGTCGCCCGACCGACGCAATCGGCCAGACTCATCGGCCGTCCAAGCCCCTCGGGCAGCGAACGATTCCAATAGAGAGCGATCGACAACTGCTTGACGCGAGCGGCCGGCGCGGCTTGTTGCAGTGCCGGATACAACGACGAAGAGTTGCGAGACGCCGACGACACGTCCGGTTTGTTGGCGGTCCGCGTCTTGGCAGGCAATTCGACCGGAACCAACGGTTTTGTCACCGGCACGTCGAGCGCCTCGTTCGATGGACGGCGCGGCGCTAATGTCGGTTCATTCTTCTTCAACTGGCCGACGGCCGGCTCCGTCGCGACTTCCATCGCCCCGGTCTGTCGCGTCATGTCGTCGCGCGGAGGGGCCAACGTCGGCTCGTTCTTGCCGAGCGACTGCAACGGATTTGGAGCCGCGGCCGTCGCGGCGGGCCCGTTCGTCCGCCAACCCTCGGCCGCCGACGCGTTGGTCTGCGCCGGAGCAACCATCGGCTCGCTGGCCGCCGCCGGTCGAACCGCATTGGGCACAAACGGCGCCACCGGCGTCTGCGACGGTCCAATCAACATGGCCACCAATGCCTGCGGACTGGCCGCCGGGCTGGCTACGATCAGACCGTACTGAGCGATCTCTCGATTGTATTGGCAAACCAACTGGACGAACGTCCGACGTTGTTCGAGCAACTCGGCATTGGAGGTGATCACAGCCGCCGCGTCCCCCGATTCGCGCGCCGCCGCCAAAACGTCCTCGGCCGCCAAAACCGCCGCGGCCTGGTCGTCGATCGTTTGGCGTCGAATCGGCAACACGCGCTCCAGCAACACGATCGGCTCCGGAGGCGTCCGGCCCGCAAAAAGCTCTTGGAAATTCGTTCGATAACCGCCCACGTGAGGACGATCGGACGGCAACGGCAGCGCCGCGCCCGTCGGCAAATGCATCCGTCGCCCGAGATCGCACTGCGCGGCCACCGCCGCCAACTCCGCACGGCGAACCATCGCCGACAACGACGCCTGCGCAAGCCGCTGCGAGGCCGCGTCGGCCGACGACGTCAAGGAATCGAGCGTCTGGACCGCCTCCAAGCAGAAATGATATTCGGCGACGGCCTGAACCAGTTGCCAATAGCTGCGGACCATGTCCAACTGCTCGCGGCGGTCCATCGTGGAGCCCAGCGCATTGAGCAATGTCAGCGGTTGGCCGGTCAACGCGCTGCCGGCAGGCAACGTCGTCGCCTCGGCAATCAGCTCGGGCGAACGTCGACGGTTCGTCGTGGATCCGACGACGGTCGATTGCGACGCAGCCGGCACGCGGTTATCGCGGAAAGTTCGCGCGGGCAGAACGGCATCGGACGATTGTCCCAACAGCAAGCCGATTAGTACGATTCCAACAAGGTGCATTACGTGGTGTATCCCCGATGAGGCTTACGCAAGAGGAGCATTAACTATAATCTGACATTTTTTCCCACCTTAGTCAATCCGGGGATGCGTTCGTTCCGGCGTCTCCGATACAGATGGAATAATCCGCGCAACAGATACCGCGCCGACCGCAAACCGCGAACAAAGAAACGGCATGTAACGAATGTCACGCCGACGGCAAAAGAGAATCGCCCAGTGTCACAATAGAAACATTAGGCGTAATGCGGACGCGAGCGAAAGTTTAACGACAGACGCGACCGGATAGACAGCAAACCGACATCGTCATGCCGCCCTGACAACGCGAGACAAGCGGGCCCCGAAACCGACCGACGGATCAGCGCGGTTTGCGACGCGACAAAGACAACGGGGCCGGAGGCGACTCGACGTCGTTGCGATCAGCGACGTGCCACAACGGCAGACCTCGTTGCGCACGTTCCGCCAGCGCCATCAATTTTTCTTGAGTCCCCGGCATCGCATTGGACGCGTCAAACTTGCTGAACTCGATTTCCGGCGGTTCAAAGTCCCAGATGCCCATCCTGATCGCCTCAAGTACGGACCTCGGCACAATTAAAGCTCCTTCTTCCGAACCGATAGCAGATAAGCAGGAATGAGTGGTGTAGTATCCGACGTCTCAAAAAAAATGTCAAGTAAATTGTCAAAATCGTCGGATGCGTTCGCAGATCAAAAAAACAAAATCCTCCCACACGCACGCAGATTCGCTATCTTCACAACCTTTGTCCTACGAACACACAGTCGCACTTGATTTTTCGGTCACAATGGCGTCTGCTATACCCACCACTGCACGACAGACCTCCATCACGCCGACGCCCCGTCTAATGAGGGATGTTTTTTTCGACTCCGGTGAAACGTTCTCATGAGTGACTCCGCCACGTCTCCGTCTCGCAACAAAGCGCTGCTCGTAATCCTCACACTGGTCATCGGCGGCTATCTGGTCGCGGCATGGTTCCACTGGCCGCAATACGGCGCCGAACGGATCGTCGCAGGCGGCGAACACGTCGTGACGGCCGCACATCCGCCCTATTGGATGCTCGCGCCGTTCGCATTGTTGCTCGGCGCGATTGCCGTGCTGCCGTTGTTGCCCCACGTCCGTCATTGGTGGGAAAGCAATCTGCACCGGTTCTACGTGGCCGGCGGATTGGCCGTGTTGACGTTGGTCTATTATTTGACGATGCACGCCGCGCCAATCGCCGCCCATTGGCCCGCCGCGCACACCGCCGCGCCGGCCGCAACGGGTCTGAACTTCTCGCTGACGGCCGAAGTGTTGGCCAACGCGATTCTCAACGAATACATTCCGTTTATCGTTCTGCTGTTCAGCCTCTACACGATCAGCGGCGGCATTCGCATCGAAGGCGACCTGCCGGCCCATCCGCTGACCAACTGCGCCATGTTGGCCGTCGGCGCGGTGCTGGCCAGTTTCATCGGCACAACCGGCGCAGCGATGCTTTTGATCCGACCCTTGTTGGAGACGAATCGTCAGCGCGAAAACGTCCGACACACGATGATCTTTTTCATCTTTATCGTGTGCAATTGCGGCGGACTGTTGTTGCCGCTGGGCGATCCGCCGTTGTTTCTCGGCTATTTGATGGGCGTGCCGTTTCTTTGGACCACTGTGTTGTGGAAGGAGTGGCTGTTCGTCAACGTGGCGCTGTTGGTCATCTATTACGTCTGGGACCGATGGTTTTGCTATCCGCACGAAAAGCCGTCCGATCTGGCCATCGATGAAACTCGGGTCCATCGGCTTCGATTCGGCGGGCTTTGGCCGAACGCGTTTTTGTTGGGCGGCATCGTGCTTTCGGTCGCATTGTTGGACCCAAGCAAAACTCTGCCCGGCACCGATTGGCATCCGTGGCTTTATCTGCGCGAGATCGTCCAGTTGGGATTGGTCGGCCTGTCGTTGGCGTTGGGCAGCGAGCATCTGCGGCGACAGAACCACTTCAATTACGCTGCAATTTTAGAAGTGGCCGCGTTGTTCTTCGGCATTTTCGTCTGCATGCAGCCGGCGCTGCAAATCCTCGCGGTCGAGGGCCCCAATCTCGGCCTGAGCCGTCCGTGGCATTTTTTCTGGGCCTCGGGCAGCCTGTCGTCGGTGCTCGACAACGCTCCGACCTATGTCGTGTTTTTTGAGACGGCCCGGGCGCTGACCGAACGTCTCGGCCTGACGCCCGCTGTGGCCGGCGTGGCCGAACATTTGCTGATCGGCATCAGCCTCGGCTCGGTGTTCATGGGCGCGAACACCTACATCGGCAACGGCCCGAACTTCATGGTCAAGGCGATCGCCGAGAAGTCGGGCGTGTCGATGCCCAGCTTTTTCGGATACTTGTTGTACAGTCTCGCCATTCTGGTCCCCTTGTTCGTACTCACCACCATCCTCTTTGTATGACGGCCGTGGACTACCAAGACATCACCACCGACGAGCAACTGCGACGCTATTGCCGCACGCTTTCGCACGCGAAAACCATTGCGTTCGACACCGAATTCGTCTCGGAACACACCTACCGCCCAGTGCTGTGCCTGGTCCAGGTTTGCGCCGACGACCAGTTGGCGGTGCTCGACGCGATCACGATCGGCGACATGACGCCGTTTTGGGAAACGTTGGCCGCACCGGGGCACGATACGATCGTGCATGCCGGGCGCAGCGAGTTGGAGTTTTGCCTGCTGGCCATCGGACGACGGCCCACGAAGCTGTTCGACGTGCAGTTGGCCGCGGCGATGGTCGGCGCGGAATATCCCGCCGGACTCGGCACGCTTCTGACCAAGTTCCTGGGCCGCACGCCCTCGAAACATGAAACGCGGACCGATTGGCGACGCCGCCCGCTGAGTAAGCGCCAGATCGAATACGCGCTGAACGACTCGCTATTCTTGCCGGCGTTGTGTCAGACGATTTGTCAACAGCTCGACTCGCTCGGACGCCGGGCGTGGCTCGATGAGGAAATGGAAACCTGGCAGTCGGACATCGAGCGATCGATGTCGCAAGAGCGATGGCGGCGCGTGTCGGGCAACGCCGGCATGGACGCTCGCGGGCTGGCGATTCTCCGCGAACTGTTCCATTGGCGCGACGCCGAGGCGCAGCGCCGCAATCAACCGGTGCGACGGATTTTGCGGGACGATCTGCTCGTCGAATTGGCGCGTCGCGGCTCGGCCGATCCCGTGCGCATCCGCGCCGTTCGGGGCATGGAACGCGGCGACTTGCAGCATCGCATGGACGAGATCGCCGCGGCCATTCAGCGTGGGCTGGACTTGCCCGAGGCCGAGTGCCCGCCGCGCCCCACGCACGAAAAATCGCCCGAACTGTCCGTGCTCGGCCAATTTCTGTTCGCCGCGCTAGGCAGTATCTGCCGCGAGTCGCACTTGGCGCCGAATTTGGTCGGCACGCCCAACGACATCCGCGACTGGATCGCGCATCGGATGTCGCGAAGCCGAAGCAAATCGGCCGCGGTGCCGCAATTAGGCCGCGGTTGGCGGGCGGACTATGTGGGTCGGCTCTTCGAGGACTTGCTCTCGGGCCGGCTGACGGTCCGAGTGGCAGACCCCCGATCGGGCCATCCGCTTCAGTTCCGAGAATCTTGATCGGCGGCATCCCGCCCCATGAATTTGCAGCCTGCTGAACACCCAAGTGTCCTCTGAGCTCATAAAGCGGCTATTTTTCACACTTTTCGCTGTATTGATTGGTAAAATTAGCACCCCTTGCTAAAATTCCAATAAACAACGGAGAACGAGTGAAACGTTAGCCCATTCAGGTGGGGGCAATTCTATGAGCGTGCAAACACCAACTTCGGATGCCGGACTTTTGGATCTGTTGCGGATCACGGGCCCCTTAGGCGTTACGGAACTTGCCGACGCCATGGAAGTAACCCCGACCGCCGTGCGTCAGCGGTTAGTACGGCTTCTGCGTCAGCAAGCGATCCAACGCGAGGCGACCCGTCACGGACGAGGCCGGCCGAAACATCGTTACTGGTTGACGGAAAAGGGTTTGCGTCTGACCGGCTCGAACTTTACGGACCTGGCCATGACGCTTTGGCAGGAGATTCGCCAAAAGGACGACTCGGCGCTGCATCGTGAAACCCTCAAGCGAATCGCCCGGGGGCTGGCCGCCGGCTATGCCGCGCACATTCAGGGCGCAACCCCAGCCGAACGGATGCAATCGCTGGCCCAACTGCTGGCCAGCCGGCGCATTCCAACCTCGGTCGAGTCGTCGGAGCATGGACCGGTGCTGACGCAACACGCGTGTCCGTACCCTAATTTGGCCGACAAAGACCAAGACGTCTGTAAGATGGAGCGGATGATGTTTTCGGAGTTGCTCGGCCAAAATGTCCAGATGACGGAGTGCCGGCTGCAAGGCGGCAATGAGTGCCGGTTCCAAGCGAGCTGAAAGTTCGCTATACTGACGGCTGTTCGATCGGCAAGGCCGCAAAGGCATTCCCCCCCGCACAGCCCGGTTCTTTCGGGGAACTTGAAATCGCCGTTGCGTCGCTTGGCCGACCATGTGGGAACGGCTTGGGGAAAGGAACCGCCGGGCATCGGAGATGCGACGAGGATGAGCGACACCACAGTCACGACACCAACGCCCCCTTGGCTCGAAGGACGTTTTGAAGAAGGCGTCCTGTTGACCACGTTGGAGCAATCGATCAATTGGGCCCGTCAAGGCAGTCTTTGGCCGGTTACTTTCGGCTTGGCCTGTTGCGCCATCGAGATGATGGCGGGTGGGGCCGGGCGTTTTGACATCGACCGGTTCGGCGCCGGCGCGTTTCGACCCAGTCCGCGTCAGGCCGACATGATGATCGTCGCCGGCACGGTGACTCTCAAAATGGCCAGCCGAGTGCGTCGGCTTTACGAACAAATGGCCGAGCCGAAGTACGTCATCGCGTTGGGCGCGTGCGCCATCGGCGGCGGACCTTACGGCGGCAACGCGTATCATGTGGTCCGCGGCGTCGACCTGATCGTGCCGGTCGATGTGTACGTGCCCGGTTGTCCGCCGCGTCCCGAAGCCTTGATCGAAGGTATTATGCGGCTTCAGGAAAAACTGCGCGGCCAGACGGTCGCCCGGCAACACGGCACCGACGGCGGCTGGATCAGCCATATGTTGCGCCGCGGCAAGAAAGCCGAAGACGAGTTGCCGGTTCCGCAAAGCAGCGGCTACGGCGTGGTCGACGACCGACCGCTGGTGTTCGACCACCAAAAAATGAAACCAAAGTAGTCGGCGGACCGTTTCGTCGCCGTCGCCAATCTCGAATCCGTTGATTCGTATGGAAATCGAAAGGCTGGGACCGTACCGAATCGTCGGCCGTCTAGGCCGCGGCGGCATGGGAATCGTCTATCGAGGCGTCGACCGCGACACCGAGCAGCCGGCCGCCATCAAACTGTTGTCCGCCTCGCTGGCTCAGGAGGAAGGTTTTCGATCGCGCTTCGAGGCCGAAATCGAGACGCTTCGCAAGTTGAACCACCCGAACATCGTCCGACTGTTCGGTTTCGGCGAGCAAGACGGCCATCTGTTTTATGCGATGGAGCTGGTCGAGGGCAACAGCCTGGAGGAGGAGCTGCGTCACGGCCGCCGATTCCAGTGGCGCGAGGTGGCGCGAATCGGCGTCGAAATGTGTCGGGCGCTGCGCCACGCCCACGATCGCGGCATCATCCATCGCGATATCAAGCCGGGCAACGTGCTTTTGACCGGCGACGACCACATTAAGCTGTCCGACTTCGGCATCGCACGGTTGTTCGGCAACACCCGGCTGACCGGCGACGGCAGCGTGTTGGGCACCGCCGAGTACATGGCGCCCGAGCAGGCCGAGGGACGTCCGGTCGATGCGCGGTCCGATCTATACAGCCTGGGCGCGCTGATGTACGCATTGATGGCCCGGCGTCCGGTTTTTTCGGGCAAGTCGTTGGTCGAGGTGCTGCACAAACAACGTTTCGAGACGCCGACGCCTTTGCGAAAACACGTCGCCGACGTGCCCGAAGAATTTGAGTTGATCCTCACCCAGTTGTTGGAAAAAGACCCGTCGCGTCGCATTCCGAACGCAAGCATGTTGGGCCGTCGGCTGGAGGCCATGCTGCAGGCGTTGTCCGTCTCGCCCGAAACGATCGAAGCCGATACGGCGTGGTTCGATGACGAGCCGTCTCAAGAGCTCGCGGCCGCACCGGCTCGACCGAGCGAGGATATGCCGACCCTGTTGCCCGAAGGTGGCGCGTTGCCCGCAACCCAAATGCTCTCGCAAGAATCCGAGAAGCCGGCAACCAAGCCGCCCACCACCGCGCCGGCCCGCGAACACTTTATCCCCGTCGCCGAGGATGAGCTCGACCAGGCCGAGACGGCCGAGTCCGCATCGGTGTGGCCGTCGTGGCAGACTTGGGCGTTGGTCATCGCGTTGGTGGCCGTGGGGCTGACGATCCGGTGGTTTTTGCAGCCGCCGTCGGCCGACGCCATGTATTGCCGAATCGTCGCGAAGACGGACAATCTCTCGGTCGATGCGATGGATGAAAAGATGCGCGGGCTGAGCGACGTCGAGGACGTCTCGACCCTCATTCAAAACTTTTCGCTCTATTACTCCCAAGACTCTCGCGCCAATCGGTTGTTTGAATACGAAAAAGCGTTGGACTTGCGGCGGTCCGAATTGATTTTCGAGCAACAACTCCGTCAGCGGGAGCGGAAAAATCAGCTGCTGCCCATCGAGCGAGCCTATCTGGAAGTCGTCAACCGCGATGCCCAATTGAATCCGACCCGCGCGATCGCCAAACTTCAGGCCATCCTCGACCTATACGGCGACTCGACCAACGGAGAAACGTCTGACAAGAAGGCGCCCCCCTCGCAACGTCGAGCCGCACAGCATCAACAAGAGGTCGTCCACGCCTGTTTGACTTTGGCCCGCTGCCAACTCGTCCGGCTTAAAAAACAGGCCGAACAGCAAACGCCCGACCAACTGGCCATGTTGCGTCACCGGCTCGACGCCGCCGACGCGCAACAGTCGAACGACCCGAAACGGGCCAAGGCCATCTATCACGCCGTCATTGAGTTATACACCGACCGACCATGGGCTGCGCAAGCCGTTGATCGAGCCCGGCAATCGCTGGCCGCCATGAATCACGAGGCGAAACCGTAAAACTCAAGCCCGGACGGCCCGATCGGCCCCAAGAAGGACCCCTTCCAAAATGTTTCCCACCACTCGCATGCGACGGCTTCGCTATCACCCGGCGATGCGCGCATTGGTCCGCCAGACGCAGTTGTCGCCGGGCCATCTGATTCTGCCGTTGTTTGTGCGGCCCGGCCGCGGCATTCGACAGCCGATCGCCTCGATGCCCGGTCACTGCCAAATTTCGCCGGACTTGCTGGCCGACGAAGTGAGCCAAGCCGTGGAATTGGGGCTCGGCGGCGTGCTCTTGTTCGGCATTCCCGAACACAAAGACGCGGTGGGCTCTGAAGCATTCGCTTCCGACGGCATCATTGTTCAGGCCGTTCGCGCGGCCAAACAAGCGGCAAAAGATTTTCTCGTGCTGACCGACTTGTGCTGCTGTGAATACACCGATCACGGCCATTGCGGGGCGTTGAGTCGTGCGACCGGGCGACTGGACGTCGACAACGACGCGACGCTCGAACTGTTGGCCCGGCAGGCGGTGGCCCACGCCAAGGCCGGCGCCGACGTCCTCGCGCCCAGCGGCATGATCGACGGCATGGTCGGCACGATCCGCACGGCGTTGGACGCGGCTGGTTTTCAGCACGTGCCGATCTTGAGCTACGCGGCCAAATACGCCAGCGCGTTTTACGGTCCGTTCCGCGACGCCGCCCAAAGCGCGCCGCAGTTCGGCGATCGCCGCAGCTATCAGATGGACCCCGCCGCGTCGGTCGGCCAGGCGATCCGCGAGATCGAGCTCGATCTGGCCGAAGGGGCCGATCTGGTAATGGTCAAGCCGGCGTTGGCCTATCTCGACGTGATTCGAGCCGCCGCCGAGCGCTTTCCCGGCGTTCCGTTGGCGGCCTACAACGTATCGGGCGAGTACAGCATGGTCAAAGCGGCGGCCCAGGCCGGCTGGCTCGATGAGCAGGCCGCCGCGTTGGAGTGCCTGACGGCGATTCGTCGCGCCGGCGCGAGCATCATCTTGACCTATTGGGCCAAAGACGCCGCACGGTGGATTGAATAGGACGCAACCGTTGCCGGGATGACCGGATTGCCAACTCCAACCGACGCGCGTGACACGGACCGCATGATGGACGACCGCACTTCGATCGGTTTTTCGGATCTGCTGGCCGGCGCACGGCGAGGCGACGTTCCGTGCCGCGACCGATTGTTCGCGTTGTGCCGTTCGTATCTAGCCATCGCGGCGCGCTCGCAGGTGGAAACCTGGCTGCGTCGCAAGGTGGACGCGTCGGACCTCGTCCAAGAAACGCTGTTGGAGGCCGTCCGCGATTTCGAGCGGTTTCAAGGCGGCACGGAACAGGAATGGCTCGCATGGTTGAAGCAGATTCTGTCGCACAACGCGGCCGATTTCGTGCGTCGCTATCGAGGGGCCAAGCACGCCGCACAGCGCGAGGTGCCGTTTCACGATCCGGCCGACAGCCGCTCGCCCGGCGCGCCGGAGCCCGCCGCTCGACAGCCGACGCCCAGCCAGCAGTTTTTGCAGTTGGACACCGAGCTGCGCGTGACGGAGGCGCTGGGCCGATTATCGCCGGACCATCAAGAGGTGATCTTGCTCCGCAACCTTCAACGGTTGTCGTTCAACGAGGTGGCCGAGCGAATGGACCGCACCCGGCCGGCCGTCCAAATGCTTTGGAGGCGTGCGATCCAAAAATTGCAGGAAACGTTGGAGAATCCATGCCCATGAGCGACGCCCCGAACGACCCGTCGCTGCGCGTGCTGGACGACTATCTGGCCGAGTTGCAGGCCGGACGTCGTCCGTCTCGGACGGCGATTCTCGAACGGCATCCCGAGTTGGCCTCGGCGTTGGATTGCCTCGACGCGTTGGAGCGGCTCGCCTCGCCGTACGACGCGGACCAGCAGCCGGCCGATCTGCCGCGCGATTTCGGCCCCTACGAACTGGTGCGCGAGCTCGGACGCGGCGGGATGGGCGTCGTCTATGAGGCGCGTCAAAAAGGGCTTGACCGATCGGTGGCGATTAAGATGATTTTGGCCGGTCATCTGGCTTCGCCCGAGTTGGTCCGACGTTTTCAGGCCGAGGCCCGAGCCGCCGCTCGATTGCGCCATTCTCACATCGTTGCGATCCACGACGTCGGGCAATGGAACGGTCAAGACTATTTTGCAATGGAGTACGTCGACGGTCCAAGTTTGGCGGAACGAATCGCCGCCGGGCCGGTCGATCCGAGCCAGGCCGTGCGTTGGGTCGCCGCGGTGGCCCGAGCCGTCGAACATCTGCACCAACACGGCGTCGTCCACCGCGATCTGAAGCCGTCGAATATTTTGCTGGACGCCAACGAACAGCCGTTCGTGACCGATTTCGGCCTGGCGAAGATTTTCGCCGAGCAGGAAGATCGGACGGCCACGGGCGTCATCGCCGGCACGCCCAGCTACATGTCGCCCGAGCAAGCCGCCGGACGACCGGCCGAGGTGGGCCCTGCGTCCGACGTGTTCAGCCTCGGCGCAATTCTCTACGAATTGCTGACCGGCACGCCGCCGTTTCACGCGGAAAGCCCACTGGACACGCTTCTGGAAGTATTGCGGGACGATCCGCTGTGGCCGCGTTCGCTCAACCCTCGCATTTCGAGGGGGCTGGAAAGAATCTGTCTAAAATGCCTGGCGAAATCGCCCGGCGACCGATACGCCTCGGCCCAGGCGTTGGCCGACGACCTGGATCGTTTCATCCGCGGCGAGCCGTTGGCGGTCCGTCCCCCCACGCCAATCCAGCGGTTTTGGAATTGGACCCGCCGCCAACCTGCGTTGGCCTCGCGATGGGGCGCGCTGGCGCTGTTCTACGCGATCGAACTGGTCAATTACTGCAACGGCACGGTCTCCCCCACGTTTCACGTCGAGGTGTCGATCGTCGCGGTGTTTTGGGTTCTCGCATCGTTCGTTTGCCAGCAGTTTCTCGAAAACCGCAAATGGTCGCTGCCGGCTTGTTACGTCTGGGGCACGCTCGATTCGTTGGCGCTGCTGGCCGTGTTGCGGATCGGCGACGGCGCGGCCAGTTCGCTGGTCGTCGGCTATTCGTTGCTCATCGTGGCCTCGGGCCTGTGGTTTTACGTCCGGTTCGTCTGGTTCATGACCTCGCTATCGCTTCTTTCCTACGGCCTGCTGGTGGTCGACTTCTACTGCTGGCGGCCCGAACTGCAAAACTGGATGTACCGGGGATTCGACCGACATGTGATTTTCGCCGCGTCGCTGGCGTTGACCGGCGCCATGGTTGCGTCGTTGGTCCGGCGCGTACGCATGCTCAGCGCGTTTTACGGCCGGCAGCCATGACCGAGGCAGAAACGACGAAAGAACGCCGACTACTGTTCGTCGGTTTCTTGGCGGGCGCGCCGCACGTCGCTTTCAAACTGCGCAAACAGTTTGCCGGCGTTTTCGCGGATGACCTTGGCCGTGGCCGAAGTGATTCGCAGTTTTTTTGGATCGCCGCTAAAGATCATCCGGTTGCCGCTCCAAATCATGACGGTCTTGCCGTTGGCCAACTTGTGGTCTAGCGAGGCCGCCAACTGCAAACCGCTTCCGGACTTCGTCGTCGCCGACTTGACATTCAACGTCATCAAGTTTTCGCTCTTCTCGTCGAACGTCAAATTGAGCTGTTTCGCGCATCGTTCCGCTTCAAATCGAATCGCCATCGCCAGGGCACTGCTGGCTTGTTGATCGGTGAATTGAAGATGAAAATAGATGGTCTTCATGTCATCGAGCAATTCATCCGCCGAAACCGCCGGCTCCGAAGGCGTCGGCTCGTTCGACTTCTTTGCGATGGGCGCCGGTTGAACTTTCGGCGAACTCGCCGCTGGACGCGGTTGCGGGATGGGCGTATCGCCGATGTCGGGCAGTGCGGGCTTCTCGACCTTCGGCTTGGACATCGGGATGACGGGCGGCAACTTCGGAATCGCCGTCGTCTCCGGAACATCCGGAGTGGATAACTCCGGCTTCGGTTCGGTGCTCGTCAGCGGCGCAGGGGTCAAATCCGCGGGCTCGCCGGTCTTCGGCGACGTCGTTGTCTCCGGCGCCGTCGAAGATGTCGGTTCGGACGGCGAGGACGTCAGCCACGCCAACACCACAACGACCGCGATCGACGCCGCGCCCACGGAAACCCACAACCACGGCGACTTTTGCCATCGGGTCCATCGACGCCGCGACGACAACATGCCGAGCGAGCTTGACACTTCATCGATCGATTCGTTCGCCGCCACCAAGTCCTCGGCTGCCAGGTCCGGCAGCATTTCGTTCGGTTTCGGAGCGAGCGACTCGGCGACCGGAAGTTTTTTCGCTACGGGCAGAGGCGTCGGAGTCGTCGTTTCCGGGACGGTGGAAGCCGTATCCGCAGCCGGCGCCGGCTTTTCGTCCACCGCCAATTCCAGATTTTCCTCGGTCGCTGCCGGTTTCGAGCCGTCCGCCCCCGACTGCTTCGACCGCTTCGCCTCGGCCATCAATGCCGCGATACGGGAATAACCCCGCCCGCTGCCGTTTTCTTTCAGCCACGTGCGGAGCCTTTGGGCCACGTCTTTTGCCGACTGATAACGCATGGTCGGCGACTTGGCCGTCATTTTGTCGATGATCGACTCCAACTCCATCGGCACGTCGGGTCGAAACGTGCTGATCGGCTCGGGCTTCTCGTTCCGATGCGCCATCAGCAGTTCCATGATGGTCGGCTTCGAGTACGGACGCCGCCCGGTCAACAGATAATAGAACGTGTGGCCGAGGCTGTAGATGTCGGCGCGACCGTCGACATTTCGACTGTCCATCACCTGTTCGGGCGCAACATAGTCCGCCGTGCCTACCGCGGTCTGCTCGCCGGTGTCCGAACCGTCCAACGCGCCTTCGGCATCGAGCGTGAACGTCGCCAGACCCAAATCGAGCACCTTCAACACGCCGTGCGGATCGACCAGCAAATTGGCCGGTTTGATGTCGCGGTGCACAAAACCGGCGGCGTGAGCGTGCGCCAGCCCTTCGGCCGCTTGGCAAATGAAATCGGCCGCCTTGCGACAGTCCAACGGTCCTTGCTCTTCGACCATGCGTCGCAAGTCCGGCCCCTCGACATACTCCATCACCAGATAGTGGATTTCCTTGCCGTAACGAACGTCTTTATTGAAGTCGTAGGCTCGAACGATATTCGGATGGTCGAGGGCCGCGATCGCCTGCGCTTCCAAATGAAACCGGTTCAGCAGATCTTTGTCTTCTTGATACTTACTCGGCAACACCTTGATCGCGCAGCGGCGATGCATCATCTCGTGCTCGGCCAAAAACACCTTGCTCATGCCGCCTTGGCCCAACGGTTTCAAGATGCGATAGGGGCCCAGCCGAAACCCTCGATGCTTGCCCTGCAACAGCATGTCGGCCTGCCACGTGGTCAGCACCCCCCGCTTGACCAACTCCTCGGCCAATTGCTCCGCGCTTTCAGGCCGCGCAGCCCCCTCGCGAAATTCAGCCACCAACGCCGGCAGTCGATCGCTAGAGATCAACTCGCTCTGTTGGAGACGTTCGAGAAAGGAATCAATGGCGTTGTCTTCGGCCATGGATGCTTCGAGACGAATCGCAAGGAGCCTGAAAATTTGAACAGAGTTAAATGTATTATGCTTAATAACTTGCCATTCGACAACAGTCTACCATTCAACATCGACATTCCGCGATAGCGAATGCCACAACAACCACGGATTGAAACAGCCCCCAGACGTGCTAAGATGAGGTGTTTTATCCCCAAAGGGCGGTTCAAAACTCGGGCGGCGCCGTCCTTCGTTCCTTTCATCCATAGACGGTCCCCCCGAAAATTGCAACGATTTCAGCCAAAATTGGCATTCGCCTTCACTTTGCCCCTCGGACCAGCGTCCCACCATGTTCAAGCCTGTCGAAAGCTCCGTTTCCTTCCCAAAGATCGAGCAACAGATCATTCAGTTCTGGAAACAGGGGAAAATTTACGAAAAAACCCTGGCCGCGCGAAGCAACTCGCCCTCGTTTGTCTTCTATGAGGGACCGCCCACAGCCAACGGGCTCCCCCATCCAGGCCATTGTCTAACCCGCTCGATTAAGGACCTTTTTCCTCGTTACAAAACCATGCGAGGATACCTCTGCCGCCGCAAGGCCGGCTGGGACACCCACGGGCTGCCGGTCGAGGTCGAGGTCTGCAAAGAACTGGGCATCCACTCGAAAGAAGACATCGAAGCCTATGGGATCGAGCCGTTCATCCGCAAATGCGTTGAGAGCGTTTTTCGGTACACCCAGCAATGGGAGCATCTGACCGAGCGGCTCGGTTTTTGGATCCATCTGCCCGAGGCTTATGTCACTTTTCACCAAAGCTATGTGGAAAGCGTCTGGTGGGCGCTCAAAACGCTGTTCGATCGGGGGCTGCTCTATCAGGGCCACAAAATCGTCTGGTGGTGGGCTCAAGGCGGCACCGCGCTGAGTTCCGGCGAGGTGGGCCAGGGCTATCGCGAAGTGGCCGATCCGAGCGTGTATGTTAAGTTCCCGCTGATCGACCAACCGCTCGAAGAGGGTCAAAAGGTTTTGAAGGACGCCGATCTGCTGGTCTGGACCACAACGCCGTGGACGCTGCCGAGCAATCAGTTTGCGGCGGTCAAGCCCGATCTGGACTACTCGATCGTCGAGGCCGAGGGCGAGCCGCGTCGCTTGGTGCTAGCCTCCGCACTGGTCGAAACGGTCATGACCAAGGCCGGCAAGCGATTCCACGTCGAGGCCACCTTGCCGGGTCGGCAACTGCTGGGCCTGCGCTACCGACCGCCGTTTTCGTTCTACTACGACCGCGATGGCCACAAACAAGGCGCATTGAAACAGGGCGGCCGACAGGCCATCGCGTGGCGCGTCGTGCCAGCCGATTTCGTCACGACCGATTCCGGTTCGGGCATCGTGCATCAAGCGCCGGCGTTCGGCGAGGTCGACTTCGACGTGCTGCAAGCGGAGATTGCACAGTTCGTCGACGGCGAGGGGCCCGAGCTGATTTGCTCCGTAGGGCCCGACGGACGCTTCACCGCCGAGACGCCCGCCTATCAGGGCCGTTGGGTCAAGGATTGCGACCGCGACATCACGCGCTGGCTGAAGGAACAAAAAAAATTGTTCCATCAAGAGCAATATTTGCACGACTATCCGTTCTGCTGGCGGGCCGACGAGGATCCGCTGATTCAATACCCTCGCAAAAGCTGGTTTATCCGCACGACGGTCGTTAAAGACAAGATGTTGGAAAACAACCGCCACATCCATTGGCTTCCGGAACACATCCAAGACGGCCGATTTGGCAATTTTCTGGAGACGAACGTCGATTGGGCCCTGTCGCGTGAACGCTACTGGGGCACGCCGCTGCCGATTTGGGTTTGCGAGAAAACGGGCTATCAAGAGGCGATCGGTTCCTACGACGAGTTGCTGCACAAGCCGGGCGTCTCGGGCGTCGACACTTGGGAGAAAGCCAAGCGGCAAGACCCGACGCTGCCCGACGACTTGCGCGTCCACAAACCGTATATCGACGCGATCACCTACGACTCGCCCAAAGCGCCGGGCGCCCGGATGCGCCGCGTGCCCGAGGTGATCGACTGTTGGTTCGACTCCGGTGCGATGCCGTTCGCCCAGTGGGGCTATCCGAACAAGCCCGGCTCGCACGAGCAGTTTGCCGGCCAATTTCCGGCCGACTTCATCAGCGAGGCGATCGATCAGACCCGCGGATGGTTTTACAGTCTGCTGGCCATCAGCACGTTGCTGTTCGCCGACGACGAGGCGGCCGACAAAAAACAAACGCCCGCGGTTCCGTTCCCACATCCGTACAAAAATTGCGTCGTCCTGGGCCTGATGCTGGGCGAGGACGGCCAAAAAATGTCGAAGAGCAAGCGGAATTATCGCGAGCCGAACGAAATTTTCGATCGTTACGGGGCGGACGCCTTGCGGTGGTACTTTTTCGCCAATCAACCGCCGTGGACGTCGATCCGCTACAACGAGCAGGCCATCAAGGACTGCATTCCCGAGTTCCTGTTGCGGTTGTGGAACGTCTACAGTTTCTTCGTGATCTACGCGAACATCGACGGATTCGATCCGGCGTCGGAGCTGTCGGGCCCCGTCGGCCAGCTCGGTCCCGCCGAACTGGCGAAGGGCAAAACGTCGATGCCCGCCTCGACCCGACGGCAGGTCGATCGCTGGATTTTGAGCGAGTTGAATCGGACCATCGCCACGGTGATCGAGCGAATGGACGTTTTTGACAACTACGGGGCGTGCCAGCAATTGAACGAGTTCGTCGACGCCCTGTCCAACTGGTTCGTCCGGCTGAGCCGCGATCGGTTTTGGAGCGCCGAGCGTTCGCGCGACAAGGCCGACGCCTACTGGACGCTCTACGAATGCCTGCTGACCGTCTCGAAGCTGATCGCGCCGTTCACGCCGTTTTTGGCCGAGACAATGTGGCAGAATCTCGCGGTGGCCGAGTTCGCCGATCGGCCCGAGCCGCAGCGGCCGCCGGTGAGCGTCCACCTGTGCGACTATCCGAAGTCCGACGCCAATCGGATCGACCAACAACTATCCGAGCGGATGGCGTTGGCCCGCGAGGTGGTGTCGCTGGGCCGCAGCGCTCGGATGGGTGCGAAGCTGAAAGTGCGGCAGCCGCTGAGCCGCGTCGAGGTGGTCATGGCCGACGACGCCCACAAGTCGTGGCTCGAAGAGCACTCCGGCATGATCTGCGACGAGTTGAACGTCAAGCGGATGGAGTTCACCACCGAAGGCGCCGAGTACATCACCTACAGCGTGCTGCCCGATCTGAAAAAACTCGGCCCGAAGCTCGGCAAGCGGTTGCCGGCGCTGCGTAAAGCGTTGGCCGCCGCCAACGGCGACCGCCTGATGGCCGCCCTGCAAGCCGAGGGCCGCATCACAGTCGATCTGCCCGACGGACCGGTCGTGCTCGACGGCGACGAGATTCAAGTGCGGCTGCAAGCCAAGCCGGGCTGGGCGGCCGCCCAAGGTCGCTCGACCGTGGTGGTACTGGCGACCGAGCTGACGCCGGATCTGATCCGCGAGGGGTTTGCGCGGGATCTGGTCCGAGCCATTCAAGATCGCCGCAAGGAGCTCGGCTGCGAGTTCACCGATCGGATCGCGGTGGGCCTGGTCACCGACTCGCCCGAACTACAAGCGGCCGTCGAGCAATTCGCCGACTACATTCGTGGCGAGACGTTAGCGGCCGAACTGACGCCCGCGCCGCTGACCGACGTCGATCCGCTGCCGATCGAGGTGGCCGATTTCGCGGCCCAGTTATATGTGAAAGTCGTCTGACCGAAGCCAAAAGCAAAGGACGTCGCATGGCATCTCAACCGTTTCGCATCGCCGTGTTGATTTCGGGCGGGGGTACGACGCTCAAAAACCTGATCGAAAAAATCCGCGACGGACAACTGCCCGTCGAAATCGGCCTGGTCGTTTCGAGCAGCCCGACGTCGCGTGGATTGCAGTTCGCCGCCGACGCCGGAATTCCGATCGCCGTGGTCGAGCGAAAATCGTTCGCCGATCCCAACGCCTTCAGCCGGGAGATTTTCGATCGCTGCCGCGCGGCTCGAATTGATCTGGTCGTGCTGGGCGGTTTTTTGAAACGGCTGACCATTCCCGACGATTTCCACCATCGCGTCGTGAACATCCATCCGGCGCTGATTCCTTCCTTCTGCGGCGAGGGTTTTTACGGCCACCATGTGCACGAAGCCGTGCTCGAGTTCGGCGCGAAACTGAGCGGCTGCACGGTCCATTTCGCCGACAACCAATACGATCACGGACCGGTGATCGTCCAAAAGGCGGTGCCGGTTCTGGACGACGACACGCCCGAGACGCTGGCCGCTCGGGTGTTCGAGGCCGAATGCGAGGCGTATCCCGAGGCGTTGCGGTGGATCGCCACCGGACGAGTGACGGTCGAAGGCCGGCGCGTACGCATCCGTCCGGCGAAATAGCCGTGCGGCGTGCCGAGCCGCCCCCCTTGACCGCCGATCCCCCTCGGGAGTATGATGATCGCGGCCCTAACACTTTTGTTCGCGCTTCGTGGAGTCTGGGACTGCGTGGAAGGAGATTTTCGATGACGGCGTACCGGCGCTTGGACGTGACCGAGGTCGGCGATGTGACGGTGGTTCGTTTTCGAGACCGCAAGATCGTCGAGGACTTGAATATTCAGCAACTCGGCCAAGAGTTGTTTCAGTTGGTCGAATTGGACAACTGCCGTCGGCTGTTGTTGAACTTTTCGTCCGTCGAGTTTCTTTCCAGCGCGGCGTTGGGCAAGCTGATCACGTTGGACAAAAAAATGAAGGCGCACGGCGGCACGTTCAAGCTGTCGAACATTCGGCCGGAGATTTACGAGGTGTTCGCCATCACCAAACTAAACCGCCTGTTCGACATCAAGGACGACGAAGCCGACGCCCTGGCGGCGTTCTGAACCAAGCGGGACCTTGCGGGCCCCGTCGGAAAATCATGTCGACGTCCGACGAGAAATGGACCTGGCAGTGCGATGAGATCATCCCCAACGATCCGGTGATCGGACGCCGGATGTTGGACGACGTGCTCCAGCGGCTCGAAGCCCAACATTGGGCGCGTCGCGACGTTTTCGCGGTCCATCTGGCTGTTGACGAGGCGTTGATCAACGCGATCTATCACGGCAACTCGCTGGACTGCTCCAAGCACGTTCGGTTCTGCTGCCGCGTTTCGCCCGAAAAGATCCGCGTCGAAATCACCGACGAGGGCCCCGGCTTCAATCCCGACTCCGTGCCCGACCCGACCGACCCGTCGCACCTCGGCTGTCCCGGCGGACGCGGCGTGATGCTCATGCGGGCGTTCATGTCCCACGTCGAGTTCCCCAAGCCCGGCAATCGCGTCGTTCTCGAACGAACCCGCCACTTTTGATCCCATCCCGCCGACGAACCTGTCGTCGCCCGATCGTGTCCACTCCCTGATGAGGACGCAACGTGCAACCAATCGACGCCGAAGCCCACGATGTGCGCAGCAAGCGTGACCGGTTATGAACGCACCCCTAGAAAACAATCCACTGCCGTGCCGGCCCAAATCCGAGCGGCTGGACGACTACCTGGCCCAGAGCGACGTGATCGACTGGCGCGCGCCGACCATCGCCGCGACGGCCAATCAAATCACCGCCCATGGTGGTTCGGAAGCCACGCGAGCCAAACATCTCTTCGAGTGGGTCCGCGACAACATCCCTCACTCGTGCGACGCCGGTCACCAAACGTTGACGTGCCGGGCGAGCGACGTTTTGCGGCTGCGGACGGGCATGTGTTTCGCCAAATCGCATCTGCTGGTCGCTCTGTTTCGATCTGTCGGCATTCCCGCCGGTTTTTGCTATCAGTGGCTCCGATACAATGAACAGTCCGCCGACATGACTCTGCACGGACTCTGCGCCGTGCACCTAAAAAGCCTCGAACGTTGGATACGTATCGATCCCCGCGGCAACAAACCCGGCGTCGACGCGCAGTTTCAACTGGACCGCGAGCAACTTGCATTTCCGACCAACCCGGCGTTGGGCGAGGAGATCTGCCCGGTGATTTTCGCCGAGCCGCTGCCGGTCGTCGTACAATGTCTGACCACGGCCGCCACGGCCGGCGAGGCGATTTCTCAACTGTTGGTGAAAGGAAAGCCGCCGGAGTTTTTTGTGAACGCTCCAGCATCCTAGGGACGCCGCACGAGGCGTTGACCAACATGGCCGTTTATGTGATCATCGACATTGCGGTCCGCCCGCCGTCGGCGGCCGATTACGCGCAGTATGTCGAAAAAGTTCGTCCGATCGTCGAACATTACGGCGGACGCTATCGGGCCCGAGGCGGCGCCATCACGACGCTGAGCGGTGCGTGGAACCCCGAACGGATCATCGTGATCGAGTTTCCGTCGGCCGACCACGTGCGACGATGGTGGACCTCGCCCGAGTACCGAGCGATCGTCGGACTGCGTGAAAACTCAACCACCGCCCGCGCCATCCTCGTGGAGGGATGTGATGAGTCAACCTAAACATAGCAAACCGTCCGACGCCCTGCCCGCCTGGCAATGGAACGAAATGCAGCAGGTGGGCACCGACTACGCCGACACGGCCGAGGTAGCCCGGTACGAACGTCGCATGGGCCAATTTCGCAATCTGGCCGCCGAAGACGCCGCGATCCTCGATCTTCTGGCGTTGCCCAAGGGTTCTCGCATTCTAGAGATCGGCACCGGCACGGGCCATTTTGCGTTGGCCGCCGCCGCGTCCGGTCACCGCGTCACGGCGTTGGACATCTCGTCGGCGATGTTGCAATTTGCCGCAGACCGGGCCAATGCCGCCGGGCTGTCCGAAGTCGAGTTTCGCAAGGCCGGTTTCTTGACGTTCACAGCCGCCCCGGCCGAGTTCGACGCCGCCGTGTCCGTGGCCGTGCTGCACCACTTGCCCGACGTGTGGAAAGCCGTCGCCCTGTGCAAAATTCACCGCACGCTAAAACCTGGCGGTCGTTTCGTGCTGCGCGACGTAGTTTTTTCGTCCAATGACCGCGACCCGCGCGGCCAGTTCGACGCGATCATCCGCACGGTGCCGCCGGCGATGCGGCCGGAGTTCACCATGCACATCGCCAAGGAATACAGCACGCTCGATTGGATCATGGAAGGTCTGCTTGCGCGAGCCGGTTTCGCCCTCCAAAAGATCAACGCCGCCCAAGCCCCGCTGGTCGAGTATCTCTGCGCGGCCGAACGCCCGCGAGACTAACGCCCATACCCGAAACGACAACACCATCAAGCTGATAAAATTACAACGGCAGAAAACCGAAAGCAAACATAACGACGTTGGCTGCTATTCCTCAACCCATTTCGCGATCAACTCCAAAGGCTTTTCTTTACTGCAAGCCGTGAGACAGAAAATTCTGCCGAGCACACCCGCAATTTTTGGAAAGTCCTCCTGAAGCCGTTTCTTAAACTCCCTAGCCAACTCTTGTGTTGATTTGACCATCCCCCCTTTTTCACCACGGTCATTGAAATCCACCAACATCATATGAAGGTCGAAAGCCGGAGATTCCCCTATCGATTCTCCAAAGAGTTTGTACTTATTCGCCCTCTTAACCTGATTGATGGTTGCCATCTCCGAGAGATAGGTCAATAATTGAACGAATGCATAAAATGGATTCCCGTCAGATTCCACCTTAATTTCACCCAAAATCGGCGTTTGTCCACACCGAGCAATGTAGTCGATTCCCCCAGCACCCGACTTGGGTTGATTTCCATTCGCGACCCTCATCGGCGGAACCTCCCGCTCAATATACTGAAAGCAGTACTCAGGAATCCCCGAAACATGGATGCCCCCTTTACTTTTTTGTTCCTCGCAAAGAAGCCAAATCACATTTCCGGTGTTCGGAGAGTCAGGCCCAATCGGTTTCCTCCTCGCCGTGGACTCTTTATCCAAAAACGGCTGGTCAACATTATTAAAGTCCTTCATGGTGTCCAGGGCGTCGCAAAACCATGTTGCTAACGTTGGCTCTGACTTAGCTTTTAGTGCGTCCAGAATTTTTTCACATTCTCTTTTCTGTTCCGCTGTAGAAAGACATTTCAAGTTTTCATAAAAAATACGAAGCCGTGTTGTCATCGCACCCTCCTTTAACTTACCGTTACCAAATGCACTTCTTACACCCCGTTCATTTCCCATTGCAATGCGTTTTCCTTGTTCTTTCGCCGTCCGCTAATACCCCCCACCGAGTAAAAAGCTTCCGACATTTTAGGAAAGTCCGACAGCTTTAAACAGCCCCCCCGGATACACCAATAAAAGTAGCCGGACCATAAGTTCGGACTTTGCCGAATTTGCGGTCTAGTTGGAGTTTTCCGTTTGGGCAGCCGATAATGGGTGCAGCCGAATCGGTGGTCGTGGTATGGATGCGCCCCGATTTCGGGCGAAAAGGACTAGATCGAACGCCGTAAGGCATTGAACGACAACACGTTACGGCACACTTGCAACATCGGTCGGTTCTTAAGTTCTTTGAAAATAAACACTTGCGTTCATTCGACGCCGTTCGCACCCGGTCGTTCCGGACCGGTGCGTTCGACAAGTTCGCCAAGGTCACTCCAACGCGGGTTAGGCGGATTGCACTTGACACTAGTCATTACGCCACCTACACTTGGAGCAGTGTTCGAGAGCGAAACTTAGTTTTATCATTGCTCTGCTGCGACGCCATTCTCACAAGGAGAACCGAGTCGTGACCAAAAAAGAGATCGTCCGAACCATTTCCGAGGAAATCGGGCTGACGCAACTGCAAACGAAGGAGATCGTTCAGAAAACCTTCGATGCGATTGTCGAGGCGTTGGTCGCAGAGCGTCGCATTGAGTTACGTAATTTCGGCGTGTTCGAGGTAAAGCGTCGCGCCCCCCGCAAGGCACGCAATCCTCGCACCGGCGACAAGGTGTTCGTGCCCGAGAAGTTCGTCGTGACGTTCAAGCCGGGCAAAGAGATGGAGGAACGCGTCAAAGAACTGGAGCGTCAGGCCGCGGCCAAAGCCAAAGCGGCCGGAAAAGACGCCACGCCGGAATCCTCCAGCGCCACAACCGGTTACGTCGCCGGGCCCCCGAATTCCTAGCTCGGTTTTCTCCGATCGGCAGGCGACCCAGGCCGCCGGTCCTTGCCCCCCCGCAAACAAATCACTTTTCGTTGGTCGCGCGACGGTTTTTCAATCTCGCGGCGGTGTGTGCCTTATCAGGTTGTCAGCTTTTTTTGTGTAGAATTCATGTTGAGCACGTTTGCCTTGCAAGAGACAGATGTGCGACCCAACATCATTTTTCACGGGCTTTTGTTGCATCAGAAATTGAAGGGTGCCCCGAGGACGTGGGGCATTTTTGCGAAAACAACCGTGTCACGGAGGACCGTTCCATGCGTAATTTGTTTTTGACGTTGGCGTGCGGCATGTTGCTGAGCACCATCGCCGGATGCATTTTGCCGGCCTATTCGGCCGATCCGGCTCGTCGCAACCAAGAGTTGATCTATACGTCCGAAAACTTGCGCAATGCACTGGACGAGTGGGAGCGATTCTGGCTCTTGGATCAGCCTAGCCACTGCACGCCCTATCGTACGCACGGCGGCATTATCTAGCCCGACCAGCCCTGGCGGCCCGATCCCGGGATAGGTCGCCGAGCCCCGTCGTCGGCTCGCCGCCTTCCTGCGGGAAATTGACACCCGGCGGCAAACCGTTACACTAACGGTTTCGCCTTTTTGGTTGTTTTCGCGGCTTTTTTGTCGCCGCCGGATCGCGATCGCCCGTGAATCACGCCAACGTCCATCTCGAAGTCCAACTGGGACGCCTCCGGCTGGCCAATCCGATCGCCGTGGCCTCGGGCACATTCGGCTATGCCCGCGAAATGGCCGGCCTGGTCGACCTCGCGCGGTTGGGCGCGATCCTGCCCAAAACGATCACCCAAGAGCCGCGTTCCGGCAATCCGCCGCCGCGAACCATCGAAACCACCGGCGGCCTGCTGAACTCGATCGGCCTGGACAACGACGGCGTCGAAGCGTTTGTCGAGCGACAATTGCCATACCTGGCATCGCTGGGCACGGCCGTGATCGTAAGCGTCGCCGGCAAGACGGCCGAACAATTCGTCGAGCTGGCCCAACGTTTGGACGGGCTGCCGGGCATTTCGGCGATGGAACTCAACATGTCCTGTCCGAACGTCAGCGGCGGGGTCGACTTCGGCACCAATCCGGCGATGTGCCAGCGCGTGGTCTCCGGCGTCCGCCAGGCCTGCTCGCTGCCGATCTTGGCCAAGCTGACGCCCAACGTGACCGACGTGACCGAGGTGGCTCGAGCGGCCGAGGCCGGCGGGGCCGACGCGCTGTCGCTGATCAACACGTGTCTGGGCATGGCGGTCGATTGGCGTCATCGGCGTCCGATCCTCGGCAACGTGCTGGGCGGATTGAGCGGCCCGGCCATCAAGCCGATCGCCTTGCGGATCGTTTACCAAGTGGCCCGAGCCGTCAAGATTCCGCTGATGGGCATCGGCGGCGTCGCGTCGATCGACGACGTGATGGAGTTTTTGGTCACCGGCGCCACGGCGGTCCAAATCGGCACGGCCAATTTTTACAATCCGACGGTCGGCGTCCAACTCGTGGACCAACTGCCCGCAGCCTTGGCCTCGCTCGGCGTCACGTCGGTCGGCGAAATCGTTGGAACTCTGACCCCATCGAAGTGACATCGCCAATATCCAAAAACCACTGAATCTAGATTTCGTACGTTATGCGAATTTTATCCGGCATTCAACCGACGGGCCGATTCCACTGGGGCAACTATTTCGGCGCGATCCGTCAATACATCGAACTGCAAGGCGAGCGGGAAAACGCCTTTTACTTTATCGCCAATCTGCACGCCCTGACGACCGTCCGCAATCGGCAAACGTTGCTGCAAAACACGCTCGACGCGGCGTTGGACTTTTTGGCGCTCGGGCTCGACCCCAACCGTGCGACCCTGTTCGTCCAATCCGACGTGCCCGAGGTTTCCGAGCTTTGCTGGCTGTTGACGACCGGCGCGCCGATGGGCCTGCTCGAACGATGCCACGCCTACAAGGATAAAAAGGCCAAAGGGCTTTCGGCCGACGCCGGGCTGTTCAACTACCCGGTGCTGATGGCGGCCGACATCTTGGCCTACGATTCGGACATCGTGCCGGTCGGCGAGGATCAGGTCCAACACATCGAGGTGGCCCGCGACCTAGCCGGCAGCTTCAACCACGAATTCGGCGAAACGTTGGTGCTGCCGAAGGCGAAGCTGCTGGACGCCTCGGCCCGCGTGCCCGGCGTCGACGGCGAAAAAATGTCGAAAAGCTACGGCAACACGCTCGACATTTTTGAGGA
Organism: Planctomycetaceae bacterium; assembly: GCA_021372005.1. Lineage (GTDB taxonomy): Bacteria > Planctomycetota > Planctomycetia > Pirellulales > Thermoguttaceae > JAJFVC01. The sequence continues at coordinate 78,373 of JAJFVC010000094.1, read as the reverse complement.
GCCGAAGTCGCTGCGCAAGCAAATCATGCGGATCGTGACCGACTCGCGGCCGATGGACCAGCCCAAAGAGCCGGGCACGGATCCTCTTTTCCAACTGTATTCGTTGTTCGCCGCCGACGACGCGTGCGAAGCGATGGCCGAAAAATACCGTCGCGGCGGCTTCGGCTACGGCGAGGTGAAAAAGGCGTTAGCCGACGCATCGGTCGACTATTTCGCCGAGGCCCGGGCGCGGCGCGTCGAGTTCGCGGCCCATGAGGATCGGGTGCGAGAGATTTTGGGCGACGGCGCCGCCGTGGCGCGCAAAAAGGCCGCCGAGGTGTTGCGTCGAGCCCAACAGGCCTGCGGCGTTTGGCAGTGACGATCCCGACCGAGGGTATCATGGTGGTAGACCTGCTCCGACAAGAAATCGCCGCCCTGGCCACAACGATCGTCGTCAAGGTGGGCACGCGCGTGCTGACCCGCGACGACGGACAGCTCAACGAAGACCGCATCGAGCAGTTGGCCAACCAGGTCCATCGCGTCACGGCGACCGGCCGCAAGGTGGTGCTGGTCAGCTCGGGAGCGGTCGGCGCCGGGATGGGCCGCTTGGGTCTGAAGTCGCGTCCGACCGATACGGCCCAATTGCAGGCGGTGGCCGCCGTCGGACAAAGCATTTTGGTCGAAGCCTACGAGCGATGCCTTCACCGGCACGGCCTGCACGCCGCCCAAGTGTTGCTGACCGCCGAGGATCTCGAGCATCGATTGCGCTATCTGAACGCCCGCAACACGTTGGTGACGCTGTTGCAGCTCGGCGCGGTGCCGATCATCAACGAAAACGACACGGTCGCGGTCGAAGAGCTCCAAAACACGTTCGGCGACAACGATCGACTGGCGGCCATCGTGACCAATCTGATCCGCGCGCCGCTGTTGGTGCTGCTTTCGGACGTAGACGGGCTGTTTGACGGCGATCCGCGACGGCCGGGCAGCCACGTCATTCCGACCGTCGAGCAATTGGACGCCTCGCTGTCCGAGTTGGTCCACGACCGGCTCGGCGGTCTGAGCAAAGGCGGCATGGCCAGCAAGCTCGAAGCGGCCCGGTTGGCTACCACCGGCGGCGAAAATGTGATCATCGCCTCAGGCGGCGACGCCAACGTGCTGTCGCGCATTCTGGCCGCCGAGACCGTGGGCACGCTGTTTTTGGCGCAGGGTCGCCGGGTCGCCTCGCGCAAACGTTGGATCGGCCTGACCGTAAAACCGCGAGGCCGACTGACGCTCGACGCCGGCGCGCAGGCGGCCGTCGAACGCAAAGGGCGCAGTCTGCTGGCCGCCGGCGTAGTGGACGTCGAGGGCCGGTTTGAAAAAGGCGACGTGGTGGCCGTCCGCGGACCCGACGGCGTCGAGTTCGCCCGCGGGCTGTCCAATTACGACGCCGATCAAGTGCGCCGGATCAAAGGTCTGAAAACTCGGCAAATCGCCGAGGTGTTGGGCAGTTGCCCGTACGACGAGGTCATCCATCGCGACAACATGGTCGTGACGTCTCGCAAAACCTCTTGACAGTGTACGGCGGGATGTTGTACACTTGTTCAGCATCGATTCTGTTGCCGTCGGGGGGAGCGAAGACCATGGATCCACAGGCCCATTTGACCGAACGTCAACGCGAGGTCTATCAGTTTATTCGTGACAAAATTCGCGGCCGCGGCTACGGCCCCACCGTCCGCGAGATCGCCGCGGAGTTCGGCATCCGATCGCCCAACGGCGTGGTGTGCCATCTGAAGGCCCTTGAAAAGAAAGGGCTGATCTTCCGCGAGCCGAACCGTTCCCGGGCCATCGAGTTGGTCGCCGAGCCGATCGACGCGCGGGGGCTGCCGTTGGCCGGGGCCATCGCGGCCGGCGTCTTGCACGAGGCGATCGAACAAAACGAGCGGATCGACTTCCAAGAGATGTTCGATCCCGGCCGTCGAAGTCTTTTCGCGTTGCGTGTGTGCGGCGAATCGATGATCGAGGACCAGATCGCCGACGGCGACTACGTCATCGTGCAGAAACAGCGCACGGCCCGCAAGGGACAAATCGTCGTGGCCATCACCGACGAGGGCGAAGCCACGTTAAAGCGTTGGTTCCCCGAAAAAAACCGCATCCGTCTGGAGCCGGCCAATTCGGCGATGAAGCCGATCTTCGTCAAAAACGCCCAGGTGCTCGGCGTCGTGGTCGGCGTGGTGCGAAAGGTCGGTTGACGCCGCTTTTTTCAATCCTGGGTTACGGCGACGGCGACATCGGCCGGGCGAAATACGCGGCTGTCATAAATCTGCAGCGCATGCAGGGCATGGCCCACCGCGGTGATCTCTCGCGTCGACAGCGACGGCGTGCCCCACTGAAACCGATCGCTGCTCAACAGGCCGTTGACGTAGTCGACCGCTCGCATCACCCGCGCGTCTTCGAGTTTCGACGCCGGCAACGAGTAGACGAGCCACTCGAGAATCCGGCCGGAAGAACGCAGTTGGTTCGACGGATCGCCGCCGGCGCTGCGCGCCGCTAGGAAATAGGGTCCCCAACTGCCGTCCGAGTTTTGCAGTTGCAGAGCGAACTCCTGAAAATCGGTAGTGAACTTTTTCGCTCGTTGATATTGCCCATCAACCGGCTGCCCTCGCTTCACGCGGCGATCGACCGCGTAGCTCAAACCCATCAGACGGTTCAACCCGCCTTCGGACGCCGTGACGACCGGCTGCGCCATTTCCTCTCGGATCATTCGCTCGATCGACCAGGTTTCACCCAAGTCGTTTTTCCACTGCGGCTCGTCAACGTAGAACGCCAGTCCGATCAGCTTGAGCGACAGATCCTCGCCGGCGCGGCAGCCCAGTTTTTCGGCCTCGACCAGATCGGCCACGGTGCGGGTGTTGCGTCCGGAGCGGACCGGATAGGTGGCCGGCACGCGCGACAGGGCCAAGGTGGCCAAAAACTCGCCGGGATATTGCTGATAGCCGTATCCGACCCGCGCAGCGATGTGTTTCCGATCGAACCCGAGCATCTCACGGCCGGCGCATGGATAGTTCCAACACAGACAGGTGATTCCGTTGATCGGTTTGCCGTCGTCGCCGTCGAGTTGCACTTCCGAATTGCACCCGAACGCCAGACAGCAATTGATGATTTCGGCCGCCGAGTTTTGTTGCGTGTTGAACAGCGGTTTCTGCTGCGTCGCCAGGGTGGCCCGCACCCGATCGCGCAACGCCTCTTGCTCGGGCGTCAGCTTTTTGACGGGTTTGGCCGCGGGAGCCGCGGCGGCTTTCGCCGACTTCGCATCCGTTGTCGACGCCACGTCCGCTCCGGCGCACCATTCGACGAACAACAAGCCGGCCGCGCAGACCAGCGCCGAGCCAATTCGTTTGGCATGAAGCATCGCGATAGACCTCCGTATCAAGCGTGCAAGACGTTACGAACCCCTGGACGGATGAGCGGGTTTCGCCGTCGCCGTCGCCCCGATCTCATCCCGACGCGGCCGATCGATCAGGAATCCACCCTGGTCGCCGCGTTGGATATAGCAATTGTTATCCGCTTCGCAGCCGTAATTATCCTTACCGCCGTAGTCGACCAGGAAGGCGAAATTGCCGCCGCAGCCGGGCAACTGATGATAGGAAATGCCAGGCGCCGCATAGCCCTGGCCGTAACCTTCGTACGTGTCGTTGCCGTTGTAGTCGAACAGGATTCCAAAGCCCATCTGGGCGCCGGTGCCCTGCGTGATGCCGCCGGTGGCTTTGTAGGTATCGTCGCCGGCGAGGTCGCACAGGACGCCCATCGAGCAGTCCCACGCCATGCCGGTGCCCATAATCGTGCCTTCGTACGCGTCGTTGCCGGCGTCGTCGAAGCAGAAGCCCAAGGCGTAATGACAACCCCAACCGCAGCCAAACCGCTGGAAATCAGCGTATTGGCGAGGGCTTCCGTCGTAGGCGGTCCGCGTAATCAACCGCTGATCGTTGCCGCCGAAATCGCGCGCGAAACCGAGCCCGCACCAATAGCCGCCGCCGTGGGCGAGATAGTCGAACTCATAGACGTCGTCGCCGGCGCCGTCGAGAATCACGCCGATACCGCCGCTGGCCACCTGCCGAATGCCGCCGCCGACGCCCTGCCCCCAGCCTTCGTAGCCGGGCGTTTCGGGATAGTAAGAATCGCGCCACATGCCGCCGCAATAATAATGGTCGTTGCCCGAAACATCCTCCAGCAATCCGAAGCCCAGTGGACCGCCGACGCCTTGGGCCCACATCGCCGCATGATAATCGTCCTTGCCGGCCCGGTCGATCAGGATGCCAATGCCGCCGACCGCGGTACCTTGCACGCGACGAATGCCCGTGTAACGATCGTCGCCGGCACAATCGACCAGGATGCCGACGCCGGCCAACGCGGAACCCTGCGCCACGTCCTCGGCCTGATACACATCGTTGCCCGACAGATCGACCAACATCGAGACGCCCAGCACCGCCGCGCCCTGAATGCCGGGGGCGCTTCCGCGATACACGTCGTTGCCCGACAGGTCGAGCACGATCAAGACCGGCCGATCGGGTCCCACGGCGCCGTCGTAGTAGGTGTCATTTCCGCCCAGATCGATCACCACGGCCACGTCTCGCATTTCGTCGAGCCGATAGACGTTGTTCCCCTTGCCGCCGATGACGATCGCGCCGCTGGGGGTCTCGATCTTTGCCGCGACCGGACCGCTGACGCCCGGCACGTTCACATGGCCTTCGGCCGGCAACGACTTAAGCTGTTCCAACACCCGAACGTCGGCCAAGGGAGCCAACGCCTCGGCGGTGGCGAAGATCGCCGGACGGTCCATTCGCTCCATCAGATCGCAGAGACGCCGACCCGTGCTCCGATCGGCGATCGTGTGCCCCACCTGATTTTGCGTGGAAAGCACCGGCACCAGATACGTCTGCAACTCCTGAATCTCCGACTTGCTCAGCGGCGACAACGCCTGGTTGTACGCCACTTGCGCGCCGGTCAACGCTTGCCGAACCAAATCCAACGCCTTCTCCGGTGAGTCCGGCACGGCGTAGGCCCGCGGTTTTCGCTCGCCGGCGTCCATCTTGACCGATGCGATGGCCAACGCCCGAGCCAGCCCGTCGTTCGGCCTCATCGCGGCTTTGTGCAACTGGCGGGTGAATTGCTCGGCCTCGGCCGGCGCCGCCATAAAATCACGCATCAGGTGATTGTACCACTGGAGTCGGCAATTGCCGGTTAGCTCGGACCCGGTGTACGCACCGGCTGTCGCACTGACCCGCCCGATCGCGTAAGACTGGAATCGCGCGAAACGATCGCCGATGCCGCGATTCTGAATGCCCGTCGCGATTTCGTCGCGGAGCAACTTCATCATGCCTGGGGCCAACGGCTCGCCGACCGTGTTGGTCGACGAGGTCTTGGCGGCGGCCGATTTTTTCTCCGCCGCGTTCTTGTCGACGGCCTGCTCCGGTCGGGCAGACTTATCCGCTTGGTTCGATGACGCCGCTTTGTCCGATTTTACTTGATCGTCGGCGGCGACCACCGTCATGGAGCTCCATCCGACGACGACAACGCACAGCAGGACACCCAAAATACGTGGCCGAATCCAGCACGCAGACATCAGATTATCACCTCCCGCCGTGAGCTGCCCGGAAAGCCGGAAAAAAGCGAAGATGGGTATTTTATGAGTCCCCACTGAGAACGTCAACCATCCGACGCGCGACTCACTTTACAGCGTGAATCGGCGGAACATTCCCTCTTCCTTGAATGACACTCATGCGCGTTCCGCTTTGACATAGCGAGAAAACATACCCAAAAAACCGGCTTTGCGCTTTTGATAAAATAAACCAGTAGCTCACCCTGGTTTAGGCGATTCCCGCCGATTGGGCAGGTCAAGAAGACTTGCGTCGAAACGGTTTTTGAAGCGCGGCCACGCAAAATTCCCGCCGGTTGTGCAAAAGCTGCCGCGCTCGAATGAGGTTGTACCCCCAACTTTGAATACGTTTGAGATATTCCGGCACCTGGTCGGCCAACTGCCAGTCGGGCAGCTTGAGCGTCAACAACATGCCGCGAATGCTCACTTCGGAATGCGTAACGATCGCCTCGATCGCGTCGAGCGTGTAGTTGGGCGCGACATTCATGTCGGCCGTCAACCAGCGGATCTTGCGGAAGTCACGACGCCGCACCTGGGGGCTGCGACGACGAATATGGGTAAAGCTGGGATGGCTGAGCACTGCCGGTGCCATTTCCGCCGGATCGATGCCGGTGACCTTCAGCCCGCGGGCCAACATCGCTTGGCTGGCCCCGCCCGGCGCGCTGCCGATCTCCGCCACTTGCGCCCCACGAGGGATCGGCAAACCCGACCACCGCAAACCCTCCTCCATCTTCAGCCACGCCCGCGACACGGCCTCCGCCGGCAACGTCAACGACATCATTCCGCCCGGATAGCTCGACGCGACGGATGCCACCCGGTGATAGCCCACCCACCAGAGCTCGGGCGAAACCAAAATGCAATCCAAAACCAACTCACCCTGTTTTGCCGGCACTGCCCAGTCTGACGCCGTTCGGGCCAAACACTGTGGCCGCGGGCAACACGCGATCAACTGCTGGTGAACCTCGCGGGCCGCGTCGGTCAGTCCGGGCTCATAACGGTGCTCGCCCGGCACGGCCCGATCTCGTTCCCAAACGTGAACTCGCTGAATTGCATATTCGCCACATTGCCCCCACACTTCGTCGACCATTTTTTCGGAAGACGGATTGGTGACTTTGCCCAACGAAAACCCGCTGGCCCGGGCAAAGACTGAATTCAGATCAAAATCATCCGGCAACCGATGCGGCTCGGGCAGTTTGAACGTAAGAAAACCGGGTTGCGAAAAGGCGAATCGGAAGCCCGGCCAATGGTGGGCCACTTCCCCCTTGACGGCTCGCTCCGCCCCAATCTGACAGGTCACAAACAAAAAAGATAGCATCGAAGCCAGCGTACCATCTGGAAGGTCCAAGCGAAAGGGAGGCAAACAGCCGGAGCGAACGTCCAAACCGCGCGTCGTTGGGCCGATTCGCTATTGCGGCGGCATGGGATAGGTGGGTTGACCGCCGACGGCTTGCGGGGCAGGAACCATTTCGGGACCGTTCCGAGGAATCGTCCGCGTGGTTGCGCCCGGTGCGGCGACGTTCGACGTCGCGTGGACGCTCTGACGAGTCTGTTCGGCCCGCGAAAGCAATTGCTCGGTGGGCACGACCACTTGCGGACGCAACTGAAAATCGAGCGTTCGCTGGTCGCGGATTTGGCCCGGCACACAATTTTCCGACACGAAATCCAACACCGGATATTCATACCACGGGGGCGAGATCGACTGCGTGACCGTCAAGGTTTCGTAACCGTCCTTGACCAACTGGATCTTTCGCTTCCCGTAGTAGATGAAGCTGGTCGAAATCGGCGTCACGCCGACTTTGTAGTCGTCGACGTACAGCAACGCCCCAGGCGGGTTCGTCCGAACGGTCATCCGCCGTTCGACACAACCGGTCAACCCGCTGCAAAGAGCCGCGCCGAGCAATATCGGACCGAACGCACAAACCAAATTGGACCGAGTCGACGCCATGACTACACCGCCTCCACACGATCATTTCCACGAGGTGGCGGAGTATAGTGGCTGTCGAACAACGCGGCTAGAGCGATTTTCGACACATGGGCCGCACGACGTTAAGATGGCGATTTTTCGCAAGTTACACAACATCAACAAGCCCCCCCTACGACAAACCACCCTGTTTGACTAGAAGGGTGGCCGACCAACGTTGTGCCAGGTACACTGAGGAGTAGGTCTAAACGCCGATCGTTGGAGCATCCTCACCCGATTGGGACTCGTCGTGGTTATTAGCGATTCCGCCGCCCGCCGCTATGCCTTGGATCCCGACGTTCGACTGATGTTGGACGTACGTGAAGGCAGCGCCGCCGCTTTTGAGGAACTGGTCGTACGGTATCAAGGCCGGCTGCTGACGGTTCTTCGCCATTGGGTCGGCGGCCGCGATCTGGCCGAGGATCTGACCCAAGAGGTGTTTTTGCGGGTCTATCGTTCGCGGGAAACCTACGAGCCCGGTGCGAAGTTTTCGACATGGCTCTTCACGATCGCCAACCATGTGGCGGCCAACGCATTGCGGACCCGGTCGCGTCGCCACGAGGTGACGTTGCGCACGCGCGACAGCGGCCCGATGGGCGCCCGGCCGATGGACAATCTGCTTGCGGCCAGCAGCGGCCAAATGCCCACGCGACAGCTCGACAAGGCCGAAACGCGGCAGATCGTGCAGATGGCGCTCGACTCGCTCGGCGAACGTCAACGCATGGCGGTGCTGCTGAGCAAATTTGAAGGCATGAGCTATGCCGAGATCGCCTCGGTGATGGAGATGTCGGCCCAGGCAGTGAAATCGTTGCTGTCGCGGGCTCGCGACAATCTGCGGGAAGTGTTGCAGCCGTATTTCGAGCACGGCGTTCGCCCGGCGACGGAGGTGCACGATGATGCATGACGAAGCCGCTCGCAAGCAATCATTGGACGAGCAACTGGTGGCCTACCTCGACGGCGAATTGAGCCTCGAGGAGAGCCGCCAGATCGAGGCCATGTTGGCCGGCGACGCCGAAGCCCGACGACGGCTTCAAGAAATGGAGCGCACCTGGGAGCTGCTGGACGATTTGGACGCATTGCCCGCCGGTAATCAGTTCGCCCGCAGCACGCTCGAAATGGTGGCGGTCTCGGCGCGTCAAGACATCGAACGCTCGCAGGCCGAGGCGCCGCGACGACGGCGGCGACGAATGTTGAACCTCGGCGTTGCGATGACCGCCGCCGCGTTGTTGGGGTTTTTCCTGGTGTGGTGGCTGCAACCCAATCCGAATCGAGCCTTGCTGCGCGACCTGCCGATTCTGGAAAATCTCGATCCGTATCGGCAAGTTAAGAGTCTGGATTTCCTGCAAAAACTTCGCGACGCCAAACTCTTTTCGCAAAATGCAACGACGGTCGATCGCGGCGTCGCACGGTCCGAACCTCGCGAGTCCATGCCCGTGCGGCAGCATCGCGTCGAACAGATGACGCCCGCCCAGAAAGAGCAGTTGCTTCGGCAACAAAATCGATTCGAGTCGCTCGAACCGGACGAACGGCTTCAGTTGCGGCGGTTGGATGAATCGCTGTCCGTCGCGCCCGACGCCGCCGCGTTGCGACGGGTGATGCGACGCTATTACAACTGGCTCAAGACGTTGACGCCCTATGCCAGATCCGAGCTGGCCGAAATGCCCTCCGATCGACGATTGGCCGCCGTCGAAAAGCGACTCCGCGACGAACGATCTCGCTCGATGGGCGAACGTCGTTTGGAGGCCAAAGACGCCGATGCGTTTTGGACGTGGTTGGAGGACTGCGCCGACCGTCACGCCGCCGAATTGTCGGCGTTGCTGCCCGCGCCTCGACAAAAAGAGTTGGCCACGTGGACGCCGGCGGCGCGACGTCGGGCCTTGTTGTTCGAGTTGACTCGGCGCGGCGTGGCGTCCGGTTCCGACATCGCACCGATCCTGACCGACGACGACCTGTCGCGTCTCCGCACGAAGCTCGCCCCCGAGACGCAAAAACGCCTGGCCGCCATGTCGGTCGCGCGTCAGTGGCAAACCGTCAACGGTTGGCTCCGTCACCAATCCCGACAACGTTTTGCCCGAGGCGCAACGCTCTCGGCTGCCGACAACCAACGTCTCGCCCAATTTTTCGAGGAAGGATTGACCGATCAGCAACGAGACCGGCTTTTGGCGATGCCCAACGACGAGATGCGGCGGGAATTACAACGTATGTACTTCCTGGGCGTCAACGCGGACCGGCGGCCCGGCAGCGGCGCACGAGGCAAGCGATCGACGGAAATCCAAAAATCGTCGGAAGCCAACAAGAAGTAAAATAACGTTTCTCGATCTTCGGAGCCCACGAATGCCGTTTCGCGTCGACATGCTGAAAAATTGCGACTGTCTCGAAGGCATGAAGCCCCTCGCGGACGGCGTGGTCGATCTGGCTTTTGCCGATCCGCCGTTCAACATCGGCTATGACTACGACTCGTACGAAGATCGCCTGGAAAGCGATCAGTACGTGGACTGGTGCCGTCGATGGACCGCCGAAGTGGTGCGGCTGCTGAAGCCCAACGGAACGTTTTGGCTGGCCATCGGCGACGAATACGCAGCGGAGCTGAAAGTGATGTTGCAGCGGGAACACAAGCTTTGTTGCCGCAGTTGGGTCGTGTGGTACTACACGTTCGGCGTCCACTGCACCTCGAAGTTCAGCCGCTCGCACGTCCATTTATTCCACATGGTTAAAGATCCGGCGAACTTCACATTCGACGCCGATGCGATCCGCGTCCCCTCGGCCCGCCAGTTGGTCTATGGCGATCGCCGCGCCAATCCCACGGGTCGGCTGCCCGACGACACGTGGATCCTTCGGCCGCAGGACCTGCCCGACGGATTTCAGCCGGACGAAAACACGTGGTATTTTCCGCGGGTCTGCGGCACTTTCAAAGAGCGCGCCGGCTGGCACGGCTGCCAGATGCCCGAACAATTGCTGGGCCGGATCCTTCGCGCGTGCAGCCGCGAGGGCCAACTGGTGCTCGATCCGTTCGCCGGGAGCGGCACGACTCTGGCCGTCGCCAAAAAACTCGGCCGGCGCTATTTGGGTTTCGAGTTGTCCCAAGAATATTCGCAGCGCGTCGCCGAACGTCTGGCCGCCATTCGTCCGGGCGACCCGCTGGACGGCTCGGCCGAACCGCTGGTGAGCGTTCCCAACACGGCCAACGGACGGCGTCTGAACGAAAAGCCGCGGGGCCGGACTCGTCGAGGCCAAAAAAAGACGCCCTGACCTCGCCATCCGCCGCGACAGGCAGAAATTATCGCAGGGATCTTCTCCCCTTTCACCTTTCCAAGCGGCAGGCCGTCGGATACGTTCACATCCCGCTCGTTTCATTCTTTTGAAACCGAGGGCCAAACGGTGAAATGTCCCACATGCGGCACATCGACTCTCCGCAAAAGTAAGCACGGCAACGCTCATTTACGTCCGCCTCTGACCTGGTTCATGGTCTGGGCGCGTTGCACGAACTGCCAGCGCAAGTCGCTGCATTTCGGTTTGCGTCCAGGACGAAGACTGCGTAACGCGTAACGGATTTTTTCCAAACGGATCGGCAGCGCATTGGGCAGCCTGCCGGCATCTCGGCCGCCTGTCGGGGCAGGGCTGCGGTGTCGGCGGCTGCTGGCATTTTTAGCCCAACCGGTTGCGCCGCTCCAATTTCTTATTCTTTTTGACGGCGCCGTGTCCTAAAATCGACGGCAGCCGACTCGGCCCAACGACGCCCTACCCGCCCGCATGCGGATCACCCCCGAGACAAAATCTCTACAGCCGCAACTTGTTTTTCATAATCATGTTGCGCCGTAAAATGGCCCTCGGCGACTGGCCCGAACCAACCGTTTCATGCGGATTCGGCGCACCAATTGCACGATAGAACATCGAGCGTTCGACCAAAACGAACGATTCGGAAACTGGCAGTCCACCCCCTTGGATGGGTCCATTGTGCGCTGACAGTCCGTCGGCGTAAAATACGGAAACAGCACAAGGCCGAATCGGGCTAAGGTCGGGCTGCGGTCGTTTCTGCCGAGCAGAGCGAACATTTTCTTTGAAGGATGCGTAGCAAAGATGAACGGCACGATTGAACAGTTGCGCGTGCGTGCCCAAGGCCCGAACCCGCTGGTGTCGTGGACCGACGAAAAGCTCCTGTTGAGCTACCGGTCCGATCGCGACAGCCTGGTGTTTGAAGAATTGGTTCACCGATACGAAAAGGAGCTGTTCGGCTATCTGCGTCATTATTTGGGCGACGCCCAGATGGCCGAAGACGTCTTTCAACAGACGTTTCTCCAAGTGCATTTGAAGTGCGGCCAATTCGAGCCCGGCCGGCAGGTGCGGCCCTGGTTGTACACGATCGCCACGAACCAGGCGATCGACTTTCAACGTCGCAATCGCCGGCATCGGCTCGACAGTCTGAATCGAGTCGCGTCGCGTTCGACGGAAGAAACGGCGGGCACGCTGGTCGAGCTGCTCGGCGGTCCGGAGCCGGATCCCGCCGACGGCGCGGAGTCGGCCGAACAATACGACGTTCTCCGCCGCGCGGTCGACGCGCTGTCGGAGGCGTCGCGGCAGGTGGTGATGTTGATTTACTTTCAAGGACTGAAATATCGCGAGGCGGCCGAAGTGCTCGACATGCCGGTCGGCACGGTCAAGAGCCGGTTGCACATCGCGATGCAAAAACTCACGGAATCGCTCAGCCGCGTCCGCTTGCCGCACTGAACGACGATTGGGACCCCAACAACCCGTAGAAACCGTTTGGAACGTGCGTTCGACGCTCGCATGAGACCGAACGCCAAAAAATCGGCGACTGCGGGACAACCTGTCGCATGAACGAACCACTGCACCACCAACTGCTGGGTCACCTGCTCGGAGCGTTGGACGACGACGAACAACGCAACGCCGACGCGCGCCTTCAGCACGACCCGCTGTATCGGCGATTGTGGCGTCAGTGGCGGCGGCGTTTGATCCCCTTGGACGCCGTACGGCCCGATTTTGAACCGCCGCCCGGTCTGGCCGACCGCACGTGCCAATTCGTCGCGGCGTTCGGGTTCGACGACGCGGCCGCTGCGCGGCGTCCCCGCTTCTCCGGAAAGATGACTCCCGTGGCGTCGCCGCTGGTGGGTTGCGCTCGCGTCGATTTGCTCGACGTAGCCGCCGTGTGCGCCGTACTGTTGGCGGCCGTGGCGTTGATCTTGCCGGCGCTGAACGACAGCCGATTCAACGCCCGGGTGATGGCCTGTCAAAACAACATGCGGCAGTTCGGCCTGGCCTTGAGTCAATACAGCCGCGACCAGCTCAACGACCTGGACGATTTGGCCGCCAACGGGCGACTGACCCGCGCAGGCGAGCACGCCGTCTGGCTGCTTCGGACCGGCGAACCGCAAACGGTCTGCTCCGATGCTTGGCTGACGATCCAAGGCGTTTTGCGCGGTTCGGACAGTCCGAAGCCCGCCACCAAGTTCCCGTTCTCGGACGTACACGAATCGCTCGCGCAGAACGACGAGCCCCTGGACGGTTGGCGCGTCGCCACCGGCGACGTTCCTTCGCTGACGACGACCGCCCTTCAATCGCCGCTGTTGGCCGACGCCCCCGGCCGGCGGCTCGCGGTTCACGACGGCCAAGGACGCAACGCGATGTTTGAAGACGGCCACGTCAATTTCCTGCCCAGCGAGCCGGGCGGCGAACCCAACCTCGCCGTTCCTGTCATTTTTGTGGGGTTGCAGCGCTAAGACGCAACTCCGCTTCACCTGCGGCGTCCGACCCGGTAAACTGGAGTCTGGTCTCGCGCATTCCCACCTTGGAATGGCGGCTGTTTCCTGGGTAGGAACGCCCGTGGCAACCATGGCCAAGGGACATCCAAACGCCCGAACGCCGGCTCTTTCGGAGAACGCCATGATCCTGTTGATCGACAACTACGACTCGTTCACCTACAACCTGGTGCAGCGGCTGGGCGAACTCGACCCGTCGCTCGATTTGGAGGTCCACCGGAACGACAAGATCACGCTCGACGAGATCGAGGCCCGGCGTCCCTCGCACCTGATTATTTCGCCCGGCCCCTGCACGCCCGACGACGCCGGCATCTCGTTGGCGTGCGTCCGCCGCTTCGCCGGCAAGATTCCGCTGCTGGGCGTCTGTCTCGGCCATCAGTCGATCGGCCAGGCGTTTGGGGCAACGATCGTTCGGGCCGGCCGGTTGATGCACGGCAAGACCGACCAGATCCACCACGACAACCGAGGGCTGTACGAAGGCCTGCCGAACCCGTTCACCGCCACCCGCTACCACAGCCTGGTGATTCAGCCCGACACGTTGCCCGCCGAGTTCGAGGTGTGCGCGTGGAGCGACGCCCCCGACGGAACGCGCGAAATCATGGGCATCCGCCACCGCACGCTTCCGATCCACGGCGTCCAATTTCATCCCGAAAGCTTTTTGACGGATTGCGGGTCCACGTTGCTCCAACGATTTCTTGAAATCTAAGAATCGGTCCACGAAGGACACGCCAAAAATCTGAAATCAAGGAAGAACGCGCGATGAAGGAACGTCGATCGCCCCACGACCAAGATTCGCCGGACGCAAAAAACTCGGCTCGACACCGCGTCATAAAAAACCTTCTGTTTCAGACTTCGCGTCTTTCCTACACTTCGCGGATGTCGTTTCTCGGGGCTTTTTTGCTTTGGTTGGCGTTTCCGCCGATGGACGTCTGGCCGCTGGCCTGGGTCGCGCCGATTCCTTGGGTGTTGTTGATTCGCTGCTCGCGGCTCGACGGACGCCGCCCCTATCGCGTGCTTTGGCTGGCCGGTTTTGCGTTTTGGCTCGGCGCGCTGCATTGGCTTCGATTGCCGCATCCGGCCACCAGCCTCGGCTGGATCGCGCTTTCATTTTACTTTGCGTTTTATGTGCCGCTGTTTGTCGGATTGTCGCGTGTGGCGGTCCATCGGCTCCGTGTGCCCGTCGTGTTGGCCGCCCCAATCGTCTGGACCGGCCTCGAACTGGCTCGGGCCCATCTGCTGACCGGCATGACGATGGGCAGCCTCGGCCACACGCAATATCGTTGGACCATGCTGATTCAGTTAAGCGACTGGGCCGGGGCCTACGGCGTCAGCTTTTTGGTGATGCTGGTCGCGGCAGCGTTGGCTCGGATGTTGCCCGACGACAATCGCCGCTGGTCGTTCTGGCCGCCGCTGGTCGCCGCCGTTGCGATGGCCGCCGTGTTGATGTACGGCCATGCGCAACTGCGAGCCGACGCCGGTCGACCGGGCCTGCACATCGCATTGATCCAAGGCTCGATCGACGTCGAGATGCGTTACGATCCAGGCATGAGGGGACGCATTTTCCGCGAATATTATGACCTGTCACGCGAGGCCGTCCAAAAAAACCGCCCCGTCGATCTCGTGGTCTGGCCCGAGTCGATGTTTTTAGATTCGTTGATCGTGTTTAGTCCCGATGCTCAAAAGCCGCAAGAATTCCCGGGCACGCAGTCCGAGTTTGCGCAATGGCTCCCAAAGGCCATGCAACAAACCCAAGAGTCGATGGCCGCGCTGGCCCAATCGCTCGATGCACCGCTGCTGTTGGGCATCGAGGCCAACACGTTCGATCGCCAGGGCATGCATTCTTTCAACTCGGCGACGATGGTGAGCCGCGACGGTCGACTGTCGGGTCGCTACGACAAAATGCACCTGGTGATGTTCGGCGAGTACGTGCCCGGGACCCAATGGTTTCCGTGGCTGCAACGCTTGACGCCGCTGCCGGTGAGCGCCATGCCGGGCCGACGCGCCGTGGCGTTCCGGTTGGGCGACGTCCGCATCGCGCCGAACATTTGCTACGAAACCGTGCTGCCGCACGTGATCCGCCGGCAGGTGAACCAGTTGATCGCCGACGGGTGCGAGCCGGATCTTTTGGTCAATCTGACCAACGACGGCTGGTTTTGGGGCTCGAGCGAATTGGACATGCACCTGGCCTGCGGCGTTTTTCGCGCGGTCGAGTGCCGCAAACCGTTGTTGATCGCCGCCAATACGGGCTTTTCGGCGTGGATCGACGCCGACGGCCGTATCCGGGCCCAGGGACCGCGACGGGCCCGACAGGTGTTGATGGCCGAGCCGCGCATCGACCACCGCGCGAGCTGGTATCTGGCCCATGGCGATTGGTTCGCCGGCGTCTGCTTGACGGCGTGCGTCGTGTGCGCAGCCGTGGGGTTGCGACGCAAGCCAGACTGTCCGCCTGTCTAAACTTTTCGGCGTCACTGTCTCGTCCCTTTCTGCGATCCCGGACCACCCATCCCGCGACGTCCGAGAATTCCCCCTAGATCCCCGAGTTCGCCTTGACATCAAAGGGGGGATGGATAGAATCCTTATGGAAAAAGAAAGGGTCGCGCCATGAAGTGCCAACAATGCGATAAGCCGGCGACGTTTCACATCACCGAACTGACCGGCGGCAAGCCGCAAGAGCTGCATCTGTGCGAAGAGCACGCGCGACAATACCTGACCGCGTCGGCCAGCGAACCGACGGCCGTCGGCGGCATGGCGTCGGCGCTGGCCCAGCAGATGGCCATCGGACAAACGGCCGAGGAATTAGCCAACCTGGACCAGCAAGCCTGCCCGGTCTGCGGCATCACGTTCTACGAGTTCCGCAGCCAAGGCCGGCTCGGTTGCCCTCACGACTACGTCTGCTTCCAAACCCAACTGGAGCCGTTGATCCTGAACATCCACGGCGAGTCGGAACACGTCGGCAAGCGGCCGCGACGCCAAGCCTCGGGCAGCGAGACTCGCACCCAACTGATCCGTTTGCGACGGGAAATGAAGGAATCCATCGACGACGAAAACTATGAACGCGCGTCGGAACTGAGAGACGAAATTCAGCGCATCGAGCAAGAGGGGAAGTGACGCCGTGCAACTGGACGACCTGACCAACACGAGCGGCGAGTGGCTTCGAGGCGCCGGGCCCGAGGCCGACATCGTCATCAGCAGCCGCATCCGTCTGGCGCGGAACCTGGCCGATTTTCCGTTTATCAGCCGGGCCACGCCGCAAGATCGTTTGCGCATCGAAGGCATCTTGCACGAGCGCATTCTGGCCATTGCCGCCGAGACCGACGTGCTGTATGTCAACGTGGCCCAGTTGGACACGGTGGATCGCCAGTTGCTGGTCGAGCGACATTTGATCAGCCGCGAACATGCCGAGGGCCAGGGCGAGCGTGCCGTGGCCATCGACCGCAACGAAAAATTCAGCCTGATGATCAACGAGGAAGACCATCTTCGCATCCAATCGCTGCAAAGCGGTCTGAACTTGGACGAGGTCTGGGAACGCATCAACCGAATCGACGACCTGATCGAAGAAAAAGTGACCTACGCGTTCCACGATCGGTTGGGCTACCTGACCGCCTGCCCGACGAACGTTGGAACGGGCATGCGCGTGAGCGTGATGCTGCACCTGCCCGCCCTGGTCATCACCCGACAGATCGACCGCGTGTTCCGCAGCCTGCAAAAGATCAATCTGGCCGTGCGCGGACTCTATGGCGAAGGTTCGCAGGCGATGGGCGATTTCTATCAGATCAGCAACCAAATCACCCTCGGCCGGACCGAGTCGGAGCTGATCCGCCAGGTGAGCGACATCGTGCCGGTCATCGTCGACTACGAGCGTCAGGCCCGCGATTTTCTGGTCAAAGAAAGCCAAGAGAACCTGCACGACCGCGTCAGCCGGGCCTACGGCATCCTGCGTACCGCGCAAACCATCAGCTCCGAAGAGACGATGCACCTGTTGTCAAGCGTGCGGATGGGCATCAATCTCGGACTGATCCGCGACCTGAACATCCCGGCCGTCAACGAGTTGTTTCTCCGCACCCAGCCGGCCCATCTCCAAAAAATGACCGGCGGCGACCTGGACAGCTCCGATCGCAACATCGAACGGGCTCGCTATCTGCGCCGGTATCTGAACAAAGAGAACGGCGACGGCGGAACGAGCCAAAACTGAAGCCCGCCGTCGGTAGCAATCCCATCCAATGGTCACGCAGGCTTTTCCTGCTCAGCTCATTTTACACACCTTCCCCTCTTGGTGTTAAGCTGCGACGGCTGGCTATTCTAGTTTAAGTTCCCAAGGTCGTTCGACGAAGCTCCATGAAAGAGCGTCGTTGGATCGAAAGGACTCTCGACGACTCGTGGGGGGAATGAGTCATGCGGCAGCTTTTTCGAGAAGCGGCCCGCGCCTTGGCGTGTGGCTCGCTGGCGGCGGTGGTGTTTTTCACCTCTTGGACGTCGAGCAGTTCTCGGGCTTTTTCGGCCGAGTTGCCCGTGTTGGACTTCGGCGATCCTTACGTCGAACACCCTGAAGCCGAGCGGCTTTGGGAAGGTTGGACGGACCCGTTCTCGCGGTTTTGGAACACGTCGCCCGGCCCCTGCTACTGGTCGATCGACTACCGATTCCGCGGACTCTGCGAGAGCATGACGGCGTATGAGTTCGGCACCCCGCCCGGCATCACGCCTGCTTACACGCCGGTGAGCCGGTTGAAGTTTCCGCTCAACTCCTGTTGGCAGGGCCTGAAAGTCGGCGTCGACCGTCCCAACTGGGCCATGCACCTCGAGTGGATGATGCCGCAACAAGGCATCCAAGGCGACCTGAAGGATTACGACTGGAGGCTGGCCGACCAAAAAACGTTCACCGACCTCGGCTATGCCGACGAGCGTTGGACCGAGGGCCAGATGCTCGACCTTGACCTGGAATTGTTGATTTGGGACCGGCCGTTCGATTGGCCCATCCAGCTTTGGCCGATCGGCGGCTTTCGCTGGCAACGGTTCGACATCATGACCTACGACGGCACGCAGGTCAAATACGAGAACGAGTGGCTCGATCCTCCGTATTACATGCCGGGCAACGTCCTCAGTTTCAACCAACAGTACTACACCGGCTACCTCGGCGGTCAAATTCGCACGAAGTTCGACGAGTCGAGCGTGCTGGCCCCCATCACCATCACCTTGCAAGGCGACTGGGGACATGTCGAAGCATACAACATCGATCACCATCTGCTCCGCGATGGCGACCGGTACACGATGGAACGCACCGCCGGCGACGCCTGGCATATCGCAATGATCCTTGAGGCCATGCTCAACCGGCGGCTCAGCGTCGGTTTTCAGGCCGATTACACCCAAATTTTCACGACCGGCACTCACCGCTGGGTGAACGAACCGCTGGACATCGACCAATCGTGGACCAACGGCGTGCGAGTCACCTCGCATCAGACCTGGCTGACAGCGTTCGTGCGGCTTCGCATCTGACGCTGCCTGGGGCGTCGACGCTATTTGACCGCCAACCGCGCGCGAACCGCCTGGACCACATGCAGCGGTAGAAACTTCGCCAGTTCCTCGTCGCTGGCCACCGAGGCGATTTGTTTGATCAGCGAGCTGGAAACGTGGGCCAGCTCTCCGTCGGCGATCATAAAAAGCGTCTCCACGTCGGGCGCCAGCCGGCGGTTGGCCATCATCATGGTCAATTCGGCGGCAATGTCGGTGATGGGACGCACGCCACGAATGATGATCTGCGCGCCGCACTGCTTGACGAACCCGACCGTCAGTCCGGTGAACGTGCGAATCTCCACGTTTTTCAGGTGCGGCACCGACTGGTGGATCAACTGCCGTCGCTCGTCCGCCGTGAACATCGTCTGCTTCTCGATGTTCACGCCGACGCCGACAATCAGCCGATCGAACAGCCGACTGACACGTTCCATGACGTTCACGTGTCCCAATGTAATCGGATCGAACGAACCCGGATAAACGGCAATGCGCGGCGAAAGTGTTTGGCTCATGGCAAAGGCCCAACGTCGTTTTCTTGCGGAACGGTTTTTGACTCTCGGCGTCAACGCCTGCGACTTCGCAACCTACGGCAAGCGTTCTGCGCCCCCTGCTATTTCAATACGTCCATCAGACGCCCGATGTCGTCCTCGTTGTTGTACGCATGCGGACTGATCCGAAGCCGCCCGGCTCGACAACTCAATAAAATCTTCTGTTCGAGACACCGGCGTTGCAGCTCCCGCGGATCGCGGCCCGGAAACTCGAAGCTCACGATGCCGCTGCGACGCTCGGGCGACCGATCGCTCAAAATCGTCGCCCCGATCGACTGCAAACGCTCGCAAGCCAAATCGGTGATCTCCACGATTTGGCTTGACATCGCCTCGGTTCCGTACTGGTCCAGCAACGCCATGCTGGCCGCCAGCGCCGAAAAGCCCGCGACGTTTTGCGAACCGCCTTCGTAGCGGGCCGCCGTGTCCTTGAACACCAACGCGATGCGGCTGAAATCGCTCTCGTCGCGCACGCTGTTCCAACCGACGCCAACCGGCCGCAACAAGTTCAGATGCTCGCGGCGTGTAAAAAACACCCCGGCCCCCTCGGGCCCCAACAACCATTTGTGGCCGTCGGCCGCCAAAAAATCAACCGGCGTCCGCGCGACGTCCAACGGAAACACCCCGAGGGCCTGTATCGCGTCGACCATCAGCAGCGCCCCGCGTGCATGGGCCAGTTCGGCCAATCGGTCGAGGTCGTTCCGCCAACCGCTGGCAAACGCCACCCAACTAACGCTAATCAACCGCGTTCGGCGGTCGCACGCCGCCGCAATCTGGTCCAGCTCGACCCGCCCGGACGCATCCGACGGGATCCGGCGCGTCTCGACCCCGCGATCGGCTAAATGCAGCCAGGCGTACTGGTTCGTCGGAAACTCGTCGGCCCGAATTACGACGTTGTCGCCGGGCTGCCATGGAAACCCCTCGGCCACCAGATTGACACCGGCCGTGGTGTTGTTGACCAGGGCGATTTCCTCGGGCAGCGCGCCGAGCAACCGGGCGGCCAAGGTGCGCGCGTGCTCGACGCGGACCGTCCACGAGGGGTAATTGACCGACCCGTTGGACGTAGCATCCGCCACCCACTGCAATATGGCCTCTTGCGCGGGTCCGCTCAACGGAGCCACGGCGGCATGGTCCAAATAGGCCCATTGTCGGGCAACCGGCATTTGGGCCCGCAGCCAATCCCAATCCTGGATCGATAGTCCCATAAGGGCCGTTTGCTCCGAATCGACGGGGGGATAGTGGTGAACATCCAAGGACTTAATTATACTAAATGGGAACGAAACCACTACGGGCCCGTCCCAAAACCGCCGGCGGTACGTCCCACGACCGGGAAACCGCCTGGATTTCAAGGGTTTTGGGGCAGAGGGCGGGCTTGCCTGGGGTTTCCACGTTGTCCGAAATCGTATTCCACGGAGATCGTCCACCCTCGTCTGGGTTTTCCGAAGACGGGAGCGGTTTCTGTTTTTGTGAGTTTTGCGTGCCTGGAACGGAGAGCGTTGCGATGCCAAAGGCGTTATGTTTGGTCGGCGCGGTCGTCGCCGTCTTGCTGTTGTTGGTGTTCGGGCTGGACCTGGGCCTCAAGTTTCCGTTTCACCGCGACAGCCCCGCCATGGACATTGGGATGTTGATCTGCGGCGCGGCCCTGGGCTACGCCAGTTGGATGACGATCCGAGAACAGAAGTAAGGAGGCCGCTCCCGAAAATAATTCCGCCCAACGTTTCCTAACCGGGGAACCGTTCGAGACGTTGTAGGATTTGATGGGAACGGCTCGCAGCAAAAAAAGCGCGACAAGACGTTATGGCCCCTGAAGAACGAACGCCGGAAGGCAAAAGACTGGTTCGTGAACCGCTTGCTCCCGCCAAACAACATCGGTTGGAGAAGGTGTTCGAGCACGCCACCAAGAAACTGGCTGCGTCAACCGATTACGAATACACCACCGAACTGTTGAACCAGTGCGTTTTGGGCGATCCGGCCAACACGAATTACGTCAAGGCGTACGTTGAAAATCTCTACCGCAAATTCGGCAACAACAAGAAGGGTGCGCCGCTGGCCGCCTTCAAGGAACGCACCTCGCGGAGCGCCTTGAAAAAGGCCCTTGCCCAGGAACAATGGGACGACGTGCTCGAACAAGGCCTGAAAGTGTTGACGGTCAATCCGTGGGACGTCCCCACGCTGACCGCCATGGCCACGGCATCGGCCAAGTGCGGCGATTGGGAAAATGAGCTGTATTATTTGCGGGCCGCGTTGACCGCCAATCCCAAAGACCCGGACATCAATCGCCTCTGCGGAGTCGCGTTGGGCGAGCGAGGACAATTCGATCAGGCCATCGCCTGCTGGCACCGCGTGGAAGAAGCCCGTCCGACCGACGAGGAGGCGCTTCGCAACATCTCCGTCTTGACCGAACGAAGGGCCCGGTCGCGCGGCGACTTTGGCGACGACGACGAAGTGGCCAAGAAACTCCGCCAAAGAGATCAACAGCTGGAAGAACAAACCCACGAACAAAAACTGCTCAAAAAAATCCTGGCCGAGCCTAACACACTGGCCAACTATCTCGAACTGAGCCAATATTACCTCAACGAAGAGCGGTATCAGGACAGCGAGAATCTGCTGGCCAAGGCCTACGAAATCTCGAATGGCGACGTGGACATCCGAGAAAAATGGGAGGACTCCCAATTGCGGCGTCTGCGTCATCAGGTGTCGCTGACCAAAGACCCCGCCGAAAAGAAAAAACTCCAGGACCAGTATTTTCAGAAAGAGCTGGAGGTCTGTAAAAATCGCGTCGAACGCTATCCCAACAACTTGGCGTTTCGCTACGAGTTGGGCTATCGCTACATGTTGACCAAACAGTACAATGAGGCGATCCGAGAGTTGCAAAGTGCCAAGAATGACCCCCGCCGCAAAGGGGTCTGCATGCTGGCCCTGGGCCAATGTTTCCAGCAAATCAAGCAGTATCGGCTCGCTTTGAGCCATTACGACTTGGCGATCCAGGAGATTCCCGACCGCGACGCCGACAATAAGAAGAAGGCCCTTTACGTGGCGGGCCGGTTGGCTTTGCACTTAAAAAACGTCGAGGTGGCGGAAAAATACCTGACCACCTTGGCCGGATTGGATTTTACCTACAAAGACGTCGCCGCGCTACTGGACAAAATCGCCCACATGCGAGAGAATCCAGAGTCCGGTGGCCCGAAGGAGTCTGCTCCACAAGTGGATCATTCTGACGCCGACTGACCCGATCGTAATTGTCTTGCCCCTGATTAAAACCTAACTACCGAGTCCGAGCTATCCACACATGCCGAACATTAAGAGCGCCAAGAAACGACTGAAGCAGAGCACCGTCCGCCGCACGCGAAATCGCGCTGCGAAAAGCGCCATCCACAGCGAGTGCAAGAAAGTTCTCGTCGCGGTCGCTTCCGGCAACGTGGAAACCGCCGAGACGGAGCTTCGCGCCGCCGCCAAGCTGCTCGATCAGTCGGCCGCCAAGAAGACCATCCATCGCAACGCCGCCTCGCGGACGAAGTCGCGGTTGGCCGCTCACGTCAAGAAGCTCAAGGGCAAGTAAAGCCCCGTCCGGCGGATGCGACTTGGCGCCGCCCCCATGCGCGACCGTCGGCTTCGCAAGATCATCCAAAGAGCCTTTGTCTGCTTGAGCGCGATCAGAATTCCACGTCTTCCGCCCGAAACACCGGGCCCTCGACGCACGTGCGACGATAGTCCCAGTTGCCCTCGCGGTCGCGGATTTTCTTGACGCAACTGAAACAAACGCCCAAGCCGCAGGCCATGGGACTTTCGAGCGACACCAGGCACGGCAACCCTAAACGCTCGGCCACGGCGGCCGTGGCTTGAAGCATCGGCTCGGGCCCGCAACAAACGATCCGACACGGCCACGCCGAACGTTCGACCACCGGCTCGATCAACTCGGTCACCAGCCCATGATGCCCGAGCGAACCGTCGTCCGTGCTGAGCTGGATCGTCACGCCCGCCTTGCGAAAATCCTCGACGCCGGCCAGATATTCGGCGTTTTTCGCACCGTAACAGAGCGTCACACGATGGGCTCGCGGCACCTGCCGCGGTGGGTCTCCGTAGGTGCGCTGTCCGAGATATTCCCGAGCCAAACTCAAAAACGGCGTCTGACCGATCCCGCCAGCCACCATGACCAGATGTTCGGCCGGCGTCGGCGGAAATCCATTGCCTAAGGGCCCCCATACCTCCAAACGTGAGCCGGCGAAAAACTCGGTCAACAACCGCGTCATCTTGCCCACGACCAAATAGACCACGTCCACGAAATACGGCCGACCGGCTTCGTCGGGCGTCACGTCGTACACGGCCAGCGGACGACCCAACAACGGATCGTTGCACTGCGCCAGCCGCAACATGACGAATTGGCCCGGCGTCACGCGCCGCGCAATCTCGGGACATGCAAACCGCACGCGATACGTGTCCCGAGCGACCGCGACGTTTTCGGCCACGGTCACCGCACCGTGCCATGCCTGATCCGCATAATGCGCTGTAGCCATGAGAAAGTAGGGAGTGGAAAGTGGAAAAAGACACAAAATGACGTGCAACGGCCTTGAAATCCTATGCGCCCCCTTCGATCCGAAACGACGTGTGGCGTCGCCATCGCGGGTCGTCGGTTTCCGGAAAATCGACACGGCAATGCGCGCCGCGCGTTTCCTGACGCGCCAGCGCGGCCTCGATCATCAGTCGGGCGTCGTACAACATGTTCTGCAATTCCCAGCCGGTCGGATCGGCAAACTGCCGCGGCAACACGTAACGCCCCCAATGCTTGATGTTTTCCAACGCCTCGGTCAACCCTTCCGCATCACGCCGGGCGCCCATATCGCGCCACATCAGGCTCTGCAACGAATTGCGGATGTCGGCCAAATTGAGCGGTTCCGCAGGCCCGACCACCGGCGGATTTTCGATCGGTGCAACCGAGAAATTGTCTTGCAATCGAGCCGCCGCCTGCGAAGCGCCCTCGCCAGCGTGAACGCCGTAGACCAACGCCTCCAGCAGGCTGTTCGACGCCAAACGATTGGCCCCGTGCAAACCGGTCGTGGCCACTTCGCCGGCCGCCCAAAGGTTCGGCACCGTCGTGCGTCCCTCTCGATCGACCACCACGCCGCCCATCATGTAATGCGCGCCCGGCCGGACGGGAATGCGGTCCCGCGTGATGTCCAAATCGAACTCGGCGCACACGGCGGCGATCCCGGGAAAACGGTTTCGCACCCGCTCCGGGTCGAGATGCGTCATGTCGAGGTAGACGTTCGGATACTTAGTTTTTTCCATCTGGCTGACGATGGCCAGCGCAACCACGTCCCTGGGCGCCAACTCGCCGCGCGAATCGTAATCGGCCATGAACCGACGTCCGTACCGATCGACCAGCCAGGCGCCTTCGCCCCGGGTCGCCTCGCTGATCAGACTTCGACTGCCGCCGGCGATGTACAACACTGTAGGATGAAACTGCATGAACTCCATGTCGCGCAGCTCCGCCCCGGCCCGATAGGCCATCGCCATGCCGTCGCCGGTAGCCACTTCCGGGTTGGTCGTTTCGCGATAGAGTTGGCCGGCGCCGCCGGTGGCCAAAATCGTCTGCTTGGCCCAAATCATCGTCTTGCCGTGGCGGTCGTTCCAAACGATCGCCCCACGACAAACGCCTTCGAGCGTCAACAGATCCAAGGTGAACGTGTTCTCCCAAAGCTGGACGTTCGGGGCCCGCCGAGCCCGTTGGATCACCACGCGCATGATCTCGCGGCCGGTGGCGTCGCCCAACGCGTGAACGATCCGCGAATGACCGTGCCCGCCCTCGCGTCCCAACGCCAGCCGATCGCCCGCTCGGTCGAAACGCGTGCCCCAAGTCAAAAGCTCTTGAATCCGTTGCGGGGCCTCGCCCACCACCTGACGCACCACCTCGGGATCGCACAGCGAACCGCCGACCTGCAATGTGTCGGCCACGTGGTCCTCGATCCGATCGTCCGCGTCGATCACGGCGGCCACGCCGCCTTGGGCGTAATTGCTGTTCGACTCCCGGATGTCCTGCTTGGCGATCACCACGACGGACAATTTCGGGTCCACGGCCAACGCCGCCCGAAGTCCGGCCAAACCACCCCCAAGAACCAACACGTCCGTGAAAAAATGCGACATGCGCTTCGGATGGAACGCAACGAGATAGCGCGGAGTGGCAGCCATTATAGTGGTGTGAGTTTTCCTCCGTTGTTTTTGCGGCCAGCCCGTCTACAAACCAAACCCGATGTCATCTTAACAATCGTGGTTCTCTTTGGCCAGCGAACGCGGCATTTTCCAACCGCTCCGAGTTCCTTCCTCGTCATACAGGTCGACGACTCCTGCCCCAACGGACGATGGATGGATCCGGCCGACTTTTCACCCAGAACAACAACCACCTGAAAGAAGTAGTCTTGTACAATTCATCCAGCAACACCACGACCGTAAACCTCCCAGTCGTCCAGGTTTGCGCGTCTTCTGGTTGACATGAGAAATTAGGCGAAGTTATACTACAGGGAAGGCGTGGCGGTGTTTCCGCACGTCGTGGTCGGCCCATTACCCCAAGCAGGTTGAGCATGAACCTTGTCGGCAAGATTTTCACCGTTCTGATTTTGATCACTAGCGTCTTGTTCATGTCGTTTGCCATGGCGGTTTACGCGACGCATCGCAATTGGCGTACCGAAGTGCTCAACGACCAACCGTCGCCCGACAAGCCGCTGGGGTTGGCGCGACAACTCAAGAACGAACAAGAAAAAAACAAAGAGCTGACCGATCAGGCGGAAAAGCTGAAGGTCCAGATGGACGCCGAAAAGAAAGCGAAAGAGCAGGCCGTCGCCTCGTTGGAAAGCACGCTGGTGGCCGCCAAAGCCGAGTTGGATTCGCTCCAGAAAGCGCACAACGATTTGGAAAAGAGCCAGCGTGAGGCGGTCGCCGCCATGAACGCCACCCAGGCCAATGCGACCGGCTATCGCAAGGAAGTCGAGCAGCAGCGGACCAAAGTGGCCGAGGCCCAACAAGACCGTGACGCCCATTTCAAGGAAGTCGTCAAAAAGACCGATGAGCTGAATCAGGCGTTCAACGACAAAGAATTGTTGCGCAAGCGAACCGAAGAGCTAGGCAAGGATCTGGCCAAGGCGTTGCAGTTGTTGCGCAAGTACGGGCTCGATCCGAACCGCGACTATTCCGACGTTCCGCCAAAAGTGGACGGTCTGATCACGGCGACGCCCGGCGGCGGACTGGTCGAGATTTCGATCGGCTCCGACGACGGTCTGTTGAAGGGCCATCGGCTTGAGGTGTATCGGTCCTCCGGCGGCCAGAGCACGTACGTCGGACGCATCGAAGTCGTTAAGACCGCGCCCGAAAAATCCGTGTGCCGGATTGATCCGAAGTTCCAAAACAGCAACATGTTGAAAGGTGACCGTGTCGCCTCAAAAATCGACTAATTTGCAAGAGCCGTCGCTGTCCGCCCCTGCCGCGCCGCGTCGAGCGCCCGCCAAACCCGACCTGTACACGGTCCTTTTGGTGATTGCGCTGGTGGCGGTGTTGATCGGCATCGTGTTCCTTTATTTGGAGATGGCGAGCTACGATTTTGAGTTTCAGGGAGGGCCGCGCGTCGGCATGCTGCTGGAGCGATGCCGCATGATTCCAACGCATTGGCTGGCGTAATTCCAAAATCCTCAACTTTTTTCCCGAGCAAGGATGCTCCACGTGCGAAACCTTTTGGACCGGTTCCGCCTTGACTTGGCCGTCGATCTCGGCACGGCCAATACGCTGGTTTGCGTCGTCGGCGAGGGACTGGTGCTCAACGAACCGTCGGTCGTCGCGGTCGAACGTTCGAGCGGGCGCATTCTGTCGGGCGGCTGCGCCGTCGGCCACTTGGCCAAGCAAATGGAGGGCCGCACGCCCGATTCGATCTCGGTCGTCCGTCCACTGGGCAACGGCGTGATCGCCGATTTCGAGCAGTGCGAGGCGATGCTGCGGTATTTCTTCCGCAAGGCCCAACGTCCCGGCTGGCGGCTGCGTCCCCGCGCGCTGGTCGGCGTCCCCGGCTGCATCACGCCGGTCGAAAAACGGGCCGTGTTCAACAGCGTCCATCGCGCCGGCGCCGGCCAGGTTTGGGTGATGCCCGAGTCCACTGCCGCCATGGTGGGCGTGGGCCTGCCGATCGCCGAGCCCACGGCCAGCATGGTCTGCGACGTCGGCGGCGGCACGACCGAAGTGGCCGTCATGAGTCTCGGCGACACCGTGGCCGCGCAATCGGTCCGTGTAGGCGGCGATCAAATGGACCAGGCCGTTGTCGATTATTTGCGCCGCCATTACGGGCTGCGTATTGGACTGTCGTCCGCCGAGCGACTTAAAATCGAACTGGGCAGCGCGTACCCCTTGGACGAAGAACAATCCGTCGAACTGAGCGGCGTCGACGCCGTCAGCGGTCTGCCTCGAAAAGCAACCATCACCAGCGAGGAGGTGCGTCAATCGCTGGGCAATCCGCTGCAAGAAATCTTGGAGGCCATCAAAAGCGTTTTGGATCGGTGCAGCCCTGACCTGGCCGCCGATCTGGTCCACAACGGACTGACGCTCTGCGGCGGCGGAACCCTCTTACGACGTTTCGACCGGTTTCTGAGCGAGCAAACCGGGCTGCCCGTCCGAATGGCCAACGACCCGCTGACCGCCGTCGCCCAAGGGCTGCTCGTCTGCATGGAGCACCTCGACCCGTGGCGCCGCTGGCTGCAATCCAGCGAAGAAGATGTATGAGGAGAAGGGATTAGAGGATAGGGATTAGGGATCAGCCCTCGGCCGTTCCCCGTCTTAATTGTCCGCAAGCGGCATTGATCCGATCGCCTTTGCGGTGGCGAATCACCACATTCAGCCCACCCTGCTCGGCGATTTCGACAAACCGCGCGACCTGCTCCGGCGACGGCGTGCGATACGGCAGCCCCGGCACCGGATTGTACAGAATCAAATTCACCAGCGACGGACGGCCTCGCAACAAACCGACCAATCGCCGAGCGTGGTCCGGTTGATCGTTCACGCCGGCCAGCAATACGTACTCGAACGTAACGCGGCGGCCGGTCCGCTCAAAATACGCGTCGGCGGCCGCCAGCACGCCGGCCACGCCGAACTTGCGGTTGGCCGGGACCAACCGATTGCGCAACTCATCGTCGGGCGCGTGCAACGACACGGCCAGATGATATTGGCAACGCTCTGCGGCCAGCCGCCGAATGCCGTCGGGCAGCCCAACCGTGGAAATCGTGATGCGGCGTTCGCTCAAGCCCAACCCGTTGCGGTCGCACGCCGTGGCCAACGCCGGCAACAGCGCGTCCAGATTCAACAGCGGCTCGCCCATGCCCATCACCACGACGTTCAACACCGCCGTGCGTCCCTCGGCATGTTCCTGGCGAATACGTTGCAACCGCAACAGTTGCTCCAAGATTTCGCCCGACGAGAGGTTGCGGACCACGCCGTCGAGCCCCGTGGCGCAAAACGCACAGCCCATTGCACAGCCCACCTGGGTGCTGATGCAAGCCGTGTGCCGGTCCTTGTCATCGCGCAGCAATACGCATTCGATCCGCTGACCGTCGCCAAGCGCCAACAAAAGTTTCTCGGTGCCGTCGGCGGCCACCTCGCGCCGCACGATTTGCGTGGTCCAAACCGCGAACCGCTCGGCCAGCGTTCTGCGCAGCTCGACGGGCAGATCGGTCATCGCGTCGAACCCGTCGGCCAACTTCTGAAAGACCCACTTCCGCACTTGGCCGGCCCGATACGCCGGAAATCCTTCTCGGACGAACCAGTCGCGGAGCTGTTCGGGCGTTTGTTCGAGCAGTGGGATCACGAAAGTCACCGCACCCGAGTAGGCAGAATCACCATGGGCACGCCGGCCCATTGCAGACGCCGCTGCAACGAGTAGGCCGTCTGGTTGTGAAGGAACCGATGCAGCCAGGTGTCTTTTTGGAAGACCAACTGACCGGCGAAAAACGTAGCCTTGGGGAATCGGTGGGCGATCTCCAGGCAGTCGCGTTCCAGTTCGTCGACGGCGTCGGTGCCGATGCTCAACACCGACGTGGAGGGCATCCCCAATCGGCGGCCTAAATCGACGTAGCTGTGCAACGACTCCTCGCAATGTTCGCGCAGCGACTCGACCGCGCCGCTGCCCTTGAAGTTGCCCGAATCGATCACGCCGACCGACAGAAACACAAAGCTCTTGAAATGACCGGGGGCGAATCGGATGGCGTTGAGCATCGTGTGGATGCCAAGACCGCTGTAGCCGCCCACCAAAATCACGGCGGCCGGTTGGTTCGGGTCCGGCTCGGCCATGTTCGGCTCGCCGATGGTCGTTAGCCGCCCAAGCATTTCGTCGAGCCGACGGACGCTCTGGCCCACTTTGCGGTAGTAACGGTTGACGGCAAAGCAAAGGCCGACGCACAACAGCGTCACGGCGATCGTGCGCCACCCGCCCTCGTCGAATTTTTCGCTGATGGTCACGCATAGGATCGACACGCACACCACCGCGCCGAAGCCGAACAACGCCAGCCGACGACGCCACAACGGATGACGTCGCCGCAGCGAATACCAATGGCGGCACATGCCGATCATCGACAACGAGAACGTCAGAAACACGTTGATCGAGTACATGATGACCAACACGTAGACGTTGCCGTGCGTGTACCAAAGCGCGCCCAAGGCGGCCATGCCCATCAACAGAATGCCGTTGTGGGTGGCCAGTCGCTCGGAAAGGTTCGAGAACCAACGCGGCATCCACGAGTCGTGGGCCATGTTGGCCAAGATGCGGGGACCGTCGATGAAACCGGTCTGCGCGGCGACAAACAGCAACGCCCCCTCGGAGATCAACGTCACGACGACAAACAGCCACCCCAGCCAATGGCCTTGCAGGCCGATCTCTTGCACAAAACGATCGGCCAACACATGGTTGAGGGTCGTCGTAGTTTCGCTTGGAATGTTCAACAACAAATAGGCCACCATCAGCCCGCCGGCCGTGAACGCCAACGAGAAGGCCATGTAGCGCATCGTGCGTTGGGCCGTGGGCA
Organism: Planctomycetaceae bacterium; assembly: GCA_021372005.1. Classification (GTDB taxonomy): domain Bacteria; phylum Planctomycetota; class Planctomycetia; order Pirellulales; family Thermoguttaceae; genus JAJFVC01. Next base: position 47,930 of record JAJFVC010000094.1, on the reverse strand, counting down.
CCCGCGGCTCGCGCATCACCGGCATGCTGTTGGAAACGGCTTCCAACCCGGTGTACGTGCCCGCCCCCAACGAATAGGCCTTCAAAAACAGCAAAAACATCGCCAGCGGTCCGAACTTGGGATCCCGCAAGCCCGCATGCACATTCGCGGCGATGTCCTTCGCGACGGTTCCAGCCGCCGGCAGATTGATCGAAACCGATCCGGCGATCAAAACCAAGTGCGTCAGCAGAAACACCAAGAAGATCGGCATCAACAACTGCACCGACTCCTTGATGCCTCGCAAATTAAGCACGATCAAAACAAAAATCGCCAAAAACTCCGCATAGAGCTTCCACGGCGAATCGAACCAGCCCGGGCCGACCAACCCAAACAGCGCGTCGCCGGCGGCCGAAATCGACACCGTGATGGTCAACACATAGTCGACCAGCAGGGCGCAACCCGAAACCACGCCGATCTTGGGCCCCAACAGCTTCGATGCGACCAAATAACCGCCGCCGCCGCTGGGAAACGCCTCGATAATATGGCTGTAACAGGCCGAAATGATGAACACCGTCACGGCGATCGCCAGTGCCAGAAAGATCGCCAAATAGCGATGTTCCTCGCCCAAGATGTGAAACGCCTCGGCCGGGCCGTAACAGGACGATGACAGTCCGTCGGCCCCGAGTCCAACCCAGGCTAGAAACGCCACGAGCGAGACGTGCGTGAAAATCGATTTATCTTGAAGATCGCGCGGTTTGCCGATCAGCAACGTCCTTAGACGATCCCGCATCGAAGGCTCTTCGCCCTCGGGCAACGGCGCACCATCGATCCCCAGCGCCGGCCCTTGCTCGACGATTTCGCTCGACGGCAAAACAATCGGAGAGGGGGTGGCCGGCTTGACGGTCTCGTTGCCCAACGACGAACTAGCCGCCGAGCGGCTCTCGCTGGGTTCGGCGGCTTGTTTCGACGCTTCGTGTCTGTCGTCCATAGATTTCAGCAACCCAGGGCCACGCCAATCACCCCACGCGGGACATCGTTTTCGTTCCAATCAAAAGCGTCCCGCAACCCACACGACGGAATCCACCGCCATCTCTTGGCATGAACCTTCCCGAGAATGCCGTTCGGGAAGATTGAAAGCGGCGGTTCGCACTCAGCTCACGCAACGCCCGGCGGTCTACCCTCCTCTCCGGACGTTCACAATCATACGGAGGTCTATGTAGTTTGGGCTCTGAACCGCCGGTTTGCAAGCCCCGAGCCGCGGCAAAACCCACAGTAAACAACGTAACCTTCTTCACACGAACCACTTACGTCGCAGTTGCCGCAAAAACCGACAAAATAGCAATTCCATCCACCGCCAAAAAGCGATATGCTGAAAGGACTTCGAGATTTTTCTACCTGCAATAGACTCTAATCGGCAAAGATGACCGTTTCCGATATTTTCGAGGCTGGCGTAGTCGGTGCGGGCGGGGCCGGATTTCCCACACACGTCAAACTTTCCGGCAAAGCCGACACCGTCCTTATCAATGCAGCCGAGTGCGAGCCCTTGCTGCACAAAGATAAAGAGCTGCTTCGGGCCCAGGCCGACGACGTGTTGACCGGCTTGGTCACCGCGATGCGATTGGTCGGCGCGCCGCGAGGCGTCGTAGGCATCAAGGAAAAATACCACGACGTCATCGAGTTGCTCCGTTCCAAAGCCACCCCCCAAATCAACGTATTTCCACTGCGCGACGCCTACCCGGCGGGCGACGAGTTCATTCTGGTTTATGATGTCTTGGGGCGGGTCATTCCGCCCGGCGGCATCCCGCTGGCGGTCGGCGCGGTGGTGATGAACGTCGAAACGGCCTTCAACGTGGCCAATGCCGAGCGGCAGCCCGTCACAGAAAAATATCTGACCGTCGCCGGAGCGGTGGCGGAGCCCTCTACACTGAAAGTCCCGTTGGGTGTCACGCTGGCCCAATGCGTCGCCGCGGCCGGAGGCCCCACGATTCCAGATCCATGTTACGTGGTCGGCGGGGTGATGATGGGCTATTTGGAAGAGAACCAAAATGCGTTGGTCGACAAAACCACCGGCGGCGTGATCGTGTTGCCCTCGGATCACGTCGTCGTGCGCAACCGTCGCCGCGATTGGAAACAGATCGCCGACATCGGGCGCAGCGCGTGCGACCAGTGCAGTTTCTGCACGGAACTTTGCCCGCGATGGCTGCTGGGGCATCCCATCGAGCCTCATCGAGCGATGCGCAGCCTGGGGTTCAACATGATCGGCGAGGCGAACGTCCTCGGCACGCAATTTTGCTGCGAGTGCAATCTTTGCAGCCAATACTCGTGTCCCGAGGGGCTCGATCCGAAAAACGTTTGTGCTCAGAACAAACGGCGGCTTGCGGCGGAAAAACGTCGTTGGGAGAATCCCCCGTTCCAACCGCAGCGGCCCGAGTTGCACATGGCCAACCGCAAGGCGCCGACATCCCGTTTGATGACCAAGCTGGGACTGCGGCCATTTCGCAATGTCGGTCCGCTCCGCGACGTCGCGTTGTCCGCCGATCGCGTGGGCATCAAGCTCAAACAGCACGTTGGAGCGCCGTGCGAGCCGGTCGTCGCGGTCGGCGATCGCGTCAAGCGGGGACAACCGGTCGGGCGTCCGCCGATGAAGGACGGCAAGCCAGCGCTCGGCGCGCCGGTCCATGCGTCGATCGGCGGCGTGGTTTCGGCCATCGACGGCGGCGCGGTTTGGATTGAGCGACGGTAGCCCCTGGTGCCTCAGAAAACAAAAAACGCCTCGGCACAACGGTCGAGGTTTTACTTGGGAGATTTTTTATGGCCACCCCCAACGCAGTCGGCGCCATCGAGCTGTCGAGCATCGGTCTCGGATATCGCGTGGAAGACGAGATGCTCAAGGCGGCGACGGTTTCGGTGCTGGTCGCCCGGACGATTTGCTCGGGCAAGTATCTGATCGTCATCGGCGGCGGCGTCAGCGACGTGGAAGCGGCGATTCAAGCCGGTCTGGCGATCGCCGGCGAGGCGGTCATCGACTACCTGACGGTCGCCAACGTCCATTCGATGGTGTTTCCGGCGTTGGGTCAATCGGTCGTGTTGGGACCCGAGGAGCCCGGGGCGCTCGGCATTTTGGAGACTTTCAGCGGCGTCAGCGTGTTGGCCGCCGCCGACGTGGCCGCCAAGGCCGCCCGAGTCACGTTGCTCCGCATTCACGTAGCCATGGCGTTGGGCGGCAAAGGGCTTTGCCTGATGACCGGCACGGTGTCGGACGTTCGGGCCGGAATGCAAGCCGCCGCCGAAGAAGTGCGTCGCCGCGGTCTGTTGGTCTCCGAAGTGGTCATCCCGCGTCCGAGCCGGGAACTGTTCGGCGACTATTTATAGAGTTCACTTCGAGACTCGCCGGGCAATCTCAGGTCTGCCCGTTTCGAGTTTTCCGGTGGTTGGCAAACATTGGAGCACCGGGGCTATCACACGAGTTGAGCCGTCGCCTCGTAGACGAACTTGCCTCCAAAGCCAAGCAACAGGACGGCACAGACCAACGAAATGACCTTTTCGCCAAAACGGCCCAGGGATGAACCTCGAAACCCGATGTAAGACAACACTTCAAGCCATCCGAAGTCGCACAGCCAGTGAGCCAGAGCGAACAAAACTAAGGCTAAAATGCCGAATTCCATGGCTTGGCCGGTTAGCGTCAGCCCTACCGTCGCCCACCACAATACGAAATAGGGATTCGCGCCGCTCAGCAAAACGCCGATCCAAAAAGGATGACGTTCCACCGAAGCGGCCGAGTCGCCGGTTGATCGGCGTAGGCTTGCCAAGAGTTGCGCCCCCATCATCAACAACAATACACCGCCGACAAGCCCGATTCCGGTGCGTATCCCTTTTGATTCGAAAAAGACGCCAAGACCGGCCGCGATGAAAACGACCAGCGGAAGCTCAACCAAGACATGTCCGGCGCAGATCCACGCGCCGGCATGACGGTTTCGAGCCCCGGCCGCCAAGGTGGCCGCCGTAATGGGACCGGGTGCCATGACACCCGAAAGCGATATGCCAACAATGGTGAACAAAAAACCAATCACGCAACGATCTCAATCTCTGCCGACAACCGACGACGCCGGAGCCGATTGCCCGACGAACTACGTTCCCACACTGTGCGCGTGGATGTCCGCGTTGGACAGATATTCGAGCACCTCGGCGGCGTTTTCCCACACCGGACGCATGAATTGCTCGCGGATTAATTGACGCACCGAACTTTTTTGGTCCCGATTCAAGCTGCCCAGGCCCGTCAACTTCTCCAGCACGATGTCGTCGCCCTGACACAAGGCGTTCAAGGCCCACCGTGTGACCAACTGATAAGAAGCCAACCCCGTCAACCGCTTGCCCTCGCCCGTCATGTTGAGCTTTAGCTCCACCAGCTTGAAATCGCCCTCGGCCGGCAAGGCGTCGCGATTGCGCCGAGCGCTCGAAAAACCGCCGGCGGTGCGGATCATCCAACCATTGCCATTGTTTTCCCACATCGCAATGACGTGCGTTCGGTCGCAAATCAGGTATAAATGCTCGCGATGGAGTCGGCTGGGCAGATCAACCACCGGCAATCCTGGCTCCTTTGAGACCTCGATGCCGCCGTCAACGATAATCTGGACAGGTTGGGCGCATTTAGGGCACTTTCGCGTTTGGCCGATCAACTCGTCCTTTGCGTTGAGCAAGCTGCCGCAGTTTGGACAGGTAATACGTATCATCGCGTGGAGCCTCCGCTGAGATGCCTTCACTCTGGACGAGCGTCCCGCTCCCCCCAAGCACGCTAACGTATCCCCCGTGGCTTGTCAAGCATAACCATATTGGCGTGTACCATATAACCAGTTATGCTAGTGCAATTGCGTACTTGCTGGCAAAACCTTAAAATTAGAAGCCTGTCACAACGGATGAAAGGTTGATGACAGCGGGAGATTGAATAGTCGTGCATCTGGATCACTTGCCCGGTACCTTTTTCGGCCCCTCCAACCTCGTGGAGTTATTGCTGCACCGCGCGCGTTGCCAGCCGGAAGATATCGCCTTCACATACCTCGTCGATGGGGAAAACGAACAAGTCACCCTGACCTATCGTCAGTTGGACCAACAAGCCAAGGCGATCGCGGCCTGGCTGCAAATGAACGGGTTGGCCGGCGGTCGGGCGTTGCTGCTCTATCCGGCCGGCTTGGAGTTCATCACGGCGTTTTTCGGCTGCCTCTACGCCGGGGTGGTCGCCGTGCCGGTTTATCCGCCCCGTCGCAACCGTTCGTTGCTCCGAATCCAAGCGATCGCCGACGACGCCGACGCTCGCGTGGCGTTGACCACCGAGACGGTGCTGAAGCGGGTCATGCCGCTGATCGACGAGACGCCCCACTTGAAACAGTTGACTTGGCTGCCGACCTGCCAAGTGGCCGAGGGCACGGCGGACCAGTGGACCATGCCCGAGGTGGACGGCGACACGCTGGCGTTCCTGCAATACACATCCGGCTCGACCGGCACGCCGAAAGGCGTCATCCTGTCGCACGCCAATTTGGTGAACAATTCGGCGCTCATTTCACATTCGTTCGAGCACACGCGCTCGGGCAAGGGCGTGTTCTGGCTGCCGAGTTATCATGACATGGGTCTGATCGGCGGCATTTTGCAGCCGTTGTACGTCGGACGGCCGAACATTTTAATGTCGCCGATGAGTTTTCTGCAAAAGCCGTATCGATGGCTGTCGGCCATCTCGCGGTTCCGCGGCACCACCAGCGGCGGCCCCAATTTCGCGTACGATCTGTGCGTCCGCAAAGTCACGCCCGAGCAACGCAAAACACTCGACCTGAGCAGTTGGCGCGTCGCGTTCAACGGGGCCGAACCGGTCCGCGCCGAAACGCTCGACGCGTTCGCCAAGGCCTTCGAGCCGTGCGGATTCCGCCGCGACGCGTTTTTCCCATGCTTCGGCCTAGCCGAGGCGACGTTGATCGTCTCGGGCGGTTACGTGTTCGAGCCGCCGGTGGTTCGTTCGTTCGACGCCGCCGCGCTGACCCACGGCGAGGTCCACGATGTCGAGCCCGATCAGCCCGGCGCCCGGGCGCTGGTCGGTTCCGGACAAGACCTGCCCAATCAAAAAATCGTCATCGCCGATCCTGAGACGCTGACCGAAGTGCCCGCCGGTCGGGTTGGAGAAATTTGGGTCCACGGCCCGAGCATCGCCCAAGGTTATTGGCAAAACCCCGAGATGACCGAGCGCGTATTCCGCGCTCGGCTCAAAGACACCGGCGAAGGGCCGTTCCTGCGAACCGGCGACCTCGGATTTCTGCGCAACGGCGAGCTTTTTGTCACCGGGCGGCTAAAAGACCTGATCATCGTCCGCGGCGTCAACTATTATCCGCAAGACATCGAATACACGGTCGAACACAGCCATCCGCGGCTGCATCACGACTCGGGCGCGGCGTTCACCGTCGAGGCGGACGGCCGCGAGCAATTGATTATCGTTCAAGAGGTCGAGCGGCACAAACAAGACGATTTCGGCGGCATTTTTGAGGCCATTCGCCGCAACGTGGCGGCCGAGTTCGAGTTGGTCCCCGATGCGATCATTTTGCTGCGGGTCGGCACCGTGCCCAAAACCTCCAGCGGCAAGATTCAGCGTCACGCCTGCCGCGAGGGTTACCTGTCGGGCACGTTGGCCGTCGTCGGTCAATGGCGCCAAGGCGACCCCGTGCCGACGTCTACGACTGAGTCAGCCGCCCCCGCCGCGTTCGCCGCCCCAGAGACGGCCTCGCCGTCCAAGTCACACGCTGCCTCGAAGAACGGCGAACTGGGCCGCCAAGATACGATGGACGATCGGCTGACCCAATGGGTTGTCGAGGAAATTCGTCGCGTCGCAAAGGATCGGGCCAACGGCATGACGCTCGATTCGCCGATCGTCGAAACCGGCATGGACTCGCTCGAACGGATGGAGATTGTCTCGTCGCTCGAAGAGAAATTCGGCGGCCGGCTTCCCGAGGACGTGTTGCCCGAATTGGAGACCACGCGTCAACTGGTCGCGGCGGTCAAAAAATATCTCGGCGCCGAGCCTCGTCCGCCCATGCCGAAACCGGCCGACGGCGAGATCCCGGCGGCGTCTTACTGTTTCGACCAGTTCCCCGAATACGTGAAACTGCGCGATTCGCTCGCCATGGTCGATCGGCTCGGCATGACCAACCCGTTCTTCACGGTGCACGACGGCCCGACGAACGATCAGACGATCATCAACGGGCGGCATTACATCAATTTTTCGAGCTACAACTATATCGGCATGGCCGGCGATCCGACGGTCAACGAGGCCGCCAAGGCCGCCGTGGATCACTACGGCACCAGCGCCTCGGCCAGCCGTCTGGTGTCGGGCCAGAAAAAGATCCACGTCGAGCTTGAGCGCGAGATCACCCGATTCCTCGGCGTCGAGGACACGATTACGTTCGCCGGCGGCCACTCGACCAATGAAACGGTGATCGGACACTTGATGGGCCCGGGCGATTTGATTCTTCACGACGCGTTGGCCCACAACAGCATCGTCCAGGGCTGCCTCCTGTCCGGTGCGCGGCGTCGTCCGTTCCCGCACAACGATTGGCGGGCCATCGATCAACTGCTGAGCCAATATCGCCACGAGTATCGCCGCGTGCTGATCGCCATCGAAGGCGTGTACAGCATGGACGGCGACATCGCCGACCTGCCCGGGTTTCTGGAGGTCAAGCGGCGGCACAAGGCGCTGCTGATGATCGACGAGGCGCATTCGTTGGGCGTGTTGGGCGCGACGGGCCGCGGCATCGCCGAGCATTTCGGCGTCGAACGCGGCGACGTGGACATTTGGATGGGCACCTTGAGCAAGTCGCTCGGCTCGCAGGGCGGCTATATTGGCGGTTGCAAGGCGTTGGCCGAATATCTGCGTTACACGGCGCCCGGTTTCGTCTTTGCGGCGGCGATGCCTCCGCCGGTAGCCGCGGCCGCGATGGCGTCGCTGCGATTGCTCGAAGCCGAGCCTCAACGCGTCGCCCGGCTGCGTGAGAACGCGAAATTGTTTTTATCTCTCGCGCAAAGCTACGGCTTGAACACCGGCATGAGCAAAGACACGCCGGTGGTGCCCATTATCCTGGGCAATTCGTTCACCAGCCTGAAGCTGTCGAAGGCGTTGCTGGCCCGAGGCGTGAACGTGCAGCCGATCGTGCATCCGGCGGTGGAGGAAAGCGCGTCGCGGTTGCGGTTCTTCATCACCTCGAAGCACCAGGAGGAACAGTTACGATACACTGTCGGTACGATGGTGGAGGAGTTGGAAAAGATCGATCCGAAGCAGTTGGGCCGTGTCTCCGACGCGGCGGCGACTGCTTAGAGCGTCCCAAAAATGAGGCCTTGCCGACGGCCGCACAACGTTTTGCGACGTCGAAAATGACTCATTTTGAGAACGGCTCGTAGAACAACCATGAGGTGTCGCTTTGCTTACTGAGCAGGAAATTTCTCGGACGTGGCGTGCTTTGTTTCGCAGTTCGGCGTGCAACGATGAGACGTTTGCAAAGGCCGAACGTTTGCTCAACGAACTTCGGCCGGAGAGCCCGTTGCGTCATCGGCTGGGCACGGAACTGGACGAACTTCGTCAACGCGCCAAACAGGAAGCATAACCCTTTCGCCCGAGTCGCTTTCCCCAAAGCAACACGGCGGGTTTTGCCCGCCGCATTTTTTCGCGTCCCGCTGGACAATCGCTGAGTTCGTGCGCCCGCCCAGGTTATCGGTTGATCTCAAAGCCAACCGTCACGCCGTTGACGAACACGCTTTGCCGGTTGTTCGCGGTGCTGATGCCCATGTCGGGCACTTGATAGACGATCATGTCGTTGGGCCGGGCGATGCCGTCGACCCAGAAACCGGTCCAGCCGGCCTTAAACGTCACGGCCCGGGTGATCATGTACTTAGCCTCCACGCGGAGTTCGACCAACGGGCTGAACTCGTTGACTGTCTCGCGGTGCGAGTAGGCGCTGCCCTGCCACGCCTCCGGTTTCATGATCGAGTTGGGTGATCCAAGATAACCGAATTCGCCTTGCTGGACGGTGTTCTGCATGTTGAAGCCCGCCATGAAGCGGCCTTCGGTCGAAAAAGTCCACCGACCTTGCTGCTTGAAATACCGGCCGCCGATCTGCGGACCGACGATGTGGTTGTCGCCCGAGGTCTTCCAGTAGGTGTTGTCGTCCAGCACTCCACCGTAGCCGTGGACGATGAACACTTCGTTGAACTCAAAGTACCGGGCACCAAGGAACAGCTCGACGTTGCCGCCGTTGTGGAACGTATGCGAGCGACGCAAGTACGACGCCTCCACACCCCAGGTGTCGACTTTGTCATGAATCGTAGCCTGATCGAACGTGACAGGCAGATTATCCCATTTACCAATTATCCAGGAGTCAGTGCCACTCACCAAGATGCCTCGGCCAATTAGACCGTAGAGCAGTCCATGTCCGGTATTCGGGTCGATTTCATCGCCAAGCAATACATCAACGTTATTGGCGCTCACCTTCTGACTGCTCGGCCCAAGTCGGAAAATGCTGACGAGCCAGCCGTTGTTGTCTTCAACCCGACCGAATTCGAATCGCTGGCCTGCCTGAAACTCAGCCTGCAAATCGTCTGTGTGCAGTGTGCTCGTTTGCGCATAGGTCACTGTCACGGGCTCTTGGCTCTGAGGACCATTAATGTGCTGGATGACGTTCGTGGCGACTTCGCGGTAGCCGGTCGTTCCGATCAGGGCTTTTCTGGGGGCGGGAATCGACCAGAACAGACCGTCGAAGGCGAAGAAATAGCCTTCATTCGGCGGATTGCCGCCGCCATACGTGCTGGTGTCCGCCGGGGCGAACAACTGCATCCCCAACGGCCCCTGGCCAAAAGCCGGATAGGCCAAAAAGGTCGTAAGAAGTGCGATGGCAATGCGTGAACTGGTGCGATTGATCGGCATGGTTTTCATCCACCTTAATCTGCGTCCAATAACCGGGACGTCCCGCAAACCCTTTCCTGGCCGGATAGGGTCTGTCTTTCAGACGTGACGATAGTATCGGACATGACGGTCAAGGGAGTTGAGTAAGAAAGGTAAACTCTACCGAAAAATCCCGCGAGAACACGTCTAAAGTGGGGATTTCGTACGGCGTCAATAAAAAAACAACCCATTCGGAGGGAATTAAAAGTTCTAAAATCAGCCAGATGCGTCCCCCCCCCATGAACGGCAACTAATGAGAATAGCTCGCCCATCCCAAATTTTCCTTGACTTCGTTGAGTCGCCCAATCAAGATGAAAAACGCTAGCCGCAGGATATATAAAGGGGGGGAAGATTGAAAAACTCGACTTCATTTTGGTTTTTGGGGTAGAGTTTAACTATCTTCTCATTTTTCGTCTTTTCGTTTGACAAATTCGGGGATAGCCGTTCAAATATGGGGAATGTGTGGGTTATTCCGGCGCGCGATAGGGCGCACTTAGAGGGTCGTCGCCTAAACACTCACACATCAAATGGGCGCAGCATGGGGAATCGAACGTCGGCGTTTCATTCGTTTGCCGGGGATCTTCCGCAAACCCGTCGGCAGTGCTCCGTCTCTTGCCGGGTTCAAGCAACCCGTCCGCTTGGTTTTTTACGCGGTCTCGTTCGGGGCTCGTTCTTTCACAAGTTGAAAAAATAGGTCGGCGTGGAGATTCCGTTCTCGGTTTCAGAAGAAGCGAAAACACACTTTTTCGCCAGGGGATGACAGTTATGTCGCAGTTGAAAACGTCCAAGAAGCGAACTTTTGGCAACGCGTGGGAGCGGATTTGGGATTCTTTGACCGGCGGTTCGCGGCCGTCCAACCAAGAACGCAAGCCTCGCCGCTTGGCCATCGATCCGTTGGAAGAGCGTCAACTGTTGAGCGTCACGGCCAACAGCGCCGACGACGTGCTTTTGACGCAGATTGCCACGGCCGGTCAAGATTCGGTCTCCGGCAAGGCAGTGGCCGCCGACAACAACGGCGACTATGTCGTCGTTTGGAGTCGCAATGACGGCGTGATCGACTCTTCAGGCGTAGTCATCGATCCCGACACCGGCGTGGCGATGACCGACTACAACGTCTACGCCCGATATCTCACCCAAGCGGTCCAGCGAGTTGACTTGGGCCAAGGAACCACCAGTTTCAACTTGCAGTACAATGGCAACGCAGTGCAGCAGTTGACTTTGAGTTCCGGAAGCGTCACCGCCATTGTCGGCGATTTTGATCTGGTCTATACCGACACATCGGGCCTCAGCTATTCGGCGACTGTGACGGGATACGATCAGAGCCGCAGTCTCAGCGCCAACGTCGCGGCGATCCAAAACGCGTTGAATAGTCTCTATACTTCTGGCGTCACCGATCTCGAGGGCGTAAATGTTATAGGTGTGGACTCGCTGAACTATCAGATTTGTTACAGCGACGCGGCAAAGGCGTCGTTCTTGAGCGGCGGACAGCCCACCTTGATCGTGGGTAACACCAATTTCTCGACCGGCTATCTGGTCTCGGCCACCATTACGACGCTCCGCCAGCCTGGCACAACGCTCAACATCGTCGTTTCGAGCGATCCGACCCTGACGGCCGAACAAAACATGGCCCAGACGGCCCAGAACATCGAATATGCTTTTTCGCAAGCCACGTCTACGACTTATACGACCGCTCCGATCATCGACGGCCCCTCCAAAACGGTATCGACGACGCGGATCGCACTGCCGGGAGTTTCCGTCACGGCTCGAAGCGAATACGAGTTCGACATCACATTCACCGGCGACTACGGTCTGCAAACGCAACCGTTGTTGGTGCTCACCGCGTACGACAGCTCGTATGCGACGGTGCCCGACGGTGCGGTCCACATCATCAAGCAGTCGACCGACGAATTCCGCGTCAACAATGTCGAGACGGACAATCCGAACACCAACCGGATCGACGTGTACGACCAGTACAACGCCCAGGTTGCCATGGACGCCGACGGCGACTTTGTCATCACATGGGAAAGCGATTCGACGACCACGGGCAGCTACACCGACATTTACGCGCGACGGTTTTCGGCGGCTGGTTTCATCGATGGCGTCACACAAACCATCACGTTCACCAGCACCTCCACGCTCAGCACCGGCACGTTCACCCTTACGACGGACAAAGGCACTTCCGGTGCGATCAGTTTCGATCCGTTGGATCCCATCGCGTCAGCCAACAACATCAAGTACGCGCTGAACCGTTTGGGCTATGATCCGTCGTCAGTGACCGTGACGCCAAGTTCGGCCACCACTTCCGTGACGACCATCGAGTGGAATGATGCTGCGTCGATCCCCGTGATCACCTGCACGCCAAATAGCAGTTGGACTTCGACTGCGATCCAGTCCGCGTTCGCCAGCAACAACGTATCCTATTTGAGCAGCATCACGCCGAACACGACGAACCTTGCCGGTCAGGCTTCGACGTATTTCCAGAGCATCCGCGCTTTGGGCGACCAGTTCCTGGTCAACACGATTTTGACCAACACCCAAAGCGACCCATCGGTCGGCATGGACTCGGACGGCAATTTCACGATCGCTTGGGCCAGCATGGGCCAGGATTTGAGCTATTTCAACACCATCAAGGCGCAGCGCTACGACCGCGACGGCAACAAACTGGGCGACGAGTTCCAAGTCAATACGATCGACAACACGACTGCTTCCTTCAGTCCTTACGTCGCCATGAGCGCGAGCGGCGCGATCGCCATCGGCTGGAACGACACCAACGATCCGAATTACTACCAGCACAAAACTTACATCGCGACCGTCTACGCCAAGGTGTACAGCGGCCAAGGCGCGGTGCTGCTGAACCAATTCGCGGCCGGCGGCGGCGGCATCACGGGCATCGATTTCGATTCCGCGGACAACTTCGTCATTGGGTGTGCCTACAACACCAGCAACGACAACATCAGTGGCAAAGCCACATCGGATGTCTTTGTCACGGAATGGGAGTTGTACGACTCCAACGGCGCCGTGAGCGGCAAATTTCTTCGCACTCAATTTCGGGCCAACAGTGCGACATTCAACACCACGGACGCTAATATGTGGCCGAACTCGCAATACGGCGGCCAACCGGTTATGGACGCCGACGGCGACTTGACGGTTTTCTACGAGGGCTTCGGTGCTGACACCAGCGAAACCGTGTCCGGCATCAGCTACTCGCTGTTCAGCAGCTCGTTGCTTCAGGAAGACAATGTCTGTGTGACGCCATATTTGAATCTGTTCAATCTTCAGTCCATTTACCAGACTGCCAGGACATACAGTCTCACCTATTCTGAGACCGGCGACAAATTCACCAGCATTGACGTCGACACGATCCTGGAAAACATTCTGGCGCAATGTCAAGCCCCGATGTGTCTCGGCACCGGCATCGGTTTCGTCATTGGCACTTCAACGACGGCGTCAAATGGAATCACGGCCTCGGACACGACTTTCTATGCCGTGCTGAACGATGCGATGGTGTCCCCCAGCTTGTCGGATATCAAGATCGACGGCGAGGCGATGAGTATCAGCACGATTACAAATATCACAAGTTACTCGACAGGCTATAGTGTTTACAAGCTTACCGTCAAACGAACCGCTTCACCGCCAACATCGCATTCCGCCGGCAGCACGGTGGTTAACCCCTCGATAACGATGACGAACCGCGACTACGTCCTTGGACGCATTCGTGAGATTTTTGAGAGCAAGCTGGGCCTGCTCCGCGGCACGGCCAATGACGTTTTGTTCAGCCAGTTCGACTCCGATCCGAACTCCAGCGCCGCCTGCCGCGTGCTAAACAGCGACAGCGTCGCCAACAATACCCGCGACGGCTCGAACTCCCGTTATTACATCGATATCGACAAACTTGCAACCGGCGGCACTTTTTCGTTAAAGGTGATCAACAGCAAAAACATCGAGACAACCGTTCCTATCTCCATCCAGGCTACCGGTACGAGTCTTGACGCGACCAAGATGATCGCCGCCATCGAAGACGCCTTGAGAAGCAGTGCGGTTCTGAAGATTTTGGGTATTAACTGGGATGAGACCTTGGATGAAAACGACGGCACTCGCCACGAAGGCACCGTTTCGGTTCGTCTCATTTCCGATGCAGAAATCGCCGCCAAGGCCAACACCGACTGGGATTTTTCCTCACGCGGCGTCGGCGACCTCACCACTCCCAGCACCGGTGCGCCATATTATGCCTCCTATATTTATGAAATCACGTTCCTCGGTGAATCGCACGACACGTACATTTCGCTGTCGCTGGACACTACAACTACGAACGCCAAGTTGACGCGTTCCGACGGGTCGACCGCCCTAGTTCCGACTGTCATGCCACTTTTGGCCCACGATTACACCTACCCAGACTACAACGGCACGCAGCAATCCAATGTCTCGGCCGCAATGGCCACCGACGGCGATTTCATCACCGTTTGGACCCAATTCACCCCGAGCAACACCGCGGGCTCGATCGGCATCAACAACATCTACTTCCGCACGTTCTCTGAGAACAGCGACACGGCCGGTGCAAACGTCACCGACTTCTTGTTGGCCGACGGCGACCGACTGAACAACAATGACACGGTGACCGACGCGTTGACTCGCATGGTCGTCACCTTCGATGAAGAACTGATGATCACCGGCGACAATAGCGTCACCAACGTCAACAACTGGGCATTGATGCGCGACGGCGTCCTGATCAGCAACGCCATCGAATCCGTGTCGTTCGGCTTAAACGAAAGCTATTGGGAAAGGCTCAATAATACGACGACGTTCAACAAATGGGAAGCGGTCGTCACGTTCAACGCCGATGTGTTTTCCGAGGGCCTGTCCGACGGCCATTATCAATTGGTCGCCAAACGCACGATTTTCGACGCGAATGGCAACCCCCTGGCCAGCACGGGCTACAACACCAACGGCGCCGATTTCAGCCGCACGTTCGACGTTCTGCGGCCAACCGGCACCGAAACGATTGTCAACGATACGCAGACCGACAACAGTCAGATCACCACTTCGCAGGCGACGGCCAGCGACGCCGACGGTGATTCCATCGTCGCTTGGGCCACTCAGTCCGGACAGACCCTTACCTTCACGTTCGCGTCGACGCCGACGGCGAATACGTGGTTCCGGTTGAAGGTCGACAGCGACCTACTACCCACCAGCAATATCCAGTTCGTCCCGGCCGGCACAACGTTGACCGCCAGCAACATCCAAACCGCCTTGAGCAAATTGAGCGTCTTCGGCAAGCAAGCGCCCAATCTGACGGTTGCCTTCAACAGCCTTAAATCCACCGCCACCACCTTCGTATTCGACTTGGTGTACGGGTCGATGTCGACCGTAACGGTCCAGCCGACCATTACACAGTTTGCCCCAACGGGCGCCAGCACGACGCCTCTGCCAACGGGCACGTTGGGTACGACCCCTGTCATGGGCGCCGTGTATGCCACGGTCTACGACGTCACCTGGGGAACCGACTCCTCCGGTAACCGCGTCGAGTTATCCAAGACGCCCCACTTAGTCTCGGTGACCGAAAACATGACCGCCAGCGACGTCGCGGTGGCCTGCGACGACAAGGGCAATTTCGTCGTCACATGGTCGCAGTACGACACTGACGGAAGCGGCTGGAATGTTCACGCTGCCCTTTACAATTTCGACCGAACGCTCAAAAAGAGCGATTTCGTCGTCAACGCAACGCCGGCCAGCGCTCAGCATAATGCCGCCGTGGCGATGGATTCGGACGGCGATTTCACCGTCGCATGGCAAAGCAATTACCAGGACGGTAGCGGTTACGGCATCTACGCCACGCGATTTGACGCCGACGGCAATCGGACCGGCGGCATCAACGAACGTAGCGTCCTGACCTTCGATGTCAAGTTTACAGGCACGTTCAAGCTGACTTGGCAGGGAGCTACGAGTACGACGGCCGTCCGATTCAACGGCAACACCGGAGGCCCGAGCAATCCAAACAGCGATTTCATAATCCAACTGAAAAAGGCCTTGGTCGAGATCGGCCTCAATGCCGAGGATGGCGCCGCAGGGCAGGTTGTCCAAGTAACAAACTTGAACGGAACGCAAGTGCGCATCGAGTTCATTAACGCCAGAGGCAATTCCAATCAGCTCGGCATCACGGTCGAGACCAATGACATTATCGTGGACTCCGGATCCAGCGGCACCGTCACCGCGAGCACGGAACGCGAAGGCTCGCTCGCCGAGTTCCAGGTCAACGACACGACGGACAACGACCAACTGGATCCGGATATCGCCATGGACGACGCGGGGAATTTCGTCATCACCTGGACTAGCTACGGTCAGGGCGGTGACAATACCTACGAGTCGAACATTTACTCCAAGTTGTTCACGGCGTCCTCGGGATCCGACAGCGGCTCGCAGTTCAATGTCACGGTTCACTTCAGCGGTGGATTGTCCGCCAGCCAGCAATTGGTGTTCGCCGAGGCGGCCGCGCGTTGGGAATCGATCATCGTCGGCGACGTGGCGGACGTCATGACGAGCACCGGCTATATCGACGACATCTTGATTGACGCCAGCGGGATCTACATCGATGGCGAAGGCGGCATCCTC
This sequence comes from Planctomycetaceae bacterium, assembly GCA_021372005.1. Classification (GTDB taxonomy): domain Bacteria; phylum Planctomycetota; class Planctomycetia; order Pirellulales; family Thermoguttaceae; genus JAJFVC01. The sequence goes on along the minus strand of JAJFVC010000094.1, from coordinate 31,381 downwards.
GGCCAGGCCGGCCCCACCGGACTTCGCACCGGTTCCGATCTTCCCTACGCCGGCATCATGCAGTTCGATACGGCCGACTTGGCAGACATGGAGACCAACGGTTCGCTTCTGGATGTGATCACCCACGAGATGGGACATGTGCTCGGCTTCGGTACCATCTGGACCGATCTGAACTTGCTGACCGGGGCTGGCGGAGACGACCCTGAATTTGTCGGCGCCGGTGCGGTGGCCGAGTATAATAAGGCCTACGGGTTGACTGCGACGTCCGTGCCCGTCGAAAACACCGGCGGCAGCGGCACCCGCGATTCACACTGGCGCGAGTCCGTGTTTGGTAACGAATTGATGACCGGATGGATCAACTCCGGCACGAACGTCCTGAGCCGCATGACGGCCGCCTCGCTGGGCGATCTTGGCTATCAGGTAAACGTCGACGCCGCCGCTGTCCAATTTCTGTCGAATCTCTATGACGACGATGTGCAAGTTGGCAACTACTACGGGCACATGGACGTCCTCCAGACGTCGTACACCTACGCCGACGCGGTTTCTTCCGTCACCGGCGGCGGCCGGGAAGTCCTCGTCAACAGCATCGTGAGCGGCAATCAGCGATCGTCGTCCGTGGCCATGGACGCCGATGGCGATTTCGTCATCACCTGGACCAGCTTCGGTCAAGACAGCGGCAATAACTCCACGACGGCCAACGGTGAAGACGGCATTTTTGCCCGTCGATACGACAAGACCGGCAAGGCCGTCGGCAACGAGTTCTGCGTCAATACGTTCACCGACAACAATCAGCAGTATTCCGACGTCGCCATGAACGCCGCCGGCGATTTCGTGGTCGTCTGGCAGAGCTACCAGGACAAAGACGGCTCGACCGACACGCCCAACAGCTACGGCATCTACGGCCAGCGTTTTGTCCGCAACGGCCTTGTCTCCACGACTACGGCGTACGGCTCCAACGGGCAATATCTGCAAGAGTTCGCCATCAACACGACCACGGACGGCAATCAACTGTACCCAAGCGTTTCGATGGACGACAACGGCGATTTCATCGTCGTATGGAGCGGTAACGGAACGAAAACCACTCCGAAGGACAACCAGGGCGTGTTCCTGCAAGCGTTCCGCCAGTTGACCGACACGGCCGGTCCTCGCGTCGTCATGACGATTGACACAACGCAAAGCCCAAACAACATCCTTCTCAACATGGAAACCGTCGCCAACACGGTGAAGACGATCAAGGTGACCTTCACCGAGATGTTGAACACCGACAAGGCGGGTCAGGCCGGCTGGAACTACAGCGTGCTGAACCCCAACAACTGGAGCATCAGCAAGGATGGGTCGACCATCGCCTATGGCGTCACGGTTTACAGCTACACTTTCGACGACGCAACGAACACGTATGAAGTTGTCCTTCAGTGTGACGTCGATCCGAAGACTTCCGCTTTCGATCCTCTCGACTCTGGGTCCTATATCTTAACGTTGAGCGCCAACGTTCGGGACGTTAACGGGGTCGCATTGGACGGCAACGATGACGGAGTGGCGGGCGGTGATTTCCAGAGAGCGTTCACCATCAACACTGGCAGCGGTGGCGGCGGTGGCGGCGATGGCGGCAATATCCCTGGTCCGGGCACGCCTACCCCCGGCACCACCGATACCCCCATCAACACCGGCACCCTACTCGGTGGCCAAGAAGACGTTGTGACGGCCAGCGGTAGCAACGGTTACATCATCGTCTGGGAAGACGCCGGCATCATCTATGGCCAACGGTATGACGCCTCAGGCAACGTCGTCGGTCTGCTAACGGCCAACACGCTGTACGGCTTGCACCCCGACGTGGCGATGAACTCGGATGGCGACATCGTCATCGTTTGGGAAGGCTACGGCAGCGACGGCAACTATGGCATCTTTGCCCGCTGCTACAACGCCGATGGAAATGTCAAGGGCGATCCGATCCGTGTCAGCCAAATTTCGTTGGCACGGCAAGAGAGTCCCAGCGTGGCAGTTGCATCCAATGGCAATTTCATTGTCACCTGGACCAAGTACAACGTCAGCGGCAATCTGTTCGGCAACATTTACGGCCGGACATTCCGTGGCAACGGCACCTCGCTGACCAGCGAGTACCTTATCAGCACAAACACCAGCCGTACGAACATCAACTCGGACGTCGCCATCTCGAACAGCGGCAGCATCGTGGTCGTCTGGGAAGGCTACAACTCCAGCAGCAACTGGGACATCTACGGCCAAAAGCTTCTGTTGCCTAAGACAAGTGAAATTGACACAAAGGCGATCAATTTCGTCGGCGGCGAGTTCCTCGTCAACAGTTACACGAGCAACCTACAACAGGATCCGAGCGTCGCGGTCGACGACTCCGGCAATTTCGTGGTCTCTTGGTCGAGCTATCTGCAGGACGGAAGTCTCTGGGGCGTCTACGCCCGACAGTTCTACGCCACGGGCGCGGCTCGCACGTCCAGTGAATTCCGCGTCAACTCCATTACGTCGAGTTATCAGTGGCAATCCGACGTTTCGTGCGACAGCAACGGCAACTTCACCGTCGCGTGGTCGTCTTACGGCAAGGACGACGTCTTGCTGACCGACTATGGCGTGTACGCCCATATCTACAACGCCACCGGCGGTGAAATGAAAGACTCGTCGGGCACGGTGATCGGTGAGTTCCGCATCAATGCGACGACCGCCGGCGATCAAACAAACCCGGCGGTTACGATGACCGACAACGGTAACGTAGTGCTCGCGTGGCTCGGCCCGATCTACTATGGTACGTCGGGTACGGCCGTCTTCGCTCGGTTGGTCGGACTGTCCGGGAGCAGCAGTTCTTCCAAGACGGTTTTAGGCGACAGTTTGGTGCTGTCGACCAGTTCCGACGGAACCGTGGTCTGGAATAACGGTTCGTCGACGGTGCTTTGTTCGACGGCCGCCACGGTTATCTGCGTCGGCGATTACGACGGCGACGGTTATCAAGACGACGCCGCGTTGGCATTCACCTCGGGACCCTACCAAGGAACTTACATTCGTTACAACATCACCGAATCGTCCGGAGTGTGGAAGAAAATCCACGACCGCGTCGCCACGTCACTCCTCGCGGCGGACGCCAACGGCGACGGCGCGGACGAACTGTTCCTCGGCCTCGGAACCGGCTGGGGATTCCTTGAGTACTACACGACGGCCTCCACTTGGCGGTTCCTCAGCGGCAAGACGATCAAAGCCATCGCCGTCGCCGACTTGGACAGCAACGAAAAAGACGACCTCGTGTTCAGTCTGACCGGTCAGAACGGCACTTCGACATTGATGAACAATGGGGCGTCCAAGACGCTCTATGCGACGGCCGCTTCCAGCATTGCGATCGGCGATCTCAACGGCGACGGCCAAGTCAATGATGTTGTGCTTGATCTGGACGCCAGCGGACTTTGGGTGCGATACGACGCCAATTCGACATCGGGCACAATGACGAAGATCAACGGTTTCAATGCGCAATCCGTCGCGGTCGCCGATCTCGACGGCAACGGAGCCGACGAGGTCGTCGCCGAGTTCGGCGCCTTGTTCCGCGGTGTTTGGGATTTCACCAACGCCTCGAAACAGTGGGTCAACATCGGCAACGGCAAAGGCACTAGCAACAACATCAAGGTTGCTGACGTCAATGCAGACGGCCATGAAGACCTGGTGGTTTCTTACGGCAACACCATCGGAACGTTGGCCTGGGTGGCAAATTCGTCCTGGACGAACATCAACTCCAAGAGTGTCGCGGCGATGTCCGTCTCGAAAGCCGTCGCCGCCTTGACGCTCGACGGCACGGCGTTGGTCGACAGCTCGGCCGCCACACTCACGGAAGCCGAATTGGATTCCATCGTCGCCGAAGCGATCAATCGACTGTCGGCGGAGTTGGGCTCCTACGTCGCCTCGACGCTCGCTTCGGTCAATGTAAAAATCGCCAGTCTCGACGGCGCCACGTTGGGCGAAACCGCGGGAACCACGATCTTGATCGACGACGATGCGGCCGGTTACGGCTGGTTCGTCGACTCGACGCCAAGCGATGACGCCGAATACGCCGCCGTGACCGGTTCAACCGCCATGGCCGCCTTGAAGGGTTCGGCCGCCGCCACGCGAGTCGATCTACTGACCACCGTGATGCACGAAATGGAACACGTGCTCGGCTACGGCCATTCGTCGGGATTGATGAGCGACAAGCTCGGCGCCGGCGTCCGGTATTCCGTTGAAACCAACGCTTCGGCCGTCGACAACGCTTATGCGTTGTTGTACTCTGGTGAGAGCAACAACTAACCTAAATCCATCGTCGTAGACGATTGCTTGCCTTGAGCGGCGATCGTCTGCGGCGTGGTTAGTCCGCGGCCGGCTCCAAAGACTCCGACCGCGTCGAAAGAACCTGCTCCATGATCCAGCGGTTGACGTCCGCCAACATCTGCGGCGTCAGTTCGTCGCCGCACGGATACTGCCGCACGGTGACCGACAGGCCCGCCGTGTGCAACAGCCTCAGGTCTTCGCACACCGTCGCCGCCGAATAACGTCGGCTGTCGCGTCCGCTGGCCAAAAGCAGCCCGAGCCGTCGCGCTGCGATCAAGTTGCCCAGCGGCGAATTGCCGGTGGGAAACGGTCCACACAACGAAACCACGCCGGCAAATCGCGTCGGATGGTTCATCGCCAGCCGCAGCGCCATGGTGCCTCCGCAATCGAAGCCGGCCAAAAAAATCCGCCGCGGATGGATGTGAAACTTCTGTCGGGCAATCTCGACCGTCTCAAACACCCGTTGCGATGCCTGCTGAATGTCGTCGTCCGTCTGACGCCACCGGCAGCCTTCCGCCGTTGTGCCGTCCTCGGACGCCGACAAAAATCCTCGCGGCGCCGCCGCCAAAAAGTTCTGCATGCTCACTATCGGCATGATCCGCTGCAACTGCCGTTCGTCGTCCCCGGGACCGTGAAGCCACACGATCAAAGGATACGCATAGCCCGGCGTATAATGCAGCGGCGCGAACAGCGCGTGCGGAAAATCCAACCGCCCCGTTGTGCAACGCGCCGAATCGACTTGAAATGTCGGCTCGATTTTTGGAGGAGCGGAAAAACCAATCGGAACGGATCGTCGAGTCCGTGGCATATCAAGAAGACTTTCTCGTTCAGCGGACACTCAACCAGCAACCCGTGCAGCAGCGTCCGCCACGTTAAAGAATACGGAAACTCTACCGCAATCGCCGTCCGACTGTCAATCGCAGAAGCACTCGACCGCCAGGCATCTTCCCCAAAGTGAAAATAATCGCCTCAACATGCCCACCGAATCGATATTGTTGCGAGAACGCAGCAAGATAGGGAAGACACAAAAAATACAACAACCACACCCCACGCCAAAAGACCTACATATTCGTGGCGTCATCGACCGCCGCAGGCCCGATCAATCGATCCAATGCGGCGGCCAGCTCCGCCTGATGGCAGTGGTCCAAGGCGTAGATGCGGCAGATGCGGTAGCTGATGGCGATTCGATGGAATAGTTCCCGGTCGTCGAGGCTCTGGATCTTGCCGGTCGCCGGATCGTACAAGAAGTTTTGCCCCGCCGCCGGCGTATGCGCACCAGGCCGGTGGACGTGCCGGGCCGTGTCAAACTTCAGCGACAACCGGCGAAGCTCTTGCGGCAACTCTCGCCGCACGGCCGCTTCAAAGGTCGCGGCGTCACTCAACACGCTGCCTTGCTCGGCCTCGCCCGGCTCGAAAAACTTCGTGCGTTCGCAGGCCATTTTCCACCGCAGCTCACGGTGCAGCAATCGCCGCCAGCGCTCGCCCAGCGTCCGTAGCTCCGGCCGATCGCTCATGGGCCAGCCGCCCACCTCCATCAACAGCGCCCACTCGGTAAACCGTTGATACTGGTCGAGATGATCCAACGGGTTGCCCGGAAATAGATGGGCCTTGCTGTCGACAAACAACTCCTGCAATTCCAGATCGATCGCCCGAACGGTCCGATGAAAATAGATCGCCCGAAACAGCTCGGCCCGAACGCCGATGAACCGCACCAGCGACGACAGCCCTCGCTCGTGAATCGTCAGCCCCCTCGACGTAAACGCGCTGTAGTGCAGCAGCCGCTCGATGTCGAACGCCCGAATGCTGTAGCCCGACATGTAAGCGTCGCGGAGCACGAAATCCATGTTGTCGACGGTGTACAGTCCGCTAAAGAGCCCTCGCAAAAACCGCAGCCACGCCGGCCGCTGATCGTCCAACTCCCGGGGCCGGGTGATCAGAAAAGCGATTTGATCGGGATCAAGCGTTTCGCACTCCTCAAGCCGGCTGTTCGGATTGCGTCGAACGCGGCGAATCAAATCGGAAAGCTCGCGTCGGATGATCTCACCGCCGAGCAACTCGTGATTCAGCCCGAAGTCGGACAGAAAATGCTCGTCGAAAAAATGTCCGAACGGGCCGTGCCCCACGTCGTGCAACAGCGCGGCTAACCGCACGAGCGACTCGACATATCCGCGGCTGGGCGTGCCGGGACAAACTTCGCGGAGGCTTTCATACAGCGCCGCCACGGCGCGGCTGGCCAGGTGCATCGCCCCCAAAACATGCTGAAACCGCGTGTGTTCGGCCGACGGAAACACCCACCAGGCCGTCTGCAACTGATGGATCTGCCGAAGCCGCTGAAGCCACGGATGGTCGATGATTTTTTGTTCCGACACCTCACCCGGCGGCAATTCCGTGCACGAGGTGAACGGAATGTAACCGTGGATCGGATCGTGGCTGAGGCTTTCGCTTCGGAAATCTTTCATCACGGCCGTATTGTAATGGATCGTCTCCACGAGTGACAAGGGCTTCAAAACCGGCGAACCGGCCGCTCGATCAAGGTCGTCCCGCCCGCCGCGACTGGATCAGCTCGTAATTTCGTCGGATTTCCGGACGATCCGGCCGACATTGGACGGCTTTTTTATAACAGGCTGCCGCACGGTCAAGCTCGCCGCGCCGGGCCAGCAGGTTGCCGTAGTTGGCCAGCGCGTCGACGTACTCCGGACGGAGGCGCAGCGCCGCCTCGTAGTGCGAAGCCGCCTCGTCCCACTGATGACGACGCGCCAACAGCACACCGACGTTGCAGTGCGCCTCGGCGCAATTTGGATCGACCCGCAGCGCCGCCGCATACGATTGCTCGGCCTCGTCCGACCGACCGAGCGACAGCAGCGCGTTGCCGAGATTGGAAAAACTAACGGCGTCGTCCGGGCGGATCCGCACCGCCTCACGATACTGCACGATCGCCTCGTCCAATCGCCCCTGCCGAGCCAGCTCTCCACCCAGGTTGCTCCGCGCAACGTTGTTCTCGGCATTGCACCGCAATGCATGATTCCAAAGCGATTCACTGTCGTGCCAACAGCACGTTTGCCGAAAAGCCGCGACGCCGAAAATCGCCAACGCCAGGAAGGACGTCGCCGCCACGCCGATCTGGACGCGGCGCGATGCCGAGCTCGCCGCATCGCAGACGCCCCAAGCCGCTGCCACGCACAGCCCGATTTGCGGCAGATACGTGTAACGGTCGGCCATCGCGTGAGAACCAATTTGCACCAATCCGATGGCCAGCGTCATCATCACCAGATACCAAAACCAGCCGACAAAACAGTAAGGACACCGTCGCCGTCCCACCCATGCCAGAGCAGAGATCGTCAGCAACACGACCAACGCCGCCATCGGTTTCCAAAACGGCAGACCGCCCTCCGGATGCGGATAAAACGCCGAAAGCCCCACCGGCCAAACCATCTGGCCTAGGTAGGACACGTAGGACACCAAACCATTGGACAGCCTGGCCTCCAGCGACAATTTGTGCAGTCCGATGACCGCCGTGCCCTGCCCCCAAGTGGCCAACAGCCCCGCCGCAACGCTCATCGCCAATAACGGAATTTTTTCAAGCAGCAGCATGGCTGGTGGCCAGTGGGCGGTGGCCGGCGAAGGACATGCAGCAACAACAGACGTCGAGTTCGAGTTTCCTGACCGATCACTGGCCACCGACCACCGGCCACCAGCCACTCTTCCCAACGGCCAGTAATCCAACAACAGCAACACCAGCGGCAGCGTCATGGCCACCGGCTTGGCCAACAGGCTCAATGCGAACGTCGCGGCCAGCAGCAGATAGCGACGCCAGGAACCCGGCCGCCGAACGTAATACCAATAGGCGACGAGCGACGCCACAAACCAAAAACCGCTCAAAAGCCCTTTCCGTTCCGACACCCAGGCGACCGACTCCGCCCGCAATGGATGGACGCCAAACAGGGCCGCCGCTAGTGCGCTGGGCCAAAGCCGGCCGGTGCTTCGCCAAAACGCCAAAAACAACAACACGGTGGTGGACAAATGCAGCAAGACATTGGTCAGATGGTAGCCCCACGGACGCAGCCCCACGAACTCGAAGTCCAACAAATAAGAGGTCCACGTCAGCGGCGCCCACTGATGACCGTGCGTCGTGGTGATCGCCCAAGACAAACCGGCCGGACTCAGCCCCCGCGCAATCGCCGGATTCTCCAAAATGTTCACCGGATCGTCGTAATTGACAAATCCAAAGAAAACACTGCGTCCAAACACGACCATCACCACTAGCGCGAGCGCCGTGCAAAGCATCGCCGCCGTCCAACCGTCGTAATTCCGATCCGGCACCGGCGTCATTCTTTCGAAATTGCGTTTCTTACGGCCCATCTGCAATCACCACTCACGAAACCAACGTCCAAACCCGCCGTCGAAGCCACACCGGTCGTTGGACTTTACCGCATGGGCCGACCGCCCGTCAATCGCGGCGACGCGACAACCAACGCATTCGCCCTATCCTATCCATCTTTTCGCCATTTTCTTTTCGGATCCAAAACCGCCATAGTGTCATTTTCAGATTTTGGTTAAACTAGGCAACCGTGTGCAACTTTCTGGATAGGATAAAATAAGGGGCGACTCGCTCATGTCGAACCGGCCGTTTCGATTCGTCCATGCCAGCGATTTTCATCTGGAGCGGCCGTTGATGGGGGTGGCCGATGTGCCCGACCATCTCCGCGACGCGTTTATAGACGCCCCCTACACGGCGGCGAAAAAATTGTTCGACGTCGCGTTGGCCGAGGACGCCGATTTCGTCGTGTTGTCGGGCAACTTGCTCGATCCGCATCGAACCGGTCCGCGTGGTCCGCTGTTTTTGGTCGAACAATTTCGTCGGCTCGCCGAGCGAGAAATCCCCGTCTATTGGGCCGGCGGTTCGTCCGATCCGCCCGAGTCCTGGCCCGCCGTTTTCGAGTTACCGAAAAACGTCCACGTGTTCACTCGCGGCCGAGTCGAGGATTTTGCGATTTTGCAGGACGACGTTCCGATCGCTCGGCTGTCGGGCGTTTCAAACGACACCCAGCGACCGTTGCGTCCGAACGATTTTTCGCCCGATCCGACCGGACTGTTTTCGATCGCCGCGGCCCACGGCGACGCCGACCCGTCGGTCATATCGTCGCGCGGCCTATCGTATTGGGCGCTCGGCGGACGACACGATCGCAGCACGCCGCACTCGGGCCCGCAGATGATTCATTATTGCGGTAGTCCGCAAGGCCGCCGTCCCGAAGAGTCCGGCCCGCACGGCTGCACGCTGGTGCAAGTGGACGAACAGCGTCAAGCGAGAACCGTGTTGATTCCGACCGACGCCGCACGATGGCTGAACGAACGGATCGTGGTCGACGATTCTCACTCGCGCGAGGATTTGCAATCGCAAATGGACGCGCGGATCGAGACGCTTTTAGAGGCCGCGCCGGGCGTTTTGCTGTTGATATCGTGGACCGTCGCCGGACATGGACCGCTGATCGCGCCGTTGCGTCGCGGCGCGCTGGCCGAGCCGTTGCTCGTCGGTCTTCGTGCGCGTTTTGGCGCCGAGGGACGAACGTCGCTTGCATGGTCGGTTTCGCTCGACGTGGAACTGTCCGAGACACTGCCGCCCGAATGGTACGAACAAGAGACGATCCGCGGCGATTTTTTGCGGGCCGTCCGCCAGTTGCAGATGAACCCATCCGAGCCGATCGCGTTGGAGTCTTATCTGTCCGAGGCCCATCGAGCCGGCACGCTGGGGACCGAAGCGACTGCGCTTAGTAAAACGGCCCGCGACCGCTTGCTGCGCGAGGTGGCGTCGCTTGGCGTCGACCTGCTCAGCGGAGAGGAGGGCCCGGCATGAAAATCACCGATCTTTCGGTCGAAGGGTTCGGCGTCTGGACCGGGCTCCGCATCGAACGGGTTTCCGAGGGGCTCAACGTCCTGTACGGTCCGAACGAAGCCGGCAAGACCACGCTGTTGCAGTTCGTCCGTTCGATGCTTTACGGTTTTTCGACCGAGCGACGCCGCTACCTGCCGCCGGTTCATGGCGGACGCTCCGGGGGCGTGCTTGAACTGTCCAGCCCGCATGGCCGATTCGCCGTGGCCCGCTACGACGAATCGTCCGACGACGGCGTCTTCAACGAGCAAGTGACGCTGACCGCGCCTGACGGCACACGCCAAGGCGAACATTTTTTGAAGGTGCTGCTGTCGAACGTCGACGAGCCGGTGTTCAACAACGTGTTCGCCGTGGGCCTCCGCGAGATCCAAGAGCTTGCCACGCTGAGCGACACCGAGGCCGCCGAATTGCTCTACAGTCTATCGGCCGGTTTGGACCGCGTCTCGCTGGTCGACGTGCTCCGCGAGCTCGAAACGTCCCGCAATCGTCTGCTCGATCCGACCGGGCGTCCCTGCCAGATCGTTCAACTGCTGACCGACCGCGAACGGCTCCAAGCGGAGATCGAAGAGCTCGGCGCGGTCCCGCGTCATTACACGCATCTGGCCGCGCAACGCGACGGTCTGCATCGAGAAATCGTCCGCCTCGAAGAAGACGTCCATCAAGTGGAGCGTTCAGCCCGGGCGATCGACCTCGCCCTGTCCCTGCGCGAGCGTTGGACACGGCGGGCGTCGTTGGACGATCAGCTTGCGGCCCTGGGCCCCGTGCGTCCCATGCCCGACGGCGCGACGGAGCGGCTCGACGGACTCAACGCGAAATTGCAGCAGCATCAACAACGGCTGGACGAACTGGCCCAGGCCCGCCAACAAGCCAAGCACGAGTTTGATTCGCTCTGCGTCAATGAGTCCCTGTGGCGTCAGACCGCGCGGATCGAAGCACTCAAGGATCAGGAACCGTGGATCGAACAGCTACGGGGCCAGATCGACCAGTTGCAGGCGGAAATCGACCAGTGCGAATCGGAAGGGACCGCCGAACGCGACCGGCTTGGGTGGAAATCCGATTGGGACGCAATGCCGCCGTTCTCGGCCAAAACCCTGGCGCCGTTGCGTGCCGCGGCTCGACGTCTGCGCGAGGTTCGTCGGCGAGTGAACGACGCCCGGCAAGCCGCCGACGCCGCCGGCCAAAACGCCCAGTCGCTGGCCGAACAAATTCATTCGGCGATCGCCTCGCGCGGGGCCGCCGATCTCGTTTCGGCCATGGACCAAGCCGGCTCGCTGGTGGCCCAACTGCGCCGCCGCATCCAGATGGACGAACGGCTCGACCAGTTGGCTCGCCACCAAACGGAACTCGAGGAACGAACCCAGCGACTGGTCGAGCGGCCGTTGCCGATCCGAACGTTGGCGGTCTTGGGTGCGACGTTCGGCGCCGGCGCGCTGCTGATTCTCGCCGGACTGTTTTCGCCGACCTCGATGCTCGGCTCGCTGGGCTGGACGCTTTCGGTCCTTTCACTGGCCGGCGCCGCGGCGTCGCTAGGCGGCCACTGGATGATCGGCCGAGCGAACGCCCAGCAGTTGGACGGCTGCCACAAACAGCTCGGCGTTCTGCAAATGCAGGTCCAACAAACCAAAACCGACCGCGATGCGCTCGATCTGCAATTGCCGCGCGGCGGCGGTCCCATGCCCGTGCGGCTCGAAACCGCCGAGCGTGAATTGGCCGCCCTCGAAGAACTCGCTCCGCTGGAAACACGTCGCAACGCGGCGCAACAAGAGCTCGACGCCGCCTCGCGCCGCGCCGACCAGGCTGAAGATGAATTGAAACAGGCTCGTCGTCGCTGGCGGGAAGTTTTGACCGGCGTCGGCCTGCCCGAGGATTTTGGTCCCAAACAAGTCCAACGCCTTGTGCAACGCCGCGATCGGATCGTCGACCTGCAACGACGGCTGACTCAACGTCGTGAGGAGCTTGGTCGCCGCCAACGCGAACTGGACGCCCTGACCGCCCGCATCTCGCAGTTGGCCACCGACGCCGGCGTCGCACTTCACGCCGTGGATCCCATCGACCAAATCAACGAACTGTGCGACGCCGTCGCCCGGCAGCAGTCCGACGCGGTTCGCCGCGAGACGTTGCGCCGCGAAGCCCGACGGATCCGCGCCGCCCGAACCAAACGCGAAGAAGCCGTCAGCCGGCTGAATCATCTGCGTCGTGAGCTGTTTTTCGAGTCCGGCGTGCGCGACGAGCAGGAGTTCCGCCAGCGGGCGTTGCAGTGCGCGCAGGCCGAGGCGTTGCAGCGCGACCGCGAAGCCGTGGCCCGGGAAATCGAGGCGGCCCTAGGTTCGCAATGTTCCGAAAACGACGTGCGGCGGCAGCTCGAATCGCCGCAAAACGTCCCGCTCGAAACCCGACGCGACGAATTGCGGCGACGAGCGGAGGAATTGCGGCAACAGTTGCGCGACTCGCTCGAACAACGAGGCCGTCTGAGCGAGCAGTTGAGCGCAATGGCCGCCGATCGCCGCCTGGCCGCCAAAACGCTCGACCTGGCCATGCTCGAAAAACGCCTCGAAACGGCGATCGAACGTTGGCGCGTGTTGGCCGCCACGTGCTGCATCTTGGACGTGATCCGCACGACTTACGAGCAGCAGCGGCAACCCGAGACGTTGCAGGAGGCGTCGGGCTATTTGGACCAACTCACCCAAGGGCGTTATCATCGCGTGTGGACGCCGCTGGGCCGGCATGTGTTGATGGTCGACGACGCCCAAGGGCACGCGTTGCCGGTCGAGGTGCTCAGCCGCGGCACGCGAGAGCAACTCTTTCTGGCGTTGCGGCTGGCGTTGGCCGCCTCCTACGCGCGACGCGGCGCCCCGCTGCCGTTGGTGTTGGACGACGTGCTCGTCAATTTCGACGCCGATCGAGCAAAGGCCGCCACCGTCGTGTTGCGCGACTTCGCCGCGGCCGGCCACCAGTTGCTCGTGTTCACGTGCCACGAACACATTTTGAAAATCTTCCAAGCGTTGCGCACGCCGGTGACCCGATTGCCGAGCAACGCCGAGCCGGGCGAGGTCGTCATTACGCTGGAACGACGCGCCGAAGAGAAACCCAAACGCTCGCGCGAGCTGAAATCGCCTCGCAAGAGCGCCGCGAGGCAACGCGTCCCGCAATTCGATGAACCGCCCGAAACGCCCGAGGACGAATCGGAAGAAATCGAACAGGACGATTCGCTTTGGAAAGATGACGCCGACGCCGCCTTCGACGCCGAGAACGACGGTTAGCGTCGCGGTTCAGCGGAACAGACGGACCAGCAACGACCGCACCAGCCGCCACGTTCCCAACATCAGCGCCATCAGCGCCAGGCAAAGGACCATCGCCAGCGGCACGAACCACTCCAGCTCGAACACGTGCCAGCAACGCTCCCAGATCCAATCCCAGCGGACAATCACAAATAGTGCGGCCAGACAAAGGAATGGACCGTAGGGAATTTCCTTGTCGCGGAACAAAACGACCCGCAACAGCCCAACGATCAGACCGGCCATCGGTGCAAGAAAGAAAATCACCAGGCAAGGCTGCCAACCGAGAAACGCCCCGATCATCGCCATCAGCGTGACGTCGCCGAAACCCATCGCCTCGCGGCGCAAAACGGCGGCGCCGACGATCCGAACCGCCCAGATCAAGCCGCCGCCAACGACCACGCCAACCAACGAACTCAACAAACCCTGCCAGGCCCAGCCGCCGCGCATCCATATCCACGCCAAAACCAATGACCCCAAAACGGCCATCGCACCCAGGCGATACGAAACCCGTTCGCGCACAATCCGCGCCAGCCAAAGCTGCACGGCCCGACGCCACCCATGACGCCTTCGCCACGAGCGCGGCAGCAGCGCCGCGCACCACGCCCACCAGCAGGCCAGTCCCAACGCCAGCGACCAACCGTTCGGAAATCCGTTCAAGCGGTCGGGCCAAGGGTTTGGCGAAGCGATATGCAAAAAGCTGCTTAAGGGCAATTGAAACGGATCGAACAGCAGCGACTCGGGCCGGACGGCCGCCAATGCAAGGCCGGCCAACGTACCAGGAATTGTGATCGCGTCCGGGATGATTTTCTCGTCCACGTCGATCATCGACGCCGCCAACATCAACCCGATCAGCAACGCATTAGCCAAAAAACGCCATAGCACGAGTTCCGACGGCAACGTAGGCCACGCGGCGGTCTGCCAGCCGTAGAGCCACGCCAACCCGACGGCCGTTGCCATCTCCAACAACATCGGCCGAATCCAAAACCCAACGCCGTGCAGCCGAGCCTCACGACGCAGCCCCAACCACCCGATGATCGGCGTCCGATCGAACCAACGCCGCGGCGGCGCCGACGGATCGGGCGGCGACCAGGGGCTTACGGCCCGCGAAAACCACGCCAACCGATAGATCGCCCAATTGACCGCGGCGCCTAAACACGCGCCCACCACGAAAATCACGATCAGACGGGCTTCCAGCGGGATCGCGCAAAAAGTGTTCATGACGAAAGGCGGGCAAGAATCTCGTCGGCCAACCGGTCCGGCGTTTTTCCTTCGGTGTCCACGGTCCAATCGGCCGCTTCCTGATAGATCGGCCGACGAACCTGAAGCAAATGGACAATTTCGTCCAATGGGGACTTTTCGGTAAGATTGGGACGTCGAGCCGCCGTGGTCGCATCGCCCGACATCCGCCGCAAAATTGTCTCGGGCAAGGCGGTCAGCCAAACGACCTTGCCACCCTGCCGCATGGCCGCACGGTTTTCGGGCCGCATCGGAGCGCCGCCGCCCGCCGCCACGACCAACCGATCGCGTCGGCACAGATCGGCGATCACCGCCGATTCGAGATCGCGGAACGCCGGCTCGCCCGACTCGGCGAAAATCTCGGCGATCGACTTGCCCGCTCGGCGTTCAATCTCCACGTCGGCGTCGATCCAATCCCAGTCGAGCCGTTGGGCCAACAATTGGGCCAGCGTAGTCTTTCCCGTGGCGCGATAACCGATCAGCGTCAGCGACATAACAGCGAAAACCTGTGGAGTCTCAACCATGCAACCAAAGCACAGCTTAGGAAAATTATGGCTCACCGAACAGTAGGCGGCCGCAAACGGCGGGCACGAAACGCGAAACGGTTTTCCGCAAAACCGAAAAACCAAGCTCTCATCCGTCGATGGGGCTGGAAATTGCGTTCTCGCACCCCTAGAACATGGGGTTTGACGAAGGGGCTTCTTTTGTTAGGATGATGGGGAAATCTGATGCTCGTCGACATCCGTAGCGGCACTGTTGACACCCAAGAAGAGCACTCCGGACTGAGCCAAGAACCCGAAATACCGGGTTGGTTCGGGTCGGGGTGTTTTTGTTTGGCGACATGAACCATGTTGCCTTTCCTGCGAGCATCGTTTGATTGCATGTTTGGCTTGCGCTGGCATCCGTGGAGGCACTACAGCGTCGGCTAACTGTCCAGAAGCGGATCCGTCTGACCCACCGGGCGGATGTTTTTCGGCAAGGCCCACGACGGGATTTGTCGACTCAATTCGTTTCGAGGTGTACCAGATGACTGCGCAAGCGTCGAAAGTGCGTCCTGTTTCTACGAAGTATCGCCGGATCGTCACCGAAATTCCGGCCCCGGAATCGCTTCCCGTGCTGAAAAAGTTGGCGGACCACGAGCCGCGTTCGATGGGCGGCCAGCCGCCGGTGGTCTGGGATCGCGCCGAGGGGATTCAGGTGTATGACCGCTTTGGCAACATGTGGCTCGATTGGTCGTCGGGCGTGTTGGTCGCCAACGCCGGCCATTCGCATCCCAAAATCTGCAAGGCGATCCGCGATCAAGTCGATCACGGATTGATCCACAACTACTGCTTCCCGTCCAGCCTCCGCGCCGACGCGGTCGAAGCGTTGACGCGCGTCGCGCCGAAGGGCATGGGCAAGGCCAAGGCCTTCCTGCTGACCACCGGCGCCGAGACGTGCGAGTGCGTCGTCAAGTTGGCCCGAAGCTGGGGTCAGCGCAACGGCAACCGGAAGAAGATCACGATTGTCAGCTTCACGAACGCCTTCCACGGCCGCACGCTCGGCGCTCAGATGGTCGGCGGCATCCCGGCCTTGAAAGAGTGGATCGTCAACTTGGACAAAAACATGGTCCAGGTGCCGTTCCCCGACGGTTTCCGCTGCCCGGACACCAGCTTTGACTTGTTCTTGAAGGCCTTGGCCGATCAGGGCGTCAATCCTGACGACGTGGCTGGCGTAATGACCGAGTCGTATCAAGGCGGCAACGCCAGCTTCGCCCCGCCCGAGTACATCCAAAAAGCCCGACGCTGGTGCGACGAGCACGGCGCGCTGCTGATCTGCGACGAAGTGCAGGCCGGTTTCGGTCGAACGGGCAAGTACTGGGGATTCGAACACTACGGCGTCACGCCCGATATGATCTGCTGCGGCAAGGGCATTTCGAGCGGCCTGCCGGTTTCGGCGGTCATCGGACGCACCGACATCATGGACCTGTATCCGCCGGGAGCGATGACCTCGACCCACACGGGCAATCCGGTCTGCGCGGCCTCGGTGATCGCCAACCTGAAGGTGATCGAAGAGGAAGGTTTGGTCGAAAATTGCCGGAAGATGGGCGACATTCTCCAGCCCGAGCTGCGACGCATCGGTCAGCGTTTCGCCAAGCATGTCGGCGCGGTCCACGGCAAGGGCCTGGTCTCGGCCATGCACATTGTCAAACCGGGCAGCACCGATCCGGACGGCGCCACGGCGGCCGCCATCGTCCGTCGGAGCATTGAAAAGGGTCTGCTGATGTTCGCGCCGGTCGGTTTTGGCGGAGCGTCGGTCAAAATCGCCCCGCCGCTGATCACGCCCGAGGACGCGATCCGCGAAGGTCTGGCCACCTTGGAAGAAGCCATGGAAGAGGTGTTGGCATGAGTAAAACGCACGACGCTCCCATGCGGGTGTTGGTCGTCGGCGGCGGAATGATCACGCACGATCAACTGCTGCCGTCGCTCTACCATCTGCAGCGCCGCGGCGACCTGGGCCCGATCCAAATCTGCGCGCTCAACTCGCCGCCGCTCAAGGAACTGGCCGACGAGCCGATGTTCCAAAAGGCGTTTCCCGGCCAGACGTTCGAGGCGATGCCCTCGCTGTCCGAACCGCCCGATCGGATGTATCCGAACCTGTATCGCGACGCGATCGCGGCGCTGCCGCCGCACAGCCTGGTCGTGGTGGCCGTTCCCGACCACTTCCACTACCCGGTGATCCGAGAAGCCCTGCTGCACGACCAACACGTGCTGACGGTCAAGCCGCTGGTGCTGAAATACGCCCAGGCGAAGGAACTTGAGGAGTTGGCGTTTTCCCGCGGCCTGGTCGTGGGCGTCGACTACCACAAGCGGTTCGATCGCCGTTGCCTCGACGCTCGGGGCCTCTATCGCGCCGGACGTTTCGGCGAGTTTCGTTGCGGCGAAGCCAAACTGGTCGAGCCGTATCGCTATCGGTACTCGAACTTCCAGAACTGGTTCCTCAAGGAAAACAGCGACCCGTTCACCTACATCGGATGCCACTATGTCGATCTGGTGTATTTCATTACGGGCCTGCGTCCGGTCGAGGTTTCGGTTCGCGGCGTCGAAGGCCGGTTCCCCAACGGCAACGTCGGCTACTTGTGGTCGACCGGCCAAGTGGTGTGGGAAAACGGCGCGGTGCTGAGCGTGCTCAACGGGCTGGGCTATCCCGACGAAGGCGCCGGCACGAACGACCAAGGGCTCTGCCTGTTCTGCGAAGGCGGCGATCTCGGCGCGATTCTTCGCCATGACGATCAGTTCCGCGGCGTCAGCCACGGCTACGTCGATCATCAATCCGGCGCGGCGTTCCGATTCGTCTCGCCCGACTATTTCCGGCTCGTGCCCTGGCAGGGCGAAGGCCTGAAGCCGGTCGGATACGGCTACGATTCGATCGAAGCGATCGTCGAATCGGCCGTCGCGGTCAACGCGGCCGGCGCGGGCCTGTCCGCGTCCGAGTCGTTGGCCAAACGTCAGGAAACCGTCCAAACGATCGACCAACGCGGCATCATCGCCACTCCGGCCGACAGCTCGATCAACGAGTTGGTGGTGGAAGCGGCGCGCTTGTCGATCTCGAACGAAGGCCGACACGTGACGATCAACTACTGTCCCGAACCGGCGTTGGTCCGTCTTCGGAACGGCGCGGCTTCGTAGCGGTTGAACGCCGTGAAAAAAATCGCACGTTGAGGCGGTCTCTTGCAGGCCGCCTCAACGTGCTTTTTTGTGGACTTTCTCGAACGACTCGGCCGCACGTCTCAGGCCACCGACTCCAACACGCGTCGCGGATTGCGGATCAGCAGCTTGTCGACGTCGGCGTCGGAAAAATGCAGTTTTTCCTTGAGCAACTTCGCCATGCGCGGCATCGTGGCCGTCGAACCGACGAAGAATTCACCCTTCGGTTCCCGGGCGACCAGATCCTCGCCGATCTTGACCGTGCGTTCGCCCAACGTATACGTGCCCGGCCCGAGCCGCGCCGCCATGATTGCGTCGGTCACGATGACGGTCCGCTCCAAGCCGACCAGTTCCAGGAAATTGCTCAACGTCGGACACGGAATGTGAACGCCGTCGGCGATGAAACAAAGCGTCAACCGATCGTGCAAATGGAGCGCCCGCTGAATGATGTTGTCGTGACGATGCATCATCGCTGGACAGCCGTTGCCCAAATGCGTGAACAACGTCAATCCGGCGTCGATGCCCGCCCGCAATTCGTCGAGGCTCGGATTGCAATGGCCGGCCGAAACGACCACTTTCTGACCGACTAACCAGCGGATCAACCGTTGGCCCGGATCGCGTTCGGGCGCCAAGGTGACGATCCGCGTCAGACCGTCGGCGGCCTCCAACAGTTTTTTCATGTCGTCCACGTCGGCCGGACGCACGGCGTGGATCGGATGGGCGCCGACGTAGCCCGGCGTCTCATTGATGAACGGCCCTTCGATATGAAAGCCCTTGATCACGTCGTTCACCAGCGGATCTTGCCGGCGAATGTCGACGATCCGCCGCAGCCAAGAGACCATCTTGGGGATCTCGGCCGTGATGATCGTGGCCAAAATCCCCTCGACCTCGTCCTCTCGAAGCAACTCGCACACGTGGTGCAAACGCTCGGACGTCACTTCGTCCGAATTGAAATCAAGGCCGGCATAGCCGTTCACCTGCAAATCAACATATTTAGGCGCACTGGGCATATGAATCTCCTTTCCTATCCAACGCTAGATTGCCATCGCGTGAGATGATCGTCGTCTTGTCGTCAGTCGACGACCAGCTCCAACGGCGGCCGATGCTTCCATTTTCCACGGGTGAAGTCGGGGAACTCGACCGGCGCGTTTTTCTTCGCGATCGACTCGCCACTTAGCGCCACCACGGCGCTCCATGCCACCGCGTCGTAGACGTCCATGTCCGGCGCGATGCCTTTTTGAAATGCGCGGACCAACCGATAAGCCTGGATGTAATCCATGCCTCCGTGGCCGGCGCCTTTCGACTTCTCCGCAAGCTGCCTCCAAATCGGGTGCTCGTACTGCTTCCGATAATTCTCGAGCGGCTCCCACTCCTCTTTTTTCGTAGTGCCTTCCAAATAAATTTTTTCTTCAGGATACACCCGCACGGTTCCGCGCGTGCCCTGTAAAGCGATCTTACGGCTGTACGGGTGCGGCGAATGGGTGTCGTGCGTCAGCGAGATCGTCTGGCCC
This sequence comes from Planctomycetaceae bacterium, assembly GCA_021372005.1. Lineage (GTDB taxonomy): Bacteria > Planctomycetota > Planctomycetia > Pirellulales > Thermoguttaceae > JAJFVC01. The sequence continues at coordinate 11,472 of JAJFVC010000094.1, read as the reverse complement.
GCCACGGTCTGAATCAGCGTGCTGCAGACGTCGCCCTCGGTATATTTCCGTTTGGCCTGCGGACTGTCGGGGCCAAACTTCTTCGCGGCATATTCCGCCAAGCACAGCGAGGGGCTGCTCATCGACACCAGGCGGGTGAACTGATTGCTGCGGTTGATGTTCATGTATTGTGCGATCGGCCCCAGCCCGTGCGTCGGATAGAGATCGCAGTTCGACACCTCGGCGTAATGGGTGCGCCAAAGCGCACTGCCGGAGTCGGCGAACATCGCTTTGCGTCGATCGTGCAGATAGCCGCCTTCGCCGTGAAGCAACGAGCCGAACAGCCCGTGGCGCACCATATTGAAAATCATCATCTCCGGCCGGTCGTAGCAGCAATTCTCGAGCATGATGCACTGCTTGCCGGTCTTTTCGGCCGTCTCGACCAGCGCCCAGCAATCTTCGATCGTCTCCGCCGCCGGCACTTCGGTGGCCGTGTGCTTTCCATGATTCATCGCCGACAGACAAATCGGCGTATGCAACGCCCAAGGCACCGCGTTCAACACCAGGTCGAGGTCCGCCGACTCGCAGAGCCGACGATAGTCGGTCGGACCGCGAGTGAACGCTTTAGCCTTTGGATGGCCGGCTTTTTTGATCAGTTTTTGTGCCTCGGCGACCTTGCTTTCATCGACGTCGCACAGCGCGCAAATCTCGGCGCCGTCGATCTTCAGTAGTTCGCGAACGTGGGTCATGCCGCGCGCACCGACGCCAATAATGCCTATCCGCACCAGGCTGATCGGACGCTGTTCGCCTGCGAGGCCGCGGCCCAACCCCAGACCGAACCCTCCCGTGGCCAGCCCCAATCCGCCCAACGCGCTCCATCGCAGAAACTCACGTCGCCCCACCATCGGTTTCCAATCAGGTCGATTCGTTTTCATCGTCGTTTCTCCACTCTGGAGGTCATTTTCCGATTTGCATCAAGCCCCACGCCATAAGAATCAACAACGCCACGGATCCGCACGCGAGAATGAATCCCACGACGTCCTCCCGATAGCGATGGCAAAACCCTTTCCACCGAGCCGCGGTCAACCAACTCGGCAAGTCCAACAACACCAGATCTTCTCCGCGATCGGCCGCCAACACGGTCAACTCGCTGTCCAGCGACGTCGCATCGTCGCTCGATCGCTGCATCTTGTCGAAAAACCGATTGGTCAATTCCGACGATTCCGGCTTGGTCAACAGACTGACGAGAATCAGCGTAGCGAAGCCAAACAACATGGTGCAGCCGAACGGGCCGCCTTTCCAGTGGGCGACCAACTGCAACGTGCCGCTGCCGAGGAACTCGCCGAGCGTTCCCTGCTGGAAGCACGTCCAGGCGTGCTGCACGGCCGGCCACAGATATTCGGGCGATGATCCGTTGGATATTTTGCAGGTCATCAAGTAGTTCAACGCATAATACACCCCAAACGACACGAGGATCGACGCCGCGGCGCCCTGCCGATTCGCCCGCTTCCAGATCACGCCGCCCAGGAACATGACGCCCATCAACGCGGCGATGGTTTCGGTGAACATGAACGCGCTCAACACGTTGGTCATGCACATGGCAAACCACACGCCCAACAGGGTCAGCAGAACGCCCGAAATCCGGCCGACCCGCAGCACCTCGCGGTCGCCGGCCTTCGGCCGCATATACGACACGTAGAGGTTTTTGGCGAACAAAGCCCCGGTGTTCACCATGAAGTTCGAGCAGGCCGCCATGTTGGCCGCCACGATCGACGCGACCATCAAGCCCACCAGTCCTGGTCCCAAAAAGTGGAGGCACGCATAGCCGAACGCCTCTTCGGGATCTTTCAGCGTGATGCCGGCCTTCACGATCATGCCGGCGACGATCAAACCGGTCAACGCCCAGCCCACCGCACAAAGCCGTTTGACGATGGCGCCATAGGTCTGGCCGACGCGTCCGGCCCGTTCGTTCGAGCCGGTGGCGCACATGCTGATCATGTGCGGCTGGGCCACGATGCCGACCAATCCGTTGACGGCCAACATCAACACCGTGAAGCTGTCGACGCCGCTCCGCTGATTGTACAACTCAAAGAAGTCGGCCGGCAAAAGGTTCCGCATGCCCGAAAATCCGCCGACCGCCATCAGCCCGACCGGCAGCAGCATGAACGACAGCAAAATAATGAGAAAACCTTGGATTAAATTCGTGTGGGCCGAAGCAATCAATCCGCCCGCCAAACTGTAGGCCATGAACACGAAGGTCATCGCCACGACGACGCCGTTGGCCGAAATCTGACCGCCGGTCGCTCCGGCCACCGCCTTGCCGGCCCCCTTGAGCATCACGCCCTGAAGGAAGACGAAAAACACAATGGCGAAAATCGTATAAATCAGGCCCATGCCGCGACCGTAACGATCCTCGACGATCTCGGCCACCGTCGTGCGCTGGCTGCGGCGATACCACGGCGCGATCAGCCAGTAGAACGGCGTGATAAGCATGTTTTTCCATTGATACCAAATCCCGGCGAACCCGCAACCAAACGTGGCTCCGGCCTGAAGCACGGGTCCCTCGGCGTGCGTCCCGGTGCTGAAGGATTGAGCGAGCATCACCCACCAAGACAGCTTGCGATCGCCCAAAAAATAGGCGTTGCTGGTGTGCGTCTTTCGAGCCAACCACAATCCATAGAGCGTAATTCCGGCGAAATACGCCACGACGACGGTCCAGTCGATCCATCCGAACGCATTCTGTCCTGCTTGCATCAGTCCATTTCTCCCGAATTGAAAAGAGGTGTGTGGTTATTTGCCGAGAAACAGCGGACGAATATGCCGCTCGTAAAGGTTTTGCGTCACATGGTCACCGACCACTTTGGCGTGCTGCTCCAAAGCGTCGGTGAACCGGCGTCCCATTTCGGCCGCAACCTTATAGCCCACATGCAGCAGTTGCCGCACGTTCGGATCGTAGGTCGGGCAGGAAGCATCGTGCCGCAGCGCCGCCGCAAAGGTTTCGCCGTTCCAGCGATCCACTACGTCGGGCGCCGGCAATTTCGCCCGCTCGATGTCGATCACCGTGGCATACGGGGCGCACAGCTCGTCGAAGCGTCCGAACGCCCCGCGATAGACGTCCTTGGCGATTTGCAGCCCCTCGTCACCGGCCGCGGCCAGCCCAATCAATTCCTCAAGCCACGTCGTGCCGGCCGTCTTCAAATGCACGCCCGCCCCAAATTGCCGCATCGCCTCGCGCATCGGCCCATAGATGGCGAACTTGTCGCTGCCCGAGTGCACGCTCAACTTCAAGTTTTTCGGCAACGCAAACCGTTCGACCGCGAACGCCACGACGGCCAGATCGTCATGGAACTGACGCCCGAACTCGGCCGGATCGCCGACATACTCCACACCCTTGTTGAAACGCCCGGCGAAGCGCGGAGCAATCGTTTGGGCCGGAATGTTTTCCTCCGACACCATGCTCAAAATCATCAACAGCTCGAGCGGCGTCTGGGGCCGGTCGGTCTCGTCCAACGACACCTCGATGACCGCCCGATCGCCCTTGACCGCCTCGATGCGCCGATGAATCTCGCCAGCCTCATGGATGGCCGCCAAAAATTTTCTCGCCGCCTCGACGATCATCGGCCGCGAAATGGTCACCGGCCGCTCGATGCCGGCAATGGTCAGCGATCCGATCAGCGACTCGTGTCGCCCGACAAACGCCTCGATCGCCGCATCGCCCGCGTCTCGGCCAATCCAGTCGGCCACGTCGAGCGTAAAGAAATCGCTCGCTTCCAAAAAGCCGTCGACCGTTTTCAAACTGATGTGGTCCGCGTCGACAAAATACGGCAACTTCCAATGGCGAGCCGCCACCGCACGATCCGCCTCGGCCCGAACATCGGCCGGACGGCTGCCGACGATCGTATGTTCGCGGTGCGACTTGTTCCAGACCGGAGCGATTTCGACGCCTTCGCGCTGAGCCTGAAGCACGGCGTCCAATTGCGCCTCGCCCTCATGCGCGAAACGATCCCCCACACCCATCGAATACTTTGGAAGTTGCATCATGACGTTGATTATTCCTTACAATTTCGCAGATCGGCGTCCGCCTCAGCCCGTTGTGGCCAACCGGTGTTGCGCCGAACCGCGTTCCGTTTTGAAAAAGTCCTCAGCCCCTTTCTTTTGGGACTTGCCCGAGGTGAGCGATTCGAGATGCCGCTGAAGCGTCTCGACCGCCGCCTTGGCGTCGCGACGACGCAAGGCCTGCAAGATCCGACGATGCTGCTCGAACGCCGCGAACTCGTCGCCGACGTAACGATGGGCGAAGACATGCGCGAAATGATGGTGCTCACGGACCGCTTCGAACGCCGTGATGAGCGGACCGTTGCCGCTCGAACAAATGATCATCTCGTGAAACGCCATGTCGTCCTTCAAAAACGCCGGCAAATCGTCGATCTCGGATTCCATCCGATCCACGATCGCCGTCAGTTTTCCAAGCGTCGCGGCCGAGATACGGTCGCAGGCCAACTCGATCGCCGTCAACTCGATCGCCATGCGGACGCATAGGATGTCATCCAAACTGACGGTCGTAAACTCCCGCGGGAAATAGCGTGAGGGGATCGCTCGACTCGGCAATTTCTTGACAAACGCGCCGCAGCCCTGCCGGCGTTCGATGACGCCCAACCGTTCCACGATGGCCAGCGCATGTCGGACCGTTCCGCGACTTACCTGATACTGCTCGGATAATGCCCGTTCCGAGGGCAGTTGCGAACCGGCTGCATGCTCGCCGGCGGCAATTCCGGCAAGAACCTCGCGCACCAGTTTGTTGGCCAAACAGTCGCGGTCCATGTCCGTCTCTCAAAAAAACCGCGAAAAGCCCAATCCGACGCAAGCCGAATACAGGATTTCATTTCCCGCCGGCAATTCCTCCATTCCGAAAATCAAGCCCGTTGGCCTGAAAAGACCACAGGCGGTTACTCGCAAGCCAGAATTGCGTGGGGATACAACACCGCCCGAGTGCTGGCGGTTTGCGTCATCGGCGTTTTCGCCGTCGTGTGGACCGGTGGGTAAGGTCCACAACTGGTTCATTCATTGTACCAGCACCTCCAAGGCGACGTCAAGCCGCACGCCCCTAGGGCGCGGACCCCCAAAAAATGCGAAGATTCGCCCTCTGGCGTCGATTGCCGCGGCACGCCGCTCTCAATGTGTGACGGCTCCCAGCCCCGAAAAATGTTTTCACTCCCCAACGAAGACGCATTTTCATGGATCGCCGCAACCCTTCAACGTTTGACAAGCGATAAGCGTCCTTTATATATTGGTCAAGGAAAATCCCTCCCCGCCAACATCGGAAAAGAGGTGGCCTCCGTGAGGAAAACCACAACGTATTTTGCATTGTTTTTGACGTTGGTTTGCTCGTCGGCGTTTTGCAATGACACGTCCCCCGCGCCGTTGTATCCTCCGGAAAAGCCCCCGTTTCTCACATTGGTGGACAACGGAACGCCGACGGCCACGATCGTCATTCAAGATAAAAACAATCGCGAACAGCGTTGGGCGGCCCAAGAGTTGGCCACGTATCTCCGACGCATGTCGGGCGCCGAGTTGAAAGTGGACGATCACGAACCGGCCTCGGGCGTCGTGGTGCTGCTGCGAATCGATCCGACGTTGAATCCACTCAAGCCGGGCCAACACGATTGGGCGGGTTCTCGCGGCTATCGTCTGCAAACCAAGGGCAATCGCCTTGAAGTGATTGGGTCCGACGGACTGAGCGTCGTGCACGGCGTCTACGGACTGCTGGAGCGGCATCTGGGCGTCCGCTGGCTGTGGGCGTCGCAACTGGGCCGCATCATCCCCAAGCAAAAAACCGTCCGCGTGGGTCAGATGGACGAAACGTCCATACCCGATTTCCTCGTCCGTTCGGTCGGCAGCGGGCCTTGGGCTTTGTTCCATGGGGCCAACGCGGCCGTCGACCTCGACGAACAACCGGTCGGCGTCAAATGGCGGTGGGATTATCACAGTTTTTGTGAATTGATCCCCGCGTCCAAATATTATGACAAACATCCGGACTGGTGGCCGTTGGTCAACGGGAATCGCAAACGCCCCGACCGTCCGGCCAGCCACAGCACGCAGCTCTGCACGACCAATCCGGCCTTGATTGCCGAAATGACTCGCAACCTGCTGGCCGTGCTCGACAAGGAGCCCGACATCGACGTGATCTCCCTGTCGCCGAACGACGGCAACGGCTATTGCGAATGTCCCCGCTGCAAGGCGTTGGACGAGCCCGGCCAAGACTGGTTCGGCCGCTATTCCAAGCGGCTGGCGGTTCTCAACAACGCCATTGCGACCGAAGTGGCCAAGCGCCACCCGAACGTGCTGGTCAAGGTCGGAGCCTACACCTATTATTTGCGACGCCCGCTCGACCGGAGCTTGGTTCCCACCAAAAATCAAATCGTTCAAGTGTGCCACACGTACCAATGCCACAATCACCCGCTCGAAAGCAACGGATGCGTCGCCGGCAAGACATATCAGCCCAACGACGTGTTCATGCCCAACGCCGAATTTCTGAAAGTGCTCGACGATTGGCGCAAAGTGACCGACCACCTGTTCATTTATGAGTACTACATGCTCAGCCGTCCCAGACACGACCACGTGCCGTGGCCGCTGGTCCATTCGATCCGCATGGACATGCCTTACTACCATCGGATCGGCGCCGAAGGTTTTTATACGCAATGGGACGCATCCACTTTTCAGCGATACGGCATGAATTACTACGTCGCCGCGAAGTTGGCGTGGAACACCAACCTGGACGTGGACCAACTGATGACCGATTACTGCCAAAAAGCCTTCGGACCAGCCTGGCAACCCATGCTGGCCTATTTCCGATATATGGAGCAGGCGATGATCGACGACGGGCGATGTTTGTCCACCGCGTTGCAGTTGCCCTATCGCTGGGCCCCGGCCGTTTATACGGACCAAGTCATGCAGAAGGCCGGCGACCTGTTGCAGCACGCACTTCAGGCGAAGTTGACGAAGTCCGAACGGCAACGCGTGGAGTTTTTTAAGCAGGGATTTGAAGAGTCGCGTGAAGCGATCAAAACGCTGAAAAACCATCCCAAGTCGAAAGAGCGATGGTTCTAAGGCGCATTTCACGAACCTGCAGCGTGCCGATCGCTTTCGGAACCGTAGAATCGCGCCGCCGATAACGCTACACGTCTGTGCGACACGCACTGACTGGGGCCGTGCGGCCCGTTTTTCCGCGACCCCGGAGTGACGATTTTGTTCCGGGTTGTGCTACTGGGCCAGATCGCGTTCGATCTGTCGGCTTTTTTCGCTCAGACCCCAGTAATCGGTTTTGTTTTCCTTCGCATCGCCGTCCGCTCGCGCGCGCTGAGCCGATTCAGGCAGATCATTGTGCTTTCGGAAGCCCTCGTCATGCACTCCCCAGCCAGAACATCCCGACAGCGCAAGCACCAGCAGCGACATGGCCAGCAGCCCACCGCACCGTCGTTTGCCGAACCGTGGACTTCGAGTGGTCATAACGGAAAACTTGCCGGAAAAAAGCCGTAGAAAGGCCAAAACCGGGTGGGAGTGTCCCAAAACTCGAAAAAAATGTCCAGAGCACTTTTTGCGATCGCAACCTATTGCCACGCAATCGGTTACACACGTCTTTCGCATCGCAAGAAAAGACCTCGCAATACGTGGAGCCAACGTTTTTCGCCCTACGCCTTCCGGCCTTTGCCCTCTTGATGCAATGTCGTCTGCCATTGCTGCACGAGCTGAAACGCTTGCATTGGCGTTAGATGGTTCAGGTCCGTGTGACGAATGTCGTCCAACAACGGATGGTCGGCCGATCCGAACAACGTCAACTGAAGATGCGTCTTGGGAGGTTCGGTCTCCGGCCGCGCGATTCTGGCCCGGCCCTCCGCGTCGAGATGCTCGTCCTCCAATTGCGACAAAATCTCTTTCGACCGTTCGATGACCGGACGCGGCACGCCGGCCAGCCTCGCCACATGGATGCCATAGCTTTTGTCGGCCGCGCCCTCGACGATCTTGTGCAAAAACACCACTTCGTCCTGCCACTCGCGCACCGCGACGTTCAGATTGCCGACACCGCCGAGCGATTTTTCCAGATCGGTCAACTCGTGGTAATGCGTGGCGAACAACGTCCGGCATCCGACGTGATCGTGCAGATGCTCGACGATGGCCCAAGCCAGCGAGATGCCGTCGTACGTGCTGGTGCCGCGTCCGATCTCGTCCAAAATCACGAGGCTGCGCGACGTGGCCGTGTTCAAAATCCGCGCCGTCTCGGTCATCTCGACCATGAACGTGCTTTGTCCGCGAGTCAACTCGTCGCTGGCGCCCACGCGCGCGAAAATTCGGTCCGCCACGCCGATCGTCGCCGACCGGGCCGGCACAAAGCTGCCAATCTGCGCCAGCAGCGTCAGCAGTGCCACCTGGCGAATGTACGTGCTCTTGCCCGCCATGTTCGGACCGGTGATCAGCAGGATCGTGCTGCCGTCGTCGGTCGAACCCAGCCGCGCGTCGTTCGGCACAAATCGGCCGTCCGGCTCGACGACGTCCAACACCGGATGCCGCCCATCGACGATTTCCAACACCGACGGATCGACCACTTCCGGACGGCAGTAATTCCGCTGTCGGGCCAGATGGGCCAGCGATGCCAGCGCATCGACTTGCGCCAGCGCCGCCGCGGTCGACTGCATCCGGCGCCGATCGGCCGCCACGACGTCCCGAATCTGCACGAACAACGCGTATTCCAGTTCCTTGGCCTTTTCGTCGGCCGTCAAAACCTTTTCTTCATACTCCTTCAACTCGGGCGTGATGTACCGCTCGGCGTTTTTGATCGTCTGCTTGCGGATATAATCGTCCGGGATCTTTTCGCGGTTCGCGTTGGTGATTTCGATGTAATAGCCGAACACCTTGTTGAAGCCGACCTTAAGCGTCGAGATGCCGGTCCGCTCGACCTCGCCGGCCTGATATCTGGCGATCCACTGTTTGCCGCCGTGGGCCAACTCGCGCAGCGCGTCCAACTCGTCGCTGAACCCCTCGCGGATGAACCCGCCCTCGCGGCTCGTCAGCGGGCATTCGTCGGCCAGCGCGGCTTCAAGCGTACCGCACAATTCCGGACACGGATCGATCGCCGCCGCCAACAGGACCAGCAACGCGCTGCTGCGCCCGGAAAGTTTTTCCTTGATCGCCGGCAACGATCGCAACGTGCGGCCCAAAAAACTCAAATCGCGTGGGCTGGCCCGCCCCGTCGCCACGCGGGCCAAAAGCCGCTCGACGTCGTACACTCGCCGCAGTTGCTCCTGCAACCCCTCGCAAAGCGCCTGGTCGCCGAGCAACTCTTCGACGGCATCCAACCGCGTCCGAATCGCTTCGACATCGCACAACGGATTGGCGACCCACTCGGCCAGCAACCGCGATCCCATCGCCGTCACCGTCCGATCCAGCACCCAAAGCAACGACCCTTCGCGCCGCGCGTCGCGGATCGTTCGGCTGATTTCGAGGCTTCGGCGGCTCGATTCGTCGATCTCCAACGTGCCCGACGCCCGATACGGCAGTAAACGATCGATGTGGGCCAGCGAACTTTTCTGCGTCTCGGTCAAGTAATCCAAAATCGCGCCGGCCGCGCGAATCGCCTGCAAATCGCCCGGCTCGTCGGTGAATCCGAACCCGGCCAGCCCCGTCGTGCCGAATTGTTTGGCCAACGACTGCTGCGCCGCAGCCAGCGAAAACGCCCAACCCGGCCGGCGCGTCACCATCATCCGCTCGTGGAGCGACGCCGGCAACGGAGCGGCGTCCTCGGCCGTCAAACACTCGGCCGGCGCCACGCGGGCCAACTGGTCCGCAAGCCGGCCCGACGCAAACCCCGCGGCGACGAACCGACCGGTGGAAAGCTCGACCCACGCCAGGCCCGCCGGCTCGCCCAGACAGACGGCCGCCAAAAAATTGCTCTCACGCGGATCCAACAGCGCGTCGTCGGTCACCGTGCCGGGCGTGACGATCCGCGTCACCTCGCGCCGCACGAGTCCTTTGGCCAGCTTCGGATCCTCGACCTGCTCACAGACCGCCGCCCGAAAGCCCGCCGCGATCAACTTGCCCAGATAACTCTCCAACTGATGGTGCGGAAAGCCGGCCATCGGCGTGGCGTTTTCGCCCTTTTCACGACTGGTCAGAGCCAAGTTCAACACGCGAGCCGCGGTCTTCGCGTCGTCGTTGAACATCTCATAAAAATCGCCCATGCGAAACAACAGAATGGCGTCCGGGCAGGCCCTTTTCGCTTCCTCGTATTGCTTCATCATCGGGGTGACAGTCATGCCACCCATGCTAACAATCGAGCCGAAACGATGGAAGGGGGGGAAGAGCGTGGAGAGAACGTGTCCTAGCAGACGGTCTCTTGGTCGGCGGGCCAACGACCGCAGGCGGCCACGTCGACGCCGAACATCACCTTACGAATCTCGCCGGCCAACTGTGGATCCGCGTCGGCCAACTCGCCCAACAACCGACGTTCCACCGTCGGCTCCATGACGTTGAGCATTCGCACCACATGAACCACTCCGCGACGACGGTGCGCCGTCTGCAATCCGCGTGGCAGTCGTCGCCGCAACTCCGTCTCGACCGCACGGATCGCGCTCGACGTCGGCTCGCTCATCGTGGCGATTCGGCACACCACCGTAAACTGTTGCTCCGGCGTCATGTCGGCCAGCGCCGCGGCCGCCTCTTGCGGCGGCAAATACGACAGAACCATCGCAATCGTCTGCGGCTGCTCCTCGGCCATGAGATCCAACAACGCATCGGTCGGCAAATGATGCAGAAACGCGAACGGCTCGGCATCCAGGTCGTCCAACGGCTCTGTCGCGTCGATTGGTTCGGACGCCAATCGGGCCATTTCGGCCGTTACGGCCGCCGCCTGACGCGGCAACAAACGATCCAACAACTGCTTGCGCTGCGGCTTGGGCAGACTCAACAGCAAAACGGCGGCTTTACGCAGATTATCTTGGGCGATGGCCATGGCGCAGAACTCCGCGCCCAAGATCGGCCGTTTTTTCGGCAGACTTTAGCGTAATTCGCAAATCGCCGAAAAACCATCCCCCTCGTCGATCGTCACGCGCAACCGCTCGATCGAATCGACGCCCAAGGCCGTCAGCGACGTGAGCAAACACCGGCCGACGTGTTGAGCCAATAACTCGGTGGTGGTGTTGGCCACCGGCAACAGTTGGCAGTCGTCCGCCGGAAATGTCCAGCAACGATCGGCCAACGACGCCTCGGCCACATCGCCTCGACAGGTCACCCGCAACGCCGCGTGCTGCATCGGCAACAACGTCCGATGGTCCAGATCGGCCAAAATCGATTTCAACGCCTCGTGAACCGCCAGAAAATCGACGACGTATCCGCCGGCGTTCAAAGGGCCCGACACCTCGGTCGACACTCGATACGTGTGGCCGTGCAGCCGCTCACATTGGCCGTCCTCGAAAATCATAAAGTGCGACGCGGAAAACGTCA
>JAJFVC010000062.1 GCA_021372005.1 Planctomycetaceae bacterium | reverse complement strand
TCGTGGCCGACCATCTTTCCACGTGGCTTTTTACGCCATCGCAAGTGTCGGTTCGTCAGCTAGCCGCGGAAGGCGTCGCAAAAGGCGTTTTCGATGTGGGCGACATCATGGCCGACAGTGTGCGGCTGTTTGGACCGCTGGCCAAGGAACGTTCGCGCCTTGGGGAATCGCTCGGGCTGAAACGTGGCGAGTACTTTGCGGCCACCGTGCATCGCGCGGCGAATACCGATGATCCAAATCGGTTGGCGAGCATCTTGGACGCTCTCAACCGCTTGCAGCATCCCGTGATATTGCCGTTGCATCCGCGCACGAAGGCGGCCGTCCATCGCTACGGCCTCGAGAGTTATCTCCCCTCGCCCACTGGGAACTGGACCGGCGGAGAGAGCAATATTAAAATCATCGAACCGCTCGGCTATCTCGACATGCTCGCGTTGCAACAAAACGCCGCGGCAATTTTGACGGACTCCGGCGGCATCCAAAAAGAAGCGTACTATTTGGGCGTTCCATGCATCACCTTGCGCGACGAAACCGAATGGGTTGAGACCGTCGAAGCCGGTTGGAATCGCCTCGTCGGCGTCGACGCAAAACGGATCATTGCGGCTGCAACAGAAGCCCGTTTGGTTCTTAAGCAACCCCATCCAGTCTTATATGGCGACGGTTTCGCGGCTGGACGAATCGAAAAAATATTTTTGCGATGAACGACTCGCCGAATTTAGAAATGTCGCAAAAGGACTGCGTGGACGGTCGAGCAGCGTTTCAGAAGCCTCGTCTGCTGTTTATCACCTATTGTTTCCCGCCTATGCCGGCCATTGGCAGCGTGCGGGCCGGTCACATCGCCAAACATTTGGGGCTTCTGGGGTGGGACGTGTGTGTTTTGTGCCCCGACCCGGCCTTCTATAGAACCACGACCGGTGATGAAAGCTGCGCGGAACTGAAGTTGGAGCAATATGGCGTGCGACCAATTTTCACCGGCCATCGGTGGCAGTTTCTAAGTCCCGGTTATCTCAAGCCGCCAAAATTGTCGATCTTGCGATTGGCGGGAAAGGTGGGGCGTCGCATCATCAACGCCTTGGATGCCGATCCAATCGTTGGGTGGTATCCGTTGGCGCAAAAAGCCAGTAAAACCCTGCAACCGGGAGACGTGGACGTCGTCTTGGCGACCGGCAATCCTTGGGGCGTGTTCCGACTTGCGAAAAACATTGCGAGGCAACTGAAAGTGCCGTATTGCCTCGACTACCGCGATCTCTGGACGGCGAATCCCCACTTCGCACACCGCAAAATCGACCGCTATCGTCGTTTGGAGGCGGAATTGCTTGCTGATTGCGCGGCGGTCACCACCGTGTCGCCCAGAACCGGCGAGTGCCTGGCAAGAGAGTTCCATCTCGATCGGAGACCCGAAATAGTCTTCAATGGTTACGATCCGGAGGAATTTCGAGAGATACAACCCGACGTATTTGATCATTTTTCGGTTGTTTACACGGGCCAATTTTATCCGCCCAAACGAGACATTGCCCCGCTTTTCCATGCTCTCGGGCGGATGGGCAATGACGGCCAACGATTCCCATGGCGATTTCATTACTACGGATTCGCCGAAAGTTACGTGATGGACGCGGCCCGCGCGGCCGGAATTGCCGATCGCGTCGTACTGCACGGCGCTGTTTCCCGTCGAGAAGCCTTGGCGGCCGTACGTGGCGCGAATGTAGCGATTGTCATTAGTTCGGTTCTCGACCAAGGAACTCCCGCGGAGCTTGGCATTGTCACGGGCAAGGTGTTCGATGCCATCGGCTTGGAAACGCCCATTCTGGCAATTACTCCGACAGGGTCTGATTTGGAGCAGGTCATCGCAACGGCAGGGCGAGGCAAGGCATTTTGCGGATCGGACATCGACGGCATGGCGAAATATCTCATTGACTTGATGGCCGGAAATCTGCCGCCGGCGAATCGGCCGGAAGAATATTCTTGGTCCTTTTTAGCCTTAAAACTGAACTCCGTTCTGCGACAACTCGTGGATCGCCAACCCTCGGCCTGACCATCCTAATGCTTCCCGACGTCTTTATCTCACCGTGCGAACCGCCATACGATGGCGATTTTTTGAAGTCCGACAATCGCATTTGCGTCGCACTGCAGCGCATTTGGACGGCAATGGGTCTCGACGCAACCAACCCATTCCGCGATCTCTTGCCCCAAGGTGGAACAGCCGTCATCAAACCGAACTGGGTTTCACACGGCGGCGTCAACGGTTGCACCCTCGATTGCCTCGTAACGCATTCGGCGTTGATCGCTTGTCTGATCAACTGCTGCGCGACAGCAATGAATGGCGAAGGCGTGGTTGTGGTGGGCGACGCCCCCATTCAAGGCTGCGATTTCGAGACTCTGCTGACAGCGACCGGTTTTAGGAACATCATCGACGTTTTTGGGCAATTGTACCCCAAAATCGACTTTCAGATCCAAGATTGGCGATTGACCGTTCTACCGCAATACAGCTCGAGCGGCGTCCTGCAAAGCAAGCAAGATTATCGCGATTCGCAAAAGACTCTCGAAGACAACTATCTCGAATTGGACCTCGGGAAACAGAGTTTCTTAGAAGATATCGTCGACTATTCCGACAGATTTCGGGTTGCGATGTATCGCCCCAGTTTGATGCAACGGCATCACGGTCCCGGCAAACATCAATATTTGTTCCGTAAGGAACCGCTGGCGGCTAATCTGCTTATCAATGTCGCCAAAATGAAAACCCACATGAAAGCGGGATTGACGGGCGCGTTAAAGAACTTAGTAGGCATCAATGGCCACAAAGAATATTTGCCGCACCATATCCAAGGTTCGTTTTTTGCCGGAGGCGACGCGTATTGCCGCGACAATTTCTTCGCGGCATTGGCGGATGATATTTATGACCATTTGTGGGAAAACCGCAACAACTTTGGGATTCTGCGACGTTGGTTTCAAGGGCAATTGCTTCGTGCGGCCCATTATGCCGCAAAGCTGACGGGAAGAGATCAGATCGATTCCGGAAGTTGGTGCGGCAACGAAACCATCTGGAGGATGGTCCTCGACCTGAATCATGCCGTGTATTTTGGCGCCCAGCATCCCGATCACATACTCAACATTGTTGACGGCGTGATTGCAGGCGAAGGAGATGGTCCGCTGAGTCCGACCCCCAAGCCACTCGGAATGATTTTCGCCGGGGAAAACCCCGCACATATTGACGCGGTTCTCGCCAGAATCATGGGATACAACCTTTCGCGAATCCCGATGGTTTATCAGGCCATTTATCATCGTAAATCGGAATTCGGTGGGACTGATATTTCCGATATCCCGGTTCGTTGGATTGGTAACGCATGCGAAAGCACTACCTTGCGGCAACTTCCAAGCGTCGGTTTCACGCCGCCGCATCACTGGCGACGCGCGTTGGCGAAATTGGAGGCTCCCGCCGCCGAGGATAACGAAAGACACTGCTGCCACCATTGCCAGGCAGAATGACGAGGTATTGACGGCAAGTCCGAACTCATCGAGGAATAATTGTGGCTCGAAAAACTCGCGATGCCGCGTCAAACGCCCGTCGTGATTTGCTCAAATTGTTTGAGTTGCCAACATGATCCCAATATCAGCGATTGTAGACTACAAGAATCGTTTCGGAAGCAAATGGAAAGACGAACCCTATCGCAGCGGTTTCGACCAGCGACTGCTTTCCAAGGCATTTGCCGAGCGGGGCTTCTCTTTGACATTCACACCGTTCTCGGAAGTATTTGCTTCCGGAACGAACTGGAAAGACCGACTCGTCCTTTACACCTCCTCCGAAGAAATCGGCAGGAATTATAAGCCGTTCATTGAAGACATCGTCGAAGGACTGGCGGTCGCGGGCGCCCATTTGCTGCCCGCCGAGCCGTTTCTCCGTGCTCACGACGATAAGGTCTTCATGGAGATATTACGGGATCAACTTCTCGGCGAAGAGCTTTCGGGGATTAAGAGTCGCGGCTTTGGTACATTAGAAGAGTTCCAGTCGGCGCTGGATGGCGGCCAACTCACATTTCCTTGCGTGCTGAAAGGCGCGTTTGGGGCGATGAGCCGAAATGTCGCTCTCGCACGAAACGCCGCCGAAGCGCTCCGCGAGGTAAAACGCCTCAGCCGAACGCCGCACTATCGTTTTGAATGGCGAGACTATCTGAGAAGCAAACGATGGCCCGGCTATCTGCGAGAGTCCCTCTATCAGCAGCGACTCGTCGTCCAACCGTTCATTCCCGGCCTTGACGGCGACTGGAAAGTGCTCGTCTACGGCGACCAATACTATGTTTTGAAACGCCACATACGGCCCGGCGATTTTAGGGCAAGTGGAAGCCACATGGATTATCGAGCGGGTTTGGAATCGGGAATTACCCCGGAAATTCTGAGCTTCGTCGAAAAGATCTACCAACGGCTCGATGTTCCACATCTCTCGGCGGACATCGCTTTCGACGGCAAACGTTCCTATTTGATCGAATTTCAGACGGTGTATTTTGGCACTTCGACCCAAGCCGAATTTTGCAAGGAATATTTCATTCGTCGGGGCGAGAGCTGGACGCATGAGCCAAACACGATGAGTCAGGAAGAGGTTTTTGCTTGGGGCTTGTCGCACTACTTGAAGCGACATCCTGAACTGCTCGGCAAATAGATGCCCAACCACATCGCCCATATTGGATTTGTCGCCGGAAACTACCCGTCGCCGTCGCAGCCGTATGCCGCCACATTCTTTGAGCAACTGATTCATAAACAGGCAAACCACGGATTGCGATGTTCGGTTGTCGTGCCCTGGTCAATCCAACGTTGGGTGCAAGATTCGATCGCCATTAGGCGTGGCTGCGACTTCGTCGCAAAACAACATGACATGGTCACCGTGTTGCGGCCACTTTGCCTGTCTTTCGCAAGCCCACGTTTCGGCCTTTTGCAGTGCCCGAGAATCAGCCAAGCACTCTATCAAATGGCCGCGTTGCGAGCGTTTCAAAGACTCGATTCCATGCCCGACGCATTCTACGGCCATTTTTTATATCCGGCAGGCGGTACGGCGGTCTGGCTCGGACGCCAGTTGCGTCGACCGTCGTTTGTCGCCATGGGCGAGGGATCATTTTGGTCGATTAAGAACCTTGGGCCCGAGCGAGCGAAAGCCAATTTCGCCCAAGCAACCGGCATGATCGCCGTGTCGAGCTTGCTAAAGAAGATGTTGATTTCGGAGCTCGCCATATCGCCAGACAAGATCGCCGTGTTTCCCAACGGCGTGGATCGCGGTTTGTTCTTCCCTCGCCCTCGCGCCGAGATGCGCACCAAATGGAATTTGCCGCAAGACGCTTTTCTCGTAGCCTTTGTCGGAGGTTTTGACTACGACAAAGGCGCCTCGCGGGTCGCGGAAGCTATCGAGGGGCTGGATGGCGTCTTTGGTATTTTTGCCGGCGCGGGACCGCTGCCTCCGCGAGGAACAAATGTAGCGTTCGCCGGACGAATCCCGCATGACAAGTTGCCGGAATTTCTTTCCACCGCCGATGTCTTCGCGCTGCCAACCACTTACGAAGGTTCGTGCAACGCGATCATCGAAGCCATGACTTGCGGCTTGCCGATCATTACGTCCGTCGGCGAATTCAACGACGACTTGGTCGACGACACGATGGCGATTCGCATCGACCCGCTCGACGTCAACGCCATCCGCGCCGCTGTCGTTGCGGTGCGCGACGATTCAGCCCGACGCCGCCGTTTGGCGGAAGCGGCTCTTGTCCGGTCGCGCCATTTCGATCTTGACGTGCGGGCGACGAAGATCGAGGATTGGATGAATCAGTGTTGCCGCAAGTAATAGGCTGCGGAGATCCGGCGGTGCCTTGCCTGTTGTGGATGGCGATCGAGGATTCCGTGACTTTCCGAACCAACCCTGGTTTCGCAACGTTGTCAGCCAAACAGACGATATGATGACAGACCTATCGCGACAGTCTTCGCCGACCTACATGGCAACGCCTTCCTCTTCGCACATATTTGCGCCGATTCGTTGGTTCTTATTGCTGTTTATCTTCAGCATTCCGTTCGAGAACGTAAGCAGCCTCATTGGCATCGAAACATTCACGTTCAGCAAGCTGACGGGAATATTACTGGCTGGGTTGGCGATCCTGCAACCATCCGTTTGTTTTGCACGTCCTCCGAAAGCATTTTGGCTATTCCTAACTTACCTGGTAGTCAATGTCCTACGAGGTTTGTGCGAGGGGGAGTGGAACAGCGATCTGCTCTGGGAGCCGATAACGCTTATTCAATGTTTGTTGTTTTTCTGGATATCCTATAATCTTCTCAGTTATGGGAACATGTGGAAATCGGTCTATGTGACATGGGTCTTGTCCAACGTGGCTGTCATCCTCCTAACCTACATGGGAGTCGTATCGGCCGAAATTGACACCCAGAGCGGCCGCGAGACTGTGATGAGCCAAAATGCGAACAACGCCGGTCTCATCTATGCCATGGGAGCCATTTCGGCGATTGCGCTGTTGTTAAACAAAAACAAGGATATGTCGACGATTTGGCGAATATTGTTCTTGTTTCTTGGTTTAGGATTGGCAATGAAATGCGCCGCCACCGGTTCCCGCAGCGCCATGGGATGCATTGGCATTGCCGTTATTATGATCGTTGCTGGCCGAAAGGGGCTGAATGCTCGAATCAAGGGATTCGCGATCGTCTGCGTTCTGGCCGCGGCATTGGCAGCCATTCTTCTCCGAACAGAAGTCGCTCGCGAACGCTGGGCCACCACAATTTCAGGCGGGCATATTTCAGGACGCGACACAATCTTTACCAACTGCCTAGAGATGTTTCTTGAGAAGCCAATCGCAGGCTGGGGGCCAACACAGCATCTCAACGAACTGGCCAATCGAGAAGCTCAATTCAAAGGATTGGCTAGAGATACGCATAGCGACTATTTCTGGGTGCTGACCGCGACGGGATTGCTGGGAGGAATTCCGTTTCTCTATGCGATGTGGTGCTGTTTGTGGGCGTCATGGAAAGGACGCAACGGTCCTGCGGGAGTTTTTCCGTTCGCTTTTATGTGCGGTCTCGCGGCCATTTGTCTGGTCGGTACGTATCACAAGCAAAAATCGTTTTGGATTGTTGCCTCAATGGCGTGCGCGAGCGGTGCTGTTGCCGCTGACACGAGGAAGATGCCGAAAATGTTGCAGCCCGTGACAACCGCCTGATGTTGATCGTTGACGAAGTTTCCGGCTGTCGGCAATTACCGGTTTCGGGTGGCCAATCGTGTTGCCGTAACCAAATGCTGTGCAACAATAGAGGTGGAGCCGTTCTGTAACATGTGCGGAATCGTGGGCTTTGCTGGCATTGGAGCGGTTTGTAGCGCCTCGCGATTTGAAGCAAGCACTGCTGCGCTGGCTTATCGCGGTCCCGATGCGGAAGGCATTGTCGGCTGGGATGCTCAGGGACGAAAGTTTCAAGGCCGGGGACACAACGTCGACTACACTCTTGCGATGGGGCATCGACGTCTCTCGATCCTGGATCTCTCCGCAGCCGGCACGCAGCCGATGGTTTGCCCCCATGGTAATTGGATCACCTTCAACGGCGAAATCTACAACTACGTCGAAATACGTGAAGAACTCAAGACGTTGGGACATGAATTCGCAACCACAACCGATACCGAGGTGATTCTCGCAGCCTATGCGGAATGGGGCAAAGAGTGCGTGCGGCGATTTAACGGCATGTGGGCGTTTGCCATTTACGATGTTGCCCGTCGCGGCGTGTTCTGGAGTCGAGATCGGCTCGGAGTCAAGCCGTTCTTCTACTCGCGTCACGACAAAGGATTCGGCTTTGCATCTGAGATTCCCGCTTTACTTTTGCTGCTCCAGAAGACGCCGATCATCGATCGAACGCAACTTGCGAAATTCATTGTATTCGGCGTCGGTGACGACGGCGAGGAAACGATTTATCGAGACGTGCGGGAGTTGCCGCCTGGTCATTGCGCGTGGTTTTCGCTTGACACGGGCGAGTTCAACATTTGGCGATTCTGGGACCTGCCAGAAGAGCCTGATTTGATTTTGTCGGACGAAAAGGCATTGGAGCACTTTTCGGAATTGTTAGAAGATTCCGTGAAGATTCGCCTACGCTCCGACGTGCCGTTGGCGATTACTCTTTCGGGCGGAACGGATTCGTCGGCCGTAGCGGTGGCGGCGTCTCAAATTGGCGCAAAAGGCATTGCTACGATCACCTCGTCATTCCCAGATCATCCAGAGATCGACGAAACTGCTTATGCGCAACAAGTCGCCAGAACCTGTGGGCTCGAATCCGTTTTGGTACAGCCGGACATGGATCAACTCGTCGAGGAAGAGCCCCTCCTCACCCGACATCAGGCAACACCGTACGGATCGCTTTCGCTGTATGTGCATTGGGCCATTATCAAGAGAATTAAATCACTGAATATCCCCGTTGTCCTGTCGGGCCAGGGCGGCGACGAGTTGTTTCTTGGATACGAGCGGTACTATGTTGCGCATTGCTTGGCTCAATTTCCCAATCCATTTCGCATGATGGCTTCGGCCATTCAGGCGAGTCGGCATTCCAAGCTGGGACTCGCAACGATGGCGGCGTATGTCGCTTTTTTCGGGAGCCGCAGTTTGCGACGGAATGAATTGGTGCGGCGTGCGAGACAGGTATTCAATCCCACGTTGGTAATGGCGGCGCCGGAGTTGCCGCCCGCCGCCGTCGGTTCGCTGCGTCGGCTTCAATCGAACGAGATTTGCGGACAACAACTGCGGCATTTGTTGCGGTATGACGACCGAACAACGGCCGCGCACGGCATGGAAACGCGTCTTCCGTTTCTCGATTACCGGCTTGTGGAGTTCGCCTACCGCCTGCCGTGGTCGCACAAAATTCGCAATGGCTGGACAAAATACCTGATTCGCCGATATTTGGAAAAGCACGTGCCGGCAACCGTAGCGTGGCGCAAAAGAAAGCTTGGATTCAACGCGCCAACGGTCCAGTGGACCCGCCGTTTGGCACAGCGACGAGGCGCGGCGATCATGGGCGGTTCGTTTCGCGCCGCGCTTCTTCGGTCGGGGGTGACGCAATTCGAGCAGATTGGCGATCGCCATCTATGGACAATTTACAATCTATTGAATTTGTCGCATCTCTCTGATTGGCGAGCTGATTGGACGTGAAGATGGCACCCCCTTTCAAATGCGTGCATATGTGTTCTTCGCACGAAGCGACGGACAATCGCGTATTTCACAAAGAATGTCGTTCCCTGGTTGACGCCGGGTACGATGTGACGCTTATCGCGCCGGCCACTGCCGACGAGACCGTCGGCGGCGTTCATATCCAATCGATTCCGCCGTCAGCAAATCGATTTCTTCGCATGACCCAGACGGTTTGGCGAGTGTATCGGCTGGCATTGCGGCAAGACGCCGACATTTACCACTTCCACGATCCAGAATTGTTGCCTGTGGGCATGTTGTTGAAGTGGAGGGGGAAACTTGTCGTCTACGACGTGCATGAAGACGTCCCTAGGCAAATACTCAACAAATATTGGCTTCCTGCTTGGTCACGGGGCATTCTGGCAAAAGCTGTCGAGCGTTTTGAACTCTGGGTGACGAAACGACTGGACGCTATGGTTTGCGCCACGCCCACAATCGCTAAACGGTTCTGCCCACAAAAGGCAATCACGGTCTACAATTATCCATGGATCGACGTGAAATCGTCGGCTTCTCCCGTCCCGTACGCCGACCGTCCGGCAAAGGTGGCGTACGTCGGCGGAATCGCTCCAATGCGCGGCATCCATGAGATGATGGAGGCAATGGCTCTGCTTCCCAAGTCGCTCGATACTCGACTCATTGCGGGCGGACCATTTTTTCCTCCGGAGTTAAAGGAAGAATTGAGCGTCCACCCCGGCTGCGACCGCACGGATTTCGTCGGCGAGTTGACCCGTCAGGAGGTCGTCAATTTGCTTGCGGAATGCAGAATTGGCTTGGTTACGCTGCATCCGATTCCCAATTATCTCGACGCGCTTCCCGTCAAGTTATTTGAGTACATGTCGGCCGGCATTCCGGTGATCGCATCCGATTTTCCGCTATGGCGGCAAATTGTCGAGTCCGCGCAGTGCGGATTGCTGGTCGATCCCTTGAATCCGCAAGCGATTGCCGACGCGATCCAATGGTTGTTGGAGCATCCGGATGAAGCCGCCCAAATGGGACAATGTGGCCGGGAAGCCGTGGTCGCCCGGTACGATTGGAGATGGGAGGCCAAGAAGCTTGATTCGTTGTACCAACGCCTGTTGACCAACCAAAGTCTCGGTATTGCCTGATTGTTCTTCATGCCAGACTGTCCACAGCCTGAGAAGACGTTCGTGTCGATTATCATTCCATGTCGCAACGAAGCGACGTGGATCGAACGATGTTTGGCATCTGTCGACGCCAACGATTACCCAAAAACACGGCTTGAAGTGCTCGTGCTTGACGGGCAAAGCGACGACGGAACGCGAACGACTATCGAAAAGCTGCAAAGTCGTTATCCCTATGTCCGCATGATGGACAATCCGCAAAAGATTGTTCCTGTCGCTCTGAATCTCGGCATTGCCGCGGCGCGTGGCGAAATCATCATGCGGCTGGACGCGCATTACGAGTATCCCGCCAATTATATATCGCGGCTTGTTGAGGAACTTGAGAAGAGCGGCGCCGACGGCGTGGGCGGTTGTTTAAAAATGTCGCCGGCAAACCATACGACGATGGCTCGAGCGATTGCCGCCGCAGTGGTGCATCCGTTTGGCATCGGCAACGCGCACTATCGCATCGGCGCCTCGGAGCCGTGTTGGGTCGACACCGCGTTGTTCGGCTGTTATCGTCGAGACGTGTTTGACCGCATCGGCCTCTACGACGAGGAAATGGTGCGCAATCAAGACATCGAGTTCAACCGTCGATTGACGGGCGCAGGCGGAAAGATTCTGCTGGTGCCCGACGTTGTACTGCAAGGCTTTGCCCGCGATTCGCTGTCCAAGCTGGCCCGCATGTATTTTCAATACGCCTATTTCAATCCGCTGGTGATTCGCAAGTCGGGCGGCCGAGTCACGCCGCGGCAAATTGTTACGCCGGTGTTCGTGTTGAGTCTTGCGACGACGATGGCGCTGTCGCCTTGGTTCTGGCTTGCACGATGGCTTTTGGCCGCAATTCTCCTTGCGTATTCCGTGCCGTTGACGCTGACGGCATTTGCGACGGCGCGGCGACACGGCGTGCGATGCGGCTTGACCATGTTCGTCGTTATCCCGGCGATTCACCTTAGCCACGGCCTCGGTTTTCTGAAAGGCGCCTTGGATTTTTTCGTCCTTCGCAAACGAGTCACCGTGGCCAAGGCGTCTGCGGTGTCCATTACACGGTGATGATCCCAGAAGCAATCGCTGAAAGCGTCGGACGGTTGATGATCGAGCAGAAGGTCGGGGAAGGAGCAGTCATGGGACGGCGAGGCAAGGAGTATGTCTCGCGGCATCTTGGTTACACAACGCTGGCCAATCGAGTTCTCGCCGACTTGGCGAGGCCAACTTAGGACGACTCCGTGGAATTCCTGTTTCTCAGACTTGACGAGACGGCGGCACAACAGACCGCCGCACTGGCGATTGACGAACGTCTGTCATGGTCTCTATGGAAGCCTTCGTACCGCACCATTGTACCCAACGGCATCTCACTTCGGCCATTCGGCGTTTGGTGGCTCTTTCACTGTCTACATGTCTATCGGTGCCGCGACTACGGCATCTTGGTGATCTACGACGGAAAACGATTGGTCCATCGATCCTGCGTGTTTCCCAAATGGCTCCGTTTTCCGTTCATGAACGACATTGACTTGCAGATTGCCGACACGTGGACTCACCCCGATTATCGTGGGAAAGGGCTGGCGGCGTTTGCCGCAAGCCAGATTGTCAGTCTGTGCCGCCGCGATGGCCGAGTCTTCTGGTATTTTGCTCGTATTGGCAATATGGCCTCCATTCGCGTGGCGAAAAAGATCGGCTTTCGCGAGTGTGGGAAGGGATCACGAGTGAGTGGATTTGGCTGCCGGTCTCTCGGGCGTTACCAGATCGAGGAGCGTGTTTAGCAACCGCCAGGAGTGGATATGAAAGACGATCTGAGGCGATGGACCGAGTACCACGAAGCATATGGCCATGACTATCTGCTCGTTAACGATGCGATTTGGACTGTCTACCAAAGAATGATTGTGCCGGACGGGCCGGCATGTCGTGATTTCACGGTTTCTTCATGCCAACAGCGGACGCTATTGTCGCATTTCAAAAAGGCGGCTCTGTTGCGCTATACGGACGGATGCCAAGCCGAGTGCGACAATCCACCTTGGTATGCCGTCACATGCGATAGATTTCTCGACCTTGCCGACTGCAGCGCCAATACGCGAAGCAAAATTCGCAGAGGGCTGAAGAAATGCGAAGTTGCCATGGTCGATGCGGAGTACATCGCTAGGCACGGCTACGACGTATTCATGGCGGCATACGCCAAATACACAGGCGTCGCCCTTCCAACCGTGTCCAACGCGGAATGGGCACAACGCGCACTCATCAGCAAGAATTTTCCCGACCTGAGGCATTATTGGGCAGCGCTGATCGACGGCCGTCTGGTTGCCTATTCCGCGAATACGATCTATGGCACGACGGAAGCCTCCTATTCCGAAGTGAAACTTCATCCGGACTTTTTAAAGGCCTACCCGTCTTACGCTTTGTTCTTCAAAATGAACGAGTATTACCTGCGAGACCAGGCTTTTCAGTATGTGAACGATGGCTTTCGAAGCATCAAACACGAGACGAACATCCAAGACTTCTTGATGGAAAAGTTTGGCTTCCGGCGAATGCCAACCAATTTGTATGTTCGGTATCGCCCGTGGGTGAAAGCCGCACTGATGCTACCTGGTTTCGCAAAACGGTGGCTTGGCAGTCGAGTCTCTCGGTACGCCGCCTTGTGCGCATTAGATGACGCCCGAGTACATTCATGAATAGGATCGTTGACTCGAGCTTTGGTGGTCGCATCAATGCCTTTTTCGGCTCGCGGTGCGCCTTCCTTTTCGCCAAAGGCCGCGTTGGGCTTTATGCGGGGCTGCGGGCGATGGGTTTGCCGCTCGGCGCCAAGGTGCTGATGCCCGGCTACACTTGCATGGTCGTGCCGTCGGCCGTCCAGTACGCCGGACTTATGCCGGGCTACGTCGACATCGATCCGAATACGTACAATATCAATCCGGCATTGTTGCATTCGCTAGATGCGTCCGACGTTGCGGCCCTGATCGTTCAACACACGTATGGGATTCCGTGCGACATGGCCGCGATCCAAGCCTGGGCCGCTCCGCGAAATATCGCGATCATCGAAGACTGCTGTCACTCGTTCGGCTCGAAGATCGACGGACGCCTGTGCGGCACGTTCGGCCAATTCGCATTCATGTCGGGCCAGTGGAACAAACCGTTCTCGACCGGCCTGGGCGGCATGCTTCTGGTCAACGACCCGACGCTCGCGGAAGCCGTCGAACAACTCGTCGAAAAGGAATTGAAGCAGCCACACTCGAAGACCAATCTGATTTTGCGCTGTCAAATCGCGGCCTACGACCTTCTGGTGCGACCGTCCACGGCGATGCTCTTGACGCTGATCTATCGCGCGCTGAATCGCCTTGGCGTGGTGAAAGGCAGCTCCTCGACGCAAGAATTGCGGGGCGAGATGCCGTCCGATTATTTTACGGCCATGGCCCCGTGCCAGATCCGTCGAGGGCTGCGAGAGATCGCACGGATTGACGAAAACATCCGCCATCGCACCGAGTTGACGGCGTTCTATCACGGCGAATTGCCGAAGATTGGTTTCACGCCGTTGGATGTGCCTGGCATCGAGCGGCAGCCGCTGTTGCGTTATCCGGTCCGCGTGGCCAATAAGGCGGAGATCGTAAAGCTTGCCGTTCGCAAAGGCGTGGAAATCGGTTCTTGGTTTGAATGTCCGTTGCATCCCGAAGGAACCCGGCAGGAGGACTTCGGCTACCGCAGCGGCATGTGTCCCGAATCGGAGCGCGCCGCGCGCGAGGTCGTCAATCTGCCGACCCACTTGAAGGCAGGCGCACAAACTGCGAAGAAAGTTTTGGAGTTTTTGCGGCGATACGCCGAGCCTGTCAAGTAACAACGGATATCCACGAGCTTTCAATCGTGCTGAAGCGTTTATTCGATGTCGTTGCGGCGGGAATGGGTTTGATCTTGATCTCGCCCTTCATGATGGTGGCGGCGATTGCCGTGCGGTGGTCTTCTCCCGGACCAGTGTTTTTCCGACAAGAGCGGATGGGACGCGGTGGAAAGCCTTTTTTTATCATGAAATTTCGCACGATGGTGCAAGACTCGCCAAAACTCGGCGGCCAAATCACCGTCGGCGACGATCCCCGCATTACCAAGGTCGGCCGCTTGCTGCGAAAGACGAAACTCGATGAGCTTCCGCAATTGCTCAACGTTCTCAAGGGCGACATGAGCATGGTGGGGCCGAGGCCCGAGGTGCGAAAATACGTCGAGATGTTCGCCGACGACTACCGGGAGATTCTCCGCGTGCGGCCCGGCGTGACTGATCTCGCGTCGCTGAAGTATCGCGACGAATCGACGGTGCTCGCCCAGGCTGCCGATCCGGACCAAGAATACATTCGTCGCGTGCTGCCCGAAAAAATCCAATATGCCCGGGAATACATCCGCCGTCGATCTTTTTGGCTCGATATGAAAATCATTTTTGCCACGATATTTCAGCTCCTTGCGGATCGCATGCCGAGCCGTCTGTCCGAAAAATCAAAGACAACATGAGCAACCGCCAAGAATTGAAAATGAACGTTCCGTTTTTCCGTCCCTCGCTGACCGACGCCGAAGTCAACGAGGTGGTGGAATGCCTCCGCTCCGGCTGGCTGACGACCGGACCGCGCACCAAACGGTTTGAAAGCGATTTTGCGGCGGCCGTCGGCGCGACGCACGCCATCGCGCTCAATTCAGCCACCGCTGCGTTGCATCTGGCGGTCGACGCGTTAGGACTGAAGGCGAATCAGGCCGTGCTGGTGCCTACGATGACCTTTGCCGCGACGGCCGAGGTGGTCCGCTATCTGGGCGCCATCCCGCTGTTGGTCGATTGCGATCCCGTGACGCTCAACATGGATCTGGCCGACGCGGAACGCAAAATCGAACAGCTTCGGAAAGGCCAAACGCCGCTGGACCCCTCGTTGCCGGTTGTCGGCATCATACCGGTCCACGTCGGCGGGCTGATGATGGACATGGATGCGGTGCAGGCGTTTGCCGACCGCCACGGCCTGTGGGTGGTCGAGGACGCCGCCCATGCCTTGCCGGCGGCGTATACGACCAGTGGTCAGTGGTCAGTGGTCAGTGGTCCGAGCGAAACCGCAAGCGGCCACCTTCCGATCTCTAATCCCCAATCCTCAATCACCAATCCCTCAACCGCATGGCGGCGTTGCGGCGAAAATACCGCCGCCGTTACGTGCTTCTCGTTCTACGCCAACAAGACCATGACCACCGGCGAGGGCGGAATGGCTGTCACGGACGACGAGAACCTCGCGTTGCGCATACGGCAGATGTCGCTGCACGGTCTGTCGCACGACGCCTGGAAACGCTATGCCGGCAATCACGCCTGGGACTACCGCATCGTCGCGCCGGGCTATAAGTACAACATCACGGACATCGCTTCCTCGCTGGGCATTCACCAGCTTGCCCGGGCTGAAGAAATGCGGCAAGACCGTCAAAGAATAGCGAGATTCTTCCTTGCGGAGCTCGCCGACGTGGCGGAGGTCGAACTGCCGCCCGATCCGGCCGATCGGATCCATTCGTGGCATCTTTTCCCAATTCGGTTGCGATTGGATCGGCTGTCGATCGACCGGAACGAGTTTATGGTGCAATTGCGCGAGCGCGGCGTCGGCTGTTCGGTCCATTGGCGGCCGTTGCATCTGCATCCATATTACGAAGAGACGTTCCATTGGCGTCCGGAGCATTTGCCGGCGATGTCGACCGAATGGCTCCGTCGGGTCAGCCTGCCGCTGTTTCAAGGGATGCGAGAAGAGGAATATCGCTACGTTGCGACGGTCGTTCGCGAGTTGTGCATGAGCCATGCGCGGCAGGTTGGGAAGTACAACGTTTCGTGACTGTTCATGGGCAAACACGCCCGGGTGGCGACCTTCCGTTGGTCGGCCTTGATCGATTGCTTTCCGAGTTGCGGTGGCCAAGGACGACACGCTCGGAACGTTGGGCCTATCTTGAAAAGGTGGTGAATAAACGATGGCTATAACAATTCGACCGGTTGACAACCATATTGTTGCAAGTTGGGACAGTATTCTAATGGGGTTCTCGAACTGGTCCATCTACCAAACAGATGCTTGGCTTGGGCTGTTGGAAGAAACCGAACAAGTGAGGCCGTTGCGATTGGGCATCTTCCGGGGGGAAGAGCTAGTGGGGCTTTGGGCGGGGGCCGATTTCCGCAAAGGCCCGTTCCGTCTCTGTGGCTCGCCCATGAGAGGATGGATGACGGCCTATATGGGGCCGGCCTGTGATACCGTGGAGCCCTTGGGACTTCTCAAGGCGTGGTGTGCCTTCCTCCGCGAAAACGGTTATCATCATGCCGAAGTCCACCACCCATCTTTCACGGCTGAGGTCGCGTCACAGGCTGGCTTGGAAGCTGTCCCGGGAGACACCTACGTCGGCCCGATTCCACCGACCGAAGAAGAGATTTTGCGTCTCTTCAAGAAGTCTTGCCGCGAGTCAATACGTAAGTCGGTCCGACACGGGGTCGAAGTGGAAGATACGGATTCACCGGCGTTCGTCGACCATTTCTACTATCACATCCAAGACGTGTTCGGGAAACAGGGCTTGCAGCCCACTTTTCCCAAGACCCAAGTGCAAGCCTTATGGAAAAGGCTTAAGCCGACGGGCCGGTTGATTACCGTCTGGGCCAAACGCGAAGGCAAGGTGATCGCAACGGAAATGTCAATCATAGGAAACAACATCTTGCACGCATTCGCCTGGGCATCCTTGCGATCCGCCCAAGAACATGCTCCGAACGAACCCGTCCAACTCTTGGCGTTGACCTTGGCGGCCCAAAAAGGTTGCACACGGCATGAAGTCTGCGGCGGCGGACAATACAAGTTGAAGTTTGGAACGCACTTGGAACCGGCGTACGCCGTGTTGTATTATCGCAACGCGCTGCTGCCTATTTGTCGCAAGATGTACGCCGCCGCAATGAGACTGCGGCTTAAAAGAGGCGGATTCGGCGTTCAGATGCCTCCTCGACCACCTTTGGATGTCGCTCATCATTTTGAACCTTATTGATGTCCATGTTGCCATGGACCCAAATGCTGTCGATAAATGCGGCTGTTCCAACCGGATTTGCCTAGGTTGCAGAGAAGGGAACGGTTCATCAGCTTTGGTCTCAATAATACCTAACCTGGCGCCGAGTAGTCATCATGTCTGCCGATAATCTCTGGCCTGATGCCAAGAAGTTTGCGTTCACCATCTTCGACGATACCGACAATGCGACCGTCGCCAACGTCGGACCGGTGTATTCGTTCCTGGCCGATTGCGGATTCCGGACGACAAAGTCGGTTTGGGTCGTCGATGGCAATCCCCATCGCGGCAACTGCGTCGGCGATAGCTGCGCCAAACCCGACTATCTGCGATGGGTAAAGAACTTGCAGTCGCGGGGGTTCGAGATCGGGTTCCACAATTGCAGTTGGCACGGTCTGCCGCGCGACGAAATCCGCGCGGCCTTGGACAGATTCGTGGACCTATTCGGCAATAACCCCCAATCGGCGGCGAACCATACCGGCGTCGAGGAATCGATCTATTGGGCCGATGCCCGACTGAGCGGTTGGCGCCGATGGGTCTACAACCTCCTTACGCGATTCCACAACTACAAGCGGTTCACCGGCCACGTCGAGGGCAACGAGTATTTCTGGGGCGATTTTTGCAAGGAACGCATCAAGTACCTCCGCAATTTCACCTATCACGAAATCAACACGCTGAAAGCCTGTCCTTTCATGCCCTACCACGATCCACAAAGACCCTTTGTGAATTACTGGTTTGCCTCGTCCGACGGGCACGATCTGCCGACGTTCAACGAGTGCCTGTCGGAGGAGAATCAGGACCGTCTGGAGGAGGAAGGCGGCGCGTGCATCATGTATACCCACTTCGCCAAAAAATTCTGCGAAGACGGCAAGCTGAACCCTCGTTTCCGCGAGCTGATGCTGCGACTGTCGAAAAAGAACGGCTGGTTCGTTCCAACCGCCACGTTGCTGGACTATTTGCTCAAAGTCAACGGGCATCACGCCATCAGCAACGCGGAAAGACGCGGATTGGAAATGAAGTGGCTGGGCGAAAAGATCTTTACGGGAACGACATGAGCCAACGGCTTCTTCCGGCGGCCGCACATGCCGTGTGAGGGATTCAAACATGTTATTCTTCGAGCCGTTTTCTGGATCGTTGGATGATTGGGGGGAGGTTCTGTCTCAATAGTCCGACCGCGAAGTGTTTCAGACGCCGGCGTGGATTCGCTTCATCGCTGAATCACAGAACGCGACACCGGCCATCGCAACGCTGAAAGACGGAGGAACCACCCTCGGGTATTTTGCGGGTCTGACGGTGAAAAAGGCGGGTTTCAAGATTCTTGGTTCGCCATTTATCGGATGGGGAACGGAACGCATGGGGTTGCGTCTCCTGCCAGGCGTCTCGAAACCTCATGCCGTCGAGGCGATCACTCGTTATGCATTTGGAGAGCTGAAATGCAGCCATTTTGAGTTCGGCGACGCCGCCATAGCGCCGGATGACGTGGCAGGATTGGGGTTTTCGTGCAAGTCTACGGCGACGCCTGTCGTGGATTTGACGGCCGACGAGGACGCAATTTACTCAAGAATGAGCAGTAAATCATGTCGCTATTGCATTCGCAAAGCCGAAAAATTGGGAGTTATAATTGAAGAGGCCAAAGATGATGCGTTTGCCGATGAATATTGTGATCAAATGCGGGATGTTTTTGCGAAGCAACGGCTTGTGCCCACCTATGGCGTTGACCGTGTTCGGCTTTTGATGAAGCATCTCTTGCCCACAGGAAACCTTTTGCTGTTGCGAGCCCGCGAATCGGAAGGGCGGTGTATCGCAACCGGAATCTTTCTGGGAATGCACGAAACGGCGTTTTTTTGGGGAAATTCGAGCTGGCGAGCCGATCAGCACTTTTGTCCCAATGAATCACTCCACTGGTATGCCATGCGATATTGGAAGCGTCGCGGCGCAAAGTCCTACGACTTCTGCGGAGGTGGAGAGTACAAAAGAAAATATGGCGGCGTTGAGAAAGAACTTTATCATTTCACCAAATCGAAATACCGTTGGCTGAGTGTCGGGCGAAACATGGCCCTCAAAAGTTTCCGAATGTATCAACGTATCGCAGGTTGGCAAAAAAAATGACACCCCCCCCAATGTGCAAGCTATCCCGCACCGTTTGGTGGATTGGCCGCGGGCCGGAAACCGTTCGGGAAGGTCGCTGCAAGCCACACGCCTTGGCGAGTCTCCAGATCGACAAACCATGACGACGCGCATTCGGTAAAAGGAAATCCGTTGTGTTGAATGGCAAGAAAATCACTGTGGTTTTGCCCGCCTACAAAGCGGAAAAGACCCTGAAACAGACCTACGACAGCATTCCGAGGGATGTGGTTGATCACGTCATCTTGGTCGACGACGCCAGCACCGACAGCACCGTCGCCCTGGCTCGCCAGTTGGGCATCCAGACCTTCTGCCACCACAAGAACCTCGGCTACGGCGCCAACCAAAAAACCTGTTACCGCGAAGCGCTCGCGTTGGGCAGCGACATCGTCGTCATGCTGCATCCCGACTACCAGTACGATCCGCGGCTGGTGACGGCGATGGCGGCGATGGTCGCCTCGGACATTTACGACGCGGTCCTTGGCTCGCGTATCCTTGGTCGATCGGCGTTGCGTGGAGGAATGCCCGTCTACAAATACATTTCCAATCGCGCCTTGACGTTTTTTCAGAATTGCCTTTGCGGCGCGAAACTTTCGGAATACCATACCGGATACCGCGCGTTTTCGCGTCGGGTGCTCGAACGATTGCCGTTGCTGGCCAACTCAGACGACTTCGTTTTCGACAATCAGATGCTCGCCCAATTGATTGCTTTCGGATTTCAGATCGGAGAGATCAGTTGTCCGACCAAGTACATGCCCGAGGCCAGTTCGATCAGTTTCCGCCGCTCGGTGATTTACGGCCTCGGAGTGCTCAAGACGAGTCTCCGGTATCGCCTATGGAAATGGCGTCTGCTGAAAAGCAATCTGTTTGGCGATCAGCCCGCCTTGCGGCTGATCCACAATCACTGTCAAAACGGCACAACAGCCGCCAACGCCAATCTCACGATGCTCCCCGAAGGTTCCGCCGACGACCATGGATGAACACCTGAAACAAACGATTGCGAACGAACTGAACGTCCATCCCGCCGAATTGACGAGCGACAAGCAGTTGTCGGATTTCGATGTTTGGGATTCTGTAATGGTTCTGATCGTGATGATGCACATCAGCCAAGCCGTCGAGAAGGAAATTCTGCCGGAGGAGATGGCGAGCGTTCGCACTTTCGGCGATCTCGAATCGCTCGTCGCCTCCAAGCGTTCTTGATGATCATGCCCATGCAAACCACCTCCACCATCCGAGCGATTGCCCACGCGCTGCCCGCGACGACCCTCACCTATGAAATGTTGGTCGAGCGATTTGGCGAAAAGCACACAGCGTCGATCTACAAAATGTCGGGGATCCGCGATCGCCGCGTCGTGGCGCCAGGGCAATGCGCATCGGATCTCGCCGCAGCGGCGGCCCGTCGACTTCTTGCACACAGGGAGATCGATCCGACGTCGGTCGACGCATTGATTTTCGCCTCGCAAACGCCCGACTATCGCATCCCCGCGACCGCGTGTAAACTGCAGGCAGATCTCGGACTGCCGGAACGTTGCGCGACCTTCGACATCAACCAGGCCTGCACGTCCTTCCTTTTCGGCGCGTTGACGGCGCACTCGATGATTGTCGCGGGAACCGCGCGGCGAGTGCTGCTGCTCAATGGCGACGCGTTGACGACGTTGATCAACCCCAACGATCGCGGACTGGTCACATTGCAGGGCGACGGAGCGGCCGCCGCGCTTTTCGAGCCTTCCTCGGTCGACGACGGAGGCATCGAGTTCATCGAGACGGGCATCTCGGGCAAGGATTTCGACCGGCTTTTAGTGCCGGCGGGCGGATCGCGGCAGCCGGCGACTCCCGCAACGCGCGTCGAGGAGACCGACGCGTCGGGTTGTGTCCGCAATCAAGAGCAAATTTTCATGGACGGTCCGGCCATTTTTCATTTTTCGCTTTACAAGGTCAAGGACTTTTTGAAGGAGATGCTGCAGCGGCGCCGCCTCACGGTCTCCGATTTCGATTTGATCCTCTTCCATCAAGCGAATAAAATGATGGTGGACTTGTTGTACAAGGGACTGGAAGTTCCGTTGGAAAAACGATTTTATTACTTGGAGCGCGTCGGCAACAGCAGTGGTGCGTCTTTGCCGTCGCTTTTGGCGCAAGCGTGGCGGGAAGGCCGCGTAAGACCGAACAGCCGAACTCTGTTGTGTTCGTTCGGCGGCGGACTCTCGTGGGGCGCCGTTTCGCTGCGGTGGCCGGCGGACGCTGACGCCGCGGTGCCGGGCGACGTGGACGTGCGAGTGTGAGCCGGACGGCGACGTTTGTGTCGCGGGTGAAGGTTTTTTTCGTGGTGGTCTGTTGACATGCAATCGCTTGCGTTCCATCACCTTGGAATTCTTGTGGCCGACATCACCAAGGCGGTCGAAATCTATTCGACTCGATTTGGTTATGTTGTGGACGGCGATCTCGTCCATGATCCGGTGCAAACGGCGTACATTCAGCTTATGACACAGGCCGACTCGGCGTCGACTTTGGAGTTGGTCGCGCCCGACGGTCCTCAAAGCAAACTGACCAACGCTTTAAAAAGGGGAGGGGGACTGAACCATCTTTGTTATCAGACCAGCGAACTTGACGAAGACTGTCGTCGTCTGCGCGACCAGGGTATGTTGTTGCTCCACCCTCCCGTCCCGGCCGAAGCGTTTGGCGGTCGACGCATCGCCTGGCTGATGGGGCGTGACGGCATCCCGGTGGAGTTACTGGAAGATCCGCGACCCTAGTGAACAAACCATGAATCGGCTTGCTGTTTTACAGGATGTTTTCCGCCAGGTCTTCGATGACGAAGCCTTGATGGTTTCGCCGACGATGCGCCGCGACGAGATGAAGGACTGGGATTCCGTGGCGCATGTCAAATTGATTTTGACCCTTGAGGAGGAGTTCCAGATCCGGTTTTCCGAACGCGAGATTTCATCGATCGAAACGGTCGATGATTTGCTGACGGCCATCGAACACCACGGGAGGGCGAACGCGTGAGTTTTGGCGACGCCAACGCTCTGCTGCAAAACGCCAGAGTCTCAGCCCGCGAGAATCGTTGGTCGGACGCCGTGGCCGATCTATTGGCGGCGCTGCGCACTTTTCCGCCCTACTCGTTTTTCGTCAAGGCGGAAAAGCTAATCGAACGTCTTTTGGCCTCGGAAGCGTGGCGCCCGCGTCGCACGATCCGGCTAGCGCTGTTGTCCAGCTCCACGACCTCGCTGCTTGCGCCCGTGCTCAAGGCGTCGGCTTTTCGTCGCGGCATCCAACTGGATCTCTACGAAGGCGTGTTCGGCAACTATCGGCAGGAAATCCTCGATCGGAACTCATCGCTTCATGCGTTCCGCCCCGATTTCGCCGTCATATTGGTCAATCACCGCGATCTGGGCCTTCCGCCGTCGGGCGGCGACGTGAAGGCGAGCGCGTTGGTAGCGGATTTGCGCGGCTGCTGGAAGGCCTTGAGAGAGCTGAGCCCGTGCCACATCGTACAGGTCGGATTTGACGCGCCGTTGGGCGGCGCGTGGGGGAGTCTCGAGGACGTTTTACCCGAGGGACGCCGAAGGGTGATCGCCCGGGCAAACACGGCGTTGTCGTCCGATCTTCCACCGGGCGTTTCCTTCCTCGACGCCAATGCCATAGCCGCCGACATCGGTTCGAGCTATTGGTCGGACTCGCAATGGCACGCCGTCCGACAATATCCATCGTCGGCGGCGCTGCCGAGGATGGCCGATCACATCGTCGCCCAGATCGCCGCGGTCTTGGGTCTCTCCGCGAAGGTGTTGGCCGTCGACCTCGACAATACGCTTTGGGGCGGAGTGATCGGCGAGGATTTGCTTGAGGGCATCCGCATCGGACCGCCGTCCGCGGAAGGCGAAGGCTATGCCGAGTTGCAACGATATTTGCTGGAACTCAAGCAACGTGGCGTACTTTTGGCCGTTTGCTCGAAAAACAACCTCGCCGACGCGGAACTGCCGTTTCACAAGCACGACGCGATGTCGCTGAAACGCGATGATTTTGCGGCATTTGTGGCCAACTGGGATGAAAAGCCGACGAATCTAAAAAAAATCGCCAAGGAGCTTTCGCTCGACCTCGACTGTTTTGTGTTTCTGGACGACAACCCCTTGGAGCGTGCGATGGTGCGGTCCCAACTGCCGCAGGTGGCGGTTCCGGAATGCGGAGACAAACCGTGGGATCTGTTGGCGGCGTTGCGGCGAAACATGTATTTCGAGGCCGTAGCATTGACCGACGAGGATTTAAACCGGCACGAAGGTTATCGCGGCAACGCGGCTCGTGCAGTGGCCGAAGCCGACGCGCCGTCGATGGAGTCTTTTTTGAGCGGTCTTGGGCTAGTCGCCCGCCATGGACCGATCGACGTCTCGACTTTAACCCGCACCGCCCAATTGATCAACAAGACCAACCAGTTCAATCTGACGACGCGCCGTTACACGGAGGATCAGGTGCGAACGATGGCTTCCGCGCCCAACTGGTGGTGCCACTGGTTTCGATTGACCGATCGCTTCGGCGATCACGGTGTGATCGGCGTTCTGCTCGCCAAAAAAAATGGACCTGAATGGCGCATCGACACGTGGCTGATGAGTTGCCGCGTATTGGGACGGCGAATGGAAGAATATATGCTCGCATGTCTTTTGACGGCCGCCAAGGCGGAAGGCGCCGCCACGGTGGTCGGTGAATATATTCCGACCGAAAAAAACACGTTGGTGAGCAACCTTTACCCACAAATGGGCTTTGATCCGCTTTCGTCCCGCAAAGGACGATACGTCTTTTCATTGGCCGATCATCCCATCTCCCTATGCAACTTCATTCGCGACGAATCGGAGAGGCTGTGAGCATCCGAATTGTCCCTTATACGGCGGAGCATGAAGAGGCGGTGCGCGCGTTCAATGCGAGGATCGCAGCCGTTCCGATGGACCGTTCACGGTTTTCCACACGGTTTCCCGAGTCGCATGTGCCGGATTGGCTGCCGCCGCGGCCCAACTGCGAGATTTATCAAGAATATTTTGTCGCCGTCGACGGCCAGTCGGCGGTCCGCGGCGGCTACATTTTGAAACACCAGCCGTTTGTCCTCCACGGCGAGCGGCTGGAGCTAACCGATTATCAACTGCCGATTTCCGAAGGCCTCATCGACCGCCAGTACGCGAGCGTGGCCGTCAGCGTGTACATGGACGCGCTTCGTCGGCGGCCCGATTCGCTGTGGGGCCTCGGGGGCGGCGGCCGAAACGGCGCCAATCCACGGTTTCTGCTTCACGCAAATTGGCAAATGGCGATCGTCCCGTTTTGGTTCCGCGTAGTCCGTCCCAACGCCTTCTTGCAGAATATCG
Organism: Planctomycetaceae bacterium; assembly: GCA_021372005.1. Classification (GTDB taxonomy): domain Bacteria; phylum Planctomycetota; class Planctomycetia; order Pirellulales; family Thermoguttaceae; genus JAJFVC01. The sequence goes on along the minus strand of JAJFVC010000062.1, from coordinate 4,460 downwards.
CTTTTCTGAGGACTTCGTCGGTGCGACGCGGTTTGCTTGACGCGCTCCGGCACACCGGCGCGGGATGGTTGGGCGTCAAGACGTTGCAGACGTTGCAGAGCACGCGGCGACCTGGGACGAACGTAACCTGCGAGACCGTTGCGGAATTCTCCGACTGGGTCGACGACATTTGGCGACGCTCGGCGAGCGACTATTCGCTGATCGCCGTGCGAGATCGTCCGATTCTTGACGCTCTGTACCCGGCAAAGGCGTTTCGTTTTATCCGACTCAAGATCAAACGCGGCGGACATGTGATCGGCTGGGCCGTGCTTTTGAACACCCCGATGTCCGAGCATCGACATTTTGGCAACATGCAAGTTGGAACCATCGTCGATTGCCTGGCCCGGTCCGAGGACGCTGGAGACGTTGTCGCCTGTGCTCGCGATGTTTTGGAGTCGGACGGCGTCGACCTGATCGTCTCGAACCAGAGCAATCGGGCGTGGTGCCGGGCGCTGCGAGAAGGCGGGTTCATGGAAGGCCCATCCAACCTGCCATTCTTAGCCTCGCCTAAGTTGGCGGCTCGGCTTCAACCGCTTGAAGAAAACGTCGCCGCCTTCCATTTCAATCGCGGTGACGGCGACGGCCCGATCCATCTGTAAAGCGGGTCATGAAATGGGTTCGGCCGCCAACCACCCAAAAAACCAGAAATCCGCCGCCCCCCCACCCCCCCACCACCATTGACGGAACATTCGTCATTTCGAGCAAAAGCGGCGCAATCCCGGCCGCAAGGAAGCATTCACTTGATCGGTTTCGGCCAAGAGGCCGGGCTCTCGCTTGCATTTCAAAAAAAACGAATCAATAATGGACATTTATCTTACAGTGTGCTCTAGGCAACTCCATCGGTCCTTGCCGTGTGTCGCATCTTTTCTTTTGCGCTCTGAAGGAGAACGTTAAAATGCAAAGTGGATCGCAGCCACAATCGTCCGCCAAGACAACATCCGCAACGAACGGTTCGGCCAACTTGCCGTTGATGAAGACGATTCGCGACAAGACGGCCAAAGTCGGCGTCATTGGCCTTGGCTACGTCGGTTTGCCGCTGATTCGCACGTTCGTCGCTGCCGGCTTCAAAACGCTCGGGTTCGACGTGGACGCCGAAAAGGTCAAGCATTTGCAGGCGGGCCATAGCTATATCGAGCATATTCCCTCCGAGTGGATCGATCGCTGCGTTCGCCAAGGCCAGTTCACGCCGACCGCCGATATGAGTCGTCTGAAAGAGGCGGACGCTCTGTTGATCTGCGTTCCGACGCCGTTGAATCAGAGCCGCGATCCCGATTTGTTTTTTGTCGAGGAAACGGCTCGGCAAGTCGCCGCCCATCTGCGGCCCGGACAGCTCGTTGTGCTGGAAAGCACGACCTATCCCGGCACGACCCGCGACGTCGTCTTGCCCATCTTGGAAAAGACCGGCCTCGTGTTGGGCAAGGATTTTTATTTGGCTTACAGTCCCGAACGTGAAGATCCAGGCAATCCCGATTTCACGGCCGGCAACATTCCCAAGGTGGTCGGCGGCTCCGAACCACTTAGCCGCGATCTGGCCGTGGCGCTCTACAGCCAAGGCATGCCGGACGTCGTATCGGTCAATTCCTGCGAGGTGGCCGAGGCGTGCAAAATCCTTGAAAACACCTACCGTGCGGTCAATATCGCAATGGTCAATGAGTTGAAGATGCTGTTCGATCGGATGGGCATCGACGTCTGGGAGGTGATCGCCGCGGCCAAGACCAAGCCGTTCGGCTTCCAAGCGTTTTATCCGGGCCCGGGGTTGGGTGGACACTGCATTCCGATCGATCCGTTCTATTTGACGTGGCTTGCCCGTTGCCACGGCATGACGACTCGTTTCATCGAGCTGGCGGGCGAGATCAATACGAACATGCCGCAATACGTCATCGACCGGCTTGTCGACGCCTTGAACGACCACTCGAAATCGCTGCGCGGCAGCAAGGTTTGCGTCTTGGGCGTGGCCTACAAGAAGGACGTCGACGACGCGAGGGAAAGCCCTTCGTTCACGCTGATCGAGTTGCTGCAAAAGGGTGGCGCGATCGTGTCGTACAACGATCCGCACATCCCGCATCTGCCGAAGACCCGCCACTTCCATTTTGAAATGGACAGCGCCGAGTTGACGCCGGAGTTTTTGACCAGTCAGGATTGCATCCTGATCGCTACCGAACACTCCGCCTACGATTACGATTTCATCGTGCGTCATGCTCCGTTGGTGGTCGACTCGCGCAACGCGACTCAGAAAGTCCGCGAAGGCCGCGAGAAAATCCGCAAGGCGTGAAGATCTACCTCCAATTCCTGCATCCAGGATGATGAAGTCTCGCGCTCGGCGACGGCCCGCCAAGAACAGGCGGAACGGTAGACGTCGGCCTTATTCGGCCAGCGCGTTCAACGCAGCCTCCACGGCTTTGGGGATCGCCGCCTCGACGGCCGGGGTGCATCGCTCGCAAAACGTCAGCGTGTCCTCCGCCTCGACGCCGATCAGCCGGATATGGCGGCTGTCCGGAAGCGACGCGCCCGCCTGACGGCCGAATTCCAACGCCGTCGCCAAATTCACGTCGTGGGCCGACGCGCTGCGCTGCGTGGCGATGCCGTCGGGCGCAAGTACGTGAATGGTGCCCGGCGCGGCGCCCGTCTGAATGGCGTCGATCACCACAACCCGCTCGTATCCGATCATCCGCTCCATCAAGCGCAGCCCACCCCAATAGTCCTCGGACACCTCGATGTCGGGACGATCGGCCAGCAGCGGCTTCAACGCCTCGGCCACGCGCAGCCCCACGCTGTCGTCGGTGATCAACGGATTGCCGAGTCCAAGGACGAGCGTTTTCATACGGTAGTCTCTCTCCACGGACCGCCTCAAACCTTTTGATGCGGTCGCTCTCTCGACCAAAACAAACGGGGCCCGGACAACCACGGCCCAGGCCCTCGTTCAACTTCGTTCCGCGCTCGGCAGCGTCCGCCGCTAGACGGTGTACTGCGAGAGCCGCTCGACCACCTCGCCCTGCGGATCGCGGACGGTCACTTCCAGCGGCATCTGACCGGGCAGGCTGTGCGTGGCGCAACCGAAGCACGGGTCGTAGGCTCGGAACGCCATCTCGACCATGTTCAGCAGCCCTTCGCTCACCTTGCCCTTGTGGATCAGCCCTTGGGCGGCCTTTTTGACCGACATGCAAATCGGGGCGTTGTTGTTCGTCGTCCCAACGATCAGGTTCACCTTGGTCAGGATGCCTCGTTCGTCGGTCGTGTAGTGGTGGGTCAACGTGCCGCGCGGGGCCTCGACGCAGCCGACGCCGTCGGTCGGCGTCTTGGTCGGCAGCGTGCGGTACTCCTTCGACGTGATCTCGGAATCTGTGGCCAACTCGACCCAACGCTCGGCGGCATAGAGCAACTCGACCAGTCGTGCCCAATGCGTGGCCAGCGTGTGGTTGATCGGCTTGCCGCCCAACGTCTCGTACATTCGCTTGTAGGCCGCATCGGCCTCCGACGTGGCCATGCCGTCGGCAGCGTTGCACCGCGACAGCGGCGTGGCCTTGTAGATGCCCGAATCCTCGCCGTCGACAAAGCCCTTCCAGCCAATCTTTTTCAAATAGGGGAACTTCAAATACGACCACGGCTCGACGCGCTCGGCGATGTACTCACGATATTGCGAGCAATCGTACTTGGCGTGCTCCTTGCCGCTGGGGCTGGTCACGCGAATCTTGCCGTCATAAAAGTTCGTGCGATTTTGGGCGTCGACCATGCCCATGTTGTACGTCTTGTGAACGTACACGTCGCCGGTGATCAGTTTTACATAATCCGAGTTCTTCAGCACGATGTCGTCAAAAATCTTCAGCGAGAACTTGGCGAACTCGACGGCCTCGCGTCCTCGGGCTTCGATCTCTTTGCGCTGCTCTTCATTGATGCCGCGGCTCACTCCGCCGGGCAGGCCCCAGTTCGGATGCACGCGGCGGCCGCCGATCATCTGGATCAACGCATGGCCGTCGTGACGCATCTTGAGCACGTGCTTGGCCACGTCCATGCCCACCTTGGCCACGACGCCCAAGATGTTCCGCTCGGCCGGCGGCGCGGTCGGACCGACGACGAAATCCGGTCCGCCCAACGCATAGAAGTGCGTCGTGTGGTCGGTCGCGTAGAAAATGCTGTAAAACAGCTCCCGCAGCTTCTTGGCGGCGGGCGGCGGATCCACGTGAAACAACGCGTCCAACGCCTTGGTGGCGGCCATGTGATGCGCTTCCGGGCAGACGCCGCAGATGCGGGCCGTCAGGTTCGGCATGTCCTCGGCCGGACGCCCCACGCAAAACTGCTCGAACCCACGAAGCTCCGGGATCTGCAAATACGCATTGGCCACTTCGCCCTGGTCGTCCAGGAAAATATCGATCTTGCCGTGACCTTCCAGCCGCGTGATGGGATCAATCGAAATACGTTTCATC
>JAJFVC010000057.1 GCA_021372005.1 Planctomycetaceae bacterium | reverse complement strand
CCAACGAAGCCTCGCTGCTGCGACTGGTCAGTGCCGTCCTCGCCGAAATCACTGAAGAATGGGAAACCGGAAAAGTCTATCTCAACATGGAAACCAAGTAACCGCCTCAACAAAACGCCTTTTACAGAAAATGGGTTGCTCAATCTCCTTGCTGCTTGGTTGTCAAAATAGAGCCTGACGTTATGTTGGACTTGTTATGCCTTGAAGTTTGATGTATAAATCAGCCATGACGCTCAAATGCACTAATCCTGACTTCTTAAATGGCGTGCCGGAGCTGCTTGTTTTGAGCCTTTTGGCCCGCCGGCCGATGTACGGTTACCAATTGGTTCAGGCAATTTGTCGCTCGACCGACGGGACGTTGGAGTTTGGCGAGGGCTGTATCTATCCCATTTTGCATCGATTGGAGGCTGGCGGACTGCTTCGCGCCAGCCGTGAAACCTTTGGCGGCCGGAGTCGCGTCGTGTATTGCGTGACTGCGCAGGGCAAGAAACGGCTGGCCGGCAGCACGACCGGTTGGCGAGCGATTGTCGAGGCCGTGGAACAGGTGTTGCAGGGAGGCGAACATGGCGAAGCGGCATTGGCTTGAGGCGATCCAGCAGCGGTTGTCGACCAAAGGTTTGCCGCCGGCGTACATTCGACGGCTGACCGATGAGTTGGCCGATCATTTTGACGACGTCAAGGAGGATGGCATGAACGAGGCCGCGGAAACGATTTCTCGATTGGGCGAGGCGGACCAGTTGGCCGACGCGGCGATCGCAGCGTATCGGCGGCAAACGTTTTTCGGCCGGCATCCATCGGCCAAGTTTTTGGTTTTCGGCGTTTCGCCGCTGATCGCGATGTTTTTGGTTTTTGTGTTGGCGTGCCTTGGCGTCGCGGCCGTCGGCGCAATGGCTGAGTGGTGCGGCGTTCGTCTTTTCGGCAAAGACTGGTTTGGCCGTATAGATTCCACGATTTTGAACTGGGTGTTTGCCGCCGTCACGGCGATCGGGCCTGCGACATTGGTGGCCTTATTCTACTGCCGAGCTGCGGCGCGATTGGCCCTACGAAAAGGCTGGATGCTGGCATCCTGCGTCGTGGTGGGCTTCGTTGCAATGTTGCCGTTTCATCGCGTTGTGCTTTCGGAGTTGCCCGGCAAGAGCATCTGGACCATTGGTCTCGGACTTCCGCCGACCATGGTGCAATATGTACAATTACTGATTCCCTTGGCGGTGGGGCTTTGGTTTGTCTGCAGCGGACGTAAGCGGTCGATTTCGGACGGGCGGTTGCCGACCGCCGACTGATGAGGCATAATGCGGCCATGGACACCATGGCCTTTGATCCCAACGTGCGGTATCCCCGCCCCGGCGATAAGACGATCTGCTACCTAAAGAGCGTCGTCGCCAATCCGAACATCGTAGTGGGTGACTATACGTTCTACCACGACTTCGATGATCCGACGCAGTTCGAGCGGCACAACGTGCTCTATCACTATCCGGTGTGCAATCACGATCGGCTGGTGATCGGACGGTTCTGTTCGATCGCCTGCGGCGCTAAGTTCGTCATGAACGGAGCGAATCACCGGCTCGACGCCTTGTCGACCTATCCGTTTTCGGTGCTTGGGGCGGCGTGGAACGACTCTGTATCGTCGGCCGATTCGTGGACAAACAAGGGCGACATTACAATCGGCAACGACGTATGGATCGGCTTTGAGGCGGTCGTGCTGGCCGGCGTGACGATCGGCGACGGGGCAGTGATCGGTGCTCGCGCGGTGGTGACCAAGGATGTGCCGCCCTATGGAATCGTCGGCGGCGTCCCCGCCCGGCTGATCCGTAAGCGATTCGACGACACGACGATCGAGCGGCTGCTTGCGATGCGATGGTGGGACTGGCCGCCGGAGCGGATCGCGAGCCGTCTCGATGCGTTGCGTCGCGGCGATCTCGATGCGATGGGCTGCTGACGCAATCACGATGGTTTTCTTTTCAGAACACAGGTTGAGTTGCCATGCCATCGCTCGAACAACGCATTGCCGAAGCTGTGCGGGAAGAGATTGCGGTCGTGCCCTACGATCCGCGTTGGCCGGCGATGTTTTTGGAAGAACGAGATCGGCTTCGGGCGTGGTTGCCGACGGAGTTGATCGGACGGATCGAGCATTTCGGCAGCACGGCGGTGCCCGGTTTGGCGGCGAAACCGATCGTCGACATGCTCATCGAGGTGACCGATCTGGAAGAGGTGAAGCGTCACGTCGCGCCGATCTTGGCATCGAAGGGCTACGACTATTTTTGGCGGCCCACCTGGGGCGACGACGTTCCACCGTGGTATGCGCGGTTCATTCGCCGCGACGTCCACGGCGTCCGCACACATCATCTCCATATGGTCGAACGCCATTTCGAGCATTGGAATCGGTTGCGGTTTCGAGATTATCTGATCCAACATCCCACGGTGGCCGAAGAATACCAAACGTTGAAACGGCGGCTTGCCGCGGCCCATCCGCACGACCGCGCGGCCTATACGCGAGGTAAGACCGAGTTTATTCGGAAGGTTTCTCTGGCGGCCGAGCGTTCCACAACCGACAACAAAACAGTCTGACGGAGCAAACCATGGACGTTTTGGAGCAATCGCGGCAGCAACGTGCGACGGCCGAGGCGATTTTGCGGGACCTCGATTTATTGAACCGCTGGCGGCGTTTCGGTCGGCCTGTGTTGGTCGGGGCCGTGGCGATCGACGTGGCTTTTGCACCGGATCTCGATATGGAGATTTATTGCCCGACGCTTCGGATCGAGCATGGGTTTCAAGTGCTCGCCGAGTGCGCTGAGAATCCGCACGTCACGTCGGCCCAGTTCCTTAATCGGTTGAACACGCCGGACAACGCCTTGTATTGGCAGCTTCATTATCAAACCGACGACGACGGCGTCGACTGGAAAATCGACATGTGGTCGGCGCCCGAGGATTACGCGCTGCCGCGGGGTGAGGATTTTGTGCGGCCGATGCAAAACGCGCTGACTCCCGAGACCCGGCGGGCGATTTTGACATTGAAGGCGGCGCGCGCCGCCGGCGCGTTGCCCATGTTTCTTTCGATCGACGCCTACCGGGCTGTGCTGGAAGACGGGGTTCGCACGGTCGACCAGTGGCGCGCATGGCGGCAAACGCACGAAACCGGCGCACTGACCGATTGGAAACCGACCCGCCGCGGTCCGATCACCGCTTTTTGAGGCCGGCTTTCGAGGTGATTTGCGTCTTTTCCATTTTCTTTCGCAGATGGGCGAACTTGGTCGCCGGTTTGCGAACCGAAGGGCGTCCTTTTCCCGCCATGATCGGGCTCCATGGGCCTTTTGGATGAAGTGAACGTCAAAACACACGCTAGAGCGTAGTTTTGCTCTGGACAAAAATCACCGTAGCAAATGCGTCCGTCGCCGCGTCCGGACCGATCGGGCCCGTGGTGAGGGTGACGCATCGCGACGCTCCGTCGTCCGCGCGGATGACGAACGTCAGCTCGCCGCGCGATGGTTCCTCGTTCCGACGGATCAACTTTCGCAAGGCAGACTCGTCCAGCAAACCGTTTTTGCCGACGATATGACGGCAAAGCTCCATCAACGACGCGCCGATCAACTGGTCGATGGTTTGTCCGAACACCTCGGCCGCTTGACGATTGCACTGACGAACGCGGCCTTCTCGATCGGCGATCACGATGCCGCACGGCAGCGAGTCGACGACGGCCTGATAGCGTTGCTGGGCCTGTTGCAGGGTTTGTTCCAATTGCTTCCGGGCGGTGATGTCCACGTGCGAGCCCGCCATGCGATAGGCCTTGCCGTCGGCGTTGCGCAGGGCCACGCCGCGCGCCAGAATCCAGCGGTACGAACCGTCTCGGTGCCGCAATCGATACTCATATTCGTAATGGGACGTGGCGCCGTTGATGTGGGCGTAGTTGGCCGCCAACACCCGCTCGCGTTCATCCGGGTGAAGACGTTTTTCCCACTCGTCCAAATTGTTTGGCAACTCGTCGTCCTCGTAGCCGAGCATGCTTTTCCAGCGCGGCGAGAAGAAAACCTCGTTGGTCCGAAGATCCCAGTCCCACAGTCCGTCTTGCGAACCGCGCACCGCCAGCTCAAACCGCTCCTGGCTGCGACGCAATTCTTCCTCGGCCCGACGCCGCTGCACCTCTTGCCACGTCTGGATCTCGAGCCCCAACTCGATGGCCGAGCCATGACGATCGTCGGGATTTTTGGACATGGCCCGCAGACAGGCCGCTTCCAACGTGGGTGGCACTTCGGGCCAGAGCCGGTTCGGAGGCGTCGGGGCCTGGTCCAACACCATGCTTAAAATCTCGGCCGTGCTGGAGCCGGCGAACGGCGGCTGCCCGGTAAGAACCTCGTAGAGGATCGCCCCGAGTCCATAGATGTCCGTTTTCTGATTGATCCGCTCGGGCCGACCGCTGGCTTGTTCGGGCGCCATGAAGGCCGGCGTGCCCACCACCTGGCCGACCACGGTTTGCACGGCCGACGTCGACTCGGGCGTCTCGCCGCCGGTCGCATTGTTCGACTCGGGCGAGCCGAGCACCTTGGCCACGCCCCAGTCGAGAATGAATACCTCGCCAAAGTGGCCCAATAGCACGTTCTCGCCCTTCAAATCGCGGTGGATCACGCCGCGCGAGTGCGCATAGGCGATCGTGTTGCAAACCGTGACGAACGCGCTCAACAACGAGACCAACCCGAGCGGATCGGCCTGCCCGGTGCGACGCTTCCAATGAAAGTCGATCGCTGCCTGGGCCAACGTTTGGCCGCGAACGAAACGCATGCTGTAGAACGGCGAGCCGGAGTCCGTGGCCGACACCAACTCGTAGACCGGCACCACGCCCGGATGTTCCAACTGGCCGGTGATTTTCGCCTCCTGAAGGAATCGGCAGCGGGCCCGGCTGTGGCCGAGCAGCTCGGGCCGCAATGTTTTGATCGCCACCTCGCGGTCAAGCTGCTTGTCGCGGGCAAGCCACACCTGACCGATTCCGCCTTGGGCGTGCAGCGGCCCCACGGCGTATCGAGATCCCGACGTCGCGTCTTGGGAGGGTGACGGCGTCTTCGACGCGGCGTCAACCGAATCGGCCTGCGAGCTGGCCAACACGGTGACGGGCAATTCCGACAGCCGGCGAATATCGAGATCCGTCGTCTGTTGAAGCTCGGTGGCCTGCGGCGGCGATACAGCCGATCGCAATGGGTCCGGCGAAGTTTCACGGGGCATGGTGCGTCTCGATGCGACGGAAATTTTTGTTTCCGACACAAAAACCAATCTTTAGGATACCCTACCGAGCCTGTCGATCGCAAGCGTTAAGACGCCGCTGCAGCGACTCGAAGAAGTCGGCTTTGGGGCGGGCGAAGCGTGTTTGCAGGCGTCTGTCGGGCCGGCTCTGGAGAACCGCGGACCGAAAAAACGCCCCAAAAACAACAAACCGCGGGCTCGCCACGGTGGGGTGATTTCCTGTAAAATCGAAAGCATTCGGCCGTCGTGGAGACGGCTTGCCGAGTCGAATTCCTCGTCACCATCAAGAAAGGATCGTATTCATGATTTGCGTCCTTGCCACGCTTAAAACCGCTCCGGGCCGTCGCGACGACTTGTTGGCCATTTTCCGCATCCTTGCGCCAAAAGTTCGGGCCGAAAAGGGCTGCATCGAGTACGGTCCGATGACGGACGCCGCAACGAACCTGGCGCCTGTGCGGCCCGATGTGGTTACGGTGGTCGAAAAATGGGAGAGCGTTGCAGCTTTGGAAACGCATCTGCAAACGCCGCACATGGTCGACTTCCGCAAGCAGACCGGTCCCATGCGGCTCACGATGAGCCTGCAGATTCTCGAATCCACCGCGTCTTAATATCCGTGCGATTCGCCGCCACGGTTACTTCACCACGGGCCGGAGCACGAGGTTGCGGTATTGGATGGCGGTGTGATCGCCTTGCAGATAGATCGGACCCGGGCGGAAGGGATCGGACCAAAGGGCTCCGCCCGTGCAACCCAGCAGCGGCTGATTGTCGATGATTTTCTTGCCGTTGAGCACCACCGTCACATGGCGATCGACCAGCGTGATGTCCATCGTCTGCCACTGGCCGGCCGGTTTTTCGGCGGTCTCGGTCGGTTTGATCCGGCTGTAAATGGCGCCCATGTTATGAGAATCCAGCGGACGGCCATAGCTGTCTTCCACCTGCACTTCATAAATGCCTCGCAGGTAGACGCCGCTATTGCCGCCGCGAGGGACGTTGGTCTCCAGCGTGAGGTTAAAATCCTCGAATTCGCGGTCGGTGCGCAAGTTTCCATAACGGATGCGCGGCTTGCCGGGCTTCTGAGCCGCATCGTTCACCAAAACGCCGTCACGAGCGCTCCAACCGTTGCACGCTTTGGGATCGATGAGCCGCCAGCCGTCGAGATTTTTGCCGTTGAACAGCGAAATGGGCTCGCCGAATCGGACCTTTGACAGGTCGGGCCGGGCCGGAAGCGGCGGGAGTCGTTTTCCGGAAAACGTCGCCGGAGCGCCCAAATGACCGTCCGGAAATTTTTGGATCGCCGTCAAATTCATCTGATCGCCGTCGACGGTGGCCGTGACGAGATCGACCGGCACGGGCGGCCGCCCCTTTTTCGGCGGCACTCCGGTCAGCGGATCGTGGGTAAACATCAGCGTGCCATTTTCCAACCCAACGTCGAGGGTTGGCACCACGCTGCCGCTGCCCCAGAGTATCTCGGCCGACAACGTCTTGCCATCCGGCGACGACACACTCAACCAGCCGGCTTCGCCGTTGGGAATCGTCATCGCCCAGTCTCCGAGAAAAGGACGAACCGGATCGGCCGCCAAAGCGACGCCGTCCGACGCCAACGCGGTCCCGACCAACAACGACGCCATCACAACAAAACGACGGAAAAACATCTTAAGGCTCCTCAAGGAAACCGCGAAAAACCGAACGAGACAAAAGTGACTTTATACGTCGGCGATCCCAAAATTGCAAGAGCTCGTCACGCCGACCGTCACGACATCTGCCAGAGCGCCATGCGGACCAAGTCGCGCACCCCTTTGTGCGCCACCAGCGTGGCCGACGGCTCAAAACCGCAATGCACCAGGCAGTGTTCGCAGCGAGCGTCGCCGCCGGGACCGAGTCGGTTCCAGTCGGTCGCGTCGACCAGTTCTTGGTACGTCTCGTAATGAGCGTCGCCCAGCAGATAACAAGGCCCGCGCCAGCCGCGGACGTTGTAAGTCGGATTGGCCCAAGCGGCGCAGTCCAACCGACGACGACCTTGCAAGAATTCCATGTAGATCGGCGAAGCCGTCAGACGGAATCGCCGCAACAGCGACTCGGCCTCGCGAAACTTTTTGTGCACCTCGTTGCGGGTCATGAAGATCCGCGAGGCTTCCTTGGGATCGGAGTCGCACACGGACGAATAGCCGAACGCCGGAGAGACTAAAAATCCGTCGACGCCCAATTCGTACAAATAGTCGAACAGAACGGCGATCTCGTGCATGTCGGTGTCTTTGTAGATCGTCGTGTTCGTGCATACGTTGAAGCCTGCGGTCTTGGCGTCGAGAATCCCTCGCACCGCGGCTGCGAACACGCCGGGTCGGTTGACCATCCGATCGTGCGTAGTTTCCATGCCGTCCAAATGAATGTTCAGAAGCAGCCGGCTGCTGGGTCGAAATCCACGCAATTTTTCGGCCAGCAGCGAGCCGTTCGTACAAAGATACACGTGTTTGCGGCGTTGGATGAGGCTTTCGACCAGCGTCACGATTTCCGGATAGATCAGCGGTTCGCCGCCGCAGACGCTGACGATCGGAGCGCCGCATTCGTCCGCCGCCGCCAGACATCGCTCGACCGACAGTCGAAGGTGCATTGTGTCGGCGTACTCGCGAATCCGCCCGCATCCGGCGCATGACAAATTGCAGGCGTGCAATGGTTCGAGCATCAGCACCAGCGGAAAACGTTGCCGGCCGGACAGCCGTTGTCGAAGCAGGTACGACGTCATCGAGCGAGTCAACGAGAGAGGAAAACGCATGGATGTCAAGGGGGGTTGGGATGGAAGATCGAAGGTGCAGCCGGCGCCTGTGCTTGTTGGACGCCAGCAGTTCAATAAACAGAGGGTTATTTCGCGGTGGCGTTCTCCAACGAGGACTGTTGGACTCTGGGACTTTGGGTCACGTCGACTATCCAGCGAGCCATCGCCATCAGCGGAAAATAAATCGGATAGTAGCGATTACGCAGATAGAACGTGTGGGGAAATCCGGCGACGGCGAACTCGGGCTCGTCCCACGTGCCGTCGTTTTCTTGCATCAGTGAGAGAAATCCGACGCCTCGCGCGACCGCCGGGTGACCGGCAAGCCCGGCCGCCAGCAATCCCAACACGGCCCAAGCCGTCTGCGTGACGGTGGGCGTGCCTTCACCGCGACGATGCGGCAAATCGTAGGTTTCCGGCGACTCGCCCCAACCGCCGCACGCCTGCTGATGCGACACAAGCCAGTTGGCGCCGGCCACCACCATCGGATCGTCCGTCGGAACGCCCACAGCCGCCAGCCCGGCGATCGACTGCCAAGTGCCATAGATATAGTTGACGCTGCAGCGGTCGAACCAACTCCCGTCGGCGTTCTGGTTTCGCCGCAGATACCGCACAGCGCGATCTACGACGGAATCTCCCAAGCGGCGTCCTAACCGCCCCAACGCCTCCAGAACGCGACCGGTCAGGTCGGGTGAGCTGGGATCGATCATCGCGTTGTGATCGGCAAATGGCATGTAACACAAAAACGCACGGTTGCTATTCCGATCGAACGCGCCCCAGCCGCCGTCGCGGTTCTGCATGGCCAAAAGCCAGCGCAGACCGCGATCGATGGCCGACAACGTTCGTTCGATCGACGTTGCCTGATCGCTCGGCGTGCGAGGATCGTCCAGAGCGGCCAACCGCAGCTCGGGCGGCAGGGCCTGATGAGGCCCCGGAGCAAATTGCGTCTCCAACGCCAAGAGCGCCATCGCCGTGTTATTGCAATCGGGATAGAATTCATTGGCGTACTGAAGACACCAGCCGCCCGGCTCGGATCGAACGGTTTTCGCCCAATCGCCGCGACGGCTGATCTGTCGATCCAGCAACCAACCCGCGGCCGCGACCATCGCCGGATTGTCCGATCCGACGCCCGAGGCGGCCAACGCGCGAACCGCCATCGCGGTGTCGCAGACCGGCGATTTGCACGGCTGGAGCCGCACGGCGCCGGTTTTTTCATCCTCGCGCACCAAGCCTCGCAGTTGCCGGCGACAAAACCTCATTTCCGGGCTGTCGTCGGGATAGCCTAGACACTTCAAGGCGACGAGACTCCATACGATCGCCGGAAATATCGCCCCCAATCCGTCGCTCTGGTCGAAACGGTCGAGCATCCATCGCTCGGCGGCCGCCAAGGCCCTGCGACGCAACGGCAGGACTTGATGACGCTGGCACCACTTGAACAGCCGGTCGATCGTCCGAAAGAAACCACACCAACTTCCCAATCCCGGCCTGCTTGATGGGCCATGGCCTTGCGGCAGAGGCCAGTCTTCAGGCTCCTGCAAAAACAGCTCGCGGATGCCCAATCGCGGCTCTAGGCGGCGGACGGGACGCAGCGACGATACGATGGACAACGGCACGAGAATCGTCCGCAACCAGGCGTTGACGGCGTAAAGGTGAATCGGAAACCACGTCGGCGCCAATACGATTTCCGGCGGCGCCGAAGGACATTGTTCGTAAGAAATCTGCCCGAGCATCGCCAAATAATAGCGCGTGAAGCTATCGACGGCGTCGGCGCCGCCGTTTGCCAAAATCACGGACCGCGCCCGCTGCATGTGCTCGTCGCTGGGGTCATGGCCGGCCAATTTCAACGCGAAATAGGCTTGCACGCTGCCGCTGAGGTCCGGTCCTCCGCCGGGATATCTGGCCCAACCACCCTCAGGGCGTTGTTTTTCGATCAGCGTCGCTGCACACTGCACAGCCAGTTTCGAGTCTTCGCGGCCGAGAAACGCCAGCAGCAAAATCGTCTCACTCTCCAACGAAGCGTCGCCTTCCAGATCGGCACACCAGGCGCCATCATTCCGTTGCTGCCCCAAAAACCAATGCCGCGCGCGACGAATCGCCGTGCGAGCCGACGTCTGGAGCGATCGTAGGTTGGGAGCCTCGAGCGAATCACTTTCGACGAGATCGTCTTGCTCATCCTGAGGCAAGAACAGTACTTTGGGGCTCGAATTCATGGTATGGCTTTCCATCGAGAAACGACGAAAAGGGCGCGATCTTGGGACGAAATCGGCAAAAAAGAGACGCGAGTTTCGCCGTCCGAAGCGGTCCTCCTTGACACACCCTCCTGGGAAAAGCAATCGCGGCGTTAGCTTATGCAATTTTCGCAAAACCAACAATAGCAATACTCTGCTGCGATTTTTGCCGTCCAACGGGCCTGCGTCGCCTGTGCCCCCTCCTCCTGTTTTTCCCAGCCCGGCGGCAACCGATTTTTGGGGGCTTGAAGAGACGTCGTTGGGATGCTATTCTTGAGCGTCTGGTTGTTGCGAAATGCTTTCTCTAAAGCGTTGTACGACAACCGGTTTGGCGGCGTAGCTCAGCTGGTCAGAGCAGCGGAATCATAATCCGCGTGTCGTAGGTTCGAATCCTACCGCCGCTACTTCACAACTCTTTTCTTCACAAGGCCTTAAGTCGCCTGCTGCAACCACTGGGTTGGTTCTTGATTCGGCAACAGTACCCGAAACAGTACCAGCCCGACCGCAACCCTGCTTTCCGTAGCCACGATAGAGGTCTTCTGCCAGTTCATCGGTGTCCAGGTCTACGTAGTAGCCCATTGTGGTGTCGATGCTCTCATGCCGCATCAACTTTTGGAGTACCGCAGGCATGACCTTCTTGGCCCAACGGCTCCCGAAGCTCCGGCGAAGGTCATGGGCCGACGCATATTTGACCTTGCCTGTTCTGGGATCGGTATGCACTACCACGCGGGCCAGTTCGCCTATCAAGGCCACCATACGCCCAGCTTGCTCCGCCGATGCACGATTGCCGCTTGGCATGAGGGGGCGGAAAATCGCCCCATGCCGCTGGTCGGCTGTGGTGGTCAACAACATGACGGCAAAATCGGGCGTCAGGGGCAATAGCCGGTCACGGTGGCCCTTTTCCCACTCGGCAGGGATCGACAACCGTGGCCGCTTCCCCGACAAGTCCAAGCAAAGCCGGTCGGCCCGATCCCAATAGAGGTTTAACGATTCGGTCAGCCGCAAGCCCGACAACCACAAACCGGTCAAATAGTGCCGCCACGATTCGACCGCCGCCGGATTCACTTCCACGGGGATCGAGTCCGTCTTTGTCCGACGTTGGCTCTTGCCTTTCCGCCGAGCTGTTTGGCGCTGGGCCTCCCGCTTCAGTTTTCGCCACTCGACAAGAGCCGCTGGGATTTTTTGCAGAAGCCGGTCAAACTCTTCCGTCGTTACCGGCCGTCCCTTGCTCCGACGTGCCCGACCGCCCTTTGACGCCCGCTGGGGCTTCCTGATCTTC
Organism: Planctomycetaceae bacterium; assembly: GCA_021372005.1. Lineage (GTDB taxonomy): Bacteria > Planctomycetota > Planctomycetia > Pirellulales > Thermoguttaceae > JAJFVC01. Next base: position 18,731 of record JAJFVC010000057.1, on the reverse strand, counting down.
GGTACGCTGGGGATCATGCCTTGATCGACCGCCCACACAAGGGCGGATCGAAGATGGGCGAAGTAGCTGCCAATCGTCGTTTCCGCTAGGCCGCCCGCCCTTAGCTCTTGCTGTAGCCGGCTGATTGCCTCGGCGTTCAAGTCAGCCAACTTGCCGTCGGCCACTTTCGGAAGAATTCTTTCGACGGCGTTAAATATCGTGCCGATCTTGCCCGCTGTCCGAACTGCGAAACCGGGGACCACTTCGCTTTCGTAGCGTAGGCGGAATTGCTGCCAGCCCGTGCAACAACGGCCGAGGTCACGCCCCGCATTTAGGTCCGCCTCCCAAAGCGTGGCCAGCTTTCGGGCAAACTTCCGATTCTCGCCCGTCGAAGTCTCCGTCTTGGTTTGCGGGTCAACATACTTCGTCGCCCGACGCGGCTTGCCCGTCACGGGGTCGATGTACCGCATGACAAGATTCTTGCAATCGGCATACCTCACAACATGGACGCGGATTCTGCCGCTCATTGGGTTTGCTCCCAAGAAAGACCGTAAGCCGTGGCACCTGCTAAGAAGTAGTCGAGGACTACCGCGCGGCCTTGCTCCCCGCCTATGCGGATCATCGCTTGGGTGCGCGCACAGATACCACGGCTCACGGCCTGATTGAACATCGCCAAGATTCCTCGATAGGGTTCTTACGCCCTGGTGGTCAGTCGATCCAACCACCAGGAACATTCTACCACTTGAACCGATCATTGCAACAGGGAAAACGTGGCCCTATCTACTTATGGACTGCCGCGTCGGGATGGTCGGGATGCTCTCGAAAAAACTTCTCTCGCGGGTCTTCCGCGAAGCCCGCCTTTACGGCCAGTTCCCCAACCACTTCCAAGTAATCGCGGCCGGCCCGCCGTTCGGCCTCTCGTCGGGTGCGTGCCGCCGCCTCTAGATTTTTCAACCGCGTTTTGATGCTCATGTTTTTCGGCCACTCGCGGCCGCCTCCAATTGTTCGATACGCTCGATCAGGTCCAGTTCAACGGGTGGACCCAATGCCCGATCCAAGACCACCTTCGCCGCCTGCACATCGCCGCCCTTGGCAAGTTGGACCAGTTTGGTGACAACGGCTTTCAAGTCCGCCGTAGTCACGGCAGCGAAGAGGGCACCCCGCAGATGTTGCGCCTGCCGGGCGAAAGGATTACCCGGCCCACCGGCGTTGCCTTTGGCGAATCGGCCATGGGCATCACGTCCGTTAGGCCCGTTTGTTGACGGTGCCGCCTTTTTCATGCTCCACCTCGCAATTCATATTCGTAGTTTGCTCGCTGTTGCATTCCAATGACCTTGGTGGTGTTTCTGTTTCTCAAAACCTTCCGCTTATGCGGGTTTTCAATCGCGTCCTACGGCATCTGCTCGGCCCTTCACCAAAATCCACCGGCCGGGGCGGGAAAGGATGGGATGGGAGTTAGTCACCCCGAAACCACGCCCCGACCGGTCCTCAAAAAAGAGACTTACGCGGTGCTCCACCGCATATTCTCTGCTACAAACTTCTTTGCCTCGGTCGCTCGGATTCTATCCTGCAACTCGGCAATCCGCTGTTCGTCGGCGTCATTCTTCCGCTGTGCCTCGGCCGCTTCCGCCCGCTTGCCAATCAATTCACGCCGCTGTCGTCGGGCTTCACGGTACAACGCATCGGTTTGACGCGGATCGGTCAACAAATGCGACGGTCGCTTGCCCTTCGCCAACTGCTCGATTTCGCTTTCCACGTCGGCGATTCGTTTTTCCAGTCGGCTCGGTGTGAGTCTTTCCGCAATGATACGGCGTAGGCCCTCGATACGGCACCTAAGTCCGTCAACTTCACTGGCGATACTTGGATCAGCCGTTTCCCCAAAAACCCGCATAGATTCGGCACGGGCCGATTGTACGGCCGTGGCCGCCTTATGAGCTTTGATTTTCGCCGGCGAAACAAAACCGGGCGATTTCGCGGCGCGATATTGTTCGAGCGCATCCCACAATGCGTCAATCGTTCCGAAGTCGGTAAGCGGCTTGACGCCGATGTTCTCGCCCGTCGCCTCTTGTTGCAAACGTAGGGCCTCGGCTTCCAGTCCGGGCAAATTCTTTTGCGTTTCGGCCGCTGCCAGCCGTCGGCGATAGGTTTTCACGTCGTCTGCAAAGTCGCTCGGCAGTCGGTTCGCACCGTCCAAAATCTCTGGATCGACTTCGGGCGTGTTGCCTTTTTTCGCGGCCTCGAAAACCGCATTGCGATAAGTTTGCTCGGCAGACTGGTCGTTTTCACGGCCGCTATCCGCTCTCGACTTCCGACCGCGCTTTTCAATCGTTGCTACGCTCATTTTTTCGCATCCTTTCGCATTGGGTTTTACTCGGTAATCTCGTCTAAAAACTGTTTTGTCTCCGTCGGCATGGGTCGCCCGGTAACTGTTCGGGCAAAATCCTCCACGCCCTCACGGTCAGACAATCCAAGAGCTTCGTTCGCGGCCCGCTGTTCGGCCGCCGTTGGCCGGTCCGTAATGATCGCCACAAAATCCGCCGCGTTTTCGACCACCGGCACCGATTCGGCTTTAATGGGTTCGTGATGCTCGAATAGGCCTTGCGTTGTCGCCGGGTCCGCAACAAGATCAACGGATATGACTCGCGTGATTGCCTCAACTATCACTCGGCCGTTTTTTGCAGACGTCTTGGCTTCGACATTGTGCGAAAATCCGACGTTTTCCGGTGCGTGCTCGGCATCCCATGCCAACTGCTCAGCAAGGGCATGTTTCGGGTTGTAGTGCAAGTCGCCACGTAACCCGCCGGCGTCGGCCGACACGTTGCGAATTACCCCCAGACGGTCCCGGTAATCTCGGCTTGCCGCCGGATTGCCCGACGGGTGGTTGACGTTCACTTTGGCCGATTCATACAGCGGAATTGCCCGCTGCAATGCTTCGGGCAGATAGCGCCGACCGTTGGACGATTCCAGCCCGATGATTCGCACACCGCGAATCACGCCGTCAGTGCGGTTGACCCGCAATGTCGATCCTCGATTGCTCACAAACTCTTGAAGATTTTCCATCGCTCGTTTCCTTGTGGTTTTATTCCCGCTCGGGGTGGTTTCTGCTCTCAAAAAGTACCGTTCGAGGTACTGTTCTTGTTCGACAATCTATTTTTTCAGGAGTTTTCATTGCGGACCGTGGGATAGATGCTCCGTTGTTCTGCCCAGTCCGGCTGGCCGTCACCGCGTTGGGCACGCCCTCCGGCTCGAATAGTTGCCGCCGCTTGGCCGGTCGCCCGGCTTCGATCTCTGTGATAGTCGATGACGAAAGGTGTCCCCGCGGTATCCACTCGCCCGGTTTATGACTGCGTGATTTACTCGCCTTGGGGTAGACACAGTCACACACCCGCCCGCCCTTCTTATAGAAGGGGCGGGGCGAGTGTGTGACTGTCACCCGCCCGGGTTTCTGGGCGACTGTGTTGGGCGAGTGGGGCGAATGATTAGCTTTCTTGCTCATTGCGAAGTTTCCATCCTTCGTATTTCTGGTTGTTTGCCCTGGTCACGGTCGCCGGTTGCAGTGTGCCGTCATCGACCAGTGAGGCAAAAGCAATATCGAAACGTCGATGCCCACATCCAACCCGGTCGCGTATGCCATTTTTGGTTTCTCCATCGGGCAGCTTGACGACAGCCTCGACAATCTTCCGGCGGTCGGTGTCCAGGTCGGCATCGGCCTTGGCCTTTCGGGACTGCTCTCTGGTATCCTTCACGGCCGCCCTCGCTTCGTCGGCGTGCATCAGGCCCACTTGCCAGAATCGGCCGCCTTCGGACTCTCGCGTCCCCTCAGAGATATCCAAGGCCCACAGAGCGGTGTGCCCAGCCGACCCGCCGACAGACAACCACAAGCGATGCTCGCCCGTCCCCGGTTCGTATGCCTCGCGCCGGCCGACCAACAACCACTGCCGGGCAAACTCTTGGAAGCCCGCCCAGGCGATGTCTTCCAGTTCAGGTGGCGAAAATGGGTCTGTCTTCGTCTTCCGGGTGTGGTGGGCAAGGATCATCGTACACCCCGTGTCGCTGCAAACCTTGCTCATGCCACGTAATAGGTCGCCTTGTGTGAATAGATTTCCGGCGTCTGCTCCCGGCAGACAGAGATACGCCGGGTCGATCGCCAGCACTTCCAATTCATCATCCATGATGAAACGGCGTAAGGCGTCTTCGTGATCTCGACTACCGAACTGTGGCAGGTCTTCGGAAAAAACTAGCCCTCCAATGTCGCCTAATCTGTAGCCCGCCGCTCGGCAGATTCGCCTTGCCGTCTCTTGGATCGTGGCAAGTCCGCTCTCGCCGGTCATAATGCCAACCCGACAAGCCCGATTCACTTTCAATTTGCCAAGAAAGAACCCGCCGACGGCAAGGCTGATTCCCATGTCGAGGATGATGGAAGTTTTCAGACATTTTTTGCCGCCTGCCACGATGCACGGTTGACCCGCAACCAATGTGCGGTCAATCAGATATTCGAGGTCGTAACGGCCGGCGTCCAATTCCGCACAACTCAGCCGCTTGTATTGAATCCCGCCTTGGGCGTCGATCCGCTCTATCGTCGATTCAAGACGGCTCCGCAGTGTTGCCGTCGGCACGCCGTTGTAGGCATCGTGGAGAAGTTCGGCCGCGGTGTGAATCACGCGGCGGGATTCGGCCTTGTCGCGGACGATCCTCGCGTAGTAGGCGGCGTTGGCGGCATACGGGACCGAGTGGGCTACTTCGGCTAAATAAGCGGCAGCGCCACCACTCTCTCCGCCAATCGCTTCCAGATCGCCGGCTTGTCGCAGATGGTCAAGAAGCAACGTGGTGTCAATCGTACCCGTTCCACCATTCCGCATTTGCAAGAAATGTGAATACAGCCGTCGGTTGGCATCGGCGTGAAAATCCTCAGGCCGTACAATCTCCCGCACTTCGTCAAGGTGCGGTGGGTCCAAGAGGATCGACCCGATAACGGCGCGCTCAGCATCGAGGTCTTGCGGCGGGAGCCGGTCGAGGATTTCGCTATTCATTAGCTTTTTTCCCGGCCGAAAAGGCCGCCCCCACGTCCGACTCCCAATCCGCTCGCCCAGATCGCCCCTCATAGTTGGATGACTCGACCCACACCCCCAGCCGGTCCGCTACGATACAGCGGAACCGTGCGAATGTAGTTATTTGAGACGCGCAGCACTCTACGCTATGGCTCCTGCCACCAAAACTAAATGAGACCTTGAGGGGCCGATTCTTGGTTCCATTGTGCTGAATGACCTCAAGACAAAACATGTTTTTGCACCTCTTGGATGGCCTCTGTGTTGCCACGCCGCCATTGGCCACGCAAAAACGCCAACGCCTCTCCGCCGTCGATCATCAGTCGTGTACCAATGGCGCGAACTGGCAACCCCATATTCACCAGGAGCGTGGTGCAGCGTACCGGCCGCAGGCAGTGCAGCGTCTTCACGATTGGCCGCGTCTTGACCGACCAGTCCGAATCCCGCCCCACGTTGCACTTGCCACCGTAGCCCTAGCCAGCACTCAAGCCGCGATAAACTGGGGGGACTCAGTCATGCGACCGATTGACGGAGCGGTTGTCTATGCTATAATTCAGCTATTCGTGATATGCGAGAGCAATGCGGGGTTGTGACCGGCATTGTGTGTTCATTTGCTTCTTCTGTAGCGGCCATTTTGCCCAGCCCTCCGGCTGAACGAAGTTTCCTACCTACGGCTGCCTTTGATCTCTCTTGCACCTTCGGGCTCAAGCTGTGTCTTTGAGCCGAAGTCTCGAAGATGAGGACCTCATCCATTTTGAGGTCGGGCTCCGTGCCCTGTACGCCCGGCTGGCTGCCGCGGCCCGCGCTCTTGTTATAGAAGCCATTCGTTAAGGAAAGATTGATGAAGTTCGAAGAACTCGGCCTCGCCGAGCCGATCCTGCGCGCTGTTCGCGTGCAAAACTACCACACCGCCACGCCGATTCAGGCCGCCGCGATTCCCTCGATTCTCGAAGGGCGAGACGTGCTCGGATGCGCCCAGACCGGAACCGGCAAGACTGCCGCATTCGCCCTGCCAACGTTGCATCGTTTGGCCCGCAACGAGTGCCACGTCAATGGGCGTGGGCGGAAGATCCGCACCCTGGTGCTCGCTCCCACACGCGAACTGGCACTCCAAATATGTCAGAGCTTCCAGGCTTACGGCCATTTTACCGCCGTGCGGCAAGCCGCGATTTACGGCGGCGTGGGCCAGTCACCCCAGGTGCGTGCCCTAAACCAGGGCGTCGATGCGTTGATTGCCACCCCAGGGCGGCTGCTGGATCTGATGCAACAAGGCCACGTCGATCTATCGCATGTTGAATCGCTGATTCTTGACGAAGCCGATCGTATGCTCGACATGGGCTTTATCCATGACTTGCGGAAGATTGTGGCAAAAGTCCCGCCACGACGGCAAACACTGCTGTTCTCCGCGACGTTGCCGCCAGCCGTCCGAACATTGGCTGAACGGTGGTTGTCGGAACCGGTGGACGTACGCGTTGCGTCCACCGAGGTTGTGGCTGATAAGATTCAACAATCGGTATTCTTCGTAGACCAGAACCAAAAGCTGCAACTTCTCACACATTGGTTGCACAAAGTGTTCTGGACGCGGGCGTTGGTCTTCACCCGAACCAAACACGGCGCGGATAAAATTGCCAAGGCGCTGGTCAAGGCGGGTATTCAGGCCAACGCCTTCCATAGCAACAAGAGCCAATCGTCTCGTCAACACATGTTGCTCCGCTTTAAGAATTCGCAGCCGAGCGTTCTGGTGGCCACCGACATCGCCGCCCGTGGATTGGACATCGACGAGGTCTCACACGTCGTAAACTTCGATTTGCCGGTTGATGCAGACAGCTATATCCATCGCATCGGCCGCACAGGCCGAGCGGGGGCAACGGGGGTTGCTGTTTCGTTTTGCAGTCGTGGCGAGTACTCAAGCTTGCAGGCTATTCAACGTGTCACGCGACAAACGCTGGCGGTCGAAAAACACGAGTTAGGCATGACCATGAAACCTGGTCAAGGACCGCATTCTGCTACGACAACCAAACCGGATAGACCATCGGCTCCGACATCGTCGCGGCTCGGCCATGGAAAGCGATTTTCAGCCTCGCGTCGTGGGACGCGTGTTCGTCAGAAAAAGTCAGCGTGAGAACACATAGGAGGTGACAGGCTTCCCGGATCTTGGCCCAAGCAGAAGGCTAGTTTTTTGGTTAATGCGAAAATTACCCTGACGGAATGGATTGTTTGGGACGAGGAGCCGCATGATATTCGATGTCATGACGATTCTTAAAATCAACCAACCCCATATCGATTTTCCCAAAAGTGCTCTTTTTAAACACAACGCGGTGACTGCCGTGCGGCAAGTTTAAGATAGTGCATGGAGTTGTGTACGGCGTTCCGCTAGATTTCAAGAGCAGCTTTCCATCAAGTTCAATTGTGGCTTCAAATGGCGTGGTGACGAAATTTGCCCAGATGTTTGAAGTAGTATTGGACCATCCGTAAATGATAGCCGCCAGCAAGACAACGAGAATACACGCGATGGCCAGGGATATCCCGGCGCGCCATCTAAACGTTCGGCGACGATTCGCCGGAACGGGATTCTGTAATTCACGCAACATCTCTTGCGCATTGCAAAAACGCTGGGAAGGAACAGGATGACAAGCCTGCAAGACTAGGCGGTTAAGCTGCAACAAAATAGGCGAGTCGGCAAATGTGGCAAAACCCTCCCCTAAGCTGGGAAAACGATAGGGCGGCAAGCCCGTCGTCATTTCGTAGATGGTCAAACCAGCCGCATAAATGTCGGCTCGCATATCCATGCAGCCATCGGGCGGCATGTAAATGGCTGTTCCTACTTGAGACAGGTGGCGATCTGCATTCGTAACCAAGCCAAAATCAGCGAGTTTCAGTTCTCCGCCGACAAACAGACAATTGGCAGGTTTCACATCGCGGTGTACCATTCCTGCGCCATGCAGTACGGCGAGACCACTTATTAATTCCCTGGTCCACTCCCAACACTGTTCAGGAGACGGCCGACTGGCATCCAGAAAGTTTTGCAAGGTGGCCGGTCGGTAATTTGGCGATATCGATCCTGGATCGCCATTCACATTATCCGCTAGATCCATGACAAGAAATACATAGCCTTCGCATTGACCAACATGATGAACCATTATCAAATTGGCATGTTGGCGGCGAAGATTCGCTTCCATATGGACAATGGACATGATTTCTCGTCCGGCCGGATTGGAAGCTTTGGTAGGAACCGTGGGGATTAATTTTATAGCTCGCAGCTGACGGGTTGTCTGGTTGACGGCCAGCCAGACTTCGCCAAATCCACCTCGACCAATAGGCCGAATGAGGTCGAAGCCCGGTATACTGGGAACTTCTCTTTCTTTGGTTTCGAAGATATTAGCCACTGTTTCAATTCCCCGATTGGGATTGCATGCAATGAGTCAGCTGGGCCATGATCGATCGCGCCATTTTCGGCGAGGGGTCATCTGCAAGTATTTTCTTCACACGTTGATGCAATTCACCGTTGTCACGATAAGGCGCCCCAAGTTCTTTGAGGCGTTCCAGCACTCTTTTTCGTGCCAGATAAACGGCATTTCGGCTGAGCCCTGTGATCTTAGCGGCTTGTTCTCCTGAAACATCGTAGACGGCCACCAACTCAAATGCTTGATAGGTCTGGGGAGCTACCTCTTGTTGAACTACCTTGAGAATCGCCGCTAGCAAGCCATGCTCAAACGCCGCGTCCCAAGATGCGTCGACCTCATGGCGACAAGACTCTTGCGGAGAGATGCCATGCTCTGAATCTCCGCCTCGCGCTCGAATGCGTTGGGCCGGTTGACGGCGATGTTTGGCGACCACGTTGCGCACTAAGGCGCCAAGCCAGTCACGAAAACGTCCTTTCGTGGGATTGTAGGAAAACACCTCCCGACCACGGAACACTTCCAGCATGACATCTTGAACGACATCCTCTGCGGTATTGTCCGAACAACCACGATTTTTTGCGAACCAAAAAACGGTTTTCCAATAACGAGCTGAAAAGGCCTGCCAAGCCAAAACATCCGAACCATCGCGGATCTGTTCAAGCAAAGTTATCTTCGTTTTGCTCTCCATCATGGACGGCGCCCACATTTCAACAGTATGCCGCAACTTATTGCCACGACAGCACTTACGTTTTCTTGCGTCGATTGACTCAAAAAAGAAAGACAGATCGAGTTCACCTCGCGCAAATATCTCAAAAGTGGAGATACTTTTGGGGAAACGAAAACCTCAGTATACTACGTACTATCTGACTGTGTCGAGATGGCTCGTTGTTGGGGGGCAAGGATACCAATATAATTATGACGCCGAGACTCTTGTTGTTGGTATGGTCGTGTTGGTTGATTGCCTCCGCATCGACTTTTGCGTCTTCAGCGACACAATTATATGTCCGCACCGTCCCGTCTGGCGCGAGGGTCTTTCTTGACGGCAAGTCTTTGGGTAGTTCCAACGATCTCTTCGCCGTTTCTCCGGGACTGGTCACGGTTGCTGTGGAATTAGATGGTTATAAGCGAGAAACTCGGAAAATTGAAATCCCTCCTGAACAAATTACGCGACTTGAACTGCAACTGGAAAAGCAGCCGGGGAGCTCGCCGAGTCCCTTGGGCGGCAGCATCGACCTTGGAAGGAGGCGAGACCGCATTCTCCTTCCCCCTGCGGTTGCAGGCACTCCGCTTTCCTTGTTGGTTCATGCACAGGCTCATTACTTTGAAGCGTATGGCGATGCGGTCGAATCCATGGCCATCGCGAGGAGAATCGATGCCGAGACGGTGTCGCTGGAAATACAAAATTCCATTGATGCTGTCGATGCGTATTTCAAGCGTCGCGAATTGAACCGGACCTATCGCAAATACGAACTTGATCCCCAAGCGGCAGAGCAGCGTCATCAGGAGCGGTTAAAACGCAATGTCGAGGAGTTGTACCAGAAAACCCTTCAAAGCGATGTGACCAGAACCTTAAACTGGCTTTTGCAGGAATTGGCGGGACCTTCCCTCGCGTATCAATATTCCTCCGAGCATCAAAAACTTTTGAATTCCAAACTCGATCAGAGGCTTTCGCCGGAGGATCTGAAATTGATTCGCCTCACTGATGGAGGAGGAAAAATTAAGACATTGGTGTTCACGGCCAATGATGGCAAAGTATTGGATGTGGCGTGGCCGTTTGCTCTGCAAGCTCCTCAATTCGCAGTTTATCGCAAACAATTCGAAAATGCTCGCGATACGCTGCTTCACGAGGCTGAAAGCCGAAGCGAAATCAGCTATGAAAGCCGTCAACGACTCCGAGAGTCCGTCGTAGCCATCATGGTGGCCCTCGAAGCCGCTTATCCTCGAGATGCCCGCCGCGGCGATGGCTTCAGTCGTTATGCCTCTTATTATGCGTCCAAGCGATTTCTGCAAGGACTTTGGGGCAGTGTTCAACGAGCAACCACGGTCAAAGATTTGTCCGTGTTTTCCGGCCGGCTTCGGTTTCAAGGGGACAGTCTCGTAGCGCTGCTGCAACACATGTACGGTTCCGGTTTAGAGTTCGCGACGCCGGAACATGGCGGAGAAGGGGTCTACCGTAAGCTTTTTCACGGGATGCGTAATCTTTATATTCATGTCGGCATGGAAAAATCGGAAACCGCAGCCACAGGTTATGATTCTGCTGACAGTCGTGCCCATTAACGCTCAACCTATGCAACATGGCCATTGAAATCCTTATTTTATCAGGCGTCCAACAAGGAAAACGGCTCGTCTTGGAAGGCAATCGGCTTCGCGTTGGTTCCACGCCGGATTGCGATGTTTATTTCGATCCTTCGCAGGACGTTGCGGCGGCGAACCGGACCGTATTGCTGGTGTTGGACAATGAGGATTGGCGCATTTCCTCTACCGTGGGCGGTGAAGTGATCGTCAATCAGCAGGCGATCACCGGGACAAAAACGCTCCGATCGGGAGACGTGGTGCGATTGTCGCCGGCAGGTCCGGATTTTTCCTTTCGGTTGCTGGCAGACAAGAGCAAGACGACAAAAGAACCGTCGACGCCGGAGGCGGCCGCATCGCCCATCGTCGCCATGCCACCGGAGGCCAATTCGCTCAACGCGGCCGCCGCACGAGAGGCCATTGTTGAACCGAGATCCACTTTGACGGATGTTCAGGCGATCACGGCTTTTCAGCGGATTAAATGGTGGGGTATAGCAGGATTAGCCACATGTTTCATGGTGGCGGTTCTTTGGCGTCTCATGCAAACGCCACCGGCGCCACAGATCCATATCCAGATTGACAAGAGCGCCTTGGACGTATCGAAGGAAACCGACCACGTCAACACGGACCCCATGCCATCGATCGCCGAAGATTCTTCGCAAAAGACACGATCTGCGACCAAGTCAACGCCGACGTTGACGGAACAACTGCTATCACAATTGCATAAAACCTTGTATCTCTTGGAGGTGGAAAAGTCGGGCCGCTTTTGGCCCTATGCGACATGTACCGCCATTGGCGACAACTCGCTCCTGACGAGCGGTCGCGAAGCTTTGCAGCTAGCTGCGTGGCGAGAAAACGAGGGGTACAAAATCTGGGCTGTGAATTTTGCAACGGGAACCAGAAAGGAAATTCGCGAAATTCGTTTTCATGGCGTTTTTACGACGATTGCAGACAAGCCCAATGACTGGATTTATGTCAATTTGGCCTTACTCACGGTGGATGGAAAAATGCCTGGGATCGCCCCATTGGCGTCCGACAACCCTCCAAAGCCCCTGCAGGAAGAGGCGGCGGTTTGGTGCCTTGGGTTCACGCATGACGGGACAAAGACGTTGGCGACGCACTCCTTTGATCCCCGCGCGTATCAGGGCCGACTTTTTATGATTACGGCGGCGAAGAAAATTCCCGGCCAGCCACGATTATTGCATGTCGAGGCAAAAATTCCCCAGAACTTTTTTGGAAGTCCCCTTGTAAATGCGCAGGGGCAAGTGGTGGGTGTTTACGGTTCTCCGGCGATGCCCATTGATCAAAACGACTTGTCGGCGAACGGTGGCGTCCGAGACCTTCACTTGGCCAGCCTGGTTCTTCCCCAAGTCATTCGTCTTTGGACCGAACGGCGCGACGAGAAGATGTGGGTGCCGTCAACGGCTCTGAAACCACTTATTCATGCAGTAAATCAACCGTCTCCTCGTGACGATTAGATCAAGACCGGAGTCCTATACTCATGTCCTATTCGGCGGAAATTAGCAGAGCCAATCCCATGTGTTTTTTGCTCTTGGTGGACCAGTCCGGTTCCATGAAGGAGCCGTTTGGTCTCGGAGCCTCTGGAAAGCGTAAAGCTGACGGTGTTGCCGAGGCGATCAATCGCCTTTTGCAAACGTTGGTTGCCCGTTGTGCAAAAGGCGAGTATGTTCTCGATCGCTACTATGTGGGAATCATCGGCTATGGGGGAGAAGTACGGCAGGGCTTCCCCATCGAGGCTCTTGCCGGCGAGGTCCTTCAGCCAATCAGTCGTATCGCCGCCAACCCGTTGCGCATCGAAGATCGCATGCAAGAGGAAGCGGCGGGAGCCGTCGGAGTCCGGCAACGTCGCATTAAGTTTCCGATTTGGTTTGAACCCAAAGCACAAGGCAAGACGCCAATGTGTTCGGCGTTTCGAGCCGCCCAGAGTGTATTGTCTAGCTTTATCCGTCAACATCCGACATGTTTTCCACCGATTGTCGTGAACATTACCGACGGAGCGGTGACCGATGGTGTTTTTGAGCCGGAGGCGTTGGCCATTTGGAACTTGGCGTCCGACGACGGGAATGCGTTGTTATTCAACATACACCTGTCTGCCAAAGGTGAACAGCCGATCTTATTTCCGAACAACGATCTCAACTTGCCCGATGACTATGCCCGACGATTGTTCAGCATGTCCAGCCCTTTGCCGTTGCCAATGCTTCGCCAAGCTCGCCTTCAACATGCCGCTCTTGATGACGGCGCCCGTGGATTCGCGTTCAACGCCGACTTGGCTTCCGTCGTAATGTTTTTGGACATTGGCACTCGAGTCGGCAACAGTCCGTGAGCATAGAGGGTGTTGCCGTGTCTAGACGTTGTCAAGCATTATGGACGCCGCGCCGTGGACATCGTTCCGAGGAATACGAAGACGCATTTGCCATCAACGAGGCATCTGGACGTTTTGCCATGGCGGATGGAGCCTCGGAAGGTTGTTTCACCGGTCTTTGGGCAAAACTACTGGTTAACCATTTTGTCCGTGACTCGGTGTTGCCGGTCGAGAAATGGACAAGAACTCTGACAACCCCACAAGAGCAATGGAATGAGAACATTCACGCCAATGCACTCCCATGGTACGCCGAAGACGGAGTGGAGCAAGGTGCGTTTGCGGCTTTTCTAGGGCTTGTGTTCACTCAGGAATCGGTAGACGGACTTTCTTGGCAGGCAACAGCCATCGGCGATGTTTGTCTCTTTCACACTCGTCAGAAGTCGTTGCTCAAAGCCTTTCCAATCGATCGATCTGTTCATTTCAACAACTTCCCCGTCCTCATCGGTTCTTGTTCACCAACGGAAACCATTCAAAAAAAACAACAACTGTGGAATAATGGGCGTGGACAGACCGGAGATCGGCTCTGGATCATGACGGACGCTTTGGCTTCTTGGTGTCTGATGGAAATCGAGGCCAACCGAAGTCCTTGGCATGATTTTGATTCCGCGCTCTCGCAGTCGCCACCACAAGATGCGTTCACCACGTGGATCGAGTCTCTTCGCGACCACGGTCAACTGCGTAATGACGACGTCACGTTGATGCTCATCGAGTTATAGGGATCGGACAATGGCTTGGCCCCAATCCACCGATTTTCTTGAAGCTGTTCAAAATCTTGTCGATTCGACAACAGATGAGGAATTGCGTGACGGTCAAGTAGCTTGCACGCCCTTGGGCCTGCCAATGCTTTGGGCCGGCAATTTCGCCGACGTCTTCAAGGTCCATTGTTCGACCACGAACAACACTTGGGCCCTGAAATGTTTCACCCGCCCAGTTTCCGGTCTGCACGAACGTTATCATGCGATTGCCTCGCACCTAAAAAAAGCCAAGCTTCCGTTCACCGTCGATTTCCAGTTTCTTGACCGCGGCATTCGCATCAATAAGGATTGGTTTCCCGCCTTGAAGATGCGTTGGGTTGAAGGTTTAACGCTCAGCCAATTCATCGAAGAACACCTGGATCGCCCTAACAGCCTGAAAAAACTCTTAGGCTTGTGGTTGAAATTGGCGACTCGACTGCGCAAGGCGGAAATCACCCATGCCGATCTGCAACATGGCAACATTTTATTGGTTCCACAGAACGAAAGCTCCTTTGCGTTGCGATTAGTCGATTACGATGGCATGTTCGTACCGGCGTTGGCCAACGCGCGTTCGGGCGAGTTGGGACACCCCGCTTACCAACATCCGCAGCGATTGACGCAAGGTACGTACAATGCCGAGGTCGATCGTTTCCCGCATTTGGCGATTTACACGGCGATTCACTGTTTGGCATTTGGCCGCGACAGTCTTTGGCGGCAATTCAACAACGGCGACAACTTGCTCTTTCGCGAGGAAGATTTTCGCGATCCGGGCCATTCGAGACTTTTCCAGCAGTTGTGGCGAACTCCACCCGACGCCGACGCCCGAACGCTTGTCGGACGATTGATCTTGGCGTGCAAGTTGCCCCTGGAGAAGACTCCGCTGCTGGATGACATTCTGCTGGACGGCAAACCACTTCCGTTAAATGGGAAACAGGAAGCGGTGGTGAATGCCATTCTCACTCCGACAGCGGTTCGACCCATCCAATCGCCGCCCATGACGGTTGCTTCTTTAAACGCTTCTGTGGGATCGAGGCCGGCGGTCGGCATGGAACAGCCTCTACCGCCACCGCCACCGCCGCCGCCTTTTCCCGGCCCTCAAAAATCGCATGCTGCGCGCGGTAGTATTTTCTATCGAGCGATTTTGGCTCCGTTTCGGGTGGTGGATCGTGTGTTGCAGGCCATGGCTGGGGCCGACAATACACTGTTGCACAACTTCTTTCGCATTGTGATTGTTCTTCTGGTCTTCGGTTTGCCAATCGGCCTCAGCATGTTTCACAGTCACCTGCAGTCGGTTCATATGCGAGAGGCCGCCCTCCTCCAACAGCAGCAGGAAGCGGAACGGAAGGAGGCTCTCGCCCAAGCGGCCCAAGAAGAGGCCTTGCGAAAACAAATGGAAGAATCGCGGCGGAAAAAAGCCGAAAACGATGCGGCGGCCAATCGGCTGGCCCACAAAGAACGGGCTCTACCGCTGCCCATAAAGCTCAAGCCCATCGGGCCGCAGACCGTAAAAATAGGGGAACCGCTGACCATACCAGTCCTTGTGGAAAATGCAGACCATTGGAAAGGAAAACTGCAATATCGCCTTGCGTCCGGCTCGCTGTCGGGTGCGAGCGTCAATCTTCAGACCGGCGTGTTCACATGGACACCGAGGAAAGAGCAGGAATGTGGCAAACATCATGTGGAGGTGTTGATCGAAGGGCCCGAGTCACAAAAGACACAGGTAAGTTTTACGATCACCGTGACACAGCCGACTCCGTCGATGCAAGAACACACCATCGAATCGATCACGGGAAATGTTGTCGATATGGAGAGGAAACCAGTAGCGGGAGCCACGGTCTGGTTGCTTTTCCTCGGCAACAACCCACGAACTCCTTCGCCCAGCCCCCCTGTGATTGCTCAAGCTGAGTCTAATGAAAAAGGTCAATTTCACGTCAAATCAGTAAAATGGACCCCACCACCAGGTTTTGCCCGCCGTTACCCCGCTCTTTTCGAACGCTCCCACGGTTTCCCAAGTTTTCTGATAGCTGTCGCACGCGATTCGCTTGGCCGTATTGGCGGGCAAGTTTATAAGCCCAATGATCCAGGCTCCAGAGACCAGATCCAATTGCAAAACTCGAAAGATTATCATGGCCGTTTAGTCGACACCTCGGGCCAGCCAATCGCGGGGGCGCGGATTATACCTGAAGGTTTTCGGCATGAGTACGCATCCTTTCGCCATTCTACTAATCCATTCCCATTTATGATGTCCTTTCCGTTCCCTCCGGCTTTGCAAGTGGAACGAACCGTAAAAACCAATGCTCGTGGAGCTTTCACAATTCGGAATCTTCCTGTACGGGGGGAGATTTCCTTGTCCATCCTTGCCGAAGGTTTCGGCAAGCAATCTGGCGTGTTTAATTTAGAAAAGCAAGCGATGATCAAAATTGGTCGGGCGGGCACTGTGCAAGGATCGTTGACTTGCGAGAAAGACCCAAAGGCAGCCGCCGGGGTCCGGCTCGGACTCTTCCTGCGTTCTCGACCTCTTTTATTCAGCTCCTCTGTCCTTTATTGCGATGTGGGTGTCACGCAGGGAGATGGCACATTCCGGCTTGAAAATGTGCCGCCAGGACCATGTCAGGTTTGTCCACAACTACCGGATGCGTCGCCGTATTATGCCGAGGATTCCGATCTGGTGGAGGTAAAATCGGACGAAACGACCACTGTTTCTTTAACGCTTCAGCCGGAAATGGACCAGACCTTGCCCACGGTTCGCAAGGTTCGCGTATTTTCTTCACACACAGCAGTATTGGCGATTGCTTTTAGCCACGATGGTCGATCTGTGCTTGGCTGGATGCCGCAAAAGCAATCTTCCACAACCGCCACTGTATTATTGTGGGATGCCGCGACCGGTAAAGAAATCCGTACTTTTACAATGCCTGAGAAGACTATCCACGTATCCTACCTGGCTTTGAGTCCCGATGGTCAAAAAGTACTCACCGTTTTGCGCGGTATCAACAGCAGCATTATCTGCTTCTGGGATGTTTCTACAGGCCAGAAACTTTACGATCTCGCAACTGGTCCTGAAAAGGACTCCTCAAGTGGCGGCATGATGTTTCAAAACGGTCGGAAAATTTTGCCGTTCAAAAACAGTCTTGGAGAAATAAACGCGTGTGCTCTCAGTCCCGATGGACGGCTGGTTGTTGGAGTTGGATCAACGATTAGAATTTGGGATGCAACGACTGGCCATAGGCTCCGAACAATCAGCATGAACAAACCGAAGGGAGAAACATGGTCAACATTGTCTTCTGTAGCGTTCAGCCCCGATGGCGAACGATTGCTCACAGGCGATAATCGAGGTGAGGTTACGCTATGGGATGTCAAAGACGGAAAGGCACTTCGTAAATTCGGAACACGCACCACCGATATGGGCAACATGCATGTAGCTTTTAGCGAGGATGGCCGGCAGATTCTCACCTGCATGCACCACTATGGAGTGCCCGCTGCTCAAGGATTGCAAAAGATGAAAAGAGGTTGTGCTGTTGCCGCGTGGGATGTCGACTCGGGCGAAAAACTCTACAATTATCCCCTCAATGAAGAACGGCCGTTCATGTTCAGCCCAAATGGTCAATGGATCCTCGGCGCCACGAAAAGACACAAAGCTCTTACTATAGGAAACGCCACCACCGGTAAACCCTTTTATAATATCCTCGTCAAGAATGTCACTGCGGCAGCGTTCAGTCCCGACGGTCGGCGTCTTCTTACCGGAGCGGTGGATGGAGCAGCTCTCTGGGATTTGGACTCGTTGGAACGAGGGCCGAGCGCCAGCGGCCATGGGGAGACTTATAAACCGACCGTGTCTGAAATAACGAACAATATTCAATGGTGATGTCAAGTCTCAATCGCAACAAAGTCGTGAACTGGCGATTTAGAAACTATCTCAAAAGGGTGTTTTGAGCCGATAACCATCCGTAACCCCTGGAAAGGAGCCACGGATGGCCAGGCAAAAGAAGCAAGTTAAGGTGCTTCCCACAATTTGGGAAGTGAGCGACGAACTGTGGAACATTATTCAATCCATCCTCGACGAACTGGACCCGCCAGCAGATACCGGACGGCCGCGAACCGGACAACGCGCAGCGCTCAACGGTATCATCTACCGGATGCGCAGCGGCGTGCAGTGGAACCAATTGCCGCGGCGATTCGGCGACGACTCGTCGGTTCATCGAACGATGCAGCGATGGATTGCCAGGGGAGTCTTCAAGCTTCTGTGGGCTGTGTTGCTCGAAAACTGCGAGGAACTCGGAGCCGTGGACTGGCAATGGCAAAGTGCCGACGGCGCCATGAGCAAGGCGCGTTTTGGGGGGATCAAATTGGCCCGAACCCCACGGATCGCGGCAAACCGGGCACGAAACGCAGCGTGATCGTCGAGGCCGCTGGCGGACCACTGGGCGTGGTTGTGGCCGGAGCCAACGTTCACGACTGCAAACTGCTGGAGCGCACGATCGACTCGATCGTCGTCGAACGGCCCGAGGTGACGGAGAGTGCGCCGCAACATCTGTGTCTGGATAAGGGATACGACAACCCCACGGGCCGCGCTGCGGCAGTTTCGCGCGGCCATACGCCGCACATCCGGCGAATCGGCGAAGAAAAGCTCGACGAGACGGGTCGCAAGCGTCGCAAGGCGCGTCGTTGGGTCGTCGAACGCACGCTCGGCTGGCTGAGCAAATGCCGGGGCATTCTAGTTCGATACGCAAAGAAGTCATGTAACTACCTTGGCCTCATCTGCAATAGTTAAGACTTGATCTGACACTAACCGGTGAATTGAGTGTAAACTGTTTGGGGGCTGGCGGAGTGAAGGCGAGCGTAGCGAGCCGTAACGGAGCCAGCCCCCAAACAGCCCAAGCTCTCAACGACAAGGAGTGTC
>JAJFVC010000023.1 GCA_021372005.1 Planctomycetaceae bacterium | reverse complement strand
CGGGGCCATCATGGTGGACATCGACGACGAGATCAGCAGTTGACAGCCCTCGTTGTAATCGGCCGCCAAGGTGGCCAGATCGGGCACGTCGCGGTTGTCGTACTCAAAGAAAATGCCGCCGGCGCCGACGACTCGGGCGGGAAAACGTAGGCCGGTGGCCTTCAACAACATGCTCGTCCGGTGAACGAACAAGTCGGTGAACATGCCGGAACCGAACGACCAATAGCACCGCCACTGCATGTAGACGGAGCGATCGAACGGCATGTCGGGGGCCAGTCCGTAGTCGAGGCCAAGCCAGCGACGCCAGTTGATCGTTTTCGGCGTCATGTCTCGTGTCAGTTTGTAGTCGCGCCACTGGCCGGAGTTCGAGTTGCGGTTGTACTCGGTTTGCAGTTGGATCACTTTGCCGAGCATGCCTTCGTCGATCAACTGCCGGGCTTTGTTCCAGACCGGACTGCTGGTGCCCTGAACGCCGACTTGCATTACCTTGCCCGAGGCCTTCCATGCGGCGACCACCGCTTGAGCCTCTTCGATCGTGCGGGTCATGGGCTTTTCGCAATAGACGTGCTTGCCGGCCTTGAAGGCGTCGAGAGTTTGTTTGGCGTGCCAGTGGTCGGGCGTTGCGATCGTCACGGCGTCGATGTTGCCGTCGGCGAGCATGTCTTCATAGTTTTCGTAGAGTTTCGGAGCGATGCCGGTTTCTTTGGTGATGAAATGGGCCACTTTGTCGGCTTGCGTCGAATAGACGTCGGAGACGGCCGCCAGGTCGACGTTCGCGCCGGCCTTGCGCAGACGGGCCAGCGTTTGGACGTGCGCGCTGAATCCGCGCCCGCCCGGGCCGATGAAGCCGATGCGGATGCGCTGGTTGGCGCCGAAAGCGCGAGCCGGCGCGGGAGCGCCGAAAACGCCGGCGGCTCCGACCAGCGCGCTCGTGGTTTTAATGAAAGTTCGCCGTGATAAGTCAGTTCGATCAGCGTTCATGAAGTTCTCCAAAGACGGAAGACAAAAACGTTGCGAGGTGGGAAACCGATAGGCAGGACTCCGGACGCCTGTCAGTATAGCAAGCCCGGTCGACAAGGTCAATCAACGGGGGGGGATGCGGGACTACGGACGAACAACAGCCACCCAATCGGGCGTTTTTTAGCCCTTACAGCCCGATGACTTGGCTTGTTTGCGCAACCGTCGGACAAAGGCCGCCAGATCGGGCGACAGCGGCATGTCGAAGTGCATCGGCTGGCCGGTGACCGGGTGCAAAAAACCCAGCTCGACGGCGCAAAGGGCCAATCGCGGGGCGCCGCTCCGGTCGGGCCGCGACGGGCGGAACAACGGCTGATTGTAAACCCGTTCGCCACACAATGGGTGGCCGTTTTCGGCCAGATGGATGCGGATTTGATGCGTGCGGCCGGTTTCCAGCCGGCACTCGACCAGCGTGTAGTCGCCCAGCGATTCGAGGGGCTGGACGTGCGTGACAGCCAGCCGACCGGCGTTGGGCAACCGGGTGCTGCCGCGACGTCCGTCGCCGCGATCGCGCACCAGGCGGCTTTCGATCGTTTGGGCCGGCACTCGGCCATGGGCGATGGCCAGATAGCGGCGCGTGATGCTGTGGACGCGAAACTGCTGGCCTAAGTTTTTTTCAGCCTCGGCGGTTCGGGCAAACACCATCAGGCCGCTGGTCTCGCGGTCCAATCGGTGCACGGCTCGAACCGACTTGGTTTTTTGGACGCCTTTTGCGTTTTTGGACCCCTTCGCGCTTTTTAGGTTGTTTTGAATCACGCGGGGCAGCAATTCGTCGAGCGTCGGCTGAAGCTGCCGGCGTCGCGGAGCCGGGTCTTGTTCGTCGGAGTAGCGGGTCGAAGTGATGCCGGAGGGCTTTTCCACCACGACGATATGCCGGTCGAGGTAGCGGATGCGGACATCAGTCTCTTGCGGGGGCGCGGCGATCGGGTGCGGCAGGATTTTCACCACGTCGACCAGTCGAAGCCGCGCATCGACGTCGGTGCAAAGATTGCCGCTGAGCATTACGCGACGCGCCTTCAACAGCGCTCGCACTTGCGACCAGGATCGGTCGGGCATCCACTGGCGCAGCGCAGCGGCCACGGTTTGGCCGACTTGTCGCGGCAGCACGCGGAAAACGGTTTCGTCGTCGGCATGTTTCGAGGGAGACACAGAATCGCTCGCTTACGGTGTGGGGCGTCACGCGGCCTCGTCGGTCGCCGATCGCAGGATGCGGCCGTCGTCGCTGACGTCCTCGAATCGGACTGAAACCTGTTTCGACACGCCC
This sequence comes from Planctomycetaceae bacterium, assembly GCA_021372005.1. Lineage (GTDB taxonomy): Bacteria > Planctomycetota > Planctomycetia > Pirellulales > Thermoguttaceae > JAJFVC01. The sequence goes on along the minus strand of JAJFVC010000023.1, from coordinate 36,328 downwards.
GACTCCTGCATCGTGATGCCGTAGATTGTGTTGGCCGCGGTCATGGTTTTTTTCGAGTGCGTGATGATGATGAACTGGGTCCAACCGGTGAAGTCCTTCATCACCTGGGTGAAACGGTCGATGTTGGCCTCGTCCAGCGCGGCGTCGACCTCGTCGAGCACGCAAAACGGGCTGGGCCGGCTGCGGAAAATCGCCAGCAGCAGGGCGACGCAGGTCATCGTCTTCTCGCCGCCGCTCAGCAGCGAAATGCTCCGCGGCTCCTTGCCGGGCGGCCGGGCGATGATCTCGATGCCGCTGTCCAGAATGTCGACGTTCTCCTCCAACAGGATGTCGGCCCGTCCGCCGCCGAACAGATCGCGGAACAGTTTCTGGAAATGCTCCTTGACGGCGTCGAGCGTTTCGGAGAACAGCCGCCGGCTGTCCACGTTGATCCGATCGATGATTTTTTCGAGCGACGACTTGGCCGACGACAGGTCTTGGTATTGATCGGCGAGCGTTTTGTAGCGGGTCTCGAGTTGATCGAGTTCGTCGAGCGCTTCGAGATTCACGTTGCCGAGATTGTTGATTTTCTGGCGCAGCTCCTCGATTTCTTGTTGAACCGCTTCTCGCTGCTGTGTGGCTTGGTCGGTGAAAGTGTGCTCCAGATCGGCCAACTCGATGCCATAGTCCTCACGCATGCGGTCGGCCAGCGCGTTGCGTTCCAGTCGGACTTCGCTGGCGGCCAGCTCGACGGTGCGGATTTTGTCGTCGAGTTTGCGGAGCCGGGCCTGAACTTTTTGACTGCCGGCGGCGACTTCGTTCCGATGCGATTGCAACGCCTCACGCTGGTTGACCAGGTCGACGATCGCGGCGGCGAACGTCTCTTTGTGAAGGAACAACTCGGCGATTTCGGTTTCGGCTTGCAAAATGATCCGGCGCGAGGCTTCGCCGCGCTGCTGGCATTCGGCCAATCGTTGACGGGCGTCGTCGATCGCTTTGTGACGTTCTTGGCGGGCCTCTTCGTATTGACGCAGCGTGGCCTGGAGGTTGCGGAGCCGCTCCTCACATTTGGCCAGATCGACTTTGATTTCGGTCGTCTCGCGGCCGGCCGTCGCGCGACGGTCCTCCAACTGGCCGATTTGCTGGCCGAGCCGGGCCACGTCCGACTCCATCTCGCCGAGTCCGCGTTCCAACGTCTGACGTTTGGCTTGGGCGTCGGCCAATCGACGCACGGCGTCGTCGTGTTGGGCCGCGGCGGCCTGCAATTCGGCGTCGAGCGCGGCGCGCTGACGATCCAACTGCATCCGGCGTTGTTCGGCGGCGGCCACGGCGGCGCGATTTTCGGCCGCGGCGCTGGCGGTCTCTTGCGACTCGGCGCTTTTGCGATCGAGCTGTTGCTGACGCTCGGCGATTTCTTCGTTCCAGCGGGCGACGTTTTGTTCGGCGGCGGCGATGGCCGTTTGCAGCTCGGACCGTTGCGAGGCCAAGGCCCGGAGTTGGCTGCGGCGCGAAATTTGGCCCGAGGCGATGCTGCGCGGTCCGATGGTCAGCGTGCCGTCGGGTTCGAGCAACTCGCCGGCCAGGGTGACAAAGGTCAGGCCGCCGCCAATGGCTCGCCACAAGGAGACGGCCTGCGTGAGTTTTTCGATGAACCACGTGCGACCCAACAGTCGGTGTGCCAGCGGGAGCAGCCGGGCCTCGGTCTCGATGAATCGATCGGCGCGGCCCAACACGCCAGGGCGGCCCTCGAGATCGGGTGAGGTGTCAGGCGGTCGGTCGGCGTCGAGCCACAAAAAGCCAACCCGTCCGCCGAGCCGGCTCGCTTGGGATGGCAGACTGGCCAACAGTTCGTCGCTTCGGGTGGCGACGACGTGCTGGGCCGTGGGCCCCAACGCGATTTCAACCAGTGGGGCGGCCTCGACGCTGACGTGGAACAGATCGGCCACCAGCCCGAGGACATTGCGAAACACGGGGTCGTTTGGATCGGCGGACCGGGCGAGCACTTCGCGGACGCCGGCGCCGATGCCGTCCTGGCGGCGGACCAATTCTTCGAGCACGGCGGCGCGCTCCGCGGCGGCGCTTTGACGGCGCCCCAGCTCGGCCAGTTCGTCGGACGCCGCGGTCATGCGCCGCTGGGCGTCGGCGGTTCGGTCTTTCGCCTCGGCCAGTTGCTGCGATTGACGTTGGGCCAGTTCGGTCAACTCGTCGCGACGCCGTCGCAGATCGGACAGCTCGCGCTGCACGGCGTCGAACGTCTGTTCCAGTTCGGCCATGCGCTGCTGACAGCGGGTTTGCGTTTCGGCGGAGGCGGCCGTCTGGTTCTCCATCGCGCTGATTTCGTTGCCCAGCGAGGCCGAGGCCCGCATTTGTTGCACGTAGGCCGTGCGGCGCTGCTCGTGTTCGCCGCGCAAGGCGTCCAACGCGGTCATCACATCGGACAGTTGGCGTTCGGCTTCGACCAGTCGGCGGGCGGTGTCGCCCCGGGCGGCGTCAGCGGCGGCCAGCGAGTCGGCGGTCTCTTGAAATTGCTGTTGGAGGTCGCCGGCGCGGGTGCTGAGGGCGACGACCTGGCGACGGGATCGGACGATTTCCTGGTCGAGGTCGCGGCCGCGGCTCCGCTCGTGTTCGACGATGGTTTCGGCCGTGGCGATGTGTTCGCGGTTATCGGCGATTTGCGACTCGGTCCGGCGGATTTCCTCGTTGAACTGATGGGTTTGGTTGTCGATGTCGAGCCGCTCGGCCTCGCAGCGCTCTTGTTCGGCGGCGGCGGCCGCGCGGGCGTCGTTCAACGCTTGCAATTCGTTTTCGGCGGCGGCCAGACGATCGCTCAATCGCCGCCAATCGACCAGACCGACCTGCGTGCGCAGCTCTTGGAGCCGGTCGGCGTATTCTTTGTAGCGTCGGGCTTTGCCGGCTTGGGTGCGGACGCCGCGGAGCCGGCTTTCCACCTCGTCGACGATGTCGGAAAGGCGGAGCAGATTTTGCTCGACGCGTTCGAGCCGTCGCTGGGCTTCGACCTTTCGGAGCTTGAAGCGGCTGATGCCGGCGGCCTCTTCAAAAATCACGCGGCGGTCGCGCGGCGACGATTGCAGCAGGATGTCGACCTTGCCCTGTTCGATGACGCTGTAGGCCTGGCTGCCCATGCCGGTGCCGGAGATCAAGTCGCGGATGTCGCGCAGTCGGGCGGGATTGCGGTTGAGCAGGTATTCGCCTTCGCCGCTGCGATAGACGCGGCGCGTGATCTGGACTTCCGGGGCGTCGATGTCGAGCAGGCGTTTCGAGTTGTCGAACGTCAGCGTGATTTCGGCGGCGTTCATGGCCCGGCGTCCGGTCGAGCCGTTGAAGATCACGTCGGCCATCTCGCGGCCGCGGAGACTTTTGACGCTTTGTTCGCCCAAAACCCATTTGATGGCGTCGACGACGTTCGATTTGCCCGAACCGTTGGGTCCGACGACGACCGTGATGCCCGGGGGGAACTCGAACCGGGTTCGGTCGGCGAAGCTCTTGAAACCGACGAGTTCGAGGGCCTTGAGCATGGAACGTTAAAACGAAAGGGAAGGGCGGGAGGCATGGGGCGGAAGGAGGGGGTCGGACTGGAAAATCCGCCTTCCGCGCCGCGACGGCCGCCTTTGAAATGGGTTACCGTGCAAACATTTTACCAAAAACGCCTTGTGCCTGCAGAGTTATTGTCCGAACATTTTGGCAAAAAAGCCCTTTTTGGGGGCGGGTTTGGCGTCGGCGTCGTCGATCGAATCGGCCTTGGGAGTCTTGGCGGGCGTGAACGAGTCGCCGGCGGTCCCTCGCACGGCGAAGGCCTCGGGCGTCGGGCGCGATGGCGTCGCGGCGTCTTTCGGGCGGTCCGCCTTTTTTTCTGACGAGGGTTCGGCGGATTGCGAGTCGTCGGCGACCCGCTCGTATTCTCGGTCGGCCCTGGGCAAGGCGTCGATTTCAAATCGCGAGGTCAAGACGCCGCCGGTCTTCGCCTCTTGCAGGGCTTGGACGACGTCGGGATAGCTTCCGCCCAATTCGACGATGGCGCGAATCACGTCATCGAGGCGAGTGGAGACGACGCGCTTTTGGTCGCCGTCCTGGACGCTGAACTTGGCGACGGAGACCTCCTCGCCGCCGGAGCTGGTCACCATGATGGCGTTGCCGGCGTTAAGAGCCAGTGGGGTTTGCAATCGCTGGTCGCGTCCAAACAAGACGATTTCGGGCAAGCGGCTTCGCGTGGCGTGGACCATCGGCGGGCCGTCGAGGTCCAACACGTGGTAGTGGAACTGGTCGCCGAGCACCTCGCCGCGGACCAGGGCGTCTTTCGAGTTCATGGTCCACAGCGAACGGAATGCGCCGTAACGGGTCTCGGCGCTGGGCAGCGCCAACATGTCGCGCAGTTGCTCAAAGGCGAGGAAATCCTGCATGGTGCTCAAGGCGGCCAAGGCGTGGAGGCGGAAGGCCGGCTCTTGGCGGGCGATTTGGGCCAACGGCTCGGCGGCCTCGCGGCGATCCAGATAAGCCAGCGATTCGGCCGCATAGAAACGAACTTCCAAATTGTTCGATTTCAAACCCTTCAACAACGCGTCGACGCCTTCGGTGCCGATCGCTTCGAGTTGCAGGGCGGCGTCGGCCGCGGTCTCCGGATTCATCAGCTTTTCGCTCAGTTCGGCGATCCGCTGCATCCGTTCGGACGCCGATTCGGCCAGCGGAGTGGCGCGAATCACCTCGCAATAGCGGACCACGCAATCCTTGTAACGCGGATGGACCTGCAGTTCGATGTATTTGTCGTCCTTCGCCTTGGCCAGACCTGTTTTGATGCCGTTGACCAAGGTATGGAACCGTTTGTTGACGGCGTTGGCCACTCGGGCGCTGTTTCGGGCGTCTTGATGGCCGGGCGTGAGCACCAATCCGACGGGACGGGAAATGGCGGAGACGCCGCCGCCGAGAATCCGCCCGCGGCACATCATGATTTTTTCTTTTTTGGGGTCGGCCGTCGGATCGATCATGATCGGGCCTTGGGCCAAGGCCAGCAAATTGCCGTGATGCACGCGGTTTTCCAGAATGGCGGACTCGGTCAGACGGGTTTCGAGCAGGTAACCGCCGCGAAGACTGGTCGTGTCGCTTTGCGACGGCACGCGCACCTCGACGTCGAATCGGTCGCCTTTTTGAATGCCTGCCCGCAGGTATCCTTGAATTTTCACCAACGAAACGTTGCCGGACCTCAGAATCGTGTCCGGGCTTTTTACGCCGCGCAACTGCATTTCGTTCAGCAGCATGGCGCGCTCGGGCGAGGGATTCGGATCGCTACCGGTGCCATGCAGACAGGTGACCAGTCCGACGGCGTCGACGCGCGTGGGGTTCAGGCCCGTCGGCACGACCAAATCGCCGACCAGTTTGGCCTGGGAAGAAGACAGCTCGGCGGCCTCGATCGGGTCGGGGCTCTGCGATCGCATCGTTCCGTCCAGCCAGGAGCATCCGCCAAAGCCGATCATCGCTAAGCTGGACGCCACCAACAGAAAATGCCGACGTCTCATGTTTCCGCTTCCCATCCGAAAGGTTCAGACCCAACGACAAGAAAAAAACCGCCGGCCGACGAATCCGACAAGCCAGGCAGGGGCGAACGATAGTGATTTGCCCAGCCGGGGTCAAGAGAGATGGGGAAAAACAGTCGGGCAGAATGGGACGATTGGTTGAACTGCGTGGTTTGTGGGCGTCGACTATCGTTTCGCTCGGACGCCGATCCGCGCCGCTACGGCGGGTCGTAGCCGCCGCGGTTCCAGGGGTTGCAACGCAGAATGCGCCATGCGCCTCGCAAAAAACCACGCACCGCCCCGTATTTCCGCACCGACTCGATGAAATACACGCTGCAGCTTGGCTCGAAACGGCACCGCGGGCCCAAAGCTGGGCTGATCAGCTTTTGGTAAAGATGCACCAGCCCGATGAGCGTCCACGCGGGCAGATGCGTCAAAAACCGGGCGGCGGCGATCAGGCGTCGGAGCATGGCGGGTTGTCCTGCGATCGTTTTCTTCCGATGCGGTCGGCCAGGCGAGGCAGCGAGTCCATGAGCGACTCCAACGTCGGCTCGACGTTCGCACGCGGGACGACGATCAAGTCCATGCCCTTGGGCAACCGTGCGATCGTTTTGCGAAACGCCTCGCGCAGCAGTCGTTTCCAGCGGTTGCGCGTTACGGCGCCGCCGATGCGACGGGAGACCGACAGCCCGAGACGCGGATGCGGCAGACCGTTCGGATGGCCGAACACCAGGATCAGCCCGTCGCCGGCGGTGCGACGCACCCGATAGGCCCGCTGAAAATCGCCGGCTCGGCGCACTCGATATCGTGGCAAGAACCGCTGGTCGACCATGGCGTTTTCCGCGTTGGGACGCGATCACCAGCGCAAGTCTTTGCGCGGGGTTTGGGGGTACGGTTCGGCGATTTTACAGATCGCCTGACGATCGGCGTCGCTGAGTTGTTTGGGCAGCAGGATTTGGATTTCGGCCAGCAGGTCGCCGGGCGTGCCGTTTTTTGGGGCGACGCCGTGGCCTTTGACCCGCAGTTTCGTGCCGCCGGAGGCGCCGGGCGGAACGCGCAACGTGACCGTGCCTTTGGGCGTGGGCAGATCGAGCTTGGTGCCGCCGACCGCTTCGGCCAAGGTGACCGGGACGCGGACCGTTAGGTTGTTGCCATGACGCTGGAAACACGGATGCGGGGCGACGTGGATCGTGATCAGGATGTCGCCGGGCGTGCCGTTGCGTCCGGGCGCGGGTCCGCCTTGGCCGCGGATGCGGATTTTTTTGCCCTCGTCGATGCCGGCCGGAATTTTGACGGCCAGCTTTTCGCTTTTGCCTGACGGACGCTCGACGATCAGTTGGACTTCGCCGCCGAGGACCGCGGTTTGGAAGGGGATTTCCAGTTCATGGTTCAAGTCGACGCCGCGGCGTGGGGCGGCCGATTTACGCGATTTGCCGGCCGCACGATGGAACTGGCCGAACAGGTCGCCCAAGCCGCCGGGCATGTCCTGACCGAACCGCTCGCCGAGCACTTCGTTCAGGTCGATGTCCTCGGCCGAAAAACCGCCGCCGGGGCCGCCGGATGTCCATGTCCATTGTTGCGGCCCGCCGCCGGGCGGTGGGGGACCGCCGGCGCCCATCGTCTCGAACGAGCTGCCGTAGCGATCGTACATCTCCCGCTTTTCGGGATTGTTCAGGACGTCGAACGCCGCTTGCACTTGTTGGAATTTTTTCTTGGCCGACTTGTCGTTCGGATTCATATCGGGGTGGTGCTTGCGCGCCAGCGTCCGATAGGCTTTTTGAATGTCGGCCTGCGAGGCGTTTTTGGAGACGCCAAGGGTTTTATAATAGTCTTCCGCCATATTGCGATCTTAGAAATCGACGGGGGTGGAGGCGTTTTTGGAAATGCCGAGGGTTCTATAATAGTCTTCCGCCATGTTGCGATCCTGAAAACCGACTGGGGGTGTTCGTCATTGTAGGGGGATGGGTGGGTCTTTTTCAAGCCGGGCTTGGCGTCCGTCGCGTGCTAAAATTCAGGAAAGACGCTTAACCCTACCTCATTTTCATTGGTTTCCGCCATGGTCTCTCGATGCTTTTTGCGAATTGCAACGGTTGCATCGCTTGGGGGTTGGTTTGGGATGGTTTTGGCCGTCGGCTCGGCGCGTGCGTCCACCGGACGGTTTGAACTGACGGTGGTCGACAAGGCGACGGGTCGGCCGGTCGATTGCCGAATGCACATCGTCGGGTCCAAAAATCGCCCGTTCAAACCCGACAAGGCCATCTGTTATCACGACCATTTTATCGTGCCGGGCAAGATCGTCCTCAAAATTCCCGTCGGCGAGTACGGGTTTGTCATCGAACGCGGGCCGGAGTATCTCGAACAGGGCGGAAATTTCACGATCCAGCATTTCGCTGATGACGTGCGGCGGATCGAACTGCAACGGTTTGTCGACATGGCGGCCATGGGCTGGTGGTCGGGCGATCTGGACGTTCGGCGTCCGGTGCGCCAGATCGAGCCGTTGATGCGGGCCGAGGATCTGCACGTGGCCGAGGTGTTGACGTGGCGGAACGATCGGACCGTGAAGCTGCCGACCGCGCCGGCCAAGGATCCGGTCGTGCGTTTCGATCGGGATCGCTACTACCAACGGCTGGCCGGGGCGTGGATTCGGCCGGGGACGGAGTTGCTGTTGTTGAATCGGTCCAATCCGCTGAAGCTGCCGGCCGCGGAAGGCGATTGGCCGTCGGCGATGGAGTTTTTGCCCGAGGCGCGACGCGGCGGCGAGCTTTGGGTTGATGTGACGCAGCCGTGCTGGTGGGATTTGCCGATGCTGGTCGCGGCGGGACAGGTCGATTCGATCCAGGTGGCGCATCGCCGGCTGTGCCGCGACAGCTCGTCGAGCGACGAGGGCGGCGGTCGGCCTCGAAAACTGTCCGATTATCCCTCGCCGTTGGGCAATGCGCAGTGGTCGCAATTCCTTTATTTCCAGTTGCTCGAATGCGGATTGCGGATCCCGCCCAGCGCCGGCAGCGGGTCGGGCGACTCGCCCAATCCGGTCGGCTACAACCGGGTCTACGTGCACGTGGACGAGCCGTTCGATTACAAGCGGTGGTGGCAATCGTTTCGCGAGGGCCATGTGTTCGTGACGAACGGTCCGCTCATGATGCCGTTGATCGGCGGCGAATTGCCGGGCCACGTGTTTCAGTCCGAGACGGGCGAGCCCATCGAATTGGCGATCGATTTGGGGATTTCCACACGCGAAAAAATCAGCAACGTCGAGATCCTCCGCAACGGCAAGGTCGACATCGCGGTTCCATATGAGACCTATTCTAAAAGCGGGCAGTTGCCGAAGATCCGGTTCGATCGGAGCGGGTGGCTGGCGATTCGCGTGGTGACCGACCATCCGAAGACGTATCGGTTTGCGATGACCGGCCCCTATTACGTCGAGATTGGCGGCAAGCCGCGCATCAGCCGCAGCGCGGCCCGATTCATGCTCGATTGGGCCAATCAGCGGGCCGAACAAATGCAGATCGACGATCCGGTGCAAAAGAAAGCGGTGATGGAGTGGCATCGCCGAGCCCGGGAGTTTTGGACCGACGTGTTGTCCAAGGCCAACGCGGATTGACATGCGGAGGAGCGAAACCGCTTCTTGCGATCCCTCCTGCGGAGCGTTTCTTTATAGAACGGCGAAATAGTTTTCTACGGCGCGATCGAAGTGTTCGCGGGTCATTTCAGGCGGTACGCCTCGATACTTGCAGTCGTTGATCACCTGGAGCAGCAAGTCGCGCGGGTGGCAAAACCGCAGCGGACGCTGGGGCTGACGGAAGTGCGTGGCGATCAGATGGTCGACGGCGTCGGACTGATAGGCCATGCCGAATCGCTCGGCGACGACGCGCAGGAGCCGGCGGAATTCGTCCTCGCTGGGGTTGGTCACTTCGATTTTGTAGGGAATCCGCCGCAAAAACGCCTCGTCGACCAGTTCGCGGGGCTCGAGATTCGTCGAAAAAACGACCAACTGATCGAACGGCACCTTGACCTTCTTGCCGTTCGGCAAATTGAGGAAATCGTAACGTTTTTCGAGCGGCACGATCCAGCGGTTCAGCAACTCGTCGATCCGCATCCGCTGACGCCCGAAGTCGTCGATCACCAGCGTGCCGCAGTTGCTTTTCAGTTGCAGCGGCGCTTCGCAGATGCCGGTCGTCGAGTTGACGGTCACCTCCAATTGCGACATCGTCAATTCGCCGCCGGCGACGATCGTGGGCCGTCGGATGCGCACCCAACGTTTGTCGATTTTTTGGGAGTCAAGCAGTCCGCCGTTGGAAGGCAGCGGCGTCTCTTCGTGGCTCATCGGATCGAACAGCCGGACGATCTCGCCGTCGACGCCCACGGCTCGGGGGATCCAAATCGTGTTGCCGAACACGGCGGTGATTCGCTCGGCGATGCAAGTTTTTCCGTTGCCGGGCGGGCCGTACAAAAACAGTCCGCGGCCGGAGTTGATCGCCGGGCCGAGCCGATCGAGCATTTTTTCGCTCAGCACGAGGTCCGAAAACGCCTCGCACAGGTTTTGCACGGTCGGATGTTGGGTCGTCAACGACTGGGCGTGCACGCCGGCCACATAGTCGCGCAGCGAAACCGGCGCCGCGCCGAAATACGTGCAATGTTGCGTGTAACGCTGTGCTCGCTCGCGGCCCAGATCGCTGAGCTGATACAGAAAGTCGTTCATCGGCGCGGAGCCGCGATGGCCGACCAGACGCTGCTCTTTCAGATCGCGGAGCAGCTCGTCGACCATCACGAACGGCAGCTTGACCTGATCGGCGATGTCGCGTCCGGTGGCGTCGCCTCGGGCCAGCAGGAATTTCAGAATCAGCGACTCGACATGGCTGTCCGTCAGTTGGGCCTCGGCGAACGATCGGGGCTCGACGGGCATGAATGCGTCGGGGGCGATCGGCGGGGCTTCCGATGGGACGCCGCCGGTCAAACGTTGGATGCGCGCCAACGCGGCGACCAGTGAGGCATCGGGTTCCGTGGCGGACGGCGGTTGATGGGCGGTTTCCATGGTGCGGCCGTCACGGCTCGGACGGCAACACAAGTCTAGCCCGTATTTTCCAGGTCGTCCGACGGTTCGGTCGCGCCGGCCCCAATTCGGGTGGATCGAACGATGGGCTCCTTGTCGAATGATCACCCCGCTAGACGGAACCGGGCTCGGGCGGTTAAAATCGACGGATTACCCACGCAACATGGATTCTCGTGGGGTTTGTCGCATTCATTGTGCGGAAAACGACGTGTTTTCTGAGAACTAAGACGCGCGGAGCATCGCGGAATCCCTTGGAGAGATAGAGGCACGCTCATGGATTCGTCGGGCAAACAACCGGTGGTCGTTCCGGAAAATCTCCGGGCCCTGTATGCGCCGGTAGCCCAAGAGCTTCAGGAAACCGAGGAGTTGCTCCGCCGCGAGCTTTCGAGCGATCATCCGTTTGTCGATCAGTTGGTCAAGCACGGTTTTCGATTGGGTGGCAAGCGGTTGCGGCCGGCATTGGTTTTGTTGTCGGGTTTGGCCTGCGGAGGGCTGCGGCCGGAACATCGTACGCTGGCGGCCATGGTCGAGCTGATCCACACGGCGACGCTGATTCATGACGATGTGCTCGACGAGGCGACGGTCCGGCGGCACTTGGACACGATCAACGCCCGATGGGACAACGAAACCAGCATTTTGCTGGGCGACTATCTGTTCGCCAAGGCGATGTGCCTGGCCGGGTCGTTGGAGGACCCGTTCGCCATCCGGCTGATCAGCCAAACGACGCAGCGAGTATGCAAGGGCGAGTTGCGCCAGGTCGAAGGCCGCGGCGATTTCGGGCTGACCGAGGACTGCTATTTTGACATCATCGGCGGCAAGACGGCGGCGCTGACCTCGTGCTGTTGCGAAGTGGGCGCTTATTACGCCGGGGCGTCGCCCGAAACGTGCCGCAGGTTGGCCGACTACGGCCGCGACTTGGGCATCGCCTTTCAAATCGCCGACGACGTGCTTGATCTGACGGGCAACGAAACGGTGGTCGGAAAATCGCTCGGCACCGATCTTGCCAAACAAAAGGCCACGTTGCCGCTGATTCGGCTGTTGGACGCCGTCGACGATCCACAACGGCAGCAGTTGGTCGCGATTCTTTCACGCAGCGACAACCATCGTCAAGAGGCGTTGCGTCCTTGGTTCGAGCGGTATCAGGCGATTTCTTACGCACGCCAGAAGGCCGGGCGTTTTTCGCAACAGGCCGTCGAGCAGCTCTCGACGCTTTCGGCCACCGTCGCGCTGGACAGTCTCCGCGGATTGACGGATTTTGTGATCGCCCGGCAACAATAACGAGGGGCTAGCGGCCGGCAGGGTCTTTCGGGCTGATCTCCTGAAGCTTCTCTCGACCGGCGTGGACGCGGATCCAATTCATGGCGGCCAGGACCGACGGTTGGCGGGCTAGCCATCGTTCGAGCGCGAATTTGCCGGGAAAATCGAGGCACATCAGACCGATCAAAATCGTCAAAATGCCCTGGCCCGGCAACACCAACATGGCGACGCCCGCCAACAACAGGACGACGCCGATCAGGTTTTTGGCGATCAGCCATAAGACGCGGACTGCCGGATGGCGATTGGCCTGGCGATCGAGTTGGCGACGGCGGCGGACGAAATAGTCGGGCGGGATGCGGATCACCAACCACGGCACCAGCAGCAGACTGCCGACGAACATCACCACCGAGGCGGCGCCCAGCCAGCCGAGCAGGATTTCGTGGGATCGCAGCCAGTCGAACATCGGAATGTTTTGTTTTTCGTTCAAAAAGTGGGCCGCGAAGGAATCGCCGCGCGATGAGGGCCGGGGGGCGACGTGCGCGGCTCGCTCGTTCTACGTCACTTTACGCGGATTGGCCAGCATGGGTCGCAGCTCCTCGACAAAATCCTGGACGTCCTTGAACTGACGATAGACGCTGGCGAACCGGACGTAGGCCACTTCGTCGATCTTGCGGAGGTGCTGCATCAACAGTTCGCCAATGCGGCGGCTTTCCACTTCAGACTCGAAGTTGGCCTCCAACTCGTTTTCGACGGCGGCGATGATCGCTTCGAGCTGTTCGTCGCGGACAGGGCGTTTCCAGCAGGCTTTTTCGAGGCCCTGCTTGATCTTCGCGTGGTCGAACGGCTCGCGCGTACCGTCCTTTTTGATGATCTTGACGGTCGTGGCCTCGATGCGTTCGTAGGTCGTGTAGCGGCGCTTGCACGCCAGACACTCGCGGCGACGCCGGATGGCGAATCCGTCCTGGCTGGCCCGCGAATCGAGCACCCGATCGTTGTCTGCGAGGCAGTAAGGGCACTTCATAGGTCGATCCTCGTCCGAGACGGCACGTCCCAATGTACTCGAAACGGACGGCGGACGGAAGGCGGGCGACTGCGGCGACGCCATCTTCCGTACACCGTCTTCCGACCTTATAATGCGTGGGGCCGAAAGGGGGTGTCGCCATGCAATGTCCGTCGTGCGGCGTCGAAACCGTCGAACAAGCGGTTTTTTGTCATCGTTGTGGACAACGGCTCGAACCGGGCGAAACGGGGCTTGGGAGTCCTGCGGCGCCGTCGAACGCGCCCGAACCGCCCGAGGAAGAAATCTGGCGAGGCGGCTACTCGTCGAAGGCGATGGCCGGGCTGTGGGGCATTTGCGGTCTGGTTTCGCTTGCGGCGCTGCTGGCCGGCGTGTTTTGGGCCCGCACCGCTGTTTGGTGGCTTGTGGTGTTGGCCGTGACCGTGCTGCCGTGGTGTTATTTTCTCTCATTGTTGTGTTATCGCCGGCTGAGCGTCCATTATGTGTTGACCTCCCGGCGGTTCATTCATGAGTCGGGGTTGGTGCGGCGCGTGAACAACCGGATTGAACTGCTCGACGTCGACGACATCACGTTCGAGCAAGGGCCGTTGGATCGTTTGACCGGCGTGGGAACGATCCGCGTGGCGTCGCACGACCGGACCGATCCGTTGTTGGTGTTGACCGGCATCGAGGACGTCCAGCAAGTGGCGGCCATGTTTGACAACGCCCGGCTGGCCGAACGCCGGCGGCGCGGTTTGCATATCGAACAGATCTGATTTGGGAAGCGGTGGTCGGCCCCGGTTTTTTGCGTTCCTCTTTTCTGCGTCGATAGAGGGGGGATCGATAGGGAGACAGAGGGTGGCTATAAGGCATCTTCGGTGCTGAGTATAATTGGAATGCATGTTGTTCGGCCGACGTGGCGTGGTTTTTTGGACGACACGTCCCGACTTGCGCCCGCCGGCGTTAATCTCGAGTAGAATTGATATTGGGACTGAACCAGCCGTTGGATGGCGGCTTTAAGAAAAAAATTTTGGCGAGGGCGTTGGCCAAGATCGAGATGATGGAATCAACCATATCGGTCGTCAGTTCCAAGGCCCTGTTGACGCTTTTCGGCGCCTGCGATCAGCATTTGCGTCGCATCCGAAACGCATTGGGCGTGAGCATCACGGTGCGCGACGGCCGGATCCACATCGCCGGGCCGGAGTTGGATGTGGCCAAGGCCACCGAAACGCTCGAGCGGTTGCAGGCGTGCGCGAGTCGGTTGGGTGCGCTGTCGCCGGACGATGTGACGCGGGTGCTCCACGGCGTTCAAAACGGCCAATCGTTTGGCGAGCATCCGTCGATCGAGGTGTTTCGGGCGGGGCGTCCGATTCGTGCGCGGAGCGAGGGTCAGGCCCGTTATTTGGAGGCCATCGAACAGAACGACATCGTGATGTGTAGTGGACCGGCGGGCACGGGTAAGACGTATTTGGCCGTGGCGATGGCCGTGGCCGCGTTGAAGCGGGAGTCGATCCGCAAGATTGTTCTGGTCCGGCCCGCCGTCGAGGCCGGCGAAAGCCTCGGGTTTTTGCCGGGCGATTTGCAGGCCAAAATCAATCCGTATCTGCGCCCGCTGTTGGACGCGCTGCACGAGATGATGGACCACGACCTGATCGCCCGATACACCGAGGAAGACGTGATCGAGGTGATTCCGCTGGCGTACATGCGGGGCCGTACGCTGAACGAGGCGTTCATCATTTTGGACGAGGCGCAGAACACGACGGTTTCGCAGATGAAGATGTTTTTGACGCGCATGGGCGCGGGCTCGAAGATCGTCGCTTCGGGCGACGTCAGCCAGATCGACCTGCCGCCGAAGGTCAAAAGCGGACTAGTCGACGCGCTGGCCCGGCTGCACGGGATCGACGGCATCGGCGCCGTGAAGCTCGGCGCGTCCGACATCGTGCGACATCCGTTGGTGCAGCGGATTGTCGACGCCTACGAAAGAAAGTAAACAAAAAAGTCTTAATTCTCTGATCTTCAGACCCTAGTCATGTTTTTTGGTTGGCGCAAACGCAGGCGATTCGAGCGGGTGGCCTCGCTCGAGCTTCCCCCGGGCCAATGGGAGCGGGCATGGATCGGTTTGCGCCGTCGCGACGTGACTGGGCGAATCGGCTTGGCGTTGTTGGCTTCCGTGGCGCTGAGCGTTGTCGCGCATGCGTGGGCGCCGGCGTTTCCGTATCGGACCGGGTATACGCCGTCGCGCGACATCGTGGCGGCCGTGGCGTTTGTCAAACCGGATCCGGCGGCGACCGAGGATGCTCGGCAGCGGGCCGCCGATCAGGTACCGCGCGTCTACGTGCAGGATCCCGCGCCGCTGGTGCAGTTGCGAGCCCGGTTGCGGGTCGTGTTGAGCGAGCTGACCGCGGCGCCGACGCTGGACAAGTTGGATCCGAAAATTTGGAAGGCGTTTCAGCCGCCGTTGGCCGAAGGGGCGAAGGCGCCGGACGCCAAGAAACAGGCCGAGCAGTTTCGCGATTTTCGCGCGGCGTTTACGCCTCAAGAGAATCTTGAGCGGATGAGCGATGCAATCGCCGACGTGTTCAAGCAGTTCGAGGACCGCGGGCTGTTGTTGCCGAAGGATCTTCCGTCGGGTAAGGAAAATCAAAAAGAAATCACCATCTATCCCGTAGGGCATCCCGAGGCGAAACGTGTCGTTCAGGTCGGGGACGTGTTGCTGGGCGATGGCACGGCGATCCGCGACGCGCTGCGCAAAACGCCTGAATTGTCGTCGGTGGCCGACGCGTTGTTCGCGTGGATTCAGCCGCAGTTGCATCCGACGCTCACGTTGGATCCGATGGCCACGAAGCTGGCCGTGGACGAGGCCGTGCGGGCCGTTCCCGACGTGCTGGTCGAGTATTCGGTGGGCCAGCGGTTGTCGCGGCCGGACCATCCGTTGGACGATGAGCAGATGGAGTTGCTGCAGCTCGAATACGCGGCCGCGCTCCAGTCGCGTTCGATTCCGCTGCGCCTCGCGCGGTTTTTGGCCGTCACGGCGATGATTTTCGGAGCGATGCTGCTGTGCGGCATTTACATGCGCTACCGGCAACGCGGGCCGTTGGCGAGTCTCACGCGGCTGGTCGTACTGCTGATGATGGCCGTGGCCACGGTGGCGCTGGCCCGTTGGGCGTCGGCCGACGCGTGGCGCGGCGAACTGGTGCCTGTGCTGCTGTTCGGTATGATTATGACGATCGTCTACCGTCAGGAGTTGGCTCTGTTGTTGACCGGCATCGTGGCGATGATCGTCGTGTTGGCCGTTGGGCATGGGCTGCAAGAGTTTTTGCTGCTGATGTGCACTTCTGCGGCGGCGATCTTGAGCTTGGGATCGATCCGGCATCGCAGCAAGCTGATTTACGTAGGGCTGTTCGCCGGCGCCGTGGCCACGGTGCTTTACGTGGCCATCGGACTGGTCGACGATCAACCGATGGGTGTTTCGTTGTTTCGAGAAGGCCTGCGCAACGGGCTTTGGGCACTTGCCGCTGGGTTTTTGGCCACCGGGCTGCTGCCGTTCATCGAGCAGTTGTTTGGCGTGCTGACCGACCTGAGCTTGTTGGAATTGGGCGACATAGCCCATCCGCTGCTTCAGGAATTGGTCCGTCGGGCGCCAAGCACCTACAACCATTCGATCACGGTCGGCTCGATCGCCGAGGCGGCCGCCGAAAGCATCCATGCCCGGGGTTTGTTGGTTCGCGTGGGTGCCTATTTTCACGACATCGGCAAGATGCTCAAGCCGGGCTATTTCATTGAAAACCAGGGGCCCGACGACAATCGCCACGAGACGCTCGTGCCGGCCATGAGCACGCTGGTCATCATCGCCCACATCAAGGACGGCGCCGACCTGGCCCGGCAACATCGGCTGCCGCAACCGATCATCGATCTGATCGTGCAGCATCACGGAACGACGCGGGTCGAGTTCTTTTTCGGCCGGGCGACCGAGCAGCAGCAAGCCAATCCGAACGCCAGCGAAGTGGACGAAAGCAGTTTTCGCTATCCCGGTCCGAAGCCGCAGACCAAGGAAGCGGCCGTGTTGATGTTGGCCGACGCAGTTGAAAGCGCCAGCCGCACGCTGGTCGACCCCACGCCCGCGAGGATCGAAAGCCTCGTGCGCGAAATCGCCGAAAAACGCTTGCACGACAACCAGTTCGACGAAAGCGGCTTGACGCTCCGAGAGCTGCGGACCATCGAAAAAAGCATGGTCATGTCGTTGACGTCCATCTATCACGGAAGAATCAAGTATCCCGAGCAGCGAACGGCGTGAGGGCCAGGGGATAGAAAAACGCTTGCGGTTTCGGGCCAAAAAAGTTCCTTCGCACACATTTTGTTCGGTTGTCCCCCATTGATCACGATTTCCATCACCAATCGACAGAAAAACACTCCGGTCGATCGGCGACGGATGCGGCTGGCCGTCCGCGCCATTTTGGACGACGCCGACATCGCGGACGCGCGGGTGAGCGTGGCTGTGGTCGACGACCCGACGATCGCCGCGTTGCACGAGGAGTTTTTGAACGACCCGACGCCGACCGACGTGTTGAGCTTCGTGCTGGAGCGGTCGGCCGGGCTGTTGGAGGGCGAGGTGGTCGCCAGCGCCGACACGGCTCGTCGCTGCGCGGCCCGATATGGCAACACGCCCGAGCGCGAGTTGCTGTTGTACGTCATTCACGGCGCGCTGCATCTGGTCGGCTATGACGACGCGACGCCGCAACAACGCGCCGTCATGCGGAGGAAAGAAAAAAAGTATCTCCACGAACGTTCTGCGTCGGAAAAGCAATGCCCTCCGAAAAAGCTTCGGCCATCGTGATTCGGGTCGTCGAGTTCAGCGAGACCAGTCTCGTGGTGACGCTTTTTAGCCGCGAGTTTGGTAAGCTGAGTGCTTTAGCGAAAGGGGGTAGGCGTCTCAAAGGCCCTTTTGAGTCTGCTCTTGACCTGCTGGCCCTTTGTCGAATAGTCTTCCTCCGCAAAGCGTCCGACGCCTTGGACTTACTGACGGAGGCGAAGCTTTTGCGGCGGTTTCGACCGGTCGGGCACGACCTGTCGGGGCTGTATGCGGGCTATTACGTCGCCGAGTTGTTGGGGGCGTTGACCGACCAGTACGATCCACAACCGGAGTTGTTCGACCTGGCCGACGAGACGCTGGCGGCGTTGATGGCCAACGAGCCAGTGGCCAAACGCGTGGTGCGGTTTGAACTGGGGGCGTTGCGGCTTTTGGGCCACATGCCTTCGTTGGAAACGTGCGTGGAGTGCGGCAAGCCGATCGGCGGGTCGGGCCGAGTTGCGTTCGGGCAGCTCGACGGCGGCGTGTTGTGCGATCGGTGCCGCGGAGGAAAAAAGGAAGTGGCGTCGGTCAGCGTGGGTGCATTGAAAACGATGCTCCAACTGGCGGACCCCGAGGGCCAGGCGTGGCGTCGCATGGAAGTCGACGCCCGAGGACTCGGCGAAGTGCGAGGACTGTTGAATCGTTATCTGACGCACTTGCTGGGTCGAAAACCCAAGATGCACCCATATCTGGGGCTGTTGGGAAATTGAAAAACTGTTTTGGAGAATGAACGGGAAGACTCGCATGGCGAAGTGATCAGACTTGTCGATCGTTCGCGGCGAATTTTTTCTTTTCGACCGGACAAGGATGTCCCTTATGTCGAGCAAAACGACGCGAGGTTGGCTGTCGTTGGCGTTGGCCGTCGGGGTGCTTGGCGGCTGCGCCGGCTTTCCGTCCGCCCCGAGCAATGCACAGAACGGCGACAACCGCAGCAATTACGAATACGACGGCTGGCTGTTCAAATCGGTGACCGGGCGGCGTTCGTGTGCGAGCACGAGCGGTTCGGCGACGTCGGGAACGGCCTCCGGCGCGATGGCCGCGGCGACGACCGGTTCGGCGACCGTCCTGCCGGCGGTGGGATCGGAGGCGCCTGGTCCGCTGGTTGCCGGTCCTTCGAGCGCCGGTCCGCGCGGCAAGCCCGTGGACGATTCCGGTCCTTGGGTCATTCCCGTCTCGGCCGAGACGCCGATCGTAGGTCCGCCGCCGACGATTCCCGACGAGCTTCCGGCGCCGAGCAAGGACAGCGTCCGCATCGACGAGGCGAAACGAAAAGACGAGGAGAGCAAGAAAGGGTTCGACCTGTCCGACCTTGCGCCGGACAAAGTGTACAAGAACGTCAAAAATGCGACGGGATACGGGCCGAACGAAAAAATCGCCAGAGAGGCCATGCAGGAGGGCAAGCGACTGTTCGCCGAGAAGAAGTACAAGGAGGCGGCGGCGCAGTTCGCCAAAGCGGCCGAACGTTGGCCCGATTCGCCGCTGGAAGAGGACGCGACGTTTTCCAAAGGCGAGAGCGAGTTTTTCGCCGACCTGTATCCGAAAGCCCACGACACCTACGGCGGTCTGTTGAAGAAATACTCGAACACGCGGCATCTCGACACGGTTTCGATTCGCGAGTTCACCATCGGGCGTTATTGGGAGCAGTTGCAAGACACGAAGCCGATGTGGACGATCGCGCCGAACATGACCGACAGCGGCCGACCGTTGTTCGACACGTTCGGCTATGCGGTGCAGGCGTTCGAGCGGGTGCATCAGAACGACCCGACCGGTCCGCTGGCGGACGACGCGTTGATGGCGTTGGGCAACGCGTATTTCCGTCGCGGCCAGTATGAAAACGCGGCCTACAACTATGATCTGTTGCGCAAGGAATATCCGAACAGCGAATTTCAGATGAAGGCCCACGTTTTGGGGCTGCAATCGAAGATGCGGATGTATCAAGGCGCGATGTACGTCGGTGGACCGCTGAAGGATGCCGACAAACTGGCCAAAAACACGCTCACGCAATACGGCAACAAGCTGGGGCCCGAACGTGATCGGGTCGCCAGGGCCGAGTCGCAGATTGTCGAAGAAAAGGCCAATCGCATGTACGCGGTCGCCCAGTATTACGATCAAAACAAGTACTACGGCGCGGCGAAAATCTACTACAAGAATGTGATCGACGACTTTCCGGGCACCGATCGGGCGAAGCAGTCGCAAGCTCGAATGGACCAGATCCGCAACGAGCCGGACAGTCCGCCCGACCATTTCAAATGGTTGAACGACGCGTTGAAATCGAACAAGTGACGTGAAATGAAACGCGGTCGGTTGAGCTTTCTGAGACGTGCGCTGGGCGGGTGGCTTTGGCTTCCGCTGGCGCTCTGCGGCTGCGCCGGCTATCAGATCGGCAACCAGACGCTGTTTCCGACGGAAATCCACACAGTCTATGTGCCGGTGTTCCAGTCGAACAGCTTTCGTCGCAATCTGGGCGAGCGGCTCACCGAGGCCGTGGTCAAGGAAATCGAATTGAAGACGCCGTACAAGGTGGTCGCCAATTCCGGCGCCGACAGCGTGTTGTCGGGGCGGATCACGTCGGATAAAAAGCGGGTGTTGGTGCCGGGCATGACCGGCGACGCCCGCGACACCGAGGTGGCCATTCGCGTCGAGGTCAGTTGGATCGATCGGAAGGGTCGAATGCTCCGCGACTCGCAATCGGTCCCGCTGCCCGAGGAAATCGCCGACGTGTCCGGAACGGGCGACGTGGTGCCCGAGGTCGGCCAATCGATCGCCACGGCCCAACAGGAAGCCATCTGCCGAGTCGCCCAACAAATCGTCGGGCTGATGGAGAAGCCGTGGTGAGGGCGTCGGGTGGAGAGCTTGGGGCGAATGTGCTACACTAATTGAGATGAGCACGTTGCAGCCAACCCGGATCGACCGCTGGACGCTTCGGACCCGCACGCTTTCGGTCGGGCGGATTCCGCTGTTGATGGGCATCGTCAACGTCACGCCGGACAGTTTCTCGGACGGCGGCCATTGTTTCGACGCCGAGGCGGCCGTGGAGCACGGCTTGCGATTGGTCGCGGCGGGGGCCGACATTCTTGACGTCGGTGGTGAAAGCACTCGGCCCGGCTCGCTGCCGGTTGACGCACAAGAGGAATTGCGACGTGTGATGCCGGTCGTCGGGGCGCTGTGCCGGCAAACCGACGTGCCCGTGTCGATCGACACCTCGAAGGCGATCGTCGCGCGACATGCGATTCACGCCGGCGCGGAGATTATCAACGACATCGCCGCACTGGCCGGCGATCCGGCGATGCTGTCGTTGGCCGTTGAGACCGGTTGCGGCGTTTGTGCGATGCACATGCAGGGCCAACCGCGCACGATGCAGGACCACCCGACCTATCAGGATGTCGTGGCCGAGGTGTTCGAGTATCTACGAGAGCGGCGCGACGCGATCGTAGCGGCGGGCGTTGCGCAGGATCGCATCGCGTTGGACCCCGGCATCGGGTTCGGTAAGACGGTGGAGCACAATCTGCAATTGCTGGCCAATATTCGGCGGCTGCACGAACTGGGCTGTCCGGTGTTGATCGGACATTCGCGCAAGCGTTTTTTGTCGCCCGATCCGTCGGCCGGGACGATCGGCGTTGCGCTGTCGATGGCGCGGCATGGGGTGCAAGTGCTTCGGGTGCACGACGTCGGCGCGGTGCGTCAGGCGCTGGTGATGTTTCAAGCCACCGGAGGTCTTGATTAGCTCGCGGCGTCTTTTTTCTTTCAAGGTCCTCGCTGATTTGTTGAGAAAAACAGTCTTATGAACGATTTGGAAAAAACATGCGTGGAGTTGGCTCAGCGAGCTCAACGGGCGGCGGCTCGGCTGGCTGCGGTGACGGGACGCCAGAAACAACAATGGCTTCGGCGCTGTGCCGAATTGCTTGGCGAGCGGTCCGATGCGCTGGCGAAGGCGAATCAGCTTGACCTCGACGCCGCGCCCGGGTTCGGACTGTCGGATGCGGCGGTCGACCGGCTTCGGTTGACGCCGTCGCGCATTGCGGAGATGGTTCGGGCGCTGGACGAAGTGGCGGCGTTGCCGGAACCGATCGGCGAAGTGATTTCCAGTTCGATTCGTCCGAACGGCTTGGAGGTGCAAAAGGTTCGGGCGCCG
Organism: Planctomycetaceae bacterium; assembly: GCA_021372005.1. Taxonomy (GTDB): domain Bacteria; phylum Planctomycetota; class Planctomycetia; order Pirellulales; family Thermoguttaceae; genus JAJFVC01. The sequence continues at coordinate 14,539 of JAJFVC010000023.1, read as the reverse complement.
TTGGGCGTGATTTTTTTCATCTACGAATCGCGGCCGAACGTGACCGTCGACGCGGCGGCGCTGTGCGTCAAGGCGGGCAACGCCGTGATTCTGCGCGGCGGCAAAGAGGCCGCGCATTCCAACGCCGCGCTGACGAAACTGCTGGCGGAGGCCGCCGTCGAAACCGGATTGCCGGCCGATGCGGTGCAGCAAGTCGGTACGACCGATCGGGACGCCGTCGGCTATTTGCTGCGGCTTCCGGAGTACATCGACCTGTGCATTCCGCGCGGGGGCGAGGGGCTGATTCGCCGCGTAACCGCCGAGGCCCGCATGCCGGTGTTGAAGCATTTTGCGGGCAATTGTCATGTGTATCTGGACCGGTCGGCCGATCCGGACATGGCCGAAACGATCGTCGTGAACGCGAAGTGTCAGCGGATGGGCGTCTGCAACGCGGCCGAGTCGCTGGTGGTTCACGCCGAGGCGGCCGAGTCGCTGTTGCCGCGGATCGGGCGGGCGTTGATGGATCGGGGCGTGGAGATTCGCGGCGACGCGCGGACTTGTGTGCTGTTGCCTGGAGCGAAACCGGCCACGGAGCGGGATTTCGCGGCTGAATATCTGGGGCCGACCATCTCGTGCAAGGTGGTCGATTCGCTGGAAGAGGCGATCGAGCATATCAACCGCTACAGCTCGAAACACACGGAAGCGATCGTCACGCGCGACTTGGCCGCGGCTCGGCAGTTCGCCGCGCGCGTGGACAGCTCGGCGGTGATGATCAACGCCAGCACGCGGTTGAACGACGGCGGGCAGTTTGGGCTCGGCGCGGAGATCGGCATCAGCACGGACAAGTTTCACGCACGCGGGCCGTGCGGCATTCACGAGTTGACCTGTTACAAGTATGTGGCCTACGGCGACGGGCAGGTGCGGGAGTAACGCAGAGAGAAAGAAGGGGTCGATCATGTCGAACGATTCGCAAAATCCTGAAAAGAAAATTATTGTCGACGAGGATTGGAAGACTCGGGTCGAGGCGGAACGCGAGGCGGAAAAGCAAGAGCCCGGCGTCGCGGAAAGCCCGGCCGGCGGCCCACAGCAAAAAATTCCGATGCCTCCGCCGACGCTGTCGTTTTTGATCAGCACGCTGTATTTGCAGGGCGCGATGGCGCTCGGCGCGTTGCCGAATCCGGTGACCCAAAAAGCGGAGCGGCGGCTGGATCAGGCCAAGCACGCCATCGATTTGTTGGCGATGCTCCAGGAGAAAACCGAAGGCCATCGGACGACCGCGGAAAACGAGGAATTGGAGTCCGCATTGCATGAATTGCGGATGGCCTACGTCGGCCTCGGAGGATAGCCCGCCGATCAAGAAAAACGCTTCCCCTCGAAAGCGGTTTCTACGACCGAAAAATCGTCGGCGATCGCGAATCGCACGCCGACCGTTCTGCCAAAGAACGTCACCACGAAATAAAAGACCATGCCCGGTCCGGGAGAGAATGGGCGGACGCATCGTGCGTCCGGAAAAAGGGACCCATCCCTGGTGACTTGCAACTCCAACCGAGTGACGCGGCCGGGTTTTTGATCTCGAAAGACCCACCGGACCGGGCATGGAAATGTTTGCTTGTGTATCGTGTTATCGCGAGAGGCGATCGAAAAGGCGACGGAATCGCGGCATCCGGCCTTCGAGATATTTGAGCCAAGCCGCGGGATGCCAGATTTCGATGCAGACGGCCGCTCCGAGGATTTGGGTTTCGCCGCCGGGCTCGACGCCCAGGAATTCGCGAAAGCCTTCGGGAATGACCAGTCGTCCGCGACCGGCCAGTTGCACGGCGCGATGGCGCGTGGAAAGCAGCCGGCCAAACCGTTGGACCTGGCTGATCCGTTCTTGCAGCTTGCCGGCCCGCATTTTCTGCTTGACCAGCTCGACGCCCTCGTCGATTTTGGCTTTCCAGACCGGGGCGCTCCAAAGGCTGAGGCAGCCGGGCCGTTCCTTGGCCAAGATGCAGTCGGTCGATTCGACGGTCAACAGATCGCCGAGCTCGCTGGGGATCGACAATCGGAAGCGATCGTCGATCGTGCGTTGAAACTCGCCGAGCAGAAATTCTTGGGTTGCGGGCATAGCCGTTCGTGTCGCCGTGGGCCGTCGAGGGTTCGTAAGCCTTGGGGTCGAGGTCGAACATCGGAACCGCTTTAGTTTAGTATTTGGGTTAGTTTCCCGCAACAAGTCGCAACTAAAAACATTGAATGGGCAGAAAACCCACAATCAAGATAGCGTGAGTTTAGCGATCGTAACGATTTTGGCAAGTACCCTCCGCGGATTTTTTCAAGATTTTTTCCGGGGAGTGGCTTTCTGGGCGATGAGTGGCTCTGCAAGCCGTGGAATGAGACGTCATGGCGGCTGACGGGATTGACGCTTTTGTCCCGTCGGACTAGGATAAATCAACGTGGACCGTGGACGTCCACGGTTGAATCCGCAAGGGAATTGATGACGAAATTTTTCGCCGGCGACCCCCAGTGAAGTGGGGCGTCGCGTTTTTTTTGTTGGAGGCTTCCATGTCCGACCGCATCCCGATGACGCGCACCGGCTACGACAAATTGAAAGCCGACCTGGAACATCTCAGCACGGTGGAGATGCCCAAAATCCTCGAGCGACTAGCCACGGCCCGCGCCGAAGGCGACCTGAGCGAAAACGCCGAGTATCACGGCGCCCGAGAAAGCCAGGGGATGTTGCAGGCCCGGATCGACGTGTTGCGAGACAAATTGTCGAGGGCCGTGCTGGTCGATCCCACGCTGATCCCCAAGGGCGAGATTGCGTTTGGCTCGATCGTGCGGGTCAAAGACCTAGTGTTCGACGACGAGGAAGAGTTCACGCTGGTCGGCGCCGGCGAAGAAGACTACGACACCGGCAAGATCCTGGTGACCAGTCCGCTGGCCCAGGGTCTGGTGGGCAAGAAGGTCGGCGACCGGGTCGAGATCCCCGTTCCGCAAGGCACGCTGCGATTCGAGATTCTCGAAATCCGTTACGATTCGTGAATGGTTTTGGGCTATCGGATCTGCACGGAATACGGCATCCACAGCAACACGCGTTCGGAGAGCAGTTGCCGGAACAGCCGGGTTTGCCGCAGCAGGGCCAGTCCCTCGGGCAGCAGCGATTCGAGATCGGTCGAGGCGGACGGGTCGCCGAACAATTGCTCGAAGAACGTCTTGGGCTCGGGCAAGACCAGCAGCTCGACGTCGGCGTCGGACTTCAAGCCGGCGGCCAGCTTGGCGGCGGTCACCGCGTCGGACAGCGTGCCGAGCTGATCGACTAGGCCGAGCTTTTTGGCCATGCGTCCGGTGTAGACGCGGCCTTGGGCCAGTTGCTCGAGCTTTTCGACGGGCATCTTTCGCCCCTCGGCGGCCTTGCCGACAAACTGACGATAGGTCTCTTCGAGCACTTCGGTCCAGGCTTTGCGTTCGTCGGGCGTAAACGGCTGGGTGGGCGACAGCGAGCCGCTGTTGGCTCCACGGCTGATCACGTCGGTCGTCAACCCAAGTTTTTCGTACAGTCCGCCGACGACCAGCTTGCCGCCGATCACGCCGATCGAACCGGTCAGAGTGCCGGGCGAGGCGATGATCTTCTTGGCGCCCATGGCGATGTAGTAGCCGCCGCTGCCGGCGACGTCGCCCATGCTGGCGATCACGGGCTTTTTAGAACGAACCGTCTCGCGCCAGATCAGGTCGCTGGCCGTGGCCGAGCCGCCAGGGCTGTCGATCCGAAGCACGACGGCCGCCACCTTGGGATCGTCAATCGCTTTTTTCAACGCCGTAATGAGCGTCGTGGATCCGAGCGACGAATTGTCGTTGAACATATCGTTCTTGCTCGTGCCCTCGACGATCGTACCGACGGCGTAGACCACCGCGATTTTCTGCTTTTGGCTGACGGGCTTGGACGGTTTGCCGCCCATCATCAACTCGAACATCTTCATCAGGCCGGAGAAGCCGGAGAAGTCGGTGTCGATGTGCTTCTTTTTGTAGGTGGTCACCAACTCGGCGTCGTTGCAACCGATCGACTTCAGGATGTCGTCGTGGAGTTGGTCGGCGTAGACCACGTCGTCGATCAGGCCGGCTTTCCGGGCCGCGGCCGCCGTGAACAGTCCCTGGTCCAGAAGCGTTTTGACCTTGTAGTCCTTCATTTTGCGATCCCCGCCGATCGTGGTGACGAGGTCTTCGTAAGCATCGTCGACCAGGGCTTCAAGACTCTCGCGCAAGTCGGGGCTCATTTCTTTGCGCGTCAACGGTTCGGCGGCGCCCTTGTATCTGCCCATTTGCAGGGCGTCGAACTTCAACCCCACCTTGTCGAACAGACCCTTGTAGAAAAGCATCTCCGCCCGAACGCCCGGGATGACCAACATGCCTGACGGCGGCATCGTTACCCACGAACACGCCGCCGCGACGAGATACTGCGAACCATCGGCCGTGGTTAACTCGGCGAACACGGGCTTTTTGGCCTTCCGTAGCCGGTCAATCGCCCCGCGCAATTCAAAAACCTTGCCGCGACCGATTGATAAATCCTCGATCCGAAGCCAAACGGCGCGCACGTTTGGATCGGCTGCCGCAGCGTCCATCCGTTCGACCACCGAAGCCAGCGACGTTTGCAACTCGCTGAACATGCCGGGCGTTTGCGCCGACTCGGGATAGTCGCCCTTGAGCGTCAATCGAATCACCAAGGATTTTTCGGTCGGTTTAGTCGCCGCCGACTTTTTCTCAGCCGCCTTTTCACCTTTCTTGGCCGGGGCATTTTTCTTTTCAGCCAACGCGGATTTTTTGCTGTCCGTGGCGGGCTTTTTGACCACCGCCGGCTTCTTCACGTCCTTGGGAGATTTTTCAACAGTTGCAGACTTTTTAGCTTCTTGGGAAGATTTTTCACTTGTTGCAGACTTTTGGGCGTCCTCGGAGGATTTTTCGACCACCGCGGTTTTGGGGGCGGACAGACGCTTCTCTTCGACCGAACGATGGCGGCGCGACTTGCCGGGGGTCGAGCTGGTCCGCTGTTCCGTTTTGGGCGATTCGGGCTTTTTCGAGTCCGTTGCGGCATTGGTGAGTGGCAAAAATGCGCAGTACAGCGAAATGACGCACGCCAGGGCAATCGTTCGTCGCATTGTCAGAATTCCTTCGGCAGTCCTTTGGGGGAGGCGGGCAAGTTGGGCACCACGACAACTGTACTCTTAAACGGCCGTAAAAACCAGTCTTTTTTGGGTGGTTTTTCGTCGGCGGCCGAGAATCGGTCTGGACGATGGGTCGACAAACCAGGTAGGATAGGTACAGTAAACCACTGAGTTAAGTCCACGGAAGGTTTCCGCCGTGCAACCGATGTCGACGACAACATTTCTGGAAGGTAGTGCAACCCGAACGTGGGGTGGTCATTCCTCCGTCCGGTGTTCCGATGAGTTGCTTGGTCGATACCGTGAGATCGTCGACGAGCAGCGGCTTAGTTGGACCGAGCATCACCGGCTCCTTCGATTGTTGGGCTCGGGCGGCCAGGGCGTGGTTTATTTGACCGAGCGCCGCGGGACGGATAATTTCACGTTGCCGGTGGCGCTGAAAATCTTTTCGCCCGAGCGCTACGAGGACGAACGATCCTACGACGACGCGATGGCCCGGATGGCGCAGGTGGCCGGCCGGGTCGCTCAGATCCAACAAGACAATTTGCTGGACGTCCACAATTGGGTCGATCGCAGCCGCATTCGGATGATGGAGATGGAATGGGTCGACGGGTTCGACCTGTGCCGGCTGCTGACCCGCAATATGCTCGAACGGCTGGAAACCCGGGTGAGCAACAAGCGGTGGAATTACATCAACCAGGTGATCGTCACGGCCGGTCCGATGCAGCCGCGCGTGAAGCCGGGCATTGCGATGGCGATCGTCCGCGACTGTCTGGCGGCGCTGGCCGCGTTGCACCGCGAGGGCATCGTGCACGGCGATTTGAAACCGTCGAACATCATGCTCAAGCGGACCGGCAATGCGAAGATCGTCGATCTCGGGTCGGCGTTCGACGTGGCCCAAGCGCCGGCGCGTCGCACGTGCACGCCAACCTATGCCGCGCCGGAAGTGCTCGACGGCGGCGAAAGCACCCCGCGCAGCGACTTGGCCAGCCTCGGCTACGTGCTGATTGAAATGCTGTCCGGTTCGCCGCCGTTCGCCGGGCTGGGCAATTTCCGCGATCTGTTGGAAGCCAAGCGGTTTTTGGCTCAGCGGCTGCCGCATATTTTGCCGAATGAAGTGGTTTGCAACGAATTGTTGATGAATTTTTGTCGGGGGCTGATCGCTCCGGACCCCATGCGGCGATTCCCCAGCGCCGAGGCGGCCGATCTGGTCAAGGAAGGCGCGGCCAGTTTTCACCGCCAGTTGATCAAGGGCGATTTAGCCAGCGAATACGACAACGAAATCCGACTCTGGATCGAAGAACTCAAAGAGCTGGATTAGCGGCGCCCGATGGCAGTGGTCAGTCTGAAAGCCCGGTATGTCTTTCCCGTCGCGGGCCCTCCGATTCCCGATGGGATCGTCTCGTGGGACGGCGATCGAATCATCGCGGTCGGCCGAAAGCCTGCGGCGTCCGACCTTTGCGACCTTGGCAACGTCGCGCTGCTGCCCGGGCTGGTCAACGCCCACACGCATCTGGATTTCAGCGATTTAACATTGCCGCTTGGGCCGGAGCGTGCGGGATTCGCCGATTGGATTCGTCGCGTGATGGCGAGGGCCTGCGCGGGACGCGATTTGCGCCGGGCGGTGACCGTGGGCCTGCAAGAAAGTCTGCGGCAGGGCGTCACCACGCTCGGCGAAACCGCCCAATCGGATTGGCCGTTCGACGTGCTCGACGGTGGGATGCGAGTGACGCTTTTTCATGAGTTGATCGCGCCGACCCGCGATCGCGTGGCTGCGGCGCTGCAACGCGTCGACACGCTGCCCGACTCGGACGCTCGACAACAACAGGGGCTCGGGCCGCACGCGACGTTCACGGTGCATCCCGAGTTGTTGGAAGCTGTCGTGCGACGTTCGGCCGAGCGACGGTTGCCCGTGGCGATGCATCTGGCCGAAAGCGACGAGGAGTTGGATCTGATGCGCAGCGGCGGCGGTCCACTGCGGCGGCTGTTGGACGAGCTGGGGGCGTGGGACGGCGAGACCATCCGTGCGGGCTCGCGTCCGATGGACTATTTGCGACGGTTGGCCGTGGCCGATCGGGCGTTGATCGTCCATGGCGGCTATTTGGACGACGAGGAAATCGCGTGGCTGGCCGACCGGGCCGATCGGATCGCCGTGGTCTATTGTCCGCGAACGCACGCGTGGTTCGGCCGCCGCGCGTATCCGCTCGAACGGATGTTGGCCGCGGGCGTTTGCGTGGCGTTGGGCACCGACGGTCGCGGCTCTTCGCCCGACCTGAGCCTGCTGGCCGAGATGCGCGCCGTCGCGCGATGGCATCCGACGATCGATTCGGCCATGGTTTTGCGGATGGGAACCAGCCTTGGCTCGCGGGCGTTGGGATGTGGCCATCAAGCGGGCACATTGGAGCCCGGGCGGAGGGCCGATATCGCCGTGGTGGCGTTGCCGCGGCGCGACGACGTCGATCCGCACCGATTGCTTTTCGAGTCGGACGAGCCGGTGGTCCGATGTTTTTTGGGCGGTCGTGACGTATCGTTGTCTGTTGGGGAATGAAGATTTGATGAACGTGCCCGATTTTGCACGCGATGCGTGGTTTTTGACCGGTCCGACGGCGTCGGGCAAGTCGTCCGTGGGCGTAGAGCTTGCAGGTCGGATCGGGGCGGAGATCGTGTCGCTCGACTCGATGGCGATTTATCGAGGGATGAACATTGGGACGGCGAAACCCAGCGCGGCGGAACGTCGGCAAGTGCCGCATCATCTGATCGATCTGGTCGATCCAGGCGAAGAGTTCAGTTTGGCCCAATACGTCGCGGCGGCCGCGCGTGCGGTGGCGGAAATCTCATCGCGAGGACGCCGGGTGCTCTTGGTCGGCGGCACGCCGCTCTATTTGAAGGCGCTGCTGCGTGGAATTTTCGAGGGGCCTCCGGCCGACTGGACGCTACGGCGGCAATTGCTGGCCGAGGCCGAGCGCCGCGGACCCGACTGGCTGCACGAGCAGGTGGCTCGCGTGGACCCCGAGGCCGCGGCACGGCTGCACGCCAACGACGCGCGACGGCTGGTCCGGGCGCTTGAGGTGTTTCAGAAAACGGGCCGGCCGATCAGCCAATGGCAACGGCAATTCGACGTGGAACGTTCGACCGACGAGTGCCGCGTGTTTGTGCTTCAGTGGTCTCGAGAGGATCTGGCGTTGCGCATCCAGCGGCGGTGTCGGCAAATGTTCGACGACGGGCTGGTCGAGGAGGTGCGGGGACTGTTGGCTCGCGGACCGTTCAGCCGGACTGCGCGTCAGGCGGTCGGATATCGTGAGGTGATCGAACATTTTGAAGGGCGTCGTGGTTTGACGGAGACCATTGCATTGGTCGAGCAACACACCCGTCAATTAGCGAAACGCCAAGAAACGTGGTTTCGCAGTTTGAGCGAATGTCGAGCGACGCCGCTGGCCGAACCGTTCGACGCGGCCGAGATCGCGCGGCGGATCGCCACATAGCCGACCGCCTATTTGAGAATTTTCTTGGGCACGTAAGGGTGGTCGCGTTTGCGGAGCACCTTGGCGTTGAGAATTTTATCGGCCTTCGGCGCCTCGGGATTGCTGGGGTCGCGGCGTTGCAGCTTTCGCAAGACGTCCATGCCTTGGATGACCCGGCCGAAGACGGTGTGCTGGCCGTCGAGATGCGGCGTCGGCACGAAAGTCAGAAAGAATTGTGAGCCGCCGGTGTCACGGCCGGCGTGCGCCATGCTCAACGAACCGCGAAAATGGTGGCGGAAGTCGGGCCGATAGCATTCGCAGGCGATGCTGTAGTCGGGGCCGCCGGAGCCGTTGCCGGTCGGATCGCCGCCTTGCGCCATGAAACCGCCCACGACCCGATGAAACGTGAGGTCGTTGTAAAACCCTTTTTGGACCAGGGCGATGAAATTGGCGACGGTGTTCGGGGCCTGATCCTCGAACAATTCGAGAACGATATTGCCCTTGGTGGTTTCGAGCAACACCCGCGGCAGATCGTCGGCCTTGGCCTCGGCGTCTCGCAGGGCCTTTTCCTTGGCCCAGGCCTTTTTGAAATGGGCGATGTTCTGCAAATAGAACGCGCCGAGCGGCGCGGCCTTGTCGTCGGGCGGGGCCGCCTGATAGTAACCTTCTTTGGCGGCATACGTCAGATATTGCTCGGCGGCGTCGAACCGATTGACGGCCACCGCGGCAATGCCCGCAAAATTGGCCGTACGACGGTCGGCCCCTTGATGGTCCATCAGCAATTGGCCGATGTCGGCCGCCGGTTCATAATCATCGCGATCGACGCGCTCGATCAGAATTTTTCTCAGAAGGGCCGTGATTTTCGGATCGGCGTTTGGCGCTTCGGCGTACGCTTGTTTTGCCGCCTCGATCAATTTCGGCTCCAGATCCTTGCCTTGCCGCAACAGTTGCCGCCATTGTTGCGGGATTTCGGTCCGCTTCTCCTCGCTGGCCGTGCGATACTCGATCTGCAGACTGGCCAGCTTGGCCAACAGAATGTTCAATTCGCCCTGCAAACGATAAAACTCCGCCGCCTTTGGGCCCGGTTCGGCCGAGGTTTTTGAAACCGTGGATTTTGACGCGCCGGGCGTCGATTCCTTCTTGGACTCTTGCTTGGTCGCCGATTTCTTCTCGGATTTAGCCGACTTTTCGGGCGTGTCGGATTTTTTGTCGGCCTTCGGTTTTTGCGACGAGGTCGACGTTAGGGCGGACTTCTGCGGCGTCGCTTTGGGCTCGGCGGCGGCACGGTCCGCCAGGGCCGATTTCCGCTGGTCCGCCACGGCGACGGTCACCGTCAAGCTCAAACAGGCCAACAACGCAATCTTCTGCCAACGCATCATCAAAGGTTCCTCGCGATCTTCGCTTCCCCTCAACCAGATCGTACAGTACCATAATTGTCGATCAGGGGCAATTCGGGGACATTACGGGAAAGGTCGCCATGGCTGCAAAACGGCCGCATGAAAAAGGACCAAAGCGAAACGCCGGAGGACCGCGGGGTTTGGGAAAACCGCCGAGCCGCCGCGACACGGTCGACTCGATCGCGGGCCTGCGGATCATCGGTGGGCGGTTTCGCGGCCGGAAATTGCTCTACAGCGGCGATCGACGCACGCGGCCCATGAAAGACCGGCTGCGCGAGGCGATCTTCAATCTGATCGGACCGGCCGTGCGAGGCTCCCACGCGATCGACCTGTTCGCCGGCACCGGCGCGTTGGGGCTCGAGGCCGTCAGCCGCGGGGCCGATCGGGCGACGCTGATCGAACAGCACCATCCGACCGCCGCGCTGATTCGTCAAAACGCGGCGTCGCTGGAGATCGCCGATCGGGTCGAGGTCGTGCCGGGCAATGCCTTTATCTGGTTTCGCCGCGGATTGGCGCCCCGCGATCGGCGCTGGACGGTGTTTTGCTCGCCGCCTTACGATTTCTTCGTCGAACGCGCGGACGAGATGGCGGCGCTGATCGCCGGTCTGATCGAATCGTCGCCGGCCGGAAGCGTGATCGTAGTCGAGTCGGACGCCCGATTCGACGGTCGAACGCTGCCGGAGACGGAACGGTGGGACGAGCGGGAATATTCGCCCGCCGTAGTCCGAATGTTTTGGAAACCGTGACGTATTGTTGCGCGAAGGAGAAAGAAAGCTGTGGACATCCAAAACATCGACCGCGTGCCGGCGTTCACAACCAAAGACGGCTCGGAGATCCGAGAGCTGCTGGCCCATCGCAACTCGTGCATCCGAAACCAGACGCTGGCCGAAGCGCGGCTGCCGTCGGGCCAGAGCACCACGGCCCACCATCACGTGAAGACCGAAGAGATCTACTATGTGCTCGAAGGTCGGGGACGGATGCGAATTGGCAGCGAGACAGCCGAGGTTGGACCGGGCGACGCGGTGGCGATTCCGCCGGGGGCGTTGCATCAGATGACCAACCTCGGCCCGGGCGTGTTGAAGTTTCTCTGCTGCTGTGCGCCCGGCTACGAACACGAAGACACGGTGTTGATCGAAGGCCTTTGTTAGCCTTTGGAATGGCGTGGCTTTGTGTTTTGTACAAACACCCCATCTTTGCTATTCTTTCTGCCTTGCTGATTATCTAGCGCCTTCTGCCTTGCCGGTTCATCCTTCTCGGTTAGTGTGCCGATCATACCGGATACAGGATGTTACAGGTTTCCGGTCGAAAACCAGTTCGAGGGAACGAACGATGGTCGATTGGCGGCAGCTTTGGACGTGGCTTTTCTTGGGTGGGTTGTGCTGTTTGGTGGTGCTGAGCATCAGCCCCCCTCGCGTGTGGGATGCGACCTCGCAGACGGTCGTCGCCCCGGTTTTGGAGACTCGCGCGGTTGCGCAAGCGGCGGATAAGGTCGTTCCTCCGAAACAAAAACAAGAAAATGCGGAGCCGGTGGCCGTTGCGTCGTTCGCCGAACCATCGGGCCCTTTGTTGCACAGCCCGTCGCCCAAGGAACCGGAAGAGTCGCCGCAGGATAATCTGGAGCCGGTTTGCCCTCGATCGTTTCATGCGGATTTGAAATGGATGTTCGAGGAGTCTCCCAAATCTTTGTCGCCGGAGGTGGAGGTGTTGGCGGCGTTGCCGATGCCGGCCACGCAGGCGGAGCCCGCCGCGCCGGCCGGCAAGATCGGCTTGCAGCAAATCGAGGCGTTGGATGAGGATCCGGCTCCGGAGCGTCCGGACGCGGATCGGCCGCCGCTGCCGAACGACGTCGAAAGGTTGCCATTGGTGGTGGCCAACGTGCCGTCGCGCAGCTCGCCGCGTGAAAATGTCGGTGCGTCGGATCATTATCCCCGCACGGGGCAACCCAACGCATTGTCCAAGAAGGCGACGGCGCCTGTGGACGCTTGGTGCGAGCCCGAGGTGCTGTTGGAAAGCCTGAAGACATTGGCCGAGGCCAAGCCAACCGAGCCGTGGGCCGCGGAGGTGGTGCGTCAAATACGGGCGCTCGGCGCGGCGATGTCGAAAAACGCCGGGCCGACGAAACCGATTTTGGACCGGATCGCCGAGTTGAATCGTCGGGCGTCGGAGGTGGCTGCGACCGTGGCCGAGCGGGACCGGGCGTTGGCTCGGAAATTGAAGAAGGCGAACTTTGCGTTGGGCCGCCGATTGGATGTGTGGCGGGCGGTGGCCGCGCTGAGTGCGTCGCGGTCGGGCGACGCCATGCCCGAGACCGATCCCCAGCGGTTGGCGATGTGCGTGGCCGATGTGGACAGTTTGATGGGCGATTCGGCCGAAGGGCGGGCGTGGCGGCAATATTTGTTGGTCGACGTGTTGCGCGACTCATCCCGACGGCCGACTGCGGAAGATCGTGCGACGCGCCAGTTGGCGCAAGAGGTGCTGAGTCGGATTGCCGAAACGCCGTTGACGCCGTATCAGCGAAAATTCGTGTCGAGCGGTCCTGTGGCGGCGTTGCAGACCGAATTGCGGCGTTGGGCCGCCGAGCCGGTGAGCGTGGCTCGCGTGCTGCGCGATTTGGAAACGTTCGAGCGAACCAGTCTGCCGAGCGACGCCCGGCGATTGGCCGCCGATCTGCAAAGCCTGGGCGTGTCGACCTCCGACGAGCGGCGGCAGTTGGCCTCGCGGCTCGATGACGATTACCGCAACGCGAACGTTCGCATCGCGCTGAGCGAGGAGTTACTCAACAAGTTGATTCCCGAACGGAATCTGGAATACTCGCAGGTGAATGACAGTGTGCTGGGGCGTCCGGTGCGAGGGGAAAGCCTGATGGCCACGGAGGTGGCGTTGCGGATGGACCCGAATCCGAGCCGGGTGCGGTTGGTGTTGGAAGTGACCGGCGAGATCGCTTCCGAGACGGTTGCCGATGCAGGCCCGGCGCAGTTGCATAACGACAGCGAGTCGTATTACGTTGCGAGGGAGCCGCTCGAGATCGACATGGACGGCATTCGGACGTGGCCGGTCGAGGTCGACGTGGACAACCAAACGCGGTTGACCGGCGTCGAGACCTCGCTGGACGGCATCCCGTTGATCAGCAGTATGGCCCGCGTGGTGGCCAAGTCGCAGTCGGAGCAGAGCAAGTCGGCGGCGTCGGAAGAAGTGAAGCAAAAAGTGGCGGCGCAGGCCCGGAAACGCGTCGAGGATGAAGTGCGACAAGGGCTTAGCGAGGTCGTTGAGCGGATGAACCAGCGGGTGTTCGGTCCGTTGAATGCATTGTCGCTCGATCCGCAAATGATCGATGCGGTGACGACGGCGCGTCGCACGAGGATGCGGCTTCGGTTGGCCGGCGAGGACCAGTTGGGCAGTCACACGCCGCGTCCGCAGGCCCCGGCCGACAGTCTGGCGAGCGTGCAAATTCACGAGTCGGCGTTGAACAACGGAATTCAGCGTCTTCAGTTGGATGGCCGCACGTTCCGGTTGCCCGAGCTGTCCGAGCATGTCGCCGCCCGATTGGGACGCCAAAAGGCCTGGGAGATCAATCCCGAGTGCGAGGACGTTCGCATCACGTTCGCCGAGAAGGATGCGGTGGTCGTGCGATGCCAAGAGGGGCGGATCGTCGTGACGCTTTCGATCGCCCAGTTGGCTAAGTCGCCGCGAAAGTGGAAGAATTTCCGCGTTCAAGGGTTTTATCAGCCCGAGGTCAACGGCCGATCGGCCCAGCTGGTCCGCCAGGGACCGATCTATTTGAAGGGCGAGCGGTTGAACACCGGCGCGCAATTGGTGTTGCGAGGCATCTTTTCGCGGGCACTGTCGAAAAACAACGTTTGGGAACTGCTGCCCGAGCGCGTGGTCAAGGAGCCGAAGCTGGCCGGCGTGTCCATCACGCAGTTCGTGATTGACGACGGCTGGATCGGCGTGGCCTTGGGTCCGACGCGTCCGGTGGATCTGAACGCCCGGCGTCCGCACTGGGGACTTTGGTGAACGCGAGGGCCGACGAAACGTCCGACGATCGCCAAGAATCTTTGTTGAGCGTCAAGAGCGGCGGCCTGTTGCGCTGGCTGCTGGCGATCGCGGCGGCGCTGGCCGTGCCGATCGTTCCGTTCATCTGGTTCGGCGCGTCGGCCGATCTTCGGATCGCCGAGTGGCTTAAAGATCCGCTTTCGCCCGCTCTGGCGGCGACGTCGGTGATCGTGCTCCTGGCCGCGGATATTTTTTTGCCGGTGCCATCGAGCCTGGTGAGCACATTCGCCGGCAAGATGCTGGGATTTTGGGGCGGCACGGCGGCCTCATGGCTCGGCATGACGCTGGGCGCAGCGGCGGCGTTCGCCTTGGTCCGATGGATCGGCCGTCCGGTGGCGCGCCGATTGTCGTCCGACACCGAGCTGTCGCGGATCGAGTCGGTGGCCGATCGCTACGGCGTTTTCACGTTAATTCTGGCCCGCCCGATTCCGGTGCTCGCCGAAGCCAGTGTCGTGCTGATGGGGCTGATGCAACTCGGCTGGCGGCGATTCATTGCGGCCGTATCGCTGAGCAATCT
>JAJFVC010000017.1 GCA_021372005.1 Planctomycetaceae bacterium | reverse complement strand
ACGCCGCGTCATTTCACGTTCGCGTCCGGAGACGCACCATTGTTGAACCGGCTCCGTGATCTGGCCACCCAGTGCTGGGCCCACTTTCATCTTCACGGTTGGGCGAGGGTCGATTTCCGTGTGGATTCATTTGGAAATCCTTGGATTCTGGAGGTGAACGCCAATCCGTGCCTCGCGCCCGAGGCGGGGTTCGCCATGACGCTGCACGAGACCTCCCTGCCGTTTGCCGACGCCATCGAACGCATTTTGGAAGATCCGGTATGAACGATCAACCGTGGACGTATCGTTATGAGGCCATGCCAAGCGACCGCGAGGACATTCGCCGGTTGGTGGCGTCGACCGGCGTCTTTTCGGCCGTGGAAATCGACGTGGCCGTCGAGTTGGTCGACGACCGGCTGCAACGCGGCGTCCAAAGCGATTATCGATTCTTGTTTGCGGAACGTGATGGCCGGTTGGTCGGCTACACTTGTTATGGGCCCATCTCGTTGACCCAAAGCAGTTACGACCTCTACTGGATCGCCGTCGACAAAAGCCTGCAAGGTCAAAAGATCGGGCAAACGCTGATGGAACGCACCGAACAGCTTGTCTACGCCGAGGGCGGTCGACACCTTTATGCCGAGACCTCCAACCGCGCCGACTATGCGCCAACCCGAGGGTTTTATCTCCGTTGCGGCTACGTTCAAGAGGCGCTGCTCAAGGATTTTTACGCCGTCGGAGACGACAAGGTGATTTTTGGAAAGTCGCTGAACGGCTGACCTTCTCTCTCTGTAAAACTCCCCGGTTCACATCCAACCTTCGCGTTCGTACCATTCGGCGGTCTGTCGGAGCCGCTCGACCAGCGAAGCCCCCACCTCGAAGCCCAACTGCTCGCGAGCCGCCTGGGCGGAACAGACCCACGAGCCGGCCGCAATCTCCCTCGCTTTGTCGAGATTCATAAACAGCGGCTGATGAACCACTTGGCCAATTGCTTCGCCCATGGCGGCCACGCCGCGAACCACAGGAATCGCGGCGGGAATGACCAACACGTGCCGGCCAACCGACTCGGCAATCAACCGCCCCAAATCGGAATAGTAAGGGTCTTGCTCGCAGGCGGCGAAATAGTAACCTTGGCCGGGCGGATGGCCCGATTCGCCCAACGGCGGCAGACGCCGCCCCCGCTCGGCCGCCAAGATCAACAGATGCGAGAGATCGGCGGCATGAATCACCGAGAACCGCTGCGGTTTGATGCCCGGCGCCAGATGCACGCCGAACCGGATCACCGACCGAAACATCGGCAGCGAGATGCGGTCGCCCTCGCCCAGCACAATCGGCGGACGCACCACACTGATCGGTACGCGATGGGCAAAACTCTCGGCCACATGCTCGCCGGACCGCTTGCTTTGCCCGTAATGCGAAACCGGCTGCGGCATGTCCGATTCGACTCGGGGGCGACCGTCCACCGTGGGTCCTGCGGCGGCCAACGAGGAGACGAACACCACGGTCGGCGGCGTCTGACAGCCGGCGCAGGCCTTCACCACATGGACCACGCCGCGGCGGTTCACCTCGTAAAACTGCCGATTTTTTAGTGCCAGGGTGCAGCCGGCCAAATGATAGACGACCTCTCGATCGCCGATGGCCTCGGCCAGTCCGTCGTCGTTGGTGACATCGCCATGAACGAGGCGAACTCCGAACGGTTTGAGTCGTTCGACGTTGGAACTTTTTCGGACCAGGCACGCAACCTCATCGCCCCGGGCGGTCAACGCCGCGACCAGGTGCATGCCAATGAATCCACTGGCTCCGGTTACCAACACTCGGCTCATGTCATCCGCGCCATGCGTAGGTGCGTTGCAGCGCCTGTCGGACGGCCCCCGTGATCTGCCCGACCGTCACTGTTTTGGACAAGACCTCGTAAGCATGCTCATGGCGAGCCTGCTCGACGATGTGTTCGTCCAATTGAGCCGACAGCAAGATGCAGGGAAGCATGGCCCGATACTCCTTCAACATCCTCAACGTCTCCAATCCGGTGAGCTTGGGCATGTGCATGTCCAGCAGCACCAGATGGACGATCTCGTGATGGACGATTTTCAGCGCTTCCTCGCCATCGCCGGCCAACAAGGTGCGAAACCCCTTGGGCTCAAAAACCACCCGCAACGTCTCCCGAAAACCGGGATCGTCATCAGTGATCAGCAGGGAGGGCGTTTCGACCAACATGGCTCGGTTGCCTCAAGAAGTAGGGTCCATTCCCATTCTTGCCGCAATTCGCGTGCCAGTTGCAGTTCTTTTGGTCCTCTTTGCCACTCGAACGAGGTAAACCACGCCGATGCCGCATCTTACGAAATCCCAAAAATCCACGCCAGGGCGAATCGCACATCCATGGCGAAAAAAGCTGCCCCATTCGGCATAGCTCGCCTGCCGTTTTGGCAGAAACCATGGGACCGCACCTCGGTGACCGAGACGCCAGCATCAGCGGCGAAGTTCACTGGGATTTCAGTTCTCGCACCAGGGCTTCCAACTCTTGTCGCCGCGGCTCGTAGTAGGTACGCACGTACCAGCGGCTGAACCACGAACCGCCCAAGGTGAGAATGACCATGATGCCCAACATGCGCAACGCAAGCGGAGACACTAGCCAATGCACTCCCTTGTCCCAGGCTAAGGCCAAGCACGATGCTTCGGCTCCCAGGGCGAGAGGAAGCAGAAGCCACCAGAGCACGTTGCCCCAAAGGCGGATTTCGTATTGCATCAGGATGAGACTCTCTTCAGCACATACCAGGACCGGCGCGGAGTGGGACACTCGCCGCATTTGCCGAGAGCGGTCCAGTGCCGCGTACGTCGTGTACGCTGCGATCGCCAGCATGATTACCCCCATGAGAAAGAACCCAGACATTGCTTCCCAAGGGAATCCGTGCCGTACCATGCCAAAAATACCGAATCCGATGATCCCGAAGGCCATGACAGCCCAGCTGAAAATCATGAACACGGTGCTCCAGAGGATTTCCGCAGTGAAGCGCGCCTTGTTGCCACGGAGTTGTTGCAAGAGCACGTCCGCGCTGATCGTAATCTGGCGCGGCACCGGCTGCGCCTTCCAGGCCGATTTGAGTTCGTCGTCAGGAGTCATGGGCTATCTCCTCCTTCATGAGTTCCGCTAAGGCTTTTCTCGCCCGATTCAACTTTACGCCGACGTTCACTTCGCTGATACCGAGGATTTCCGCGATCTCGCGGTAGCTCAAATCGTCCAGGTACAGCAGCACCATCGCGGCGTCTGCTTTGGGCAATTGCCGGATGGCGGCGTGTAGCCGTTCGATTCTCTCTCGCTGATGAGCCTGATCGGTTTCGTTTTTGGCCGCGTCTATGTCCCAGACGAGCGGCTGAAACTGCCGTCGTCGCTGCCGCTCATTGCGTCGTTGCCACGCGAAGGCCGTGTTCAGCGCCACCCGGTAAATCCAGGTGGACGGCTTGGCCTTCCGCTCAAATTGCGGAATCGAAAACCAGACTTGGAGCAGGATTTCCTGAACCAAGTCTTGACAATCTTCCTCGGTATCCACGTAGCTCCTAGCCACGCGGCCCACGAGAGCGAGGTGCTGTCCGACCCAGGCGTTGAACAAAACCTCTCGCTCGTCCTCATTCATGATCGGACTTCTCCTCTACTCTATTAGTGACAGTCCGCAGCAATTCCTTACAATCCAGCATGTTTTTTTTCAGCGGCGTGAAAGATCTTTGAACCTGAGTTTCGTTTACGGAAATGCTGTAACCTATTATCTGGTAGGGCATTTATGAATCGTGGCTTCTTGATGTTGAGCACGTCGCCCGCGCCAAAAAATTCACCGCCAGGATTTTTGGTTTTGGCTCCAAAACCCACGCCAAAAGCAACGCTCCAAAGCTGCGCATGATCCAACCGAAGACAAAAAACGCCGGAAAGAACGGCACGGCCAAAACTAATCTCTGAGACAGATGGGCGTCGACCATCGCTCCGCCCGCGATCGTGCTCAACGCATAGCACAACCCCGTGACGGCCTGAAACGCCGCAATGTGGGTCGCATTCGACCGGTCCGGCGACAGCTTGAGCATCAGGTTGGGCAGACAGACATTCAATCCGGCGTAGGCGACCCAAAACACCCACGCCCCAAGAAACCAGCCCCAATGCGCCGGCGTCGCCGCGGCAAAAAACAACAATCCGGCCGCCACCAACAATTGGCTGACGATCATCACGGGCCGGTTGCCTCGACGATCGGCCAGCTCGCCCAACCAAGGACTGACGCCGCACTGGCCCAATCGCATGCCGGTCTGCGCCGTCAGCGAAAGCAACAACGATATTCCCAACACCTGCATCGGATAGTAATTCTGGGCCGATTGCGTCAGGCCGTTGAAAAACGAGAACCAACAGCCGAAGGCCAGCAACCGCAAAAATCGTGCATCGCGAAACGGCACAACCCAGCGACTAAAACCTTTTTCGCCATCGCCCGGCCCGGACAACCGCCGTCGAGCGTCATTTTTTGGCCTCTCCGGCATGAGACCGAGCGGCACGAGCGACGCAATCATCCCCATCGCGCCAAGCTCGCCCAACACGGCATAGACCTTCCACGCCGGAACCTCGGGAAACCACTCTGAAAATTTCCAAGCGATCAGCCCCGCCGCCACCGACGCCCCGGCCTGGCCCGCAACAAGCCACCGCTCGCGCCAACCTAAAAAACGGCCGCGAACGGGCGACGACGCCACATCGGCCAGCCAGGACCACAGCCCTACCATGCCCAAGTATTGAAACAAATGATACAGACACCACAACGCCACCATCATCGCCAGCGACCCGCCGGCCGAGGGCAATCGACCGGGAACGCACAGCCACGGAATCGCCATCAACAGCAAGGCCCCCGCCAAAAACGTGGCGACACAAAAGCGTTTCCGGTCGCCGAGCCGATCGATCATCGCCGGCGCGCCCAACCGCAGCAGGCCAATAAGATTCGGAGCGGCCAAGATCAGCCCGATACCGAGTCCAAATCGCTCGGCATGCAGTTCTTTGGCCAAATAGAGAATCAACGTGGTGCTGGCCAGCCCGTTGCCGACGGCCCACATCGCGCCGTTCCAGACCGCCAGTCGTCTGGCCCGACGACGCTCGGCGATCGGCCACCTTGAGCAGAGCGGAGACTCCATATTGTTCTCAAGTTAGGACGATCGGGCGACAAAAACAACGGGGATGCAAGAAATCGATGGCTGCGGCAACTGAAAAGAGAGCTCGTGGCGACACAGCCCAAGCCGCCCCATTTCCCGATCTCCCTGTTTTTTGGTATTTAACCGACCTCCGCCACTTGCTACAATCACGGCTTTCAAAAGGCTTCCGGTCGAAGTTCGACCCGGATTCCAAACGGATAGACTCACACCGCAATTTCGAGGGAGACCGACAATGGGTCTGCATTCCCTCGTCCCTTGACGTTGCAGCAGGAGCAAGACACGATGCCCCAACAGCAAAGTCCCGCCATGATCGAGGCCCTTGGGCTCTCGAAGTATTATGGCGATTTCGCCGCCATCCAAAACGTCTCGTTCGCTATTCCGCAAGGCGAGGTCGTGGCGTTCTTGGGTCCCAATGGCGCCGGCAAGAGCACGACGATGAAACTGTTGACGGGCTATTTGGCCCCTTCGGCCGGCATGGCCCGCATTGCCGGACACGATATGGCGACCGACCGGCTCGCCGGTTCCGCCCGATTGGGCTATCTGCCCGAAAACGGGCCCCTGTACACCGACATGACGCCGCGCAGCCTGTTGAACTTTTTCGCCCATGCCCGCGGACTCAGCGCCGCGCAACGCCGCAATCGCATCGCCGAAGTGATCGAGTTGTGTTCGTTGGGCAGCGTGATCGGCAAGCCAATCGGAAAACTGTCGCGCGGCTATCGGCAACGGGTCGGTATGGCGCAAGTGCTTCTGCACGAGCCCGACGTACTGATTCTCGACGAGCCGACCGCCGGCCTGGACCCCAATCAAATTCACGAGGTTCGTGGGACGATCCGCAAACTGGGCCAAAGTAAGACGGTGTTGTTGTCCACGCACATCTTGCAGGAAGTTGAAGCGATGGCCGGCCGCGTGTTGTTCATCAACGAAGGACGGCTGGTTTTCGACGGGCCAATCCACGAACTGACCAAAGACGGCCACCCGCTCGAAGAACGTTTCCGTGAGTTGACCGTCGCCTAGCCGCAACGACAAGAAAACTAGCCCCCTAGCCCCTAGTCCCCATTTAAAATGAACCTTCACGTTCTTTGGGCCGTTTTTCGACGAAACTTCGTTGGATATTTCGCCAATCCGACGGGCTATTTGTTCATTTGCTTGTTTGTCTTTCTGGGCGCCTACGCGGCGTTTTGGGTGCCCGACTTTTTCGGCAACAATCTGGCCAATTTGGACCAGTTGAGCCTCTGGTTCCCGTTCATCATGCTCGTCTTTATTCCGACGATCACGATGGGCATCTGGGCTGACGAACGCAAGCAAGGAACCGATGAGCTGTTGTTGACCATCCCCGCGGCCGATTTCGACGTTGTCCTGGGCAAGTATCTGGCCGCCGTAGGGATTTTCACCGTCTCGCTTCTGTTTTCGCTCTGCTGCAATTATCTGGTGCTGAACAATCTGGCCAGTGACGAGTCCGGGGTCATCCTGTGGCCGCGATTGGACCTCGGCTTGTTCCTGAGCACCTATGTCGGCTATTGGCTGGTGGGCTTGGCCATGCTGGCCGTCGGCGTGATCGCGTCCTTCCTCACCAACAACATCACCATTGGTTTTGTGCTGGGCGTGCTGTTCAACATGCCGTTGGTGTACCTCGGCTCGGTCGATGCCATTTTCGGCGGCGTCGACCGCACCACGGTTCAATCGCTGAAAAGTTGGAGCATCGCCGAGCGGTTTTCCGACTTCAGCCACGGCGTGTTGACGCTGTCCGCAGTGGTTTATTTTGCCACGATCCTGGTCGTCATGCTGTACATCAGCATGGCGTTGATCGGACGACGACACTGGTTCTGCGGTCCGAACCGCTGGAGACGCGCCAACCACTACGTTATCCGAACAATCGCTTTGGCGGCCATCGGCGGCGGCGCGGTCTTCTTGCTCCAGCAACACGATCTCCGCGGGGACATCAGCAGCGCCAAGCTGAGCTCGCTGGCCCCGCAAACCCGCGCACTGATCGAAAACTTGAAGGCGGACCGTCCCGTCAAGATTGAGGCGTTTGTCAGTCCCGTCGTTCCGGAAAGCTATGTTCAAACGCGGTTGAACCTATTGAGTACGCTGCGCGAGCTTCAAGCCCTGGGCGGCGATAAAGTCAAGGTGCAGATCCACGAAACGACCCGATACAGCCCCGAAGCGGCGTTGGCCGCCAAACGCTACGGAATCGAGCCGCGCCCGGTCGACACGCTCAACCATGGCACTATCTCCAGGGATTTTATTTTTCTGAACGTCGCCGTTCGCTGCGGACTCCAAAGAACGCCGCCGGTGTTCATCGACCGCGGCATTCCCGCCGAATACGAGTTGGTCCGCTCGATTATGACCGTCAGCCAACAGCAGCGAAAGAAGCTGGGCATTTTGCAAACCGACGCCCAGTTGTACGGCAGCTTCAACATGCAGACGATGTCGCCCACGCCCAACTGGCCGATCATCGACGAGTTGGAAAAACAGTACGAAGTGGTTAAGGTCGACCCGAGCAAGCCGATCACCAAAAAATTCGACGTGCTGCTGGCCATCCAACCGTCCTCGTTGGGGCCGCAAGAGATGGACCACTTCATCGCGGCGGTGGCGGCCGGCCAGCCGACGGCCATTTTTGAAGATCCGGCCCCCGTGTTTGGCTCAGGCGCCCCGGCGACCAGCCAGCCCCGTCAGGCGCCCGGCGGCATGAATCCCATGATGATGCAGATGCAGCAGGCGCCGCCCAAAGGTGATATCAACAAGTTGTGGAATTTGCTCGGCGTCTCGTTCGACGATCGGCAGGTGATCTGGCAAGATTACAATCCTTATCCCAAAATCACCGACTTCACGCGAGACAAAGAGTTTGTGTTCGTCGACGCCGGCAGCGGCGCCAAGGACGCTCTGAGCGATCGCGATCCGATCAGTTCCGGGCTGCAGCAGATCTTGTTTCCCTTCCCGGGCTCGATTTCCAAATTAAACACCTCGTCGCTGAACTTCACTCCGCTGGTGCGCACGAGCGACAAGACCGGTACGGTCCAATTCGGCGAACTGATGCAAATGACGCCGTTTGGGCCTCGCGGCGGATTGAATCCCAATCGCCGTTGGATTCCGACCAGCGTGTCCTACGTCCTGGCGGCCCACATCCAAGGCAAAGTGGAAATCCCCGAAGGCGATCAACCCGCCAAGACCGCCAAAGAGTCGAAGGACGAGAAAAAGCCGCATTCGGGCTTCGTCAACGTCGTTGTGGTGAGCGACTTGGACATGTTGTCGCCGGCGTTTTTCCAACTTCGCGAGCGAGGCGAGATGCCGGAGTTGGGCATCAATTTCCGATTCGACAACGTCACCTTCGTACTCAACGCCCTGGATGAATTGTCCGGCGACCAACGGTTCGTCGACATCCGCAAGCGCCGCCCCTTGCATCGCACGCTGATGCGCATCGAAGAGCGAACCAAAGAGGCCCGCCAAAAGGCCGCCGGGGCCCGCGACCAATTCAATCAAGAATTTAAGGCCGAGGAGGACAAGCAGGAGCAAGCCATCCTCGACAAGATCGCCGAGTTGAAAAAAGAGAAAAACGTCGATCCGCAGGAATTGCTCATCCGCGTCAGCATGATGCAGCAAGACCTCGAGCGTCAACGGCAATCAAAACTCGAACAACTCCGCGAGCGAAAAGACCAAAAGATCAACCAAATCGAAGCCGAACTAACCTCCACGGTTCGCAAGGTGCAAGACCGATACAAGATGTGGGCGGTATTGTTGCCGCCGATTCCGCCGCTGCTGGTGGCCGTGATCGTCTTCTTCACCCGCCGAGCCCGAGAACGTGAAGGAGTGTCCCGCTCCCGTCTCCGCTAGCCATCGCGGCGAAGCGGCCGGCCGCCAATCATCGACCCTCGACCCTTGATAATCAAAACGTCCCATGAACGAAAACACCAAAACGCTGACCTTTGTAATTGTGGCCGTCGTGGTGGTCGCCGCGGCCTTTCTGGGCCGGCCTTCGTCGTCCGCTCCCGGAACCGAGGATTACCGAAACCAATCGCTTTATCCCGATTTCAAAAATCCATTGAATGTGACAAGCCTCGAAATCGTCGATTTCGACGACCAGCGCGGCGAAGTCATTCCGTTCCACGTGGCGCAAGCCGACGTGAAGGGCAAGTCGCGTTGGTCGATCCCCTCGCATGATAACTATCCGGCCGACGCCAAGGATCAGGTGGCGTCCGCCGCCGCGGGCCTGATGGGCCTGAAGGTCATCGACATGGTCAGCGAGAACCAGGGCGACCAGCGCGAATACGGCGTCGTCGATCCCGACCCGCAGGTCTTGAAGGTCGGCGCCACCGGCGTCGGCTCGAAGGTCATCATGCGAGACAAAGACGGCAAGGAGCTGTTGGCCTTGATCATCGGCCACGAAGTGCCCGACCGGCCCGAACTGCGGTACGTCCGCAAAGTCGGCCAAGACCAGATTTTCATCGTTCAAGCCAAGACCGACAAGCTGTCGACCAAGTTTGAAGATTGGATCGAACGCAATCTGCTGGGCATCAACAGCTTTGACATCCAAAAATTGTGGATCCGCGACCACTCCGTCGATCAGCTCAACTCTGCATTGATCCAGCGCGGCGAGACGGTCGTCGAATACAACGACGCCGCTGATCCGCGATGGAAACTTGCCGAAGACCGGAAGTTCAAAAACGATTCCCAGCAGCCGGGCCAAGGTCGTTGGGTAACCGTCAAGCCGGCCGACGACCAACAGCTCAATGCCGCGAAGCTCGACGAACTGAAGACCGCGTTGGACGATCTGAAAATCGTCGACGTGGCTCGCAAACCCGCCGGATTGAGCGCCGACCTGAAAGCGGCCGCCGATTTCACCGCCCACCAGGACGCCGCCGATTCGCTAGCCCACAAAGGATTTTTCGTCGCCGAACTGACCAGCGGTCATCCGGAGCTTTTCTCCAATGACGGCGAAATCCGGATCGTCATGAAGGATGGCGCCGTCTATGTTCTGCGGTTCGGTGAAATCGCCGGCGCCGGCGTCGCCAAGAAAAACGATCAGACAAATAAAAAAGCGAAAGACATCAACGAGAAAAAGAAAGACGGCGGCCTAAATCGTTATCTGTTTGTCATGGCGGAGTTCGATCCCACGGTGATTCCCAAGCCGCAGCTCGATCCGCTGCCCGAGGCGAAGAAAGCGGCGACCTCCGAAAAAGCCTCCAACAAAAAACCGGACGTCGCAAAAGACGACAAAAAGTCCGACGACGCTAAAAAAATCTCGCAGGCGCAACGCGAGACAATCGAAAAGGAAAACAAACGGAAGCAAGAGGAATACGACCAAAAGCTGGCCGAGGGCAAAAAGCGAGTTGCCGACTTGAACGCCCGGTTCGCCGACTGGTATTACGTCATCTCGGATGACATCTACCACAAAATTCACCTCGGCCACGACCAGTTGTTTGAGAAGAAAGAAAAGCCCAAGTCAAGCGACGCGAAGAGTCTGACAAAAGACGGCCACGGCAAAAAATAGCACTTGCGTTGGTCGCTTTTCCAACGGAAACGCCGACCGCAACGGCGTTCTGGACGCGTCAATCCAACGTCAGCCAAAATAGCTTGGTTCGGCAATCCGCGTGCCTCGTGGCACCCTTGCGGCCAACTGTTCGGCGTCCAGGGCGAACAACGGGCTGATCTCGACCACCGTTCGATCGCCCACCTCCGCACCGACCTGTCGAAGCCAATCGCGGGCCAACGCCGCCATTTGACGCCGAACCGCCTCCGGCGTATCCTCGCTCGCACCGGAAGCGTTTTTTAACGGAGCAAACGCCCGCGACGGATCGACCTCGACCACCACGGCGTTGTTGGCCTCGGGCATCAGGTCGAAAATGAACCGTTCAAACTTGATTGCGTTCGGCGAGGTCGGCTCGACGCGACGGCCTGCGGCGTCCACATACGTCGCCTTTTTTCGAGCAATGTGAAACGGCAGCCCCTCGACGCCCTCGGCCCGCCGAGCCACCAGTTCCACGTCCATCACATGCACGGCAATGCTGCCGGCCCAGATGGCCAACGAGCCGTCCGGATTGCGACGCCGGGCGCAATCGTCGGGCAAATCGCTGTATTCGATGACCATGGATCGGCCGTCCACCTCAACCACATTGCCCACTCGCTCCAACGGATCACGCTTCGCAATCACCTGGGTCGAGAACTCGGAGCCGGCCAACAAATGATACCCGACAAACTCTTGGCCGCAGATGTCGACCAACGGGTTGTCGACCTGAAAATAGAACAAATGGCGAATGCCGCGTCGCCGCACATCGGCCAGAGCGCCCGAACGCTCGAAGGCGGCCAACATGCCCCCGTGTCCATCGGGACTCACCGCAAGGCGATCCGGCGCGTCCAACAAGACCCGGCCGGTCTCGGCGTCCAGGACCGGCATCGTGCCCTGGCAAAAAACCACCAACTGGTCGGACGGCAATCCGAACCGACCGTGGGCGTCGAAAAATGCAATCGTCTCGTCGTGCGTCGCGGGGCTCGTCATCACATAGAGCGGGATCGCGGCGCCATAGCGTCGTGCGGCGGCGATGATTTTCTCGATGTGAATTTGAAACAGCGTTTTTTTTGAAATCGGCCCGATCGGAAACATGCCCTTCGGATGCTCGAAACCAAGCCGGGTGCCTTGCCCTCCGGCCACGACGACCGCGGCCAACCGTCCGGCGCACAGCTCCTCGACCGCGCGACGCCGGGCCTGCTCGGCGGTGAAAGGATTTTTCGCCGCGTCCAATCGAAACCCTGGCGGAGCCGCCGCCCGTTCGGCCAATCGGCGGACGTCGGCCTGTCGATTTCGACCCTCGAACCAACGAGCAAGCTGCAAAAAATCAACCGCCTCGATTTGCCGGGCGAGCGACCGTTGTTGGTCCGGACCAAGACGGTCCCAAAACGCCAACAAATGCTCCTGGCCGTAAGGTTTTAGAATTTCGAGCAACCGGTCTTTCATCATGACGGCCATTCAGCGTGATTTTGTCGGTTCTTCAGAAATCTCCGTTTGCCGCAAAAACGTAACGAGGAATCGTAAGGATCCTTCCAAAACGAGTGGCCGAGTTTCTCACGGCCCGTCATTGTATGCCGACGGAACAGGGGGCGTCAATCCGCTCTTGCCAAACCGCCCCTCGATCGACAACAATAAGGCACGCATTCTTTTAGAAGAGGAAAAAACATGCATTTCCAACGAGTTCTCATTCTCTTGGCGTCGCTCGCCGTCGGGTCTCTCGCTACGGCCGACGAGGGCATGTGGCTGTTCAATGATCCGCCGTTGAAATTATTGAAAGAGCGGCACGGTTTCGAGCCCGACGCCCAATGGTTCGCCCATTTGCAGCACGCGGCCGTTCGGATGAACAACGGCGGCTCCGGTTCGCTGGTCTCGTCGGATGGACTGGTGATGACCAACCATCACGTCGGCGCCGACGCCCTGCAAAAACTCAGCACCAAAGAGCGCGACCTGATGCGGTCGAGCTTTTACGCCAAAACGCGTCAAGAAGAACTGAAGTGCCCCGACTCCGAGTTGAACGTGCTGGTGAGCATCGAGGATGTTACGCAGCGAGTCAACGCCGCAGTGACCGCACCGGCCGGTTCGCCCGAGGCCGAACGCCAACGCCGCGCGGTGATGAATCAGATCGAAAAACAGTCGACCGACCAGACTGGGCTGCGCAGCGACGTGGTGACGCTCTACCAGGGTGGCATGTATCAGTTGTATCGTTACAAAAAATATACGGATGTCCGATTGGTGTTCGCGCCGGAGCAGGACATCGCGTTTTTCGGCGGCGATCCCGATAATTTTGAATATCCCCGCTACGATCTCGATATTTGTTTCTTCCGCGTGTATGAAAACGGCCGCCCGGCCCATACGCCGCAATTTCTGAGTTGGAATCCGGTCAGTCTGAAGCTCGACGACTTGGTGTTTGTGGCGGGCAACCCCGGCAAGACGGACCGCCAAAACACGCTGCGGCACCTGGAGTACCTGCGCGACGTGTCGCTGCCGGCGTCGCTCGATTTGTTGCGGCGTCGCGAGGTGCTGTTGACGGCGTTCAGCCAACGGAGCGCCGAAAACGCCCGACGGGCCAAGGATCTTTTGCTGATGTACCAAAACTCTCGCAAAGCCCGACTCGGCGGACTCGACGGACTGCAAGACCCCGCCGTGATGGCGCGCAAGCGATCGGAGCAAGACTCGCTACTGGACGCCGCCGCCAAACGTCCTCCGCTGGGTGACCAGTGCACGGCTGCCGTCCAGTCGGTTGACCAGTCGCTCAAAACGCTGGCGACCATTCGCGTCGATTTTAACCTATTGGAACAGGGTCAAGCCTTCGACAGCGAGCTGTTCACGATCGCTCGGATGTTGGTCCGACTGGCCGAGGAAACCCAAAAACCCAACGCCGACCGGCTGCGCGAGTATCGCGAGTCGAATCTGGAGTCGTTGCGTCAGGAGTTGTTCTCCCCGGCCCCAATCTACGCCGATTTGCAGACCGAATTGCTCGCCGATTCGCTGAGTATGCTTGTCGAACAAAAAGGCGCGACGAACCCATTGGTCCAACAAGTATTGAACGGCAAGTCGCCGCGTCAACGGGCGGCCGAATTGATCGCCGGCACGCAATTGGCCGACGTGGCCGTGCGCCGGCAGTTGGCCGACGGCGGACCGGCGGCGATCAACGCGTCCACCGATCCGATGATCCAACTGGCGCGGCTGGTGGACAAGCCGGCCCGGATCGTCCGGACGCAATTTGAACAACAGGTGGAAGAACCGATGCGTCAGGCGTACGCCACGCTGGCCAACGCGCGGTTCGCGTTGTTCGGCACCGAGGCGTATCCCGACGCGACGTTTACACTGCGTCTAGCTTTCGGATTGGTCAAGGGCTACCGGGAAAACAACCAAGAATTTCCCGCCTGGACGACGCTCGGAGGCGCCTATCGCCACGCGGCGGAACACGACAACCAAGAGCCGTTCGCCTTGCCGCGAAGTTGGCTCGATCGCAAGGGATCACTCAACCTGGCCACGCCGATGAATTTTGTCTGCACGGCCGACATCATCGGCGGCAACTCGGGCAGTCCGGTGGTCAATCGCGACGGCCAGTTGGTCGGCATCATTTTCGACGGCAATTTAGCTTCGCTGGTTTGGGACTACGAGTACACCGACCAAGTCGGGCGTGCCACGGCCGTCCACGGCAGCGCAATTCTCGAAGCCTTGCGAAATATCTATCGGGCCGGACCGTTGGTGGACGAATTGACCGGCTCAAAACCATAAGGGCCAGACATTTTTTTGCGAGTTTCAAACCAATTTGCAAAGAAAAAGCCTTGGCTTTATGATGTCTACGCCGTAAACTGAAAGATGCTGGGGCGCAACCGAGAGGACGGCATCGTGAAGCTGCAATTCCTGGGCGGCGCCGGCCAAGTGACCGGCTCGCAATATTACCTTGAGGCCGACGGCGCCCAACTGCTCGTCGACTGCGGCATGCATCAAGAGCGCGCGTTTTTGGCCCGCAACTGGGACAAAAGTCCCCTGCCGCTTCGGCAGCTCGACGCCATTCTTCTGACCCATGCGCACGTGGATCACTGCGGACTGGCGCCGAAACTGGTGCGAGAGGGGTTTCGCGGACCCATTTTGACCACCTTCGCCTCGGCCGATTTGGTTGAACTCGTGTTGCGCGACGCTGCCGAGATTCAAGCGGAAGACGCCGCGTTCAAAAAGAAACGGCATCGCAAAGAAGGTCGTCGCGGAACGTATCCGCCGACGCCGCTTTTCACCATGCATGACGTCGATCGCACGATCGCGCGGCTACAAGCGGTCCCTTACGACGAGCCAATCCGAATCAACGATCATGTTCACGCCGTGTTTCACGACGCCGGCCACATTTTGGGTTCCGCGATCATCGAACTGCGGGGCAACGATCACGGCCAACCGCGGCGGTTGATTTTCACCGGCGACCTGGGCCAGCCGGGCAAGCCGATCGTCCGCAACCCGGCCGTTTTGACCGAAGCCGACTACATCGTAACGGAATCCACCTACGGCGACCGCACGCACGAAAACCATCATGGTCCGGTTGAGGCGCAACTCGAAACGGTCATCAACCGCACGATCGCCGTCGGCGGCAAAGTGATCATTCCGATTTTCGCCATCGAGCGGGCGCAGGAGCTAATCTACCATTTAAAGCGGCTTTTGGATTCGCAACACATCGAGGAAGTGCCGATCTTTTTGGACAGCCCGATGGCCGCCGACGTCACCGAGGTGTTTCGGCATCATCGCGAGTGTTTCGACGCCGACGCCGAGGAGATCGTGGCCGCCGGCGACTCGTTTCTGAAGTTTCCGTCGCTCCGCGTCGTCCGCGGCGTGGAGGAGTCGAAATCCTTAAACGACCTGAAAGGTCCGGCGATCATTATGTCCACTTCGGGCATGTGCACGGCCGGGCGCATCAAACACCATCTGGCCCAACACATTGGCGACCCCGCGTGTACGATCCTTTTCGTCGGCTATCAGGCTCAAGGCACGTTGGGCCGGCAGATTCTCGACGGCAATCCCGAGGTCCGAATTCACGGCATTTTGCGCGAGGTCCGCGCCCAAGTGTCGCAAATCCAAGGCATCTCCGGCCATGCCGACCGCGAGGGTCTTTTGAGTTGGCTCGGTCATTTCCAAAAGCCGCCCAAAACCCTGTTCGTCACGCACGGCGAGCCTGAGGCCGCCCAATCGCTGGCCCAATCGGTCCGTCAGCAGTTAGGCTGGAACGTGTTGGTGCCTGAATATCGACAGACGGTCGAACTGTAACCGCCGGAAACATCTTCGGCGTGGGAGAGAAGCGATGGCCTATTGGCCGTCCCTGTGCGCCCGCTGGATCCAAAACTCTACATTCTCACGATCGTCCTCGAATCCCTGTTCACCCCGCATCCGCTCTAAAAGCCGCAACGCCCAGGCTCGATGACCTTCTCGCCAATGGCGAAACACCGTGTTCCAATCGTACACACGGGCATAGGGCCGCCACGGATAGACCGATTTGTCGCCAAACCCGCGCATCGCCGTCTCGGGCGTGTCCCACCAATCGCAAAACCACAAGGTCGAATCGCTCGGCACTTTTTGCGATTCCGCCCAAGGCAGGAATTGTCGCACGTAAAATGCTCGCGTGCGCTGGGCGGCCAGCAGCTCCCGTTTGACGATCTCGCGTACGAACGCCCGCTTGGAAATCGTTCCACGGTCGGCTTCTTCGTTCAATCGGACGAACTCCGGAGCGAACGTGACGTTGTGCAATTCAAAGACCGCGCCGGCCCAAAGCTCCTCGAACGATCGGGCGCGGCCTTGCTTCTCGCCTTCGGTGTAAAACGGCCCCACCTGAATCGCCGCGTGCTCGCCGTCCGACGGAGCGACGTGCTCGGCGTCGGAGTACAACGGCAAACTGGGATCCCAATCGATCGGCGAGCCGAGTTCTTCGCCGGCGAACTTTCGGACGGCCCACGTGCGCAAAAATTGGGCTGACTCACCGTATTCGGCCATTGACGGCCGATCGCGCAACATCAACCGCACCTGCCGGCGCCCATGACGCAACAGCGACGGGGAAAGCGGCCATCGCGGCGGCGGCGACTTTTGCGAGACATCTCCCGGATGCGAGGCCATCGCCGCTTCCAGATCGGCACGGCCCTTGGCGTATTGTCGTTTGCCGATCCATGCGGCTCCTCGCAGTCCGCGTAGTCTCGCCTCGTGCGGCCACGCCGCAATCGCCGGATTGAGCCGAGCGATGGCGGCGTCAAAATCGCCCCTCAAAACGGCTTGCCTCGCCTCGTCGAACACCGTGTCCGGCCGTTCGCCGCCCAATGCCGGTCCCAACGCCCAGAAAACCGCAAAAGCACCCAAAACCAATCTTGCTGGCGGAAACCTCATGCTGTCATTATACTATGCGCCACGAACCATCGAAATCACTCGCGGGATAGGTCGCCGACCGGTCCCGATTCGGGAGGGAGCGAAAAAACTTGTTCGACCCGGCGGCTTTTCGCAATCTACAGAGCGGGCGGCGTCACGGCCTTTCGGCCAGCCTGTTGCGTGGTTTGCTCCACGTCTTTGCTTGGCCGTACGCAGCGGTCATCCAATGGCGCAACCGCCGCTACGACCGCGGCGCGGCGCGCGTCTATCGCATCGATATGCCGGTCGTGAGCGTCGGCAACATCACGCTAGGCGGCACCGGCAAAACGCCGCTGGTCGGCTGGCTGGCCCGCTGGTTTCTCGCCCAGGGCATGCAGCCGGCCGTGATCAGTCGCGGCTACGGATCAAAACCCGGCCAACCAAATGACGAGGCCGTCGAACTGAAACGTCTGCTGCCCAACGTGCCACACCTGCAAAATCCAGACCGCGTCGCCGCCGCGCGCCGGGCGATCGCGGAGTTCGGCGTCGACGCAATTGTTTTGGACGACGGGTTCCAGCATCGACGAATCGCCCGCCATTTGGACATCGTTTTATTGGACGCCCTTGAGCCTTTTGGTTTTCAACACCTTTTTCCGCGCGGGATGTTGCGCGAATCGCTCGACGGATTGCGTCGGGCGGACGTCGTGGCGATTTCTCGCGCCGATCTGGTCACGCCGTCCGAACGTGAGACGATTTGGCGCACGGTCGAACGCTACGCCCCGCAGGCCATCCGCGTCGAACTGGCCCATCGGCCGCAGCGGCTTCGATCCGCTCTGGGGTGCGAATCAACGTTGGAAATTCTACGTGATCGGCCGATCGCGGCCTTTTGCGGCATCGGCAATCCCGCCGGATTTCGCCGCACGGTGGAGTCGCTCGGCGGCCGATTGGTCGGGTTTTGCGAGTTTCCCGATCACCACCGGTTCGAGTCGGCCCAGCTCGATCGGCTTGCCGCATGGGCGTCGACCTTGGGCGCCGAGGCGGTTCTTTGCACCGGCAAGGATCTGGCCAAGCTGACCACCGAGCGTTTGGGCAATTGCCCGCTCTGGGCCGTCGAGATCGAGCTGGACTTTCTTGCCGGCCGCGATGAGTTCGAAGGTCGCCTACACAAGCTGTTGGCGAATCGTTATTCTAATTTGTGATGAACATCGCCGTTTTTTTACCGAATTGGTTGGGCGATCTCGTGATGGCCACGCCCACGCTCCGCGCGGTGCGAAACCATTTTGGACGAACGACGAAAATCGTAGGCCTGCTTCGACCTTATCTGGCCGACGTGCTGCGCGGGACCGATTGGCTCGACGAGCAATGGTTTTTCGACCCTCGATCGAAGGATCGTTCGCAACACGCCTGGTCCGTGGCGCAACGAATGCGCCACGAACGGTTCGATCTGGCCATCCTGTTGCCCAATTCCTTGCGTGTGGCGGTCGTGGCGTGGCTGGGTCGGGCCGATCAGCGCGTCGGATACGTTCGTTACGGGCGAGGACCGCTGCTGACCGGCAAGCTCTTTCCGCCCAAAATCGGTCGTCGGCTGATTGCGCAGCCGATGGTCGATTCGTATTTGGAGATCGCCCGGGCGTTGGATTGCCCGCCTGAATCCCCGCGATTGGAGCTCGCCACCGTCGAGGCCGATGAGCGTTCGGCCGACGCGGTTTTTGAACGGCTCGGGTTGCAGACAAGTCGTCCAATCATCGCTTTGAACTCGAGCGGAGCGTACGGTGGCTCGAAACTTTGGCCGATCGAGCATTTCGCGGCTCTGGCTCGACGCATCGTCGACGAACTGGACCACGAGGTACTGGCGTTTTGCGGTCCGAAAGAACGCGACATCGCCCGACGCATCGTCGAGTTGTCCGGTCGGAGTCGAGTTCGTTCGATGGCCGACCAGCCGATGGATTTCGGCACGACCAAGGCGTGCATGCGTCGCTGTCGCTTGATGGTTTCGACCGACAGCGGGCCGCGTCACATGGCCGCCGCGTTTGGTTTGCCGCTGGTGACTTTGTTCGGCCCGATGCTGCCCATCTGGAGCGAAAATCCGACGCAGCGGGCGATCCACTTGACGCTCGACCTGGACTGCATCGGCTGCCATCGGCGAACCTGCCCGCTCGGACATCATCGCTGCATGCAAGATCTCTCCGTCGAGACGGTTTTCACGGCGGTCGTGCAGTTGCTCGAAGAAACAATAAAATAACGCCAATTGATTGATGATTATGTCCGCCATTGCTCAAGAGACGTTTTGGATCGACCCCGAGTTTCTGCCGTTGTTGCAACAGGCCGGCTGGGACCGTTTCGATCGAGTGATGGCCGCCACGGATGGCTTTTGCTGGCGATCGATGCCCGATCGAGAGAATTGGCGATTCGATCTGCCCGACGGCGAGGGCGGTCATCGTCGCGTTTATCTCAAAAAACATCACGTCCGGCTGAAACAGCGACATCGAACCAAAACGGCCGCGCGCGTCGAGGCGGAAAACACGCTCCGACTGCGCGAGGTCGGCGTCCCGAACATGCGAGTCATGGCGTTTGGCGAACGGTTCCGCGACGACGGCCTGGTCGAATCGTTTTTGATCACCGAGGAGCTGAGCGGTTTTTTCGAGTTGCAGTTCTTTCTGCCCGAACGGTTCGCCCAGCGGCCGTGTGAAGTGACTGTGGGCCGAGATCGCACGCTGGACGATCTGATCCGTCGCACCGCCCGGTTGGCTCGCACCTTTCACGATGCCGGATTCAATCACCGTGACTTTTACGCGGGCCATTTCTTCGTTCGCGAGTCGCCGCCCGGCGAATTTGAATTGCGGTTGATCGACCTGCAACGAGTGCAGCACCGCAAGCGGTGGCGGCGTCACTGGATCGTCAAAGACCTCGCCCAGTTGGCCTGGTCCGTGCCGCCGGAGTTAATTAGCTGCACGCACCGATTGGCGTTCATGCGGACCTATTTGAACACGGCGAAACTGCGCCCCGGCGACAAGCGATTGATTCGAGCCGTGGTGGCCAAGCAACAGTGGATGCAGCGACGCTTGGGCGACATGCGCGAGCATAGCCGGCCGTTCGGCCAGGCCGTCAACCACGTGCCCAACTAACTTTTAACCGCCGTTTTTCGCTCGGCATGTGGGAAGCGGTCCTGCACGGCCTGCACAGTCATCGCTTCGTTGCGCAGAGCCTCCATCGCGCCGACCGCGGCGTCGGCGGCCTGCAGCGTCGTAATGCACGAAACGCCGTGCAAAACGGCCGCCGCGCGAATCCGGCCTTCGTCCGTTCGAGCGCCTTTGCCGCTCGGAGTGTTGACGACCAGTTGCAGATTGCCGTCGATCATGTAGTCGAGCACGTTTGGATGGCCTTCCTGCAATTTCTTGAGCGACTGGACGCAAACGCCAGCCTCCTCCAAACGCTGCGCCGTGCCTTTGGTGGCCAGTAACTCGAAGCCCATCGCCTCCAAACGCCGGGCCAACTGGGCGACGTGTTCCTTCGCGCGGTTGGTGACGCTGATGAACACCTTGCCGCTTTGAGGCAACAGCGTGCCAGCCGCAAGCTGACTTTTGGCGAATGCGATCGGAAAATGCTCGCTGATGCCCATCACCTCGCCGGTCGATTTCATCTCGGGCCCAAGCACGATGTCGACGCCCGAGAACTTGACGAACGGAAAGACGGCCTCTTTGACCGAAAACTGCTTCGGCACGGGCGCTTTCGTATAGCCCTGCTCGGCCAGCGAGACGCCGACCATCACCTTGGCGGCGGCCTTGGCCAACGGCATGCCCGTGGCTTTCGACACGAACGGCACCGTTCGGCTGGCTCGCGGATTCACCTCCAACACGTATACATTCGCCCGACCGTCTTCACGTTTCACGGCGTACTGGATGTTCATCAAGCCCTTGACCTTCAAGCGGCGGGCCAGCGCCTCGGTCGATTCGCGGATCTCATCGATCACGGCCTTCGGCAGACTGTACGGCGGAATCGCACAGGCCGAATCGCCCGAGTGCACGCCGGCCTCCTCGATGTGCTCCATGATGCCGGCCACGATCACTTGCTTGCCGTCGGCGATGGCGTCCACATCCACCTCGGTCGCGTCCTCCAAAAACCGATCGATCAACACCGGCTGGCCCTGCGAGACGATGAACGCCTCGGCCACGAACCGCTCGAACTGAATCATGTCGTAGCAGATTTCCATCGCCCGGCCACCCAACACGAAACTGGGCCGCACCAACACGGGGAAGCCGATCTGCTGGGCCGCGTTGCGGGCCTGGGCCATCGTGCGGGCGATGCCGTTGGCCGGCTGCTTCAGATTCAACCGCCGCAGCACGTTGGAAAACTTCTCGCGGTCCTCGGCGTCTTCGATCGTGTCGACGCTCGTCCCGATGATCGGCACGCCGGCATTGCTCAGCGCTCGAGCCAAATTGAGCGGCGTCTGACCGCCGAACTGCACGATGACGCCGTCCGGCTTCACGCGGTCGCAGATGTTCAACACGTCCTCGGTCGTCAGCGGCTCGAAGAACAGCATGTCGGAGGTGTCGTAATCGGTCGACACCGTCTCCGGATTGCTGTTGACCATGATCGACTCGATGCCAAGCTCCCGCAGCGCAAAGCTGGCGTGGCAGCAACAGTAGTCGAACTCGATGCCTTGCCCGATGCGGTTCGGTCCGCCGCCGAGAATGATGACGCGCCGCTTGCCCGGTTTCTTGGGCGGCGTCTCGTCTTCGTCCTCGTAGGTCGAATAGTAGTAGGGCGTGTAGGCCTCGAACTCGGCCGCGCAGGTGTCGACCGACTTGAACACGGCCGCGATGCCGCGCCGCATGCGATCCTGGCGGACGTCCATCTCGGTCGCGCCCCAAATCGTTGCCAACTGGCGATCGGAGAAGCCGAACTGCTTGGCCCGTCGAAACGTAGCGTCGTCGCACGCGGCCATTCCGCCGAGCCCCCGCAGACGATCCTCCATCTCGACGATCTCGAACAGATTCTCCAAAAACCACGGGTCGATGGCCGTCAACTCATGAATTTCGTCGAGCGTCATGCCATACTTGATCGCGTAGCGGAGACACCACACGCGTTTGTCGCCGGGCGTGACCAACTTCGAGCGAACCTCTTCGAGCGACGGTTGCTCGGGCGTGCCCCAAAGATCTTTGCCGTCGCAACCGAACCCGAAACTGCCCACCTCCAGGCCGCGCAGGGCTTTTTGGAACGACTCTTTGAACGTGCGCCCGATGGCCATCGTCTCGCCGACGCTTTTCATCTGCGTGGTCAGCTCGGGATTGGCCTCGGGGAATTTTTCAAACGCGAACCGCGGCACCTTCGTCACGACGTAGTCGATCGTCGGCTCGAAACACGCCTTCGTTTCGCGAGTGATGTCGTTGGGCAACTCGTGCAGCCGATAGCCGATGGCCAGCTTGGCGGCGATTTTGGCGATCGGGAAGCCCGTGGCCTTCGACGCCAGCGCGCTGGAACGGCTCACTCGCGGATTCATTTCGATGACGACCATCCGCCCGTCCTTCGGGTTGATGGCGAACTGGATGTTCGATCCGCCCGTCTCGACGCCGATCTCGCGCATCACGGCGATCGAGGCGTCGCGCATCCGCTGGTATTCCTTGTCGGTCAGCGTTTGGGCCGGGGCCACGGTGATCGAGTCGCCGGTGTGCACGCCCATCGGGTCGAAATTTTCGATCGAGCAGATAATGACGCAGTTGTCGTCCTTGTCGCGCATCACTTCCATCTCGAACTCTTTCCAGCCGATGACCGACTCTTCCAAGAGCACTTGATGGATGGGCGACAGATCGAGCCCGTGCTGGACCAACTCGTCGAACGTGCTGCGATTGTAGGCGATGCTCGAACCGGTGCCGCCCAACGTGAAGCTCGGCCGCACGACGCATGGCAGTCCGATTTCTTGGACGGCTTGACGCGCCTCGTCCAACGTGTAAACCGTCCGACCGCGCGGCACTTCCAGGCCAATCCGCTCCATGGCCGTCTTGAAATGATCGCGGGCCTCGGCCTTTTCGATCACCGCCGCGTTGGCGCCGATCATTTCGACGTGGTACTTTTCGAGCACGCCGTGATGATGCAGGTCCATCGCCAGATTCAAGCCCGTCTGGCCGCCGAGCGTCGGCAGCAGCGCATCGGGCCGCTCCTTGGCGATCACCTTCTCGACCATCTCCCACGTCAACGGCTCGATGTACGTCCGATCGGCCATTTCCGGATCGGTCATGATCGTGGCCGGATTGGAATTGACCAGCACCACCTCGTAGCCTTCCTCGCGCAACGCCTTGCACGCCTGCGTGCCGGAATAGTCGAACTCGCAAGCTTGACCGATGATAATGGGTCCGGAACCGATCAGCAGGATTTTTTTGAGGTCGTTGCGGCGTGGCACAGCGTAGGTTTCCCTAAAAAATGCGATGAAGCGAGCCCCCACGAAAAAATTCCCAACCAATGGGGGAAGCACGTGCTGTATAAAATTTCCTAATGTTAGCATGCCGTCCGCGCAATTTACAAGGGGGGGCTCTCGTTGACATTCGTCGACCGGCGCGCCATGATGGCCTAACCCTTTCGGTCGTGCCCCATCGGGGCCGCCTCGCCATCTTGGAAATTCTCGAAACCGCTCCAATCCTTCTCAAAAATTTTGACGCCGAGCAATTGTGCGAGCAGCTCGAGCCGCTGGGCGTCACGTTGCGGCAGGCCCGGCAAATCCACGCCGCCGCCGTGCGACGCCAGCAGTGGCCGACGCCGCAGGCCGACGGGCTGCCGGCCGCAATGATCGAACGGGTGCGACGTTGCACCGTCATCCCTAGGTTGACGTTGCTCGATCGAAAAGTTTCTCCGCAGGACAATTTTGCCAAGTATCTGTTTCGCGGCGCGGAGGAGGACGCCTTCGAGACCGTGCGCATCCCGCTGTTGCATCGGCCGGAGGATCCGAAATATGTGGTCTGCGTCAGCTCGCAGGTCGGCTGTTCGCTGGGCTGCCGGTTTTGCGCCACCGGACGGATGGGTTTTCGGCGCAATCTGGCGCCGTGGGAGATCCTCGATCAAGTGATTCAAGTCCAAGCCGACTCGGAACATCCGGTGCGAGGGGTCGTTTTTATGGGCATGGGCGAGCCGATGCTCAACTTCGACGCCGTCGCGCAGGCCGCACGATTGATGACCGCCTCTTACGGACTGGCCATCGCCGGCAAAGCAATCACGATTTCGACGGCCGGCGTCACCCCGGGCATCCGACGTTTCATCGCCCTTCAAAAACCCTATCGGCTTGTTGTTTCATTGAACACGGCCGATCCGGAGTTGCGGCGCCGCTGGATGCCGGTCGAAAAACAATACCCGACGGCCGAACTTTTCGATGCCTTGCGAGAATATCACGCAGCCACCGGACGGCGGGTCATCCTGGCGTGGACAATGATTTCCGGCCTAAACACCTGTCCGGAAGACGCCCGCCAACTAGCCTCGCTTGCCCGCGGGCTACCGATCAAGCTAGACTTGATTGACATCAACGACCCGACCGGCCGTTGGAAGCCGCCGTCGACCGAAGAGCTCGCTACGTTCCGCGACGCCTTGAGTGCGGAACTCGGCCAACCGGTGGCCCGTCGTTACAGCGGCGGCCGCGACATCCACGCCGCCTGTGGAATGTTGAGCCGTTGCCGGGAGCCGCAATCGCCTCAGAGGCCAGAACCATGTCCGAAAACGCCGTCGACGCCGTGACCGGAGCGTTCGGTTACTCGGGCCAATCCATCGCTCGACAGCTTCTCGACCGCGGACGAACCGTCGTCACGTTGACCAACTCGCCGCACCGGGCCAATCCCTTCGGAGATCGCGTGCGGGCGATGCCGTTTCATTTCGACGCACCCGACGCGCTGGCCGATCAATTGCGCGGCGTCGAAACGCTGTACAACACCTATTGGGTTCGATTCAACCACAGATCATTCCAACAAGCCGACCCGGTTCAAAACACGCGCGTGTTGTTCGAGGCGGCGCGTCGGGCAGGCGTTCAACGCATCGTTCACATCAGCATCACCAACCCGTCCGAAGACTCGCCGCTGCCGTATTTTCGGAACAAGGCGATTCTGGAAAAGGCGTTGATCGCATCCGGCGTTTCCTACGCGATCCTGCGACCCGCCGTCCTGTTTGGCGAGGCCGACGTGCTGGTCAACAACATCGCGTGGATGCTGCGGCACTTGCCGGTGTTCGGCATTTTTGGCGACGGCCGCTATCGCGTGCGTCCGATCCATGTCGACGATCTGGCCTCGCTGGCCGTCGAACAGGGTCGGCTCCGCGACAACGTGACGCTCAACGCCGTGGGGCCCGATCGCTTTACTTATCGTGAACTCGTCCGAACCATTGCGCGGGCCATTGGCCACGGGCGTCCGATGGTGAGCGTGCCACCGTGGTTCGGGTGGACCGCCGCATGGATGTTGGGCCGTTGGATGGGCGACGTCGTGGTGACGCGGGACGAAATCACGGGGCTGATGTCCAATCTGCTGGACGTCGACGGCTCGCCCACCGGCGTTACTTCGCTGATCGACTGGGCCCAACAGCATGCCGATCAGCTCGGCCGGCATTACGCCAACGAGCTGGTTCGCCGCAAGAATCGACAATCGGCCTATCGTCCCAATTGATCGACGCGACACTTGCACCGGGGCGATCTCTCCCGTAGCATAGCCATTTTGCGAAACGCAACCGCGCAAAATCTTGCTTGGGAGGTCGCTCGGATGTCTTTCTTCCAGATGGCGGGAACTCTGGCCGTCGCGCTCACGGCCATTGGGGCATGGTCCAGCGAGGGCAGGGCGTCTGACGCTCGGGCCCGGCAGTTCGTCGAGTATTACGAAACCACGGTCCGACCGGCGGAAATCGAGGCGGCCCGACTCTATTGGACCGCCAACCTGACCGGCAAGGAGGCGGATTTTCAGAAAAAGCAAGCGGCCGAGGAGCGGCTCGATTTGCTGTTGGCCGATCCGCAACGGTTCGCCGAGCTGAAGGCGGTCCGTCAAGCCGGCGTCGCCGACCCGCAACTGGCTCGGCAGATCGAGGTGCTTTACCTCGGCTGTCTAGAAAAGCAGGTGGACCCTGAGTTGTTGAAAAAAATGTCCCTCCGATCGAACGCGGCGGAGCGGACGTTCAACGTGTTCCGACCCACGCTGGACGGTAAGCCAAGAACCGACAACGATCTCCGCACCATTCTGCGCAATTCAACGGATTCGGTCCAACGCAAGGCGGCGTGGATGGCGGGCAAACAGGTCGGGCGGGCGTTGTTCGGCGACTTGATCGAGTTGGTCCGACTGCGCAATCAAGCCGCGCGAAAACTCGGCTTCGACAATTTTTTCGCTCTGCGGCTCCACTGCAACGAACAAGATCCCAAACAGCTTCTCAAAATGTTTGACGAGTTGGATCGGTTGACGCGCGAGCCGTTTTTGAAGGCCAAGGGCGAGATCGACGCCGCGTTGTCGCGCCGCTATGGCGTTTCCGTTGCGGAGCTTCGCCCTTGGCACTACCACGACCCGTTCTTCCAAGAGGCCCCCGCCGTGCTGGGCTCGCTGCCCGAGTCGATCTACACGCCGCTGGATCCGGTCGCAACGTGTCGGACGTTTTACGCGGGCATCGGGTTGCCGGTCGACGACATTTTGCGTCGCAGCAGTTTTTACGAACAGCCGGGCAAAAATCCGCACGCTTTCTGCATCGACATCGACCGCCGGGGCGACGTGCGGGTGTTGGAAAACATCGTGCCCGGCTGGGAATGGACGGCCACGACGCTGCACGAGTTGGGCCACGGGGTCTACAGCCTCAACGTGTCGCCGCAGTTGCCCTACGCGCTGCGAACCGACGCGCATCCGCTCTGCACCGAAGGCATCGCGATGATGTTCGAGCGATTCGCGCGCAACGAGGCGTGGCTCACCGCGATGGGCGCGAAAATCCCCGATCCCAAACCATTCCGCGAGGCGGCGGCCCGTCTGCAACGCGATCGCTTGCTGGTGTTTTCGCGGTTTTGCCAATTGATGTTCCGCTTCGAGATGACGCTGTACGAATCGGCCGATCGGAT
This sequence comes from Planctomycetaceae bacterium, assembly GCA_021372005.1. Taxonomy (GTDB): domain Bacteria; phylum Planctomycetota; class Planctomycetia; order Pirellulales; family Thermoguttaceae; genus JAJFVC01. The sequence goes on along the minus strand of JAJFVC010000017.1, from coordinate 110,091 downwards.
GACGGATCCCGAGCGGGAACTGAGCCGGTTGTGGTGGGATTTGTCGGAAAAGTATCAAAACGTCCGGGCGCCGGACGACCGCGAGCAGCCCGACTTCGCGGCAAAATATCACTTGGTCGGCGCACCGATTTATTATCACAACTATCTGCTCGGTGAAATGTTCGCCTCGCAGGTGCATCACGCGCTGGTGCGCGAGGTGCTGCCGGGCGTTTCGCCGAACGGAGCCAGCTACGTCGGCAATCCCAAGGCCGGCGAGTTCTTGAAACGCAAGGTGTTCGAGCCCGGCCGAACGCTGCGATGGGACGAATTGACTCGACAGGCGACCGGGCAGCCGCTCAGCCCGAAGGCGCTCGCAGAGGATTTGAGGCCGTGACATCCCGCCGTTCGTTTTCACTCCGTGGAAAAACTCCCATGATGGACAAGAAAAAACGTTCTTCGGTGTTCGATCATCCGTTGGGTTTTTGGTTCTTTTTTTGGGGCGAATTCGCGGAACGATGCTCGTACTGCGGGATGCGGGCGATCCTGTTGTTGTACATGACCGAACGGCTCGGTTTTCTCGATGGCGACGCGAACCGGATCATGTCGCTGTTTATCGCCGGTTGCTACGTGCTGCCGCTGGTGGGCGGTTACGTGGCCGACAACTTTTTGGGCAAATACCGCACGATCGTTCTGTTCTCGATCCCGTACATCGTCGGCCAAGCCGTAATCGGCGTCGAAAACCGTTGGTTTTTGTTCGGCTCGTTGGCTCTGCTGGCCATGGGCAGCGGCGTGATCAAGCCGAACATTTCGACGCTGATGGGCCTGACCTACGATCAACAGCGGCCCGGCCAAGAAAAACTGCGGAGCGACGCCTTTGCCATGTTTTACGGTTCGATCAACATTGGGGCCGCCATCTCGTCGTTTGCGTTGCCGGCGTTGCGCAGCCATTTCGGCTATCCGGTCGCGTTTCTCTCCGCAGCGGGTTTGATGGCGTTGGCCCTGTTGTTTTTCGCCGCCGGCAAACCGTTTTACGCGGTCGAAACGATCCAACGCCGCACGCTTTCGTCGGACGAGCGTTACGAACGCCGCGTGGTGCTGCGTCGGATTTTCGGGCTGTTCGTCGTCGTCACCTTCTTTTGGAGCATTTTCGATCAATCGGCCAGCACGTGGACGCTGTTTGCACGCGATTGCCTGGATCTGCATTTGTTCGGCTTCACGCTGACGCCCGATCAGCTTCAGGGGCTCAATCCGATTTTGATTTTGATTCTGCTGCCGCCGATCACCGTGCTTTGGCATCTGTTGGCCGATCTGGGCCTTCGACTTCGCCCGACGGACAAGATGCTGATCGGGTTTGTGTTGACGGCGATTACGATGGGCATCATGTCGGTGGCCGGCTACCGTTCGGCGGAATTAGGCCGCGTGTCGGTGCTCTGGGAGGCCGTCGCGTATTTGTTGATCACGACGGCCGAGATCTGTATTTCCGTGGTGGGTCTGGAATTGGCGTTTTCGGCGGCCCCGGCCACCATGAAAAGTTTCGTGACGGCCTGCTAGCTGCTGACGGTTTTTTTTGGCAATATTTTGAACAGTTTCATCACGCCGCTTTACGGGCGCGAAATCGCATGGCTTGGCGTAACGCTGAAACCCGGTCCCTATTTTGCCCTGTTCGCCGCGCTGATGATTCCCGTGACCCTGGCCTTTGTGCTGGTGTCGAGACGATTCAATCAGACGTCGCCAAAAACATCTTGACCCTCTCCAAAACGCGCAATCGGCAGGCGCCCACGTTTTTGTGGCATGGTTGCGGTGACCGTTGTTCTATGATTTAATGGTTTATCGTTCTGTGTCGATCCCTCCAGCCGCTTTGAATGCCATTCCTCGCTTGATTGCAGATTTGAAGGAGCCTGTCATGCCTCGTCGAACCTGGTTGCTGACTTTGGTTTGTTTCTTGCTCGTACTTGGCGGAACCGTTTTTGCGCAAACCGGATTGGAGCTGCCGGCGATCTTCGGCGACCATATGGTTTTGCAGCGGGACCGACCCGTGGTCGTATGGGGTTCGGGCAACACGGGCGATGAAGTGACGGTTTCCATCGCCGGCCAGAACGTCAAGACCGAGATCGACGACAACGGACATTGGAGCATCACACTCGCCAAACTGGAAGCCAGCGACAAGCCGCTCGAAATGACCGTCAAAACTTCGGCTGGCGATTCGATCACGTACAAGGACGTTTTGGTCGGCGAGGTTTGGCTCTGCTCGGGCCAGTCGAACATGCGAAGAGGAGTCATCGCGTCGGAAAACGGCAAAAAGGAAATCGCCGCCGCGCAGTTTCCGCAGATCCGATTGATTAGCGTGCCAAACGTCGGCACGCAAGAGCCGCAGAGCAATTTTGCCGGGGCGTGGGTCGCGTGCAGCCCGCAAACGGTCGGCAAGTTCTCGGCCACCGGTTATTTCTTCGGCCGCGCGATTTATCAAGCGTTGAAAGTGCCCGTCGGACTGATCGACTGCTCGTGGAGCGGATCGACGTGTGAAAGCTGGATCAACCGATCGGCGTTGGAAGCGGACCCTGAATACCGCGAGATGCTGACCAAGTGGGACGAAGTGGTGAAATCCTACGATCCCCAAAAGGCCGAAAAGGAATGGCAAGATAAGAAAGCTCAATGGCAACGTCAAGTCGCCGAGGCCAAGGCGTCCGACAAAACCCCGCCGAAAGCTCCCCCGAAGCCCAACGATCCGCGAACCGGCAATGCACGGCCGGCCAATTGCTACAACGGCATGTTGCTGCCGCTGAAACCGTTCACCATCCGCGGCGTGATCTGGTACCAGGGCGAGGCCAACATTGGACGGCCCGACCAGTACCGCCATTTGTTTCCGCTGCTGATTCGCCAGTGGCGTGAGGAGTGGGGGCAGGGCGATTTTCCGTTCGGATTCGTCCAGATCGCTCCGTACCGCTACAAAAACCACGATCCGGCCGATTGCGCCAAGCTTTGGGAAGCTCAAACGATGACGCTCCAAAACTCGCCAAATACGGGCATGGTCGTCACCGTGGATATCGGCGACGTCGCCAACATCCACCCGAAAAACAAACAAGAGGTCGGTCGTCGGTTGGCGCTTTGGGCGCTGGCCAAGGTCTACGATCGCCCGCAAATCTACTCGGGTCCGCTTTACAAGTCGATGGCGGTCGAAGGCGACAAGATTCGTCTGCAATTCGATCACATCGGCGGCGGCCTGATCGCCCAAGACGACAAACCGCTGACCGAGTTCACCATTGCCGGCGATAATCAACATTTTGAACCGGCCACGGCCGTGATCGATGGTGACACGATCGTCGTTCACAGCGATCGTGTCGCCCAACCGGCTGCCGTCCGATTCGCTTGGCGAGACACCGCGTCGCCCAATTTGGCCAATAAAGAAGGTCTACCGGCCTCGCCCTTCCGAACGGACACTTGGAAGAAAAGTTCGTCTGAAAAATAGCGGTCGTGCGGTCTTTCCGTTTGCTGAGCCTTAACGCCGCTTCATCCGAAGCCACGTTCCGACAGCGGCCAAGCTCGCGCCGACCAAGAAGAGAATCCCGACCGACGCCAACAGAAATCGAAAGATCGACACGGACTCTTCGTAACCTTGATCCGTACGACGATCAAGACCTTGGTCCGTCGTCTGTCGCCACACGTCCCAAGTTTGAACGGGCGTAAATCGGCTGGCGGTCTCTTGAATGAACGTTGCGTCAATGGTTGGTGAGGCGGGCCAAAACTTGTAGAGCAACGCACCGCCGATCAGCGACAACGCCAACACCACCAGTCCCGCAAGCCGCACTTGTTGGGACGGCCCCCAAACGTCTTTCACGGAGCTCGGTCCCGTCGGCTCCGGCGCCGGCTCCAACATCCGCATGTCTAATAACGTCGGTACAACCAACGAAGCGCCGCACTCGCAAAGAATCGGTTCGCCGGCCTGACGGGGTTCGACCGAAATGTGTCGACCACAGGAACACGGCAGCAGGTATTTTTTCGCGCTCACCAACAGGCTCCCCATCCAAAAAAGCACGCAGCACGGCCTACTTCGACAGCCCTGCGTACGGACGTCCGAACCACCGTCTGCCCGTACAGTGTACTGTGGATTTCACTTTCGTGCGAGCTGGCACGCCAAAAACCGCCCCATCTTCACAAGACTACCCATTTTAACATTTCTCTCATATCGCTTTTCGTGGTTGAAAAAGGAACATGCGGTTTGGCCAAAAAAATACTGGACGGTCGGATTGAAACAATTACAATGGATAGAGTGGCGCGGGGGGTGACAGTCTGCGCATCAAACGGCCTGCGGGCGCAAGGTGGATCTTCGTTGTTTCCACGACTTGGAAACCGGGGTTGACCATCGGATGCATTGATGCCCTGTCGACGTGCCAGAATCGGTTTTGCGTCGCGCGGACGGAGCTGCGATGCAAAACGACGGTCTCGTCACGGACCGCCTTTGGGATTTTGGAGCGATTAGGGTTCTTGAAACGCGCATGAATTCTCACCGCAAGCCGAATCCTTTGCCAAATGATGGATCGCGGCGGCGCGATGAAAATTCGGTGGTAGAATTTTTTGGCTTTTGATCGTCTTCGGTAGGATAATAAACCTTACGTGGGTTGTTGTGGTTTCGTATTGGGAGGTTTTGCGCTGGTTCCAATTCGAGGATGTTTCCGCTCTTTCAATGAGCAGGATGTGTTGATGCGCGTTGTGACTTTGGAATCAAGTGCCGAGAAGCTATCACGACTGAACTAGTCCGTGTTGGGTTCTCCGACGAGGAAATAATACACACGACAGGCGGGTTAGCCCCCAGTTGAGGAGAGGCACTTTGTACGACGCATTGTTGGACGGTTTGGAGGACGAGCCGATCTCTCGGACCGAAGATACGTTGGATCTGCCGGAAGATCCGGTCGACACGTTGGGCACCGAGGACGATTTGGATCGGGCGGTTTTGGACGATGACGAAGAGCACGATCCCGAGTTGGACTTGGGCGCCGAAGATCTCTTGGCCGACGTCGACGACGACTCTTGGTCGGACGATCCGGTGCGGATGTATTTGACCCAGATGGGCGAGATTCCGCTGTTGACGCGTCAAGAGGAAGTCGCTCTGGCCAAGCAGATCGAGCGCACGCGAGCCCGGTTCCGTCATAAGGTGTTGGAATGCGACTATGTCATGCAGACGGCCGTCAAAGTGTTGCGTCGCGTGCATGACGGCGAGCTGCCGTTCGACCGCACCGTGCAGGTCTCTGTGACCGACCAGCTTGAAAAACATCAAATTCTCGGCCGTTTGCCGCACAACTTGCGAACGTTGGAAACCTTGATGAAGCGGAACCGTCACGATTACAACGTCGTGACCAACGCCGCGCGCGATCAGGCCCAGCGTCGCGCCGCTTGGCGACGTCTCGGCCGACGACGACGACGCGCCGTTCGTCTGGTCGAAGAGCTCGGTTTGCGGACCCAGCGAATCGAACCCATGATTAAAACCCTCGAGGAGTTCAGCCGCCGGGTGGACGAGCTTCGGAACCGGATTCGACAGGTCAGCGCCGATCGGCCCAACGGCAAGCCTCGCGGCACACAGCGCGAACCTTGGGTGGCCGAATATCGCAATATTTTGCGAGCCACGCAAGAGTCGCCCACCAGCTTGCGCAATCGCGTCGCGTATTTGAAGTCGATTTACGCCCAATACCAAGAGGCCAAACGCGGACTGTCCGAGGGCAACTTGCGATTGGTCGTCTCGATCGCCAAAAAATATCGCAACCGCGGCTTGAGCTTTTTGGATTTGATCCAAGAGGGCAACGCCGGCTTGATGCGGGCCGTAGACAAGTTCGAGTATCGCCGCGGCTTCAAGTTCTGCACGTACGCCACGTGGTGGATTCGTCAGGCGATCACGCGAGCCGTGGCCGATCAAAGCCGGACCATCCGCATTCCCGTTCACATGGTCGAAACCATGTCGCGGGTGCGAAACGTCTCGCGGAAGCTGTTGCAAAAGTTGGGCCGCGAGCCCACGATTGAAGAGACGGCCAAGGCGAGCGAAACCTGCGTCGAAGAAACCCGTCGCGTGCTGGCGATGAGCCGGTATCCGATCAGTCTCGACCGTCCGGTCGGCAACAGCGAGGACAGCCATTTCGGCGACCTGTTGCCCGACGGCGCGGCGCGCAGCCCGGCCATTGGCGCCACGCAAGGAATGCTTCGCGGGCGGATCGCCAAGGTGCTCAAGACGCTCAGCTACCGCGAACGCGAGATCATCAAGCTTCGTTACGGTCTGGGTGACGGCTATAGCTACACGCTGGAAGAAGTCGGACATATTTTCAAGGTGACCCGCGAGCGCATCCGTCAAATCGAAGCCAAGGCGGTCCGCAAGCTCCAACAACCGTCTCGCAGCCAAGAGCTGGTCGGGTTCCTCGATTAGGCTTCGTTCGTAAGTTCTTCATCAACAACCGCTTGTGACTTTGCCCCCAGTGCAAACTCACAAGCGGCTTTTGTTTTTCTTGGAGGGGCTCAAAATTCCCAAGCCCGTCGATTGACTATCCCGCAAGAGTTGATAAGCTGGGAGGAGTTTTGGTGTGCGTTGGTGGTCGGAGCCCACGACAAAAAAGGACTCCGACAAACAGGGAACACCGGTGCAAAACCGGGGCGGCCCCGCCGCTGTAACCGAGGAAGTAGGACGGCCCATTCTTTTGTGAAGACCATTGCCGCGATTTCGATGGCGGCGAGAAGGTCGGGTCGGCCCGAACTCGGAAGCCAGAAGACCTACCAGCGCGTGACCTGCGGCTCGATGCGAGGGAGAGAAGCCGCACGGAAAGATCGGTTGCAGGAACCTGCGTCAGGTCGGTCATCGTTCCTTGCGTCCTAGCGTGACCGTTGTCGGTCTCGTTTCGGACGACAGGAAAGAAGATGGCCGATCGCGTGGGACACGCATGATGTGCCGCAGAGCCAACATCGCACGGGATCGCGGTTTTTCGCTGGTCGAGTTGCTGGTGGTCGTCACGATCATCGGGCTGTTGGTTGCGTTGTTGTTGCCGGCGGTCCAATCGGCCCGTGAGGCGGCCCGACGTATTCAATGCAGCAATAATCTTCGTCAGATTGGCATCGGTTTGCACAATTACCATGAAGCCCACGGCTGCTTTCCGCCAGGTTGTTTGGGCTATGGCGCAAAATATGAGAACAAATGCATCGCGTGGTCCGTTTTCTTGTTGCCTTATATCGAGCAACAGAACGTCCACCAACAATTCCACTTCGACAAAAAGTTCAGCGACTTGGAGAACAGCCCTGCGACTCATCGGGTGATTTCGACCTACATCTGCCCAAGCACCAACCAATTTTGCGAAGGACGCATCGGAAGCGTTGTGTTCCAGCAGGATAACAGTGGTGCGCTGAGCTCGATTTCTGGCATGGGATGCACGGACTACGGCGGCATGAATGGGTGGTCTTATTTCTCCGGTCCAAAAAAAGGCACGTCCGAGCCGGGCGTCATGGCGTACAATCGCGTCGTCGCCATCGCCGAGATTCCGGACGGCACGTCCAATACCATCATCGTGGCGGAAGACACCGGCCGCGGAGCCGGCGACGGCGTGGACGGAGAATGGCCGGATGGCAGGAACATCTTTGATCAATCGGGCCCGATCAATGCGATGCAGATCAACGAAATGTGGAGCGACCATGCAGGCGGCGTTCATGCCGCGTTTTGCGATGGCGCCGTTCACTTTCTTAGCGAATCGATCGACATAGACGCCCTACGCGCCCTGTGCAGCCGTAGCGGCGGAGAAATTGTGGATAACCATACCTACTAACCAGTACTTGCAGGCAGCGTTTTTTGAAGGAGGTTTCTCAGATGCATCACTTACGCGTTGGGCGATATGTCGCAACAAGGGCCGCGGGGCTTTTCTTGGCTTCGGGCGTATTGATCGTGTGTTGCATGCTGGCGGAGACGGCCGGCGCCACAACCTTGGATGATTTTCAGTTCGAGGGATCTTGTGGCTCGGGCAGCAATCGAGCGGCCTTGGTGGTCGATTTTTCCTCAGGAGACGGTGTGACCAACAGCTTTGCCTTTGAGGTATGGTTTGACACCCCAACGATCACAGGATTTGAATTGTTGAACTATGTTCAAAGCGGCACGTCAGGAAGCTTCCAATACACGACGGGCTATGGAGGAAGTTTCGTGCAAAGCATGTCTTATCAGGGATTCCAGATGACCTCCAACAATGAGACCGGCATGAGTTTGATGTTTTGGACGAGCAACGACGCCGGAACATCCTGGAATTTAGGATGGGATCCTTTGGGTGACACGACTTTGAGCAACAACGACTCTCTGGGTTGGTTGTCTCAAATTATTTCCTGGGATTCGCCGGACGGCAAAAATTGGTACTCCGATCCGCCGGAAAGTGAATGGAGGCAGCCGGTTGCTCCCACGCGGTCGGCGCCCGAACCTTCGGTCTTCGTTCTATTGTTAACCGGCCTGGCGGCGACGGCTTGGCATTGGCGACGGCAACGCTAACCGCGTCCCATTGTCTTGCACCATTCCTTGTAGGGGGCTGTTGTTCCGTGACGGCTCTTTGTAGCATGGTGCATACCCATCAGCCGTCCACGATGGAGGATCCAAAACCATGTCCGGCTATGTCCACATTTACACGGGCAACGGCAAAGGCAAGACCACGGCGGCGCTCGGATTGGCGATTCGGGCGGCCGGCGCCGGCTGGGACGTGTTTTTCGCCCAGTTCGCCAAAGGCATGGCCACCAGCGAATTGACGGCCTTGGCGCGATTCGAGGACCGCATCACCGTGCGGCAGTACGGCCGCCCCAGTTTCGTCAATGGCAAAAACCCCGCCAGCGACGACATCGAACGAGCCAAACACGGATTGGCCGAATGCCGCGAGGCGATCACCTCGGGCCGCTATCGACTCGTGATTCTCGACGAAGCGAATCTCGGGCCCCTGTTGGGGCTTTTTAGCGTGGACGACCTGTTGACGCTGGTCGCCGCACGGCCCAACGACGTCGAACTGGTTCTGACCGGTCGCCACGCCGACCCGCGGCTGCTGGAGCGGGCCGACTTGATCACCGAAATGCAGGAAGTCAAACACTACTTCCAGCAAGGCGTTTTAGCTCGCACGGGCATCGAGCAATAACCGGTGCGACAAAACGTCCCAAGGGCGGACCGCTGTGTTTTTCCGCTGCGGCCGGAGTCTATTTCATTCGCTTGTAGGTTTGCATTCCTTCCGGCAACTTGCTGAACAGCTTGTCGCTTTCCGCTGACTCCAACAGCGAGGCCAGCTTCTCCGGTGTATCGGTGAAGCACGCGCTTTGGCCGATGGCGGAGTCTTTTTTGCCGATTTCGCCCTTGATCTTCCCGGCCTCGATCGCGCGACGTTTGGCGTCTTGGTCCATGTTCCAGAAGGTCAACGCATCGTCTTGGATTCGATATTTCAAGATAAAATAGCCTTGCACCCATTTCGGGTTCCATCCGTCTTTGTTCAGCCGTTCAAGATCGTCCTCATCGGTCACGACGACATTCAAATAGCGATTCTTTCCGAGGCTTGTCGGAAAGGCCAAAACCTCGCCAGGGCGATCCAACGAGCCATCCGCATTTTGGTTGACCAACACCAATCGCAACGTGCCGGCGGGAAGCTTGCCGGCCGCCACCCCCACATGACAATATTCCACCTGTCCATGGTCGCGGACCATCCGCCAAACGCCGTGGAGCGCCGGATCGGCTTTCGATGTTTTCGGATCGCCCAGCGGGCATTTCGAGTCGATGCACGACGCCATCAGCAAACACAGCAACGGTAGCAACCATAGACCGACCGTTCGACGCGTTTTCATAATCACCCCTCGTTCAAAGGAGAAAATGGCAGGCCCCACGAACGCCTCCAAAATAAAAACCAACGGAATTATAATATCTTGCGACCACCTCGAACCAGTCCGGTCGACGTTCACCTCCACATGGATGTCTCCGGGCAAATGTGATAACTTATGAAGGTTGAGCCTTTTCCTGGGCGATGGGAGATCCGCTGGTCGAAAATCACGATATGACGTCCGCTTGGCTTCAAAATCCGCTGATGAAGGCCGTCCGACGCGAGCCGGCCCCTTGGACACCGATCTGGTTGATGCGTCAAGCGGGCCGCTACCTGCCGGAATATCGCAAGCTGCGTGAATCCGTCTCTTTCGCGGATCTCTGCAAAACCCCCGATCTGGCCGCCGAGACGACGGTCCGCACCGTCGAACGATTGGGCGTCGACGCGGCCATCGTGTTTTCCGATCTGCTTCTGATTCTCGAACCAATGGGCATGACGCTGGAATATTCCGGCGACAGGGGGCCGGTGCTGCAAAATCCGATCTGCCAGTCGGCCGACGTCGAGCGGCTGGGCGAGTTGGAGACCGTCGAACCGTTGAGTTTCGTCTTGGAAACCGTCCAAAAATCGCGAGCGGCGCTGCCTGACCACCTGCCGCTGATCGGGTTCGCCGGCGCTCCGTTCACGCTGGCCGCCTATGCGATCGAGGGCGGTTCGAGCCGCGACTATCGCCGGACCAAGACGCTAATGTACAACGACACCGGTGCGTGGGACGCTCTGATGGGGCGGCTGGCTCGCGCGATTACGCTTTATGTCAACGCGCAACTCGACGCCGGTTGCCAACTCGTTCAACTGTTCGACAGTTGGGCGGGCTGCCTGAGCCCGGACGACTACCGCAGCTACGTGTTGCCGCACACCCGATCGATCATCGAATCGATTCGGCCGGATGCGCCGGTGATTCATTTTGCCACAGGCAATCCGGCGTTGCTGCCGCTGCTGGCCGAGGCCTTTGGCAAAAAAAAGTCGCGCCCGGCGGTGGTCGGCGTCGACTGGCGCATTCGACTCGACGACGCTTGGCGAGCGATCGGCCACGACCGAGCGATTCAAGGCAACTTGGATCCCGCCGCGTTGTTGACGTCCCCCGTCGAGATTCGCCGTCGGGCCAAAGACCTTTTGCGTCAGGCGGCATGTCGGCCCGGTCACATCTTCAACCTCGGCCACGGCGTGCTGCCGCGAACGCCGGTCGAAAACGTTCTGGCATTGGTCGAGGCTGTGCATGAACTCAGCGCTCCATAACGACGCACAATCCTCGCATTTCGCCCCGATCGCCGCGCAACTTTTCCGATTGCCGAGACTCTGCATGATTTAGTTTTCGCGCAGCGCGGCTTCCAAAAAAAATTGCATTTTCGCCGTAAATTTCTCAAGTCGCTTTTTGACTTCTCTCCGGCATCGGGCATATAAAAGGGTGTCGAGAGCAACGCGAGTTCATTACGGACCTCTTCAGAAGGCCGCGCGTTGCAAGAGTCGAAAAATCGTGTGTAAGCGAGTGTCTCATGATTCGCGCCATCGGACCGTTGCGCTATGCTTGGACGTACACGCGGAGCGTGAGGCTGCCGCGATCCGGTCCGCCCGCCGGGGCGCCGGTCGAACAGCTCAGCGCCCTTGTCCGTCGCCGCCGGTTGCGAATGCAACAGGAAGACCTTCAGGCGGGACTGGTTGACTACGAGGCAATTCCGCCGTATCCGAGTCGACCGCGTCCGCCGTCGTAGCGGGTTCGTTGGCGCAGCCCGTTGGGCCGTGGTTTTTCACACTTTTCAGAGGAGGTTTTTCGCCGCCGATCGTCGTTCCGATTTTCCTTTTCCTCTAGCCAATAAGGAGCCTGTGATCGTCGATCCCGTCAACACTTTAAACGACGCGTTTTTCGCCTTTTTGGACGTTTTGCCATTTCGCGGGCTTTTATCGGTCGTTTGAGCCGAAGCCTCCGCCACCGCACCCGAGTGCGTCGCACGTCCAAGCGATAAACGCGTCGGTATTTTTTCTTTGGGCAACCATGTCGCGTCGCAACGCGAACGTGATTTCTTAGAGCGTCTTCACTATGGCTTCCGCCTCCAAGAATTCAGGCGTTTTGACAATCTCCGCGCCGCGGCGCAATTCGTCCAGCAAATCGCCGAGCAATTCTCGTTCGAGCCATTCGGCCAGCCAGTGGGCGCGTTGTTTGGCGTACTGCGACTGAAGCCGGCTGAACAATCGCCCGGCCGCTTGCCGAACGCCTTCGCCCGCGCCGGTCAAAAGGGCCTCGCCGCCGCCGGTAATCCCGCCCGCAATTGCCGCTTCCGTGGCCGCATGACTAACCAGCGTACCCGTGGCGGCCTGCCCGACCAAATCGCCCGCCACGTGCAATCCCGTGAAAAAAAGTCCCACGGTGAGGACCGGCCTCGCAATGGCCGCGGCGTGGTCGAGCGACTGCAAGAATCGAACCGCCCGTGGATTCTCACGACGCCATCCATCCAACTCTTCTCGCAAAAAATCTCGATACGGCTGATCGACGGCCGGCAAGTTTTGCTGCGCCGCCTCGACCTCGGCCAACAAATCCGCTCGGACTCGACCGCTCAACAATCGTTGCAGGCGGGGACGCAACGTGTCGTTGCCGACCTGAGAAAGTCGATCCAACTGGTCGAGCAATTTTTCGACCGCCGACACGACCGCCTCGCGCTGCTGACGTCCAAAAACTTCCAAGGGATCGGACGGCGGGCCGGCCATCGCATTCCACGCCGTTCGAACCGGCCAGGTGGCGCCGCGCCCAAGCGTACGGTAAAAACCGTGAATCTGACGCGACCATGGCTGACGCGAATCGTCCCACCAACGACGAATTTCATCGACCAACACGCGGGTTGGCAGGCTGGGCCAAGTGACTCGCGCCATTTCGCCGGCCTCCAGCGCCGACGCGGCCGAGGCGAAGGATTCGGCCGCCGCGCGGATGGTTTCCAAATAGGCCGGCGCGCCTCGCTGCGGGTCGACCACGCGACGCAGCGCCCCCTGAAACGTTTGAATCTTGATCTCATCAAAACGGAGCGACGCCAGATCTTCGCGCGGATTGGCCGGTTGAATCGCTCCGCTCTGATCGCCCGTTACGGCGAAAAACGACAAACACAACGATTCGGCCGCCCGACGATCGTAGGGAACCACATAGACCAGCGACGGACGAGCGCCGGTGTGCTCGCAAAATGTCGCAAGCCACTGCGGCCAATACGCGCGGTCGGCCTCTAGGTCGCACTGATTGAACACCACGACGATCGGCTTCTGAGCCTCGACGGCCTCTCGAAAAAACGCTTTGACCGCCGCGTCGTTGTACTTTTGCTGGGTCAACACGGCCACCAACACGTCGGCCGATTGACGAATCGCCCGGGCACGGTCCCAATTGACCGTCGCGTCGGAATCCACATCGGGCGCATCCAACAACAAAAGCCTCGGCGGCATCGTCGTCCCGATGCGCCAAAACAACCGATTCTCCGGCGAATCGTTCAACGGCTCGTCGGGCGACCGCCACGGACAAAGCATGAACGACTCGAACAGTCGCTGCAACAATCGCGGATCGGCCAAGTCCGGCGGCGTCACACACACGGGATGTTTCGTGCCGGCGGCCAACGGGCTTGAAGCGCTGGCCCGATCGCCAACCAAGTGATTGAAAAGCACGGACTTGCCGATGTTCGTTCCGCCGACGACCGCGACAACCAACAACGGCGGCAGATCCAACTGGGCCAGCAGCTTGCGATGCAACAGATCGAACCACTCGCTCCCCCGAGGCGACGCAACGCCCACGGCGGCCGCCAACGGCTCCAAAGCGGCCAACGCTCGGTCGAACCTTTGCACTTCGGCGGCAAACGATCGGTAGGTCGACATGACGGGCATTCTACAACTTGCAGGCTTTTAACCGCTTTTTTCCGTCGACGAAGAAAACAAGGCAAACCGCCGAGAGAAGAATTGGCCGAAAATCGGCGATTCGCATTTTACTTCGTCCCATCGCCCGATACTAGACAAGACTCCCTGTTTGCATTACGATTTCTGCATCATGGGAAACGCGGAAACACTCGTCACCGTAGCGACTTATAACGAAATGGAAAACCTGCCTCAGCTGGTCGAGGACATTTTTCGTTTCGTCCCGAACGTCGATCTTCTGGTGATCGACGACCATTCGCCCGACGGCACCGGCGATTGGGTGGACCGAAAACGAACTGAGGATCCGCGCGTCGCTTGCCTACATCGCCCGGGCAAGCTCGGGCTGGGAACGGCCACCGTGGCCGGCATGCGATACGCCATCGAGCACGGTTATCGTTACGTATTGAACATGGATGCCGATTTCAGCCATCCGCCCAAATATTTGCCGGCGTTGTTGGCCGGCATGGATCCGCCCGATGGGCCGCCGGTCGATGTGATGATCGGCTCGCGCTACGTCGCCGGCGGCGGAGTCGAAGGCTGGCCGCGGCATCGTCAGTGGATGAGTCGGGCCGTGAATCTTTATGCGCGGTGTCTGCTCCGACTGCGGCCGCATGATTGCAGCGGGGCGTTTCGTTGCTATCGGACCGCCACGCTTGCCCGACTCGATTTCGGCGCAATCCGAAGCCGAGGTTATTCGTTCCAGGAAGAAATCCTGTGGCGGCTGAAGCGACTCGGCGCCCGGTTCGGCGAGAGTCCCATCGTGTTCGTCGATCGGCAGCGAGGCGTATCCAAGATCGACGGCGGCGAGGCGTTGGCCGCGCTGAGAATCATCTTTTCGCTCGGGTTGTTTGGACGATAGCACGCAGCCGCTTCGATTATCCCGCCTTGGCGTACAAAAACGGCTCGGCGTCCTCCTCTTCCGACGACTCATCGGCATCGTTGCGCACGATCGTTTGCACCTGTCCGCCGGGCAGCACTTGATAACCGATGCCTCGCCAATGGACGAAGCGGCCGAACGTCGAGCTGACCACGCCGATCCAATGGGCCAATTCGACCAGTGGATTCGCCCATACATCGAGCCGACGGATTTGTCGTGAAACGCCCTCCCACTGCGGGAAGTACGTTTGCACCAGATCTTGCCGCAGCCAGCCGCGGCAGACCGTCACCAGATAGAGCATGGCGCTGACCGTAATCGGAATCCACGGCGACGGCGAGCCGGTCAGCAAGCTGAGCGTCAGCACGGCTAGATTGCCGATCCAGATGAGATTGGAAAACGTAGTCGCCAGCAGCGAAAAGAGCCACCAATCGAACGTGTACAGCCGGGCGATCAGATACTGCCGGCGAATGAACGACATCGCCTCGCCCATCGAGGCGTCCAGCGGCGAGGCCACTACGCAGGCCGGCTCGAACCGCACCTCCAGCCCGTGACTCCGCATCAACCGGCTGGCCACCAAGTCGTCGCTCAACGTGCGTTGCCAAGCGTCGCGCAACTCGATCGATTCAAACACATCGCGGCGGATCGCCCATGAGCCGCCCCAAATCAGATGATGGCTGCTGCGCGTCAGAAACGACATGACGTCGCAATTCATGCTGTAGACCAACGCATTGGCGACCGTCGAACGATCGGGCGTGAACCAGCGATAACCGGTCACTGCGCCTAAGTTCGGACGATCGAGCCGAGACACCAGCGCCCGAAGCCACTCGGGCCGAGGACGCGCGTCGGAATCGACGAACGCCAGATATTGGATGCGTTGGGAAAGATGCTCGGTGGCGACCAACAGGTTGTGCACCTTTTGGCCGCAATCGGCGGCGCGGCCCGCCACCACGACCTTCGCCGGCACCCACGGATGCCTCGACATCGCATGTCGGATGGCTTCATAGGCGGGATCGTCGATGTTCTCGACGATGAACGTCACCTCATAGTTGTCGCAATCTTGCCGAAGGATCGCCCGCAGATTGCCCGCCAGATCCAAATCGAGCCCTTTGCACGGCACGAACAACGCGACTCGTCCGTCCGGTTGATGTCGCGAAAGATTACGCATGCAACTGCGGACGTAGCGACGGTGCTCCCACGTCAGCAACGCCAACAGGAGCGATTCGATGATGATCGCGCCGGCCAACACCAGATAGGCCGTGACCCCACACGCTTCCATGCGATTCCCTCGTGCACGTCGCCGCAGGTCGGGCGACCCGTTTCGTCCTTGTCTCGACGCGCCCCGCGCACCACAGGATCCCCATACGGCCCTGTCGGACAAGAAGGATACTAAACTTCCGATATCAGGGTCAAGAGCAACCGAGAGAGGGGGGACGATCCCACGAGATCGGAGACGGAATACCGTCTCGCCCCCACCACGGCCGATAATTGAACTTGACCTTCGTGGCGACAAGCTTCACAATCCAGCCCATCATGTACATTTTGACACGCTATGTCATCTGGGAGGTGCTGAAGTTTTTCTTGGCGGCGCTGGCTGCTCTGACATTGGTCGTCACCTTCGGCGTGGTCTTGCAGGAAGGCCTCAAACAAGGACTGCCCGGAACGGTCATGATTCGGATCATGCCATGCATTCTACCGCAGGTGTTGGGCATCACGATCCCAACATCCATGCTGTTTTCGGTGTGCAGCGTCTTTGGCCGGATGACCGGAGCGAACGAGGTGGTGGCGATCAAGTCGGCAGGCATCAGTCCAATGGCCATCGTCTGGCCGGTGATCGTGTTGGCGAGCTTTTTGAGTCTTGGCACGGTGTACATGTACGAACTTGCGGCCACCCAATGCAAGCCGGCCTTTCAGCGCATTCTTGCCGAGTCGGTCGAAGACATCGCCTACAGCATGTTGCAGCGAAATCATGCGTATAACTCCGATCAATTTGCCATCACGGTTCGCGGCGTCCAGAATCCGCAACGTGGCGGCGAGAGCCCGAAACTGATCGATCCCACGATCACCATCAAAGGATCCTCAAAGATCATCCTACGATCGGCCGAGGCCGAGTTGCACGCCGATCTGAAGGCCCATCTGGTGCGAATCGTTTGCCGTCATAACAACGTCGACATTCAACAACAGGGGACGGGCAAGATCGGGCTGAAATCGCTCGGCACCGAGGAAATCCCCATCCCGATCGTCATCCCGCCGCCCGATCGGTATCATCAGGATTGGATTGCGACGAAGGATGTGCCCGTTCGAGTGGCGGAACTGGAAGGCGTCGTGCGGCGATTGGAGCGGCTCCGCGACGCCAATCAGGCCCTCGGCAATCCACCGTCGCCAAAGGATGCTGAAAAGATCGCCGAACAACGACAACAAATCAACAAATTGCGGGCCGAGCCGTATCGCCGTTGGGCCAACGGATTCACCTGCTTGTGCTTTGCGCTATTGGGCACGCCCGTAGCCATACGTTTGCGTCACGCCGATGTGCTAACCAATTTTTTCGTTTGCTTTTTGCCGATTTTAGCCCTCTACTATCCGCTGCTGATGTTCAGCCAGGGGCTTTCGACGTCGGGCACGCTGCCGCCGTGTTCCTTCTGGACGGCCAACGTGTTGATCTCCATCCCCGCCATTTTTCTGCTGCGAAGAATTGTGCAGCGATGACGGGGCGAACCCACGTTAGAAACATAACTCCATTCGATCCTCGCCCAACGTCGTATTCGGAAAAACAACCTGAGCCGTCGCCAATCCGACGGGATCGTCGATAGGAGCGGTTGGATCGAAATGAACCAGCACGAGCCGTCCGACGCCGGCTTGCCGAGCCAGTTGCGCAACGGCCGTCGTGTGGCTGTGCCCCAACTTTGCGGCCCGTTCCGACTGGGCGTCGTTGCAATAGCATTCATGTACCAGCAGATCGACCCCGCGCACAGCCTCGGCGTAGTCGGCCTCGGGCGACGCGGTCGTATCGGTCACGTAGGCCATCGAATGGCCGGGCCAATCGAGCCGGTAGCCGATCGAGCCGCCCCGGTGTTTTAAGGGAAAATGCGTGAGCCGCCCGCCGTCGGCCAACGGCACATGGTCCGCCAGCGCTCGAAACTCGCACGACGGTATCACGGGAAACAACGGCGAGGCAAACAAATGCTCTTGGAGCGCCGCCAGTTTGTCGGCCGCCGCGTGGATCGTCACTCGACGCAATGGATGGGCATCCTGAATGCTGAACAAAAACGTCAGTCCGACCACATGGTCCAGATGGACGTGACTGAGAAAAATATCCAGCTCCGATCCGATTAAATAATCTGTGGCTCGATAGACCGCCGTGCCAGCGTCGAGCATCACGCCGCATTCCGGCAACAACAGACAAGCGGTTTGCCGCCGGTCGTTGGGATGGTAGCCGTTCGTGCCCAGCAGGAGGAGTCGCATGGAATGGTCCGTCATCCGTTTTTCGTATCCGACCGTTATTTCTTTGGCCCCAACAAACGATCGAACTGCTTGTTCAGCTCACCCTCGATCAGCGAACCGGCGGCCTTCTGCAAAAACTTCCGGTTCAGCTCCGCCATGGTTTTTTGATCCAGTTGCGGTTTACTGAGCGTACCGTGGATCGGAATGCGGAGCGTCTCGTTGCGCATGGCCTGGGCCAATGCCGGATTTTTTTGCAGCCATTTCGGCGGCACCGGCAGTTCAGCCATGATGGCGAGCTCTTGATTGAAGATCCCTACATAGCCGTATGTGCGAAGAGTGAACTCTGGAAACACCAGTTCCAGGCCTTGATGATAAACCCGGCCGTTGACCATCTGGAACGTCACGACCGATTCTTGCCGGAGCCGAGCCGATGTTTCGCGGCTCAAAAACACCGATAACGCGCGCGTCATGGGACCAGGCCCGACTTCGATTGAATGCACCGTGAACCGCCCGGTCAGCTCGCCCGACGAGGGACGGCTCAACGGAATGCGACACGGGGGGCGGCCGTCCTTGTCGTCCAAGTCGATCGAGAACGCCCCTTGCACCGTGGCCGCGTCGGCCAACACAGGGGCGATGTATTTCAGTCCCGCCGCACACATCCGGCCGTCGATTTGAATCCGCTCGGCCAACGGTCCCTTCGGCAGCAGCAACTCCATCGGACTGGCCGCCACGCGCAGGTTTGGCGCAAGCCGCAGCCGTCCGCCGTTGAGAGCCAGATCGAGCGGCGCAACTTGGACGACGCCGTTGGCCATTGCAGCCTTCAACTCGCCGGGGCCCAACGTGACGCCATACAGATCGGCCGAATCCCATCGGACGCCGACGCCCGCCTGACCCGCCGCCCACGTGAGCGGTCCTCGATACCACGCCGGCGATGCGCCACGGCCGACCACGCGAACATTCGGACCGAGATAGGGCCGGAGCAACAGGGCCAATCGTTCCAGATCGTAGTTGATTTGCGCGTCGATCTGCGCGTTTTCGACGCCTGCGGCCGGGGCCACGCGTCCCGCCGCATTGGCCGCCAGCGCGCTGGAGTTCAACTCGCATTGGTCGATTTGCATCGCGCGGGTCCGGTTGTCGTACGACCCGCGAGCGACCAGCCGCACTTGCGGCTCTTGAACTTGCTGGCCCGACGCATCGACCACCGCCAGGTTGGATACTTCGTTGACGGTCTCGCCCGAAATCGTATCGCCGGTCTGACGCATCTGGACCCAGCCGTTGACCTGTCCGGCGATTTGCCAGTTCGACGGTTGATTCGCCGCAGCAAACCATCGACGCACCCGTGCGGCGTCGCCTTGATATTTCACCGCGCCGCTAAGTTGCACCGGTCCTTGCGCGGGCACCGCCAAGACGACGTTGTTCATCAAAACCATCACGCTGGGGCACACCAGGCTGGCCGGCTCGATCTGGACCCGACGCCCAACGCGATCGAACGCCCCGACCAACGTGACATCCAACTGCGATTCGTCGGCATTGAACCAAGGCGAGGCCACACGCAACGGCTGCACGGAAATCGCGGCTTGCCGCACATCGACACCGTTGGACGAGGCCGTGCCGATCAACTTCAGCGTGTAGGCGCCTTCCAACCGGCAGTCCTTCGTGTCCAACAACGCGGCCAGCCGGCCGGGCCAATTGCGCAACTGTCCGGTCGCTTCCAAGTGGACGGGCCACGCGCCGCCGTCGCGCAGATTGGCGACCGGTTGCGCAAGCCGAGCGTCCAACCGATCCACCGCCGTCTTGACGCTCAACGTCGCCGAGTCGATGCGCGTCTCGACGCCCAAGTCGGTTTGGCCTTTGGCCGAGGCAAACGCGATCAGGTCGTCCTCGCGCCAGAACGGCCGATCGTTCGGACCGACCTGGAAGTTGCGGAGCCGCAGTTCGGCGTCGGCGTCGAACTGTCGCTGCGGCGTGCGATGCCACGCCAAATTGCCCCAACCCTCGCCGGAGAATTGTCCCTTGCCGAGATCGACGAACTGCCCCAACTGATTGGACAGTTGTTTCAGATCAAAGCTCCATGACGCATCCAATTTGTCGGCGGTGCCGGCGGCGTTGATCTTCAAAAAGTCCGACTCGCACCGCAACAGATCGACCACCGGTCCGGCTGCGCTTTGATGGGCCTCCAACTGAAGCGACAACGGTTGCCGCCAGGCGATCGACCGGCCCGATGCCACGGCCGCCAGCCGATCGGCCTCGACGTGAGCCCGCCACTTCATGCCCTCCGGGGTCGATTGACCGACCAACGCCACCTGCACCTGGCCCGACTGAACGTCGACCTGCCGCCGCAATCGCAACGCGGCCGGCAGCATATGGGCCAACCGGGCCAGATCGATCCGGCCGTCGAGTTGGCCTTGCAGACGCGAGAGATCCTCCGTGAAAAAGCCGGTTTTTTCATTCCACGACACAACGCCCGACAACGACGCGCGGCCTAAATCGCACTCGACCGACGACGGCTGGATCTCCACGCGTCCGGCCCGCCAGTTGGCTTGGCACGCACCGCGAAAACGCTCCAGCCGCACGACGTCGGTTTGCAGCGACGGCGAGGCGAACAATCCGGCGTCGATTTGCACGCTGGCCTCCATCCGATTGGCGTCGGACGACGCGCCGCCCCAGGCGACGTCCAACTCGGACGAGAGCCGCCCGGAAAGCGTCGTGCCCGGCGCAAACCGCGAAGCCACGGCGCGAAACATCTCCAACGGCACGCCCTTGGCATGAAGTTTGACCGCGCCGTCGCCGCCCGAAAGTTTTGAGATTTTCAGGTTGGCCGACAGCGAGCCGATGTTCGCGCCGTCGGGCAATTGGCCGGCGATTTCAGCCTGCATGGGGCCGTCCATGCCGTCGAGCATCTCGAAGGCCGCCTTCAAGTTTTTGGCCGTCCATGTGCGTCGGGTTCGTTGATCGAGAATCGCAAGTTCGCCGCCGGAGATTTCCAGAGCGACTCGCCAGGACGTCGACGAGGCGCTGCCTTTCTCGGTTGCCTTGGGCGAGGGAGTTTCCGTAAGATATTTCGCGACCAAGTCTTCGACGTTGCTGCCGTTGTCGCGCACCGCCAAGGAGAGTTTTGGCTCGTTCAAATAAAACCGACCGAGATTGGCGTGGTTCCAAAGCAATCCGATCAGCCACCGCCGGCTTTCGAGCGAGGCCGCCGTAAGCACGGTCGCGCCGTCGCGATCCTTCAGTTCAACGTTTTGGACCTCGATCGGTGAAAACCAACCCAACGAAGCGCCGCCGATCGAGACCGCGCCGTCCAGATCGGCGGTGGCCTGTTTCAGTCCCCAGGAAATCAGCGGCGTATGGGCCACGACGGCCGGAGCCAGCCAGACCACCAAAACCACCAACGTCAAGAAAAGCCACCACGGCCAGTTTTTGCGCCGCTTGGATGCCGTAGCTTTGGCCTTGGGTCTCGGCGATTCCACGGGGGGCGAACGTTCGGGATTCCGCTGGGCAGCCACGATGGTTTTCCTCCCGACAGGACAGTGTGGACGCCAAATTGTACCGAGGCCGACCGAACAACACCAGACCAAGAAACCCCTCTCGAGCGTGAGTCATCGCGGTTGCATTTCCCGGCGTTTCACGGTAGCATTTTCTTCTTGACCTAAACAACCATCGCACCGGTTCGCCGCCAACACAAGAAAGTCGGCCGGAGAGACGGCGGCGTTTTTTCGAGGACATCGACGCTATGGAACGCGAATGGATCGATCGGGCCGAAAACATCCAACAACGGATCCTGCAACTGCGGGACTCTCTTTGACCACGCCGGCAAGCGCGACAAAGCGGCGGCGATCGAGCGGCAAATGGCCGCCGCCGATTTCTGGAACCATCAAGAGCGGGCCCGCGAGGTGGTCGCCGAGTTGAAATCGTTGAAGGCGATTCTCAAACCGCTCGACGAAGTGGCCAAGGCTGCCGACGATCTGGCTACGTTGGTGGAAATGGCCGCCGAAGACGACGATCTGGCCGCCGAAGTGCCCGACGAATTGGCCCGTCTGGAGCGAACCGTCGAAGACCTGGAGACGAAGGCCCTCTTGAACGGTCCGTTGGACGCGAACCCCGCGTTGTTGACGATCAACGCCCGCGACGGCGGCACCGACGCCAACGATTGGGCCGAAATGCTGCTGCGCATGTATTTGAATTGGGCGAAAGAGCAGGGCTATGACACCGAACTTCTCGATCGCCAGGACAACGAAGAGGCGGGCATCAACAGCGCGACGATCGCCATCCGCGGCCCGATGGCCTACGGTTATCTGAAGGGCGAAAGCGGCATTCACCGATTGGTCCGCATCAGCCCGTTCAACGCCGAAGGCAAGCGGCAAACCAGTTTCGCCGCGGTCGACGTCGCCCCGGAAATGTCCGACCAAACCGACATCGAAATCCGGCCCGAGGACATCGAGGAGCAAGTGTTTCGCTCGAGCGGTCCCGGCGGACAACACGTCAACAAGACGTCCAGCGCCGTCCGGTTGATCCACCACCCGACCGGCATCGCCGTGGCGTGCCAAAGTGAACGAAGTCAGCACAAGAATCGGGCGACCGCCATGAAGATGCTTCGCGCCCGACTGGCCCGCATCGAAGAGGAAAAACGCGAGGCCGAGCAGGCGGCCAAATACAACCAGATGCCCAAGGTCGGATTCGGTTCGCAGATCCGCAGCTACTTCCTGCATCCCGATCAGCGCGTGAAGGACTCGCGGACCGGCTATGCCGAGACGCAATTCCACAACGTGTTGGACGGGCACATCCAGGGTTTCTTGGACGCCTATTTGCGTTATCGCGCAGACGCGTCGTAATCGGGCGAATCCGACTTTTTCATCGGAATTTTTGATAGGCGGCGACCGCCATCGTGTCGCATCGCTCATTTTCCGGATGGCCCGAGTGGCCGCGGACGTGCGTGAATCGCACGCGATGCTTCAACAACAACGAATCAAGCTGCCGCCACAGGTCTTCGTTTTTCACCTCAGCCCAACGGCCGTTTTCGCGGCGACGCCAGCCGTTTTGTTTCCACTTGGGCAGCCACTCTGAAACGCCTTTGCCCACGTAGGTGCTGTCGGTCACCAATTCGACGCAGGCTGGCCGGGTTAGGGTCTCCAGGCCGCGAATCACCGCGGTCAACTCCATGCGATTGTTGGTTGTTTCGCGCTCGGCGCCGAAGAGTTCTTTTTCCTTGCCGGTTTTTACGTGCCGCAAGATGAACGCCCAGCCGCCGGGGCCGGGGTTGCCGCTGCATGCGCCGTCGGCGAACAGTTGAACTTCGGAAAGTGGCGGCATCAAAGAGACTAACCTCCCAACCTTTGTTTGGAAAACTCCTCCAACCCCTCGGCCATCGCCGTGTCCAGACGCGGCTGATCTTCGAGCGTCCACGGCAGCCGAACGGTGAAGACGCTGCCTTTGCCCAACTGGCTCTGAACCAACACCTCGCCGCCCAACAGCCGACATAACTCCTTGACAATCGACAGGCCCAGTCCGCTGCCCGAGTATTCGCGGGTCATGGCGTCGCCGCTGGGCATGGCGGTTTTGCCTTGGCGGAATTTTTCAAAAATCGCCTGTTGTTCTTCCTCGGCGATGCCTACGCCGGTGTCGCTTATTGAAAGCACCAGAAACTCGGTTTCATCGCGTTTGGCCGCGACATCGATCCGCCCGCCCTCCGGCGTAAATTTGATGGCGTTGCTCAACAGGTTGTTGAGGATCTGCTGTACGCGGGCCTGATCCTGATGCATCGGCGGCAGGTCCGCCTCCGCCTCGCAGGTCAGGTCGATATTTTTGCGTTCGATCAACGGCCGAGCCATGTCGCATTGGGCGTGAACCACCGTGGCGATCTGGAAATCGATCAGCCGGGTCTCCATCTTGCCGCTCTCGATCTTGGCCAGATCGAGAATGTCGTTGATCATCTCCAAAAGCGTTTTGCCCGATTTTTGGATGTTTTGGACATACCTTTTTTGTTTGTCGTCGAGCGAGTCGATCGAACCGAGCACGTCGCTGAATCCCAAAATGCTGTTCAACGGAGTGCGCAGCTCGTGGCTCATCGTGGCCAGAAAATCGCTCTTGAGCATGTTCAACTCATAGAGCCGCATATTGGCCTGAGCCAGCTCGTCCACCTTATTGTCCAAATTGACGTTGGCCAACTGCAGTTCCTCTTGCGTTCCGGTCAAGTGCCGCAACATGCGATTGAACGCTGTGGCCAGCTCTTCGAATTCGTCGCCGGTGTGGATGTTGGCCCGCAAGGTGGCATTGCCTCGACTGATCGCGTCGCTCGTGTCGCGCAGATGCCGAAGCGGCTTGACGATCACGTAGCGCACGATGGCGTAGGAGACGACCATCGCGGCGAACACGGTCAAAATGGCCGTCGAAATCAACATCGCCCGATTCCAGTTGATGCTCGTCCGAGTCGCTTTAGTCGAAAAATTCAGTCGGGCAACCGCCATCAAATCGCCCTTGGCCGTGGCGACCGATTTGCCGAAGACCGACAGTCCGGTGGACAGGTCGCCGGTGGCGTTGCCCATCGGCTGATGACAACCGATGAAACACTCGCTGCCGGTGGCGCGGATCGGCTGATAGTAATAGTAGGTGTTGCCATCGGCCGATTTTTGTTCTCGGAATTCGATGGAGTCGGGGTCTCGCGATTTCCGCGGCTTTCGCTCCATGAACCACTTCAAGATCGCCAACTCCTCCTGTGATGAAACGGCGTTGTCGCGGTCGTTGTCTTTGGGAACCGGCTGGTTCGGCAGCAGGAATTTTACGTCATAACGCTGTTGATTGAACGAATCGGACAGTTTTTTGACCAGATCCATGTACTCGGTGCCAATTTTCGCCGATTCGAGGCTTTTCCAGTGCAAAACCGACATCTCCTGATCGACCAACAGCCGGCCCATCACGCGATTTTGCTCGTTGACGATTTTTTCGGTCTTCCCGCCGTAAAACCAAAAGCTGGCGGTGATCAACAAGAACAAGCACGCGCCGAACAGGAAGCGGCATTTCCGCTCCAAGCTCGTCTCGCCCAGCACGCGCTTAAGGGACCGATAGGACATGGTCTGTGCATTGTACGAAAAACAGGGGGGGCGGACCAGATTGGGACTGGAGAGAAAAAGGGCCCGAAAAAGCCTCGATCGGGACGACATAACCGCAAAGCGGCATGTTCTCCACCGGACTGATCGTGGTTTTACTGTTCTGCGAAATCCTCCCATTTTCACATCCATCTTAAAAAAACAGCGACAATCTCAAAAAATCCGTCTGGACACGGCTTGGCCGACGTGGCTAGACTCCCGCGGTTCAAAAGTCTCCCGACCGATTTTTCCGCGGGGTTTCAAGGAGGAACACGCGATGTGGCGATTCAATCTGCGAGCTGTTGCCTTATCGGCGACGATGTTGATGGCGTTTGGATCCGTGTCGGCAATCAAGGCCGCCGATGTAATCCGTCCGCTCGAGGCCAAGGCGCAACCGGAATCGCTGATGCCCGAAACGTCGCCGACAAAACCCCTCGCCGACCAGCCGGATGCGTCGGTCCACGGCAAACCGACGCCGGCGAAGAATCGTCCCAAGGCGTCGTCCTCCGAGGCCTCGTCGAAATCCGAGAAAAAAGCCCATTCGGACGCCAAGCCGGCCGTAAAAACGGCGAAACAGACCGCCGATGCGTTGCTGCCGATTCCCGATCCGATGGAATCCGGCCCGGTGAGCATCGAGGCCGCCAGTTTCAAAGGCGTCATTCCCGGCGTTTCGGCCAAGGCCGACGTCGAACAGACTTGGGGATCGCCGAAAGAGGTCGCGCAAACCAGCCAGGGCCTCGTGCAATTATATTCGATTAAGCCGTTTCGTCGTGTGGAGATCCACTACGCCGCCGACGGCAAAGTAGCCTCGGTGATCGTGCGGTTCGATCGGGCATTTTCCGCCGAAGCGGTCGCTAAGCAACTCGACTTAGCCACGATCCGACCGGTGTTGGTTTCCAACGAAATGGGCGAGGTGCTTGGACTGGCCTATCCCGAACGCGGCGTGTTGTTCGCGTTCGAGGTGTCGGACGATCCGCAAACTCCGTCGATGAAAGTCGCTCAGTTGGTTTTGGAGCCGATTTCGGCCGAGCCGTTCGTGCTTCGAGCGCAAACCATGCTGGAAAGCCGCTACGATCTAAGCCAGCGAGACTTGGAGCAAGCGTTGACCTTGGAGCCTGACAACGCCCGCGCCCACTGGTTGCAGGCCCGCGTACTGACGGCAATGGACAAATCCGATGCCGCAGTCGCCGAAGCCGCCAAGGCCGTGAAACTCGATCCGAAAGACGCTCGCTATCGGGTGACGCATGCCCAATGTCTGGCCCAACTCGGTCGGTTGCCCCAGGCGATGAACGAGGCCGAGCGGGCAATCGCTCTGAGCGACAAGCTACCGCACGTCAAAGCCCAGGCGTTCTGCCTGACCGGCAATCTGATCGCGTCGGGTCCGAAGCCCGACTACAAAAAGGCCCTGTCGTTCCACAGCCAAGCCATCCAAACGGCAAGTCCCTTGTTGACCGATCCGCATCCGTCGATTCGCATCGCGGCCAAGGAAATTTTGGTCGATGCACACCTGGGCGCCGCCCACGACATCGCCTGGGGCGATTGGAAGGAAAAGAGCAAATCGGTGACCCGCTGGATCGAGCGCGCACAGGCCATCGCCGAAGACCTCGTGAACACCGAGGGGGCGAGCAACGAACGACTGTTCCGCGTTCATACTCGCGCCATGGCCGCCTACGTCGGCGTTCGCGGCGGCATCGATCCCGAAACGACCGTCAAGGCGGCCGTTCACACCGGCGACGCTCTGATCAAAATCACGCGCGAACCGGCCCGCAAAGCCCGGATCCAATGGGATCTCGGCATGGCCTTGTACGATGCGCTGCAAGTTTGCCAGATGCGGTCCGACTACGACAACGCGGCGCAATGCGGCGAAAAGGCCGCGGAATATCTGGCCGCCGCCGACCGCGTCCAACATTCGTCGTCCTCGGCGTTTCTGTTGGGCCGGCTCTATTTCCGAATCGGGGCAATCCACGCCGCGCATGACCAAGACTACAAAACCGCGATCGTGTGGTTCGATAAGGCATTGCCGCTTTTGGAGCAATTGCCGACCGCCGAGATGACCGCCGCAGACTTGGCCCGCCACGGTGAATCGCTGGTCAGCATGGGCGTTTCCTACTGGCAAGCCAAGCAAGAGCGACGAGCCGTCGCCCTGACGCAAAAGGGCATCCGTCTGATGGAGCAGGCCGTCGGACAGGGCGCGCTGGCCGACTCCTCGCTTACGATCCCCTACAACAATCTCTCCGCCATGCACCGCAAGTTGGGCAACGCCGAGCAAGCCAGCCGATTTGAAGAAATGGCCAGCCGGACAAAAGAAGAAAAACTGAAGTAGCGGGCAGCAAAAACGCCGATCACGCGATTTGCCGCCGCAGCGATTCAACTTCTTCCCGAATTGCGTCCAGCTCGACGAAAAAACGTTCGGCGGCGCGGGCCTCGTTCTCCACTTGCAGAAAAACGCCCGACGCGGCGTCCTGCCAGCCGGTCGCTAAATGCGCGATTTCCGTCCCCAAGCCGCGGCGCAACCGTCGGCAAAACATCCAAAGCAGCGTGAGGCACCAAAGAATCAGCCAAAAACCGGCCGACGCGTAAAACTCCAGTCCGTACATCGGCTGCAACGGTCGGGCCAGCCAGGAATCGTAAAAAAAGTTTCTGCCGAGCCGATACAACACGAACCCGAACATCGCCAGCAACAGCGACTCGTAAAAAAACCGCGTGAACCAGCCGGTGTGACGCTGCGCCAACCGCGCCACCAGCGCGTCCAGATCGCCGGCCACGCGACCGATGAACCCGGCGGCCGACGCCTCGGCCTCAGACGCCACCGTACTCCACTGTCCCATCGCGGGGTCGAAACCGGCGTCCTTCCAATGGCCCTCGACAATCACGACGGCTTTGCGCAGCTCGACCGAATCGAAACCGCCCAAATCCACGCCGACCGCCGCATGGCGCTGTTGACGCGCGCGCCAGGTGCGAGCGCCCTCCATGGCGCCCCAGAGCGCCATCTGCGCCGGCGTTCGGGCCCGATACAACAGCGCCCCGGACACCAAACCGCCGAGCCCCTGATAGACCCGCAACACCAACGAAAATGGGCTCAATCCCCAACGCGCCGCGGCGCGGGCCAGCAGCCGGTTCTCCCACAAACGCCGATTGGCCGTCAACTCGGCCTGCATCCGACCGGCCTGCTGCGCGGCGAGTCGGCCGCGTTGCTCGTCCACGGCGTTTTGCAGCTCCCAAACCGCCGGCATCGCAGGCTCAATTTTTCGACGGCACGTTTGAAGCGTCTCGGCAGTCAACTCTAAAAAATTCGCCCGACGGATCCGATGACTCGCCGCGCCGGCCATTTGATGGGTCAGCAAGTCCATCAGCCCGGTAAACTCGGGCTGCGGCGGCCGCCCGGCCAACGAATCGGCCAACGCCCGAGGCAGATCAACAAAAAAAATGGAAATTGGAGCCCGCGCGTCGGAGGGCGAATTTTCGGTTCCCACCCGATCTCCCCTCTCCATGCTCCACTTCTCCAGCATGGGACGCCAGTCGTCGCGGATGTCGTCGTCGGTGTCCGCATGGGTTTGGACGAACACCAAACGAGCGCCGGGCGCGGCGGCTGTTAACTCGTCGGCTACCCGCGCGCTGCGATATTTTTGCTGCGTGGACGTGACCAACAACACGTCGCATTTCGGCAAAATCGCCCGGAGCCGCGCCAGATTCGTGGTCGCAACCGAAGCGTCCGACGCCTCGGTCGTGTCGGGATCGGGACAGTCGATCAGCACGAGATCGCGGAGCGCCAGCAAATCGCGGGGCCGCCAATCGACCGACGCCCGTTCGATACCGAGCGTCTCGGGCGTTACGTCCGGCCGACTGATCACGACGGGCCGCAGCGTGGTGGGTCGCGATCGACCGGCCTCGGTCACCTCCGCCCCGACGACGGCGTTGACCAACGAGCTTTTGCCCGAGCCGGTGCCGCCCAACGTGGCCACGACCAGCGGCGCATCGACGCGCATGCGCAAGGCAGCGGCTCGCTCGGCCAGACGTCGAACCAACGCCCGGCACGCTTCGGCCGGCGCCCAATGCGGCGCTCGATCGACCCAGCCGTCCATCCGATCGACCAGACGATCGACGGCGGCCAACAACTCCAGTCGGGCAAGTTCGTCGTGAGACATGGAACGTCGAGAAGCACGCAGCTCGAAAGACCGCCTGTTTGGGGAACAAAAAAGGGTTGAAAACCGGTTCTCATTCTACCAAAAGCCAGAAAAGGCAGGAGGTTGTTTACAAAATGTTTAGGCCGAGCTGATCTTGCCCAGGCCGGAAGTTTTAGCTACATTCCACTGCTTCTCACAGAGGCACCCCTCTTGTTGGGAGTGGGTCTATCAGCCCGAGCAAAGGACTCCGCATCATGCAAGCCACGCTTGCCGAACTTGCAACTCTGGTTGGCGGTCAGATTGTCGGAGACGGCCGTGTGGTGATCCGTGGCGCGGCGGTCTTGCGCGACGCCGACGTGGGACAGATCACGCTGGTCGATCAAAGCGAAAAGAATCAACAGTTGCAGAATTGCAGGGCGGCGGCCGTCGTGACGCCAAAGAATTTTTGTCCCGAAAACCTTCCGGCCATCCAGGTCGACGACGTTCATCGGGCGTTCACCCTGATCTTGCGGCATTTTTGTCCACCTCGGGCGACCGCCCGAATTGGCGTCAGTCCGCTGGCCGTGGTCAGTCCCTCCGCCGAAATCGGACCGAACGTCGACGTGCATCCGTTCGCCACGATCGGCGACCATGTGATCATCGGCAGCGGCTCGACGATCCATTCCGGCGTGCACATCATGGCCGGCTCGCGGATCGGCCAGGACGTGACGATTTTTCCCAATGCGGTGCTTTATGAAAACACGGTGGTCGGGCCGCGATGCTTGATTCACGCCAATGCGGTGTTGGGAGCCTATGGATTCGGCTACGGATTTGCCGAGGGGCGGCACGTGCTTTCGGCCCAGTTGGGCAACGTCGTTCTGGGCGCCGACGTCGAGGTGGGCGCCAGCTCGACGATTGACCGCGGCACCTACGGCCCCACATCCATCGGCGAGGGCACCAAGATCGACGACCAGGTGATGGTCGCCCACAACTGCCGCATCGGACGCCACAACATGCTTTGCTCGCAGGTGGGCATCGCCGGCAGCACCACCACGGGCGATTACGTCGTGATGGCCGGCCAAGTGGGCGTCCGCGACCACGTGCACATCGGCGCCCGGGCCGTGTTGGGCGCGATGGCCGGCGTCACCAACGACGTGCCCGACGGAAGCCGCATGATCGGCATCCCGGCCACGCCCGAACGGGACCAAAAACTCAAACAGGCGGCGTTCAGCAAGCTGCCCGAAATGCGGCGGCAGTTGAAACAAATGCAAAAAACGCTCGACGCGCTGAAGGAAAAAACCGGCGGTTGAGACGCGGGATCCAAGACGAGCGATTCGAGCACGAACCATGGTTGACGCATCCGCTAAGGCGCCTCGTCGCGTGGGCATCCTGGCCGGTTGGGGCCGCTTGCCGCTGGACGTGGCGCAATCGCTGCGCCGGCAGGGCTGCGAAGTGTATTGTTTGGGCACGATCGGACACGCGGATCCCGCGCTGGCCGGCCTGTGCAACGATTTTCGCTGGCTGGGATTGGCCAAGTTCGGCGCCGCCATTCGCTACTTCCGCCGCCGCGGGGTCACGGAAGTCACAATGGTCGGCAAGATTTTCAAGGTGCGGTTGTTCGAGCGATGGCGGTGGATTCGCAATCTGCCCGACCTACGCACGATCCGCATGTTTTTGCCGCACTTTTTGACGCAGCAACGCGACTGCCGCGACGATTCGCTGCTGATGACGGTCGTCGAGGAGTTCGCCGCCGAGGGAATGCAATTCATGTCGATCAACGATTGTGCGCCGGAGTTGCTCGTGCGCGAGGGGCAGCTCACGCGGCGCGGGCCGACCGCCCGACAGCAAAAAGACATCGCGTTCGGCTGGAAAATCGCCAAACAGATGGGCGGGCTCGACATCGGCCAGAGCGTCGCGGTCCGCGATCAGGCCGTATTGGCCGTCGAAGCCGTCGAGGGCACCGATGAGTGCATTCGCCGGGCGGGCGCGCTGTGTCGCGCCGGCGGGTTCACCGTCGTCAAGGTGGCAAAACCACGACAAGACATGCGATTCGACGTGCCCACGATCGGCCAAGGCACGCTCGAAATGATTCGAGCTGCCGGCGGCGCCGTGTTGGCGATTGAGGCCCATCGAACGATTATTCTCGACCAGCCGGCCGTCGTCGACTACGCCAACCGCAACGGGCTGGTGATCGTCGCCGTCGCCGGCGAATGAATCGAGCCGCCGCGTCCTCTCGCACGCCTCGCTATTTCAAGAACCGCAGGGAATCGACCATCGGTTTGTCGGCGTCGGCGAACCGTTTGACGTGGCTTTGCTCGACGGCGAACGTCAGCGCGGCCTGATGGCCCTCGGCGTCGGTGATCAGATAATAAATCCAACGCATGGGGATTTCCGATGCGACGCCCTCGGCCACGACGCGATAGACCCGATACTTGGCCGCGTTGGCCGACTGACCCGCCTCGACGAACTCGCCAAAATTCTTATCCAGCGCCCGACGCACGTCTTGCTGAAAATCCTCGATCGAAATCATCTTCTCCGGATCGCCCTTGGCCAACGAAGCGAGATTGCATTGGCCGGCCAATTCGCCGCGATCCAATCGCCGCAGCACCGCCACGGAACTCTGCGGACGCTGATGGTGCAAATACCAACCGCGATCGTAGTTCAACCGCCAACTGCCGTCGGGCGATTGATAACTCAACAGCAAGCGGTCGGGCGTCGCCGTCATTTTTTTCGACCAGGCGGCCAACGCGGCCTCGCCGAGCGATTCCGGCTCTTTGGCCGGCGCGACCAACACCTGCAACCGCGAGACCACGTCCATGCCGTCGGTCACGAAACTGCTGGGCCGGCTGTCTTGAATCAACCAACCGATCCAATCGACTCGCTGGACACGGCGATCGAAACGGCAGCGTCCCCGCAGCTTGACGACCGTCGAAACTCCGTTGGCGGCGCCTTCGACGCGGCCGCCGATCTCAAATCGCGCCACCGTCGGCGTGACTTCTTTCAACGTGCACTCGACCGTCGACTTGGCCACCTCGTCGAGCCCAAGCAACGCCGCGGCCAACGGCTCCGAAATCGCCCAACGATCGCCCACCCCAACGGGACGATCCGGCAGCAACCGATCCAACAACAGACTGTCGGCTTGCATGTCGATCGTGTCCAACTCGTCGCGCAGCAAGTTTCCGGCTGGCAAAAATTTTACGACCGACTGGTCGCCGGCCTCCACAACCACTCGCCGACGAGAGGCCGCCAGCGCCGGTTGATACGAACTGTCGCCGATGCGCACCGTCGCCGAGACTTTTTGATAGTCGCGGATCGCACGACCGCCAACTTGGTCGACGGCCAAAGTCTTCTCCAAATAATCGAGCTCACACAAAACGCTCATTTTTTCTTTTTGCGGCTTGCCGTCTTCCGTAAACTTCGTCTCACCGTTGGTCTCCAGTTTGACGGTGACGCGGTCGACTTGACCGACCTTCCGCTCCGGACGGAGACTCCAACGCGAGGGATCTGAGTCGGCCGCCGCCGCGATCGTCGCGATGAAAATCGTCCACCACCCCAAAAAAAACGCTTGTTGCATCGAAGAGATCTTCATGGCCGTCCCATATCGAATGAGGGCAAAGGATTGCCAAGAACAGGTAGTCACTAGATCGACCACTCCAACCGGCAAAGTTTACCGCTAGCACCGAACTTCCTACACAGACACCGCCTGAAACGAATTACCCAAAGCACCGAGCCTTTCCATTTTCTTTTTCAGCCAGTCTGTTACGTCAATTTTTGACAGGGCGGAGATTTCGCAGGTCGTGTTAGAGCCCCCAAAAATAATCAAAAACTGAACGTTGGATCCTTCGCATCCATCCGTGATGGGAGAAAAAAGGACGGTCGGTGGTCATTTTTTCCAACCATACCAAGTGTCCAACCTGCTTGAGGCCTCTTTTTTCGAGTCGTATCTGCTGGACTTTTCAGGAGAACAGGCATATTTTTGCAACATCCACTTGTGAAAAATTGCAGCGCTGGTATACTGGATGGTGTCGGGCGAGAGAAGGAGCAGAAATCATGCACAACGACTACTGGAATCCGGTGATTCGACAGCTCCGCGACCAGCAAGTCCGTTTCGCCCCCCGCGACAAACGGATCGAACAGGCCGCGCAAGTGGAACGATTGCTTGGCGAGTTGGACCCTGCGCGCCGCTATCCTTACGAATATCTTTGCTACCGCATCACCAACTTCCGACCGGAATCGTATCCCGATCTTCAGTTGACCGGTCAAGAGGCCCTCCACGATCTGCGATTGTTCGTGGAAGACCTGTCCGAGTCGTCGCGTCTCCAGGCCGAGGCCGTCGGCGAGCAGGTGCTCACGGTCGAGCAGTTGGCCAAGCAATTCAACGTTTCGACCAAGACGATTTCGCGGTGGCGTCGTCACGGGCTGATCAGCCGGCGTTTCGTGCTCGACGGCCGCAAGCGCATCGGTTTTTTGCAGAGTTCGGTCGAACGTTTCATCGAACAAAACCAAACGCGGATCGAACGTGGATCGCGGTTCAGCCAGTTGACCGGCGAAGAACGCGAAAAGATTATTGAACGGGCGCGCCGCTTGGCCCGCGCCGGCGGTCGGCCGTCCGATGTGACAAAACGACTGGCTCGCAAAACCAGCCGCAGCGTCGAAACCATCCGCTATACGCTCAAACAGTTCGACCGCGACCATCCCGAGGCGGCGGTGTTCCCTGACGGGCACGGCCCCCTGCGAGTCGACGCAAAACAAACCATCTATCGACAATATCAGCAGGGCGAGTCGATCGAAATCCTGTCGCGACGGTTTTGCCGCACGCGCACGAGCATCTACCGAATCGTTTCTGAAATGCGGGCTCGACGCATTTTGGAGTTGCCGCTGGACTACATCGCATGCGAGGCGTTCGGCCGCGTGCGGTCGCAAAAGACCGAAAATCGCGTGATGGCCGAGATGCCCGAGCCGGATGCCCCGCCGAAAAAATCGCGGTTGCCAAGCGGTTTGCCGCCGTATTTGGCCAGTTTGTACGAGGTGCCGCTGCTGACGCGGCAGCAGGAATCGCACCTGTTCCGCAAGATGAACTATTTAAAGTACAAAGCCGCCCGGCTGCGATCGCGGCTCGACCCGGCCCAACCGAAGCGCCGGTTGATGGACCAGATCGAGCGGCTGTACGATGAGGCCGTGGCGACGAAGAACCAAATCATCCGCGCCAATTTGCGGTTGGTCGTCTCGATCGCCAAACGGCACGTCGGACTCGGCCAGAACTTTTTTGAATTGGTCAGCGACGGCAATATGTCGCTAATGCGGGCCGTCGAAAAATTCGATTACTCGCGCGGCAACAAGTTCAGCACCTACGCGAGTTGGGCGATCATGAAAAACTTCGCCCGCACCATCCCCGACGAGCATCGCCATCGCGATCGATTCCGCGCCGGCGACGCGGAAATGTTCGCCGCGACCGAAGACCCTCGAACCGATCCGTTCGAGCAGGAGGCCGCGCAAAATCAGCGCGAAACCAAAGTGGCCCGAATGCTCGAATGCCTCGATGATCGCGAACAAAAGATCATCGTACGGCGGTTCGGCCTGCAACACGGACGTGAGTTGACGCTCAAACAAGTTGGCGTCGAATTGGGCGTGACGAAAGAGCGGGTTCGCCAAATCGAGGCCCGCGCGCTCGGCAAACTCCGCAAAGCCGCCGAACAAGAACGGGTCGAGTTGCCCTGGTGATCCGGCGACAACGGATTGATTGTCACCTCCCGACGGATCCGTTCGCGTCTCGCCCTTCACACCCGATCGCGGTTTTTTCCGTTTTTCGCCCACCCGCTTGACAAACGCCGGCTCGGATAGTATACGTTTGTTCATGCAATCACTCAACAGGCGTCGCGGGTCCGTTCGCCGATCGGAGCAGGTTGGCGACAACTTGGCGCGTTTGATGGCCGGCCAGGGGTTGACCGTCGATCAAGTGGTGCGACAAACCGGCGTCGATCGTCGGACGATTCGCGGGATCCTCTGTGGCGAGAGCAGGCCGCACGCAAAGACCTTGCGTCGATTGGCCGATGGTCTCGGCGTGAGGGCCGATGAGTTTTTTATCGACCCCGCGCAATTGCTTTTTCGTCGTTTTGCCCCAAAAAACCGCCCCGCCGTGGTCGAGGCTGTTGAGACGCACGGCGAACTTTTCCATCATTGGTCCGAGGCCGACTTCGACCGACTGCACAAACGCCTCGACCGTCAGGACGAAGAAACCGTCCAGGACGTTTTGCGCCTCGTACGTCGGATGAGCGAACACCGTGAACTCCACGCCATCCTCGACGTGTTGATCGACGGCAAACTGGCAAGACTCGTCTGCGGGCTGTTGCGATTGTTCTTTCGGGAGACAACGAAACAAAACCGTGAGCGGGCACGAAGATGTGCAACCAATTCATGAGTCTCGTTTATGCTGCTGCACCCTTGATGCTCTCCAAGGCCTGGAAAATCGTCTGAATGATCGCCTGCTCGTCAAACTGTTGGCGGGCAACTTCCGCCACCGACATGCGGTCTTTTTGCCGAAGCTGCTCGATGGCGTCGCACAATGTCACCAGTTCAAGCCGCTCCACCTGAAAGCCCAATCGTGGATCGCTCAGCCACGGCGCGCCACGAGGCATTCCAATCGCCGGACAACCGGACAACACGATCTCGGCCAACGCCAATGGTCCGCGATCGTTGTCCGACAAATAGACGCACGCCCGCGACCGACGAGCCAGCTCGACAAGTCGTTCGCGGCGAAACCGCGAATAGCGCACGCGAACCGACGCCGGCCAACGGCAGACGAGTCGTTGCGGCAAGGATGGATCGAACCCGCTTTTTTCGTAGATCAGCAAGTCGAATCGCGCGGGCTGCGGATCGCCGGGCAGGGGGTCGATGGGATAGGGCCATAAAACGATCGGCGCCCGCATGGCCGGGCCGCAATGAGCCAAAATCCAGTCGCGATACCATGCCGATTCCGTAAATTGCAGCCGGCAGCTCGCGGCGTTGCACAATTCCCGTTCGCCAGCCACACCGCATGGAGTCGTCCAATTGGCGAACAACATATTGGGCCCGAGGACGAACGGCCGACCCGCCGTCGCGCACCGACACGCGGCCGTCCGGTCTTCCCAACACCAAAACCACGGGATCTCGTCGGCTCGCAATCGTCCGCCGAGGTGAAACCATTCGGGCTGAACTCGTCGCAATGCTCGCTGCAACGCAAACATCCCGTTGCCGGGCCCACGGCCGCTTGGAGCGTTCACTTCACGAATTAAACGGATGTTCATCAAAAAATGACGTTGGAATTTTAAGATGTTCGACTTGCGACTTTTGGAAAGCTATTAAAACTTACGAGGATGCACGCCGCTGCGGATGTTGGACGCATCGAGCCGCAGAGACGGTTTTTCCGAATGAACGGCTGCCGACGTAATTTCCATCCGCCCCCACTGCGCGTAACCGTTCGGGCCCGCCCACGACAAATGCAGGCCGTTGTGCCACGGATACACCAAAAACGGCCGAAAACCCAGCGCGATCGGGTCCGCCGACGCCACGTTGTATTGCTGAAATCGGGCGGCCAAGCCCTGATCCTCGCCGTTGTCGAGCGCCGGATACCCGCCGACCCGCTCGAACGCCTCGCGGCGATACGCCCAACCGGAATGGAACAGCCCGCCGGTCCAATGCTGCCGCAGCGTGCCGTCGGACAACGGATGCAGCACAAGGCTGGGTTGCGACCAGGCCGCCTGCTGCAACGCCGCCGCCGAGGCCTGCAACGCCCAGGGCATGTAGAGGTCGTCGTCGTCCCACACGGCCAACCACTCCGCATCGGGCGAGACAAGCTTCACGGCGGCGTTTCGCTTCTCGCCGAGCGTCGAGAATCGCCGCGAGACCGAGACCAACCGCCATTGTGGACCTTCGGCGTTGCGATACTGACCGGCGTCGTCCAAAATCACCAATTCTCGCCGCGCGTGGTCCTGCCGCTCGAAACAGTGAATCATCCGTCCCAACGAATGCGGCCGATTATACGTGACGCACACCACGGCGATTTTTACAGACATCGCAAAAACCTTTGCCCCGTCGCCGCTTCTCCCAGGCCCATCAGCAGACATCGCCACCGATTCCAAAGCGACTGTGGATCAGCCAATTCGTTTTCTAACGCCCTTCGCGCCTGTGTGACGACGGCCTGTCGATACGGTTCATCGCGGGCAAGTCGCGCAACGCATTCGACAGCGGTGGCGTCCGTCTCACACAAAAAACCGGTCTGACCGTGGCGGATCATTTCCTTCCAGCCGCCTTTGCGATCGACCACCAACGGAACGCCGGCGGCCATCGCCTCCAGCCCGACGCGCGGCCAGTTTTCGACCGCGCTGCCGCCCAACTGAACCAGACAATGGAGTTTTTCCAAAAACCGCCGCGAGGATTCGGCGCCCGCCGACAGACACTCGGCCCATGGCGGCGGACCGCCCAACCGGGCCTGAACGGCGTCGCTCCACCCCATGACCCGAGCGGCTCTCGGCGACGGCATGCGGCCGAAAATCGCCCAGGTGTGCGGCGAAAATTTCTCCGGGGCCGGACGACTCAGCCGCCCCACGACAAACGTCTCGCCCGGCGCGCGGCGCCGCGGCCGAAACGGAAATTCAGCCGGGTCCAACGCCCCGCGAATCACGACTCCCTGGCTCGCTCGATATCCGTACTTGGCGAGCTCTCCGGCCAGCCGACCGCGTTGATACAGGCTTTGAAATACATAACGATCAAAAACCCCAAAACGCCGGTAGTGGAGACGTTCTTCGGGAAACAGCCAATTCATGCAGTTGAGCCAAACGATTTTGCAGCCCAAGGACCGAAACCGCTCGGCCGCGGCCAAAAATCGCGTGTTGCAGAACGAGACCACGGCGGCGCCCGCCAGGCCTGGCACATTTTGCAGGTCGTCGGGATTGCTTTCCACGGTTCGACAACCGATCGCCTCGAGCCGCCCGCGCCAGACCGGATCGGCCCGCCAGGTGGGAATCAACACGACCTCGACGCCGAACCGCCGCCAGAGACGAACGGTATGCCACAGTTCAGTGTTTGCGCCGCCGACGTCGCTCGGATAGCCGCTGACAAACACGGAACTCGCCGCGATCGCGCCGCCAAACTCACGCTCCCTATTCCTCATATTTCAGCAACGCCCCGAAATCGCAGGTCCGATAGAGAAAGTGAGCGTCTTGGGCGACGCTGTGCAAGCGATCCCAGTTGGCTGAACCGATCGGGGTGGGGCGATATTGATGGTTCCAGCCGGCCATAACGCCGGGAATCAACAGCCTCGCATTTCTCTCGCGAAAGATATACTCCAATCGCCACGCGAACTCGACATCATCGGTGTCGGAGATGCGGATGAATTCGTGTTCGGCCGCGGCGCCGTCGAACATCAGACTGCCGGCCGCCGCGCCGAGAAATTCCGCGTCGTTGACGGCGCCAGCCGCCGCACGAATGGCCGTCCACGGCGGACGCACGACGCGCCGCCACGAAAGACGATGCTCGACGATCGGGATGCGGATCGCGCCGATCGCCTCGGCCGGCACTTCGGCGGATGGCTCATTTTCCCATTGCAAGTCGTCACCTCGCAACGAGATCGTCTCCCAACCGCGTCGCATCCGATACGTTAAAAACGTTCCTTCGATCACCGTCGGCAGATCCTCACGGTTGGCCGAGGCCAGCAGTTCATAGTCGACCGTCACCTTGGCAAACCCGCGATACGTGTTCAACCCTTCGGTCACCTCGGACAACGTCTGCGGAACCACGTCGTCGGCGAACGCCTCGACTTGGGCCCGCATCGCCACGATGTGCGCCGTGCCCGGATAATTGGCCCGGCGACATCCGCCGAACTCATAGCCGTCGCCCAACAATTCTTCGACCAACGCCGTGCGGTCGTCCCAAGCGCAGACCAATCGGCGTTGTGCCCGCACGCCCTCGGGACCGTAGTGCTCGGTCGGCGATCCGGCCAGTTCTTTGAAGGCAATCGACATGGAAATCATCCGAAAGGAAAAACGAATGTCCGAGTGAACAGGCGGACGCGGCCTGCAAATCTCTTGCATCCCCAAAAAACTTCACGTTCCCGACCCAGAGCTTGAATCCGACGCAGAAAGCGTTCCGACCACCGCAAGCGAATACGTCACATCGCCTCCCGAAGCGGTCAACCGCAGATGGCGTGCGGCGGAATCGACGATCCAACCGCTTTGGCGGCTGCTCAGCAATAACACACTGTCGGCCGGCACCAACACCGACTCGGTCTCGCCCCCCAGCGGCGCCGACCAGGGATCCTCCGCCGCACCCCCGATTCGCAATTCGCCGCCGTCGGTGCTTTCGTTGAACAACAACAACGCCTTGATCGCCGCGAACGCCGTGGAAAGATCGACGCCGAGGACGGTTCGAGTCAGGTTGGTCAGATCGTAGTCGATCCAATCGCCCAACGGAAGCGTTTGTTGCTCGAGATGCCACGCCGCCTCGGCCTGGTTGTCGCCGATTCCGTCCGACAGGCTTTTGGCGTAATCGAGCCGGCCGTTGTCGCGAACCCCTTCGCTCCAATCCCACCCGAGCGACGCTTTGATCTGTGCCTTGAAGGACATGCTACACCCCCGAAGCCAAATAAACGGTGCACTGAAAGTCGATCGTCATTTTCCACACGCCGTCGTCGCGTTGCTGTTCGCCGTCGTTGATTCGTTGCATATTTTGAACCCGGTCGCCGCCATCCAGATCGAAGGTCGTGCGATCGAAGGTTTTCTTGATCTGATGGACGATTTGCGCGGCCGCCCCGTAGTCGGCGTGGAGGACATGAATGCGCAACACGACCACGTCGATCGCCGATCCGTCGCTCTGATAGGAATCCGGTTGGTCGCTGCGTTTCAGGATCGACGCCAAGGGAGGCAAGGCGTCGCCGCACGCGCCGGTGAAAAGCCGCGCGACCGGAAGCAACGCGTTCAAGGCGGTGGAAGCGGCCCACCGCTCATGGATCGTCGTCAACAAGTTCATCGCGAAACCTCCGCCTCAATCGTCTGCAATTCGCCGAGTCGTTCCGCGCCGCTGGCGCTCTTGACCGTGTACAACGTCCCGTCGGATCCGCGGATGCGGCACGTCTGGTCCAAATCGAGCTCCTCCGCGACAAAGATGCGATAACTGGCGGCGATGCCGCGAGTCGATTCGTCGGCGACCACCGATGTTTTGATCGGTTGAATGCGAGCCCGCACTCCTGATCTCCAAAGACGCCAGATCGGTTCCGCCGCGCCGCACGAGTTTTTGACGTAGGCCGCTTTCAAAACGCTGATCGTGTCGTCCAGACCAAAGGCCACGGCGATATTTCGCGCGGCGCACCGCCACCGGGCGACCAGCGCGTTTCGTTTGACCTCCACGATTGTCCATCGCTGGCCCTCGCCGTCGACGATCGCGTCGCCCAATTGCGGCGCCTCAGGCAATTCCGCAATGGACAGATGCCACGCCAGATCGACCGCCACCAACCGCCCGCCGCTCGGCACTTGCCGACGAACGTCGCTACTGGAACCGATTACGCCTTCTGCAATCGTCGTGGCTCGCCGCAAAGCGTGAACGACTGTCCGGGTTGCGCCGCCGCGACGCACCAACGTGACGGTCTCGAAGCCGTCGACCACCGCCGAGAAATCTTCTTGAGGATTGAAGTCTGTCATCCGGTGTATCCTTGCGATCGCACTTCCACGGGCGAGGCGTCTGCCAGACGGTCGTTGCACCAATCGACGGTCCGTTGGAGCTGCGACAAATAATCGCCCCACGCGACCAACTGGCCGTCGATTTGATACGTGGGCTTCGGTTGCGCGGTGATTTCCGCAATCCTTGCAAGCGTCTGGCTCTTGATCGCGACAATGGTTTCGAGGTCGCTCATCGGACGTTCACCCTGAATCGAAAGAGAACGCGTTCGCCCGAGGCCGGCGTCATCGTGTACTCCACGAGATATTTTCGACCGGCGATGGTGAAAGCGTCATGGACGGAAACGGGAATTTGGTGTCGGAAATTGTAGTCGCTCGCCTGGGCGTCGCTTTGCAGCGTGTCGAAAATGACGTCGGCCGGCGAGAGCGAAACCGCCGAATGGCCTTCCACGGCGGTTCTCGCGTCAGCATCGGCGTCGTCCAATAAATAAATACTGTAGACGATCGTCGACACGTCCGCTTGTTGGACGTCGGCGCCGTTGAGGAGCACGCGGGCGCAAAGCCTCGGCGAGCTATTCCGAAACGCATTGACACCGATGTCCTCGTGGCCGGCGACCTGATCCGTGGTCGACGCCAGCGGTCCTATCGCAGAGCTCTCATCGGCAAGAGTGACGCCCGATCCAACATTCATCGTCTGGTTGACGCATTCGGCCGTAAACACCGGAGAAGCGACGTCCAAGAATTTTGTCAGCGAAGCCGCCAGATATCCCGAGCCGGTTTCCGTCAACGCCGCGCCGAGCAGACTTGCAACATCTACGGCCAGCTCGTCCGTCCCCGACACCATCGAATCATACACATTGGCCGTCGCAATCGTCGCGCGACAGATCGGCATCGCATAGCCGGCCAGTTCGAGCGATACGTCGAGCGAACCGAGTGTCGCGGTGTCCGTGGCGTCGAGCGTGAGCCGGTAGTGTCCCTGATCGCCGTCCTGAACCGCGCCGGTCGTGGAGTGCGGGCTGGCCCCGCTCCCACCATTTTTGGAGAGCCGAAAAGCTGTCGATGCGATCGACGCGACAACATAGGGCAGCCCGTCCTCGTCGAGAATCGGACCGATGCAAACGACCAATGCGGTGGATTGTTTGGCGATCATCATGCGGCTCCACAAAGCAGACGGCGACGGCGATTCGACACATCGAACGCGGACGACGGAGCGGAGGCAAACAGGGAATAGGGGTCTGCGTGCAACCGTCGGATCTCGTCGTCCGACAACGCCCGATTGTGCAAAGCCGCAAATTCAATGTCGCCATTGAAATAGTAATAGGAGAGACGGCTGGCTCCCAGCGTTAACGGAGCGGTGCCCCAACCAACGTCCGTTGGAATTCCCCCTATCATCGTGTACGAAACACCGCGTTGGATGCCATTGACCCAAGCGTTGGCTCTATTGCCAGGTCCACTCCACTGGTAGGTTACGGTCGTCCACGTTTTTGCTGGCACATAGGATGCAGAAATTCTAGTGTAGGTGCGAACATCGGCCGCCGAGTATTGATCGAACCAGATTTCATCGGTCGAGTAGCTTCGGGTCATGGCGAATCCATCGCCCGTGCCCAATCCGTTGCCGCCATAGACGCCCTCGTGGCTCGACGCACTCCACTCCGTTGGCCGTATTTTCACGGTCATAGCAAACGCCCCGACCAGTTTGGGCCAGCCGGCATTCGATAGAGCGACATACCGCGAATGAGCGCTGCCGTCGAAACGCAGAGCCGCTCCATTCCACGTCGGCGGCGAAGCTGTCGGGTACATTTTGGCCGGCGCTCGCAACCCGGTCGCGTCCGCAGCCGTTGTTCCCGCCCCTTCGTTCAACGCCAAAAATCCGACCAACCCGTTGGCCAGCGGATGACTCGCGTCGATCGGCACGCCGGCCGGCGGCTTTTGCGAGCCCCAACCGCCCGGCGGCGCCATCGGACATTCCATGAATCCATTCATGCTACACCGTGGCCTTTTCGTCGTAATCGTAAACGTTGATGTCGGCCATGCAGGCAAACACGGCGCTCGTGGTGGTCACCGCTCCGGTGTCGAACACCAGCGAATACAAAAATCCGCCGGGCAACCACAGATCCCAGGCGTCGGCCGCCGTGAAATACTCGTTGTCGTTGTGGGAGAAATTCAACGGTGCGTCGGGGATCAACGGCGTGCTCGTGCCGGCCGAACAACGGACGATCTCCATGTTCACACCCGACGCAAAACTCAGCGCCCCGCTTGAGGCCGGAATGGCGGTCTTCCCCCAGAAGCAAAGCAAATCGCCGTGGGCAAACGCCACGCTGTACGCCTGGCCGTCGAAGGCAATCGACTGCGCGTCGGCCGCGTAGTTGCTCGCATTGTTCACCAACTGATTGCTGTAGGACACACTGCTCGTGAGTTGCCGCCACGGAACGCCGTATTGATGCACTCCGGTCGAACTTCCCAACAGTGGGCGAACGATCACATCCAAACCGGCACTGAGCGCAGCGGTGGAATACCGACCGACGCCGATCCGCAACCAGCCACCCTTCTTGTCTCGCAGATCGAGGTTCTGCACGATCGACGCGGTGCGGCCCCCATACGTCAGCGCATAGGGTGGCAATACGGGCAGATTGTCAGTCCAATGCGGTCGAAAAACTGCAGTCATATTGAATGCCTTACATTCCGTGGCGTCTGACAGGACAAGGGATTTCTGTGGCCTCTTGCCGGCGACGGACGGTGAGCGTCCGCCGCCGGCCGAATGACTCGTGACAACAAAGAAAATCAGCTTCCGCTGCCGTCGCCAGCGCCGGTGCTGCGAACCACATAACGCGGATTGATGACGGCCGCGGCCCCGCGCTCGCTCGCCTTAAACCGCGCGACGATGTCCTGATTAAAATCGGCCTCGCTGTTGGCCGGCGACTGCGTGACCGTGATCGGCCAATTTTCCATGTACGCAAAACTCTTACGGAAGTCGCCGATGAACCACCACTTCTTGGCCTGCTCGGACTCCTCGCCGAACGCCATGATGCGACGGTACGCCAGACGGCTTTCGACAACCGTGTAATTGCCCAAAGGATTGGCGGCCACCGTGGTCGTCGCACCGTCGCCGGGCGCGTAGTGGATTTCCGCCGCGTTGAAGATGCGATGCGCCGCGTGGCGATAGGCCGGCATGACCAACACGGTGGTCGCCTGGATCAGCACCGGTTCGCCGGTGTTCGGATCCAAAATGTCGGCAAACAACTGCTCGGCGGCGTCCACATCCGTCCAATCGACCAACTCCTCGGTCGTCTGATTGATCCAATCGCCGTCGGGCGACGCGCCGGTGCCTGCGTTGCTGTAGGTATTGTAGTTGGCGCCCTTCCATTTGTAGTTGTTCGCAGCGCCGATGAGCAAGTCGATCAATCGCTTCTCTTTGTTCAGGCCCAGCACCTCGCCGACCTCCGCGGCCCGCTGAAGAATCAGATGTGTGCGATCGAAGAAAATCGCTTCCTTGGTGACCGGTACGATGAACCCTCGCTTGGTGGTCTGCGGCGTCTCGATATAGTCCTCACCGAATCCCAGGCTGGGATACGGCATTCCGGGCCGCACTTCGGCCGCTTCGTCACTGATGCGTCCGA
Organism: Planctomycetaceae bacterium; assembly: GCA_021372005.1. GTDB lineage: Bacteria > Planctomycetota > Planctomycetia > Pirellulales > Thermoguttaceae > JAJFVC01. The sequence continues at coordinate 65,632 of JAJFVC010000017.1, read as the reverse complement.
TGCCGGGAATGCGTTCGCCGTCCAATCGGGTCGGGATTGTATCGACCAACTTCGAGACGACAAACGCCTCCTGCTCGTAGGCCTCCAAAATTTTCGCCTGCACCACCTGGCCGGTGATGTTCGAGAACGCGGTGACGTCGACGCCATCCCCGGCCTCCAACAGACACGCGCCGCCGTGACGCGGGTCCATCTGTCGAACGCGGTCCGGACTGAGCGTCGCCTCGGCCAGCTCCCGAATGCTGAAATCCTCCGGCTTCAATGCCCCCGATTTCAGCGACTCCTCCAAATGCTCCACGGTCTTCTCAGGACCGTTCAGTTCGTACATCCGTTTCAGTTCGCGATATTTGATCGATCTCACGGGAAATGCTCCAAAAACAGGGATTAGGGATTAGGGACGGGAATGAGGAACGGGAACTCCGACTCTCGATCCCTAACCTTTTCAAGAGCGGTGAAGCCCGAAAACGTTCTTACGACTCTGCCGGCATCGAACGAGAGGCGGCCCTTGTTGCATCAGACGCCGCTGGGGCTGCTGCCGGCCACGCCGCCGGTCATCACCGTCGAGCGGATGTCGACCAAAATGTTGGTCACCGGATCGGACTGTTGCTTGGCGACCCGGCCAATCGCGTATTGACTCGCGCTGACGCCAGCGACCTGTTGATCCAACAGGGCATTGCCTGCGGTGTTTTCGTCGGCGCCGATCAAATCGCCCAACTCAAACGTGTCGCTGGGACAATCGAACTCGAACACGCCGGTCGTGGCTACGCGGATCGGCGCTGTGTCGCCGTTGCGGCTTCGCTGCATCGCCACGCCGAGGAACTTTTGGGCAAAGGCCGCCTGATTCGCCGTTTCGCTGGCGTGGTCCGACTGGCTCGACGCCGGCTTCGCGTCGTCTGCGTCTTGCCACACCAAATCGCCGATCTCAATGACCGTCGAAGAATCAACCGCCGCCATCACCGGATTGGTGTCGCCATAACGCCAACGCATTTTGTCACTCATGGTACGAACTCCAAACTGAGGGATTTAGGGATTAGGGATTGGATTCTTGATCTCGACCGTTCCCGCACAATCCAATCTCCGGCTTTTTACGTAATCGCTCGCACAAAACTCTCTGCGTTCATGGGGGCGTACATTCCGTGTTGATCCCGCGACTCCGGTTGCCCAGCGGCATCCTCTCGGAGCGCGCGAACCAACCGGACTCGCTCCTCGACCAATGTACGCATTGCCGCTTCATCAGGCGCGGCCAGCAACGACTCAAAAAACCGCTCGCTCACCACCGTCTTCGCGCGAGGGTTCGCCGCTTCGGGATCGGGCAATGCAAACTCCCGCAATAGACGACGCGCCGTCGCGCGCCGCCGATGATCCGCCTCCAGCGCCGCCCATCGTTCGACTTCCTTTCGGAGCCGTTCGGTTTCGGCCGTCGGCTCGGCCAACAGCGATTCGACCAACTCGGGATAATCTCGCTGCAAGGCCTCGATCGTCAGCTGCTTCGATTCGGACGCCGACTCGAACAAGCCTCGTGTTGTTGCCGGATCGGCCACCAGATCGACGCTTTGCACTCGCATAATTGCCTCGACTGCGGTACGATCGCCGCGACGAGCCACTTTGGCCTCGACGTTGTGCGAAAATCCGACGTTTTCCGGGGCATGCTCCGCGTCCCACATCAACTGTTCCGCCAAGGCGTGTTTCGGGTTGAAATGAAAATCGCCAAAAAGCCCTTCACCGGGCCGAAACGTCACCTGGCGAATCGCACCGATGCGATCCTGATAATCGCGCGGGCTCGACGGGCTTCCCTTCGGATGATTCACATTCACCTTGGCGTCTTCATACAAGCAGGCGGCCTCGGCCACGGCTTCGGGCAGATAATCTCGTCCGTTGCGCGACTCGAGCCCCAGCAGCTTGACGCCGCGAATCACGCCCGCCTGACGGTCCACGCGCATTAATACGCCGCGCGAATCGCAAAATTCCTGCAACCAGTCGGTCATAGTGATTCCTTTCCTGCGTTTCCACAAAAAAAGCCCGCCGCAAACCGAAGCTCGATTCGCGGCGGGCTCACGCGAACACCGGTCAATCAAGGACCGGCTCCGCGGGATACCGATATCGTAGCGACCGCTGCGACGCGGCCCGTGGTCCATAAAAGGAGACGGCTACCTCTCAATGCGTTCGACCGTGCGGCGGATGTGTTGGATCGTTCCATCCTGCACGCTCAGCTCGACGACGGCCCGGCCGAAAAAACCTCGCCGCAACGATTCGGCCAGAATCTCCGCCAGGACCGACTGAAGCTGGGCCATTTTTTTCGTGTTGCCGGACGGTGCGTCGTGCGTCATCATCGGGCGTTAACTTACAACGCCGCGCGGCCGATTTCAAGATTTGTTTTTGGCCACTCGAAGAAAATCAGTTACGGCGCGTGTTGGCGGCATCGGGCGATTTTTTCTGCGCCGCGTACCAATCGCGCCACGCCCGCTGATCGAAATTGAAATTGACGCCGGTCATCTCGACCAACGCATCGAGCACCGCCTGATTAGAAAAGAACCGACGGATGATCGTGGGACCGCCGCCGGCCGACAGCCCGGAACCTCCACCGCCCGGCCCTTTGCCGAAGCTCGCACTGGTGGGATTGTCGCCGCCCGGCTTCACCACTTTGAATTTGTGGGCCGTCACCAGCGATTCAATGAGCGGTTCGACTGACACGGGATCTTTCATCCGACCCAGACATTCGGCCGCCCGATTAATCGTCGGATTGTCGCTCTTCTTGTCGCGCATCCGAGCAATGAAGTAAGACGTCACTTGCGGCCGCTTCTTTTTTTCCAATAGATCAAGACATTTGGAACGGATGTCCTCCGATCGATCGTCGACCGCCCTCACCGCCAATTCATGCGCCGCTTCCAACGTGTCGATCTTCGCCAACGACTCGACGAGCAATCGCCGGACGCCCGAATCGTTTTCCTTCTCCAACGCCAACGCCAACGCGCGAATCGCCGCGGGGTTGTCGATCGTCAGCAGATTGTCCCGGGCCTGTTGATCGCGGGCGCCGCCCAACCAGCCGCACCACCTTTTGACTTTCAAAAACCATTCCTGCTCTTCGGCCTCTTGCTTTTTTTTGTTCTCGGCCAGCTCGATTTGTTGTTGGAGCTTCCACTGACCTTTGTATTTGACATAGCCGCGTTGGATCATCAGGTCGTCGTGCGTAATCCACTGTCCCTCGACTTTGTTGTAACCCAACGCCCGCCGAGCCAACACGTGCTCCGGGTCCAGTTCGATGACCCTTTGCAGATGAACCTCTCGCTGCTTGCTGAGACGGTGCTCTCGGCACCATTGGGCCAGCGCCCATTGAGCCTGGGCCGTATCGGCATAGGTCGGCACGATCCGTTCGTACTCGACCTCGTCCGGTTTCAGCGGCAAGACTTTTTTGATCTCTTTGGCGTCCAACGAAACGGTCGCCCCCTCGGCCAGTTGAATCGTGTAGTTGCGTCGCGGCAACTGATCCCGATTGAGCCACTGGCCCGTGATCCGGCTGCCGTTGCTCAACACGAAAACCTCGTCCGAAGCGGCCTGCGCCACGGATACCGTCAACAACGCCACAACGGTCGGCAACCAAAGTTTCATGGTGAATCGTATGACTTCCTTTAGTATACGAAACATCGGCACGGCCGGGCAAATTCAACCTCCGCAAAACTCCAATTCTACCGATTTTTCCAACGGTTTCCGACTTTCAAGCCGCCGATGTCAGAGCGTCCCAGCCGTGAAGGACCGAAAACTGCCGTTTTTGGGTCATCGTGTGACAGGAGTTCGCCGAAAAACCAATACCCCCTAAATTGGACTGGAGCAAATTCCGGTCCTTCGATACCTTATAAGCCATGGCGAAGCAATTGCTCATTCTGCTGGCCATCGCCGCGGCGATCGGCGTCGGCTATTTTCTGATCAATTACGACGTTCAGCGTCGCATGGAAAACGGACGGCCCGGCGGCTGGACCGTCGTGCCGCGCGGCGGATCGTCCGGAGGCAGTTCGCCCCTCGACCGGCCCACCGGCCCGATCCAGCCTACGTTCCGCATCGCCACGTTCCAACTCGGACGGCTCGACGAGACAAAGTTGGCCAATCGTCGCGTCAACGACGTGTTGACCCATTTGCTGCCGCGGTTCGACTTGATCGCGTTGCAGGGCATCCGTGGAAAAAATCGGGGCGTGCTGATCCGCCTGGTCGAACAGCTCAACGCTGTCAGCGGTCGGGCGTATGACTTCGCCACCTGCCCGACCCAACAGCGCGATGCCCTGGAACATTACAGTGCGTTTGTATTCGACCGAAAGCGAATCAACGTCGACCTGACCACGGTTCGTTTTATCGAGGATCGTTTGGGGCGATTCCGCGTCAAGCCGCTGATGGGCCTGTTCCAAACGCGAGAGCCCGATCCGGCCGAGGCGTTCACGTTCGTGCTGATCGCGGTCGAAAACGATCCCGAACACGTCGCAGTCGAGTTGGATCTGCTGGCCGACGCATTTCGCGCCGTGCGTGACGGTGATTGGCGCGGCGACTCGCGGCGCGAGGACGACATCATCCTGCTCGGCGACCTGGAGACCGACGACCGGCATCTCGGCCAGCTCGGCAAACTGTTGGGCGTCGCCCCGCTGCTGTCCGAGGTTCCCACCACGGTTCGCGGCGCCAACCTGCTCGACAACATCTTGCTGGACCGCCGCGCCACGTGCGAGTTCACCGGCCGTGTCGAAGTGGTCGACATGATGCGCGAGTTCGATCTGACGCTACCCGGCGCGCAGGAAATCTCCGAACATCTGCCGCTGTGGGCCGAATTCAGCGTCTACGAGGGCGGACAGGCCGGCCATCCCTTGCCGACTCGCCAATAATTCTCGCCGTCGTCGCAGATGATTTTCTGGTTGCGTCCATTTTCCTCTTGAAATTGGGCCAACGGCTGTGCTAAGGTCATCGCCCGAGGGTACCCGCAGCACCTGATCGTCAGGCAGCCACAAGGGCCCGTCGTCGGAATGGTTTTCCGGCGGCGGGCCCTTTTTTTGTTCCTTCGCTCCAACTCCGAGAGAAGCCGCCATGCTCGCCACCGCCCTTGTCGTCGAGATTCAACGATTGTTGAACGAAACCGATTTAAGCCAACGCAAAATCGCCCAGGTGATTGGCGTCAGCCGCGGCAGCGTCGCGTCGGTCGCCTCGGGCCGACGTCCCGACTACGATGCCTTGAGGGCGCAGTCGGCCACCGATTGGGAAGAACCGATCGGTCCGCCCGAACGATGCCCCACGTGCGGCGGCATGGTCTACGTCCCGTGCCGTTTGTGTCGTGCTCGCGCCGAACAAAGAAAAGTCCTGCGACATCCCACCGCCCGCGGTCTCGAAAGCGACCGCGATGAACTGTCGTTGCAACTTCGTCCCGAACATCGCATCCGTTACGAACCGATCCACGCCCGCCGCCGCGACAATCCCGAACCGGCGGAAGGAGTCGCCGTTCGATGACCCCCAAGACGCTTCTATCCTACGCCGAATCGCGGCCTCGCATCCGCAACGCCGACCTGCTGTTGTTTCGGCCGCGCAACCGCATGGCTCGCGCCATCGCCGTGGCCGGTCGGTCCGAATACGTGCACGCCGCCATGGCCGGTTGGTGGAACGATCGGCTGATGTGCCTCGAAACCACGTCCGGCGGCGGTCGGGCCGTGTTGCTTTCCAATCTTGTCGAGCGGTGGCCCGGCGCGGTCGATTGGTTTCAAGCCAACGCGATCCGGCGCAGATTTTCACGAACTAAAGCGATCGAAACGATGATCGCCGCCACCGGCCGCGACTATGGGTGGATCAATTTATTCGCCGCCGCAACGCTCCACCTGCCCGTGTTTCGGTTTCTGGCGTCGCCAAGCGATGAGGATTCAGCCGCATCGCCCCGGCCGCCGTTTTGTTCGCAGGCCGTCGCCGCCGCTTGTCGCTCGGGCGGAGTCGATCCCGTGCCGAACCTGGCCGACCGGCTGACCGAGCCGGGCGATTTGGCCCGCAGTCCCTTTTTCGCCTACCAAGGCGCCCTCGTGTAAATCCCTCTTTTTCTGGAAAGGACCGAGCCCCATGGACCATTCGCCATCAAACCCCTCCGAACTCCCGTTTGCCGAAAAAGACCGCCAGAACGGATTTCGCCTGCGACGGTTCAACGCCAAGTTCAACGCATTGGCCGAGCAACGCGGTCTCGACGCCAACGCCGCGCGGACTTTTCTTCGTCAGACCGGACTCCCGCCGTTCAACACCGTCGAAGCCGCGGCCGTTCGGGCCAACATCGCCGCCTGGGTCGACGAGAATAAGAAAAAAGCCGCCGACGATCTCGGCATCGATTGGGAAGGGCTGATCGAGTTCATGGAGGCTCTGGCCCCGATTATTTTGGAGTTCATCGAGGCCTGTGCGTGATTCCGTCGCCCAAAGCAACCACGAAGGAGACCGAAAACCGCTCGTGTTCTTCGTGAACGCCTTTTCTTCCAAGAAAGGATTTTATTGTGAAACGAGTCCTCGCAATTTTTATCTGGTCGGTTTTCAGTCTTTGGTCGTCGGTCGACGCGGCGGACAGCCTGTTGTCGGCCGTCGGAGTCGGCTCCTCGTTTTCGGCCAGCACGTCGCTGTCCAAGGCGGCGAAAAGCCACGATTTGAAGCTTTTTCTTGAAAGCCAAAACGGCGATTGGACCGTCATCGACCCGTTGATGCTCAAGGAAAAACACCCGGACTCGCTGGATCGGTGGGTCAAAATCCTCGTCGACCGCGGCACGCCGCAGCCCGCCGTGATTTGGTATCAAAAAAACGCCGGAAAGGTCCACGTGTTGTCGGTCGATCCGCTCTCCGACGCAACCACCGAAGCGGATCTATTAAAACTGGCCAAAAGCCACGTGCCGGAAACCAAAGGTTATGTGACGATCAAAGGCCGACAATTTTCGCTCGGCTTGAACGCTGCGCCGAAAAATAAAAAGCCGAGGATCGGCGGAAAGCCCGTTCGTAGCGTTTCCGAGGCGCTTACGCCGCTGGCCGAAGCGGATTATCCGATTGGCGTCGACCTGCTGACGCAATTTCAGTACGTCAAAGACCAAGGCAACTATGGCACGTGCGTCTTAAACGCCACGTGCGCCGCCTACGAGGCCGCATGCTATCGCACGTTCGGTGCGAAAAACTCGATCGAGTTCAGCCCAAGCTTTTTGGCGGTCCGCACCAACGGCTGGAATGGCACGTGGGCTGCCGACGCGCTCGATGTGCTGATGAACACCGGCGTGGTTTCCATGGCCGCGCAGCCCAACTACTCGCATCGGCTGCCTATCGGCTGGAAGCAGACCGCATCCCAACACAAGGCCCTCGGCGTTTATGGGCCGCCGGATTCCAATACCATTGGCTATGTCGCCGCCGCGCTGGCCAAAGGTCTCCCTGTGCTGGTCGGTATCAGCGTCGGCAACGGATTCGAGCCGGACCACGACGGCTTTATCACTTATGCACGCGGCGCCGGCCGAAGCGTCAACCATGAAGTCGTTGTAGTAGGCGGATTCGTCCAGCACGATGGCAAGCGATTCTGGCGAATGAAAAACAGTTGGGGCGCCGATTGGGGACCGTTCGGCGACGGCACGGCCTACCTGGAGGACAAGTTCCTGGACGACGGCGACAACGATTTTTGGGTCATCGTGGTGCCCTCGGCCGCCGAGTCCTATCAATTCGACTCGCCCACAGCCGCCGCAAACGGCCCGGCCACCCCGGCCGACGCCTGCCCCGACGGTCACTGCGATGCCTTGCGTCAAGGACGTTTCGGGCGCAATCGATAACCGCGAGGGCCGCGTCATGAGGACTTCCGAGTCCGCCGCGCTCGACAAGTTGCGCGATGAGCTGCACTGCTACCACGTCGACGTGCAACGGTTGATCCAACGCTGCGAGTCCTGTCGCGCCGAAGTGGTTCAAATGGCCACGGACCTCTACGGTCTGCCGGGCAACAAGGAAACCAGTCCCGGCTTGATGGGCGAGGTGGCCGAGTTGCGTCGCAGTCGGCGACTGATCCTTCTGGCGCTGCGCGGCGCGTGGGTGCTTTTGACCATTCTGCTGGGAGCAGCGGCCACGGCGCTGCTGCAACCGCACCCTTAACCCCGAGAGTTCAAAAAATGCAAATACGCGACCGCGTCCAGGAATTTCGCCGCGTCAAGGCGTCACTGCTCAAACCGCATCCGAATAATTGGCGCACGCATCCCGCCGCGCAACACGATGCGCTGCGGGGCGTGTTGGCCGAGATCGGATTTGCCGGCGCGCTGCTGGCCCGTCCGCTGCCCGACGGCTCTCTGCAACTGATCGACGGCCACCTGCGGGCCGAGACCACGCCGGACGCCGAGGTGCCCGTGCTGATCGTAGACCTCGACGACGCCGAGACCGCAAAATTGCTGGCCCTGCACGATCCGCTGGCCGCGATGGCCCAGACGGACCGTCAGTCGTTGGCGACGCTGCTCGATCAGGTCGAAACCGACAACGACACCGTGCGAGCCATGTTGGACGCGATGCTCGACGCGCCCGACACGTCTCTTTCGACGGAGCCCGAACCACTCGATGCGCCCGATCTGCCCGAAGCGTTTCAGGTGGTCGTTCAATGCCGTGACGAGGCCGAGCAGCAGAGCGTTTATGAACGACTGACCGGCGAAGGTTTTGCGTGTCGATTGCTGACGATGTAAAAACACCATGCCGTCGATCCACGTCGAAGTCCACTGTCCGGTGTTCGATTCGTTCCGCGTCCAGCAAGTCGGCGGGATGTTCGACGTTCCGTTGAGTCAGCGGGCGTCGCAACAATTCGACGTCGACGTGCCCGACTGGGTTTTCGCCAAAAACGAAGACGACGAGTCCGCTTGGCGACTCGGATTGATCGTCGGCCCCTCGGGCAGCGGCAAAAGCACGATCGCCCGGACGATGTTCGGCCCCTGCGTCTACCGTCCGCATCCATGGCCGGCGGATCGCGCGGTCATCGACGGATTCAGCCAACGTTCGATCAAGGAAATCACGCGGCTGCTGACGGCCGTCGGGTTTTCGTCGCCGCCCAGTTGGATCAAGCCGTATCAGGTGTTGAGCAACGGCGAGCAGTTTCGTTGCGACCTAGCTCGGGCGCTTTTTGAGACCGACGGCGACGGCCGACCGCATCCCGTCGTCGTGTTCGATGAGTTCACCAGCGTCGTCGATCGCAACGTGGCGCGCGTGGTGTCGGCGGCTGTGGCCCGAGGAATTCGCGCCGGTTGGATCCGTCGCCGCCTGGTGGCCGTCACCTGTCATTACGACGTAGCCGAGTGGCTCGAACCCGACTGGGTCATCGACATGGCCACGGCCGAGTTCACGCGGAGGCGTCTTCGGCGACCGCCGATCCGGCTTGAACTGTTTCGTTGCGGCCGCGGTGCGTGGCGGTTGTTTGCGCGTCATCACTATTTGAGCGGGTCGCTGGCCGAGTTTTCTCGGTGTTTTTTGGCCATTTGGGAAAACCGCCCGGTGGCGTTTTGCTCGTCCGTTTCGCTGATCGGCCGCAAAAACCGCTGGCGCATCGGCCGGCTCGTGACGCTGCCCGACTACCAAGGCATCGGCATCGGCGCGGCGGTGCTCGAAGCCGTGGCCGAACTGCATCGCCGCGAGGGACATCGCCTCAACCTGACCGCCAGCCACCCAGCCGTGCTGGCCCACTGCCGTCGTTCGCCGGCATGGCGGCTGGTCAATGTCAAAACCACCGGTTCGCACGGCGTCCGGAGATTCATCCACAACTATCGCGGTTCCGAAGGTCGAGCCGTCGCCTCGTTCGAGTATGTTGGAAATCGAGAGATTCGGGATTAAGGATTAGAAATGAGGAGAGGCCGCCGCTCTCGCATTTTCCTATCCTCTGCCGCCACTCTCTCCTCGCTTGGAGTTTGCCTGTGAGAAAACGCGGACGACCGCCGGTGCTCGACGACGGCAAACGACGCGAGGTGCTCGCCATCCTCAGCGTCGGATGCAGCCAGGCGGTTGCGGCGCAGTACGTCGGTTGTGCGCCGACGACCATCCAAAACACCGCCGAGCGCGATTCCAAGTTCGCCGTCGAGCTGAACCGCGCCAAATGCAACGCGGAACTCGGGTTGGTGCAGAACATCCGCAACGCCGCCAAGAAGGAGCAATACTGGCGTGCGGCAGCCTGGGCGCTCGAACGCAATTTTCCCGAAAAATACGCCCGCCACGGTCCCGACGTCATCACGGTCGACCATATCGGGATGCTGCTGGCTAAGTTTTCCGAAATCGTCATGCAAGAATCGTCCGAGCGGAGCCGCGCGAAAATCTGCAGACGCATGCAACAACTGGCTCAAAGCCTCGGCATCGATCTCAACAAGGTGGTCCGCGATGATCCGAATCCATGACGCGATGCCGACCGACGCGAGCGACAACGCGGTCTTCAAACGGCTTTGGGCTCTGTGGTGCCGCGACTTCGCCAGGCAGCACGGCCGCGCCCGACGACTGGCCCGCGGCGGCCGTGACCGGCTCGATCTGATCGCGTGGGGTCAAAAATACCTGCCCGAGCATTTTCGCCGCCCCCCGTCGCGCATGCACCGATGGCTGGCCGAGCAACTCGACGATGCCCAAACCGCACGCGGCACAAAAATCAACGTGCTGGGCCCGCGCGGCGGCGCGAAATCGACCCTCGGCACATTGGCCCTTCCGCTACGTGTCGCGTTGGAGGGTTGGGAGCCGTACCTTTGGATCGTCTCCGACACGAAACACCAGGCCTGCGCCCATCTAGAAAACATCAAAACCGAACTGCTCGACAACCGACGGTTGGCCGCCGATTTTCCCGAAGCCGTGGGCCGCGGACCGGTCTGGCGCGCCAACGCCATCGTGTTGCGCAACGGCGTGACGATCGAAGCGTTCGGCACGGGCCAGCGCATCCGCGGGCGGCGGCGACGTGCCCACCGTCCATCGTTGATCATCTGCGACGACTTGCAGAACGACGGGCACATGCACTCGGCCCCGCAGCGGGCCAACTCGCGCACCTGGTTTCACGGCACGTTGATGAAGGCCGGCACGGCGCGAACCAATGTGGTAAATCTGGCCACCGCGCTGCACCGCGACGCCCTGGCGATGGAACTCGGCCGCACGCCCGGTTGGACCTCGCAAGCGTTCCGCTCGATCGTCCGATGGCCCGACCACATGGGCCTCTGGCAGCAATGGGAGGCCGTCTACACGAACCTGACCCAACCGCGCCGCAAGGTGGCCGCCCGCCGTTTCTACGAGCAACACCGGTCGGAGATGGACGCCGGAGCCGTCGTGCTCTGGCCCGAAGAGGAAGATCTCTACACGCTGATGTGCATGCGGATCGAAGGCGGGCGGACCGCGTTTGAACGCGAGAAACAAAACTCGCCGATCAACCCCGACCTCTGCGAGTGGCCCGAGTCCTATTTCGACGCTTCGATCTGGTTCGACCAATGGCCTGACGCGATGGTCGCCAAAACCATGGCGCTCGATCCAAGCAAGGGACGCGACTCGCGGCACGGCGATTACTCGGCCCTGGTTCTACTGGGCGTAGATCGTCAGGGGACCGTGTACGTCGAGGCCGATTTGGCCCGACGACCCACGCCGCAGATGGTCGCAGAATCGGTCGACTGGTTCTGCCGATTCCGGCCCGACGTGTTCGGCGTCGAATCGAACCAGTATCAAGAGCTGCTCTCCGGCGAGTTCGAGCGGGAGTTCCAACGACGCGAGCTGCTCGGCGTGCGGCCCGCGTCGATCGAAAACCACACGGCCAAAACGGTCCGCATTCGCCGGCTAGGGCCGTATTTGTCGTCGCATCGGCTACGACTGAAATCGAACAGTCCAGGCACGCGACTCCTCTTCGAGCAACTCCAGGAATTTCCGATCGGCGATCACGACGACGGCCCCGACGCGTTGGAGATGGCCCTGCGGTTGGCCGCCGAGTTGCTCTACGGTCGGACGGTCCACGACGGACTCGGCCACCGATTGCCGGTCGGCTGAGCGAAGAATCACAAAAGGCTGCGGATCGTGCCCAGATAAAATGAAAACAGGCGAAAAATCAGAGCGATCAACAATAACGCGACCGCAGCCCAAACCAATCCACCGGCCACGCGCGTGAGCAGGGCCAACGCCAGTCGGGCCCGCTCTTGATATTGCCGCGCCAATCGCCCCATCGACTCGACCACCTCGCCGCTCTGTTCACCGACGGCCAGCGTGTCCAAAAACTCGGCCGGATAGTCGCCCGCCTCGCAAAAGGCTTCATAGAGGGAGTGGCCCGCCGTGATTTCCGCCTCGATCACCGGAATCTGTCTGATATATCGAGCGTTGCGCGTGCCGCGCAGACTCATTTGCAACGCGCGGCGGATTTCCATCCCCGTGTTCATGGTCAGGTGCATCGACCACGCCAGCCGCGACAGGGCCAACGTCTCCAAGGCGGGCCCGACCACCGGCAATCGCAACACCCAACGCTGCATCGGGCCGACCCAAAACACGCCGCGCTGCATGGCGCAAAACAAAACCAATCCTGCCGCGCCGACGCACGCCAAAAATGTCAAATAAACCGTCAGCCCGCGACGTCCGATCAACCCAAACCCGAGAATGTCGATGCCGCCCTCGATTTGCCCCATAAACCAAATCAAAAAACCGATGATCGTCAGGGCCATGGCCAACTGAACCATCGGCCACAGAATGGCGCTCAAAAAGTTGCGCCGCAGCACAAGTCGGTTTTCGTAATGGTCGGCCAATTGGCCCAACACGGTTTCTAAATTTCCGGACTGCTCGCCTACGACGATCATTTCGCGCACCAGCAGTGGAAAATACTCGCCGGTCTGGGCCAAGGCGTCTTCGAGCGATTCGCCCTGCTGAATCCATTGACTAATATGATTCAATTCGGAGCGCAGCGACCCGCGGGCCCGCTCAGTCTCACGAGCAATCACCTTTCGGATGTCGATGCCCGCTCCCAACGCAATGCTCATGCGGCGACACAGTCCGGCCAACGATTTCACCGACGCTCGCGGAGACCAGCCCATGGTGCCCTCGAAAGGTTACGCCCACCGTTCTTCCGGGCGATGAAGAATTTCGTTGAGCACGATCGCCCGGCGAAGCGAGTCGGGGTCGCTAAGCCATTGCAGCAGCTCAATGACCGGCGCGTCGGACGTCTCGACGGCCTGTCCCGGCGACTCGTCCGCCAAAGGCGACGCGGCGGCTTCGCCCGGCACGGCGGCCAACTGACTGATCCTGTGGTCGAACACGTGCCGAAGATGTTGGTCGATCGTTTGGTCGACCTGCGCGACCTCTTGCCCCAACGACGCCTCACGACGCTCAAACTTCTGGGGTTCGTCGAGATACTGGTCGACGTGCCGACCGACCTGTCCGCCAACGGGTTTTGGGGTCGAGACCGGCGCCGGCTCCGATTTCGAGATCGCCGCCGGCGCTGGCGTTTTGGGCGCCATCGCTGGGCGAGACGTCGAAGTTGTTGCTTCGGATTTTTCTCGGGCCCGCCGCAAAAACCGATCAATCTCTTGCGTCAACTCGGTCGGACGCGGACGCGGTGGATTCGGCCGTTGATTGGGCGGCGAAATTTTTTGGAGCTTGGCCAACCACTGCACAACCACCGGCACGACAAGGACCAACAAGATCACCACGATCTGGATGATCTGGTCCACCGAAATCGCCAGGGGCGCGACGAACAAGTTCATGGCGTGCCGCTCGTTTTCCGATTGGTCGGCGTCAGCCCGACTTTGGCGATCGACGACCGCATGTCCGTGTCGGCCTGAATGTTGCGGAGCCGATAGTAATCCATCAGGCCCAGTTTGTGCGCGTGGAAGGCGTGGGCGATCGCTTTGGGCACCTCGGCTTCGGCCTCGACCACTTTGGCGCGGTTCTCCTCGATCTGCGCGATCATCTCCTGCTCTTCGGCCACGGCCATCGCGCGGCGGCCCTCGGCGTTGGCCCGAGCCACGCGCACGTCGGCCTCGGCCTGATCGGCCTGCAACCGCGCTCCGATGTTCTCGCCCACGTCCACGTCCGCGATGTCGATCGACACGATCTCGAACGCGGTCTGGGAGTCGAGCCGCCGAGCCAGCACTGTTTTGGAAATCCGATCGGGATTCTCCAACACCTCAAGATGCGAATGAGCCGAGCCGATCGCGCTGACGATGCCCTCGCCCACCCGCGCGATGATCGTTTCTTCGGTGGCCCCGCCGATCAATTGCTGCAAATTGGCCCGAACCGTCACGCGGGCCTTCACTTTCAATTGAATGCCGTTTTGGGCCACGCCATCGAGCGATTCCTTGCCCATGCCGCGGCCGGGACAATCAATCACTTTCGGATTGACGCTCGTCTGCACGGCCTCCAACACATTGCGGCCGGCCAGATCGATCGCGGCGGCCAATTTGAAATCCAACTCCAGCAACTTGGCCTTGGCGGCGGCGACCAGCGCGCGGATCACCAGCGGCACGTTTCCGCCGGCCAGATAATGGGCCTCCAGCGCTTTCGACGTCACGCCTTGTTCGTCGCCGATGCCCGCCTGCACAGCCGTGATCTTGCTGCGCACGATGACCGAAGGGTTGACCTTCCGAAACGTCATCCCCAACAAATCAAAAATGCCGATACCCGCACCCGTCGTGACCGATTGAATCCAAAGCCGGAAATAGCGGGCAAACACGGCCAGCACGATCAGCGCGAAAACGATGCCGATCACCGAGCCGACGATCACCAACATCTGCCACACGTCTTTGCTGATCGGCGGAATTTGGGCCCAAAGGGACATGAGCAGGGCTCCTTGGCAAATAAACTTTTTAGAGGAAATCGGCCGTTCATCTTTTGGCGACAACGGTCGCCCTCTTAACATGACCCCACGGCCGATCGGTGTCAAGCTGGGGGCGCATCAAACGGATCGTCAAAGGTCTGCTGCAACGGATCGGCGGGTGGCGGCTCCTCGTCGATCGGACGCACAACCAACCCGTGGCCGCGCACCTGAAGAACGCGAATCGGTTGACCCTCCTCGATCGGTCGACTCTCGCTGACCGCGTCGATCGAACGACCGTCGATCACGACCACACCGCTCAACAACATTTTGGTTTTGGCCCTGCCCGTCCGCCCCACCAAATCTTGGAGTTGCCGCCGCGAGGAATCGTCAGGCAGCACTTCCTCGCTTTGCGGGGCTTCTAAAAGAACCCGGCGACCCATCGCCGTTTTGGGCCAATATTGAAATCCCCAAACCACGGCGGCCGGCAGTCCGACCAGCGCGCCCAGCAAAATCAGCACCCCGACGGTCGGGCTCTGCCAAAAACCCATCCCAATGGCCGCCAAGGTGGACACGGCCGCCAAAAACCCCAAAATGCCGGCCGACGGAAAAAAAACCTCCAAAACGGCCAGCGCGGCGCCCAATGCCAACAACAATATGGCCCAAATCCACGGATCCATCGATGCTCGGAGGTTAAAAACCAAGGACTGGAACCGAAACCCACCACCCGGGTGGTACGTGAACCGCTTTCCGTAAGCAATGTTACAATAGCCGGTCGCAGCCATTCCTGCAAGATTTCGACCGCCGTGGAAACCAACCCTATGGCCATGATGACGCCACACCCTACCGGCCACGAACCCGAGGCCCGATCGGACGCCGTCCAAGTGGATTGGTCGACTGCTCTGGCTGCGCACGATCGTTGGCTTCGGACCGTGGTGTGCGCTCGGTTGGGCGAGCCGCAAGCCATCGACGAAGTGATGCAAGAGGTTGCGTTGGCGGCCTTGCGACAACACGCGCCGCTGGCCGATCCGTCCAAGACGGGCGCATGGCTGTATCGACTGGCGGTGCGTTACTCGCTGTTGTACCGACGCAAACAGGGGCGGCGGCGAAAACTGGTGAATCGCTACGTGGAGCGATGCCAACCCGGCGAGGCCGACGCCCGCCCGTCCGATCCGTTGGGTTGGTTGTTGCATGAAGAACGCCGCGGTCAAATCCGCCAAGCCCTGTCGCGGCTTGCCGAACGCGACCGAGAAATTTTACTGTTGAAATACACTGAAGATTGGAGCTACCGAGCGTTGGCCGAACACCTGGGCGTCCGCGAGAGCGCCGTCGAAACCCGATTGCACCGGGCCCGACAACGACTGCGAACCGAGCTGGCCGCTCTGAACGTCACGCCCGCCGACGCGGCCGCGGAGTGACCGCAAAATCGATCTTACTGCCATGAACACGAATCCTGAAAATCCGAATGTCGATGATCGCTCGTTCGATCGCCTGGTCGACGGAGAGATGAACGAGTCCGAGCGACGCCAATTGCTGGCCGGACTCGACCGCACGCCCGACGGCTGGCGTCGCTGTGCGATGGCGTTTCTCCAGTCGCAAAGCTGGAAAGAGGCGTTCGGCGCGATCGCGCATACCAAGTCGTCACCCCCGGTTGCAGCGATCACGCCGCGTCCTCGCACGCGATGGATCCATTCGCTCCGCGTCGTGGCAGCGATGGCGGCCTGTTTCCTGCTGGCCTTTTGGGTCGGATCGCTGATCGAGCGGGCCCGCATCGCGCCGACCGTCGGGTCCGGCGATCTGGCCAAGGCGGTTTCCGCAATCCCACCGAAAACTCCGTCGGCCGTCGCGCCGTCGGAGCCTTTGCAGATGGTGACCGTCTCGTCTCCGTCCAGCGGCACGTTCCGCGTGCCGGCGGTCGAGCGGCCCAACGTCGACGCCCGGTGGCTTGAAACCGTACCGCCGGCGATGCCCGACGACGTGATGCAGGCGTTCCATCGGGCGGGCCATCATGTGGAACAACATCGAGAACTGATGCCCGTGTCGCTGCAAGACGGCCGACGATTGATCGTGCCGGTCGATCAAGTGGACGTGCACTATGTGGGCAATGAGACTTATTGAGCGAAAAGAGGTATTGCGATGATGTCTCGAATAGGCCGAGTGAGCGTCGCGGCGATTTTGTTGGGTTGCGCCGGCGCGGTTTTTGCGCAGACGGTCGCGCCAAGCCAACCGCCCCCCTCGAAACCCGTTTTGTATTGGCTTGGCATCGGCGTTTTTCCGTTGCCGTCGCCGCTGCGCGTGCAATTGGGCCTGCCGGAAAAACAAGGGCTGCTGGTCCAGGTGGTGGCGCCGAACAGCCCGGCGGCCAAGGCCGGCATCGCCCGCTACGATGTGTTGCTGCGGATCGGCGAACAACCGCTGTCCGAACCGCGCGACTTGATCGACGCCGTCGCCGCATCGGGCGGCAAACGGCTCAAAATCAACTTGATCCACGGCGGAAAGTCCGCGACGCTGGACGTCTCGCCGGCCGTACGCCCCAAAGAGATCCAACATCCAGCGGCGATCCCCGAGCCCGGCGATTGGCAAACGATGGAACGATGGATGGAGAACCTATGGAGCGAACAGCCGCCGCCGCTGCGGTTTCGCATTCTGCACCCCGGCGCGATCGTGCCTAAAGAGGTTTTCATGACACCGTCGCTGCCGGAGGGCCTGAGCATTACGATCAGCAAACAAGGCAACCAACCGGCCAAGATCATCGTGCAGCGCGACGGTCGACAATTGGAGGTCACCGAAAAAGAGCTAGACCGACTGCCGGCCGACCTGCGGCCGCACGTCGAACGGATGTTGGGGCGGTCTCTCGAGGGCGTTGTGAACCCGCTTGCGCCGCAGACGGCCGCGCCCGGCGCCCCCACGCAAGAACCGGCGACCTGGTCCGATCGAATCGAACAACGCATGAACGAAATGACCGAACGCCTCGATCAGATTTTCCACGAGATGCACGAGTTGCGCGAGGAGCAAACGACTTCAAAGTCCGTTGAAAAATAAAAAAGCCTGCCTCGCCGCAGCGTCCGCTGCGGTTTTTCCGGAGGGACGGCCTCGATGAGCGAGTCCGCCCCTCCCGTTTTTTGACGTGCAACCGCGCCGTTCTACAAAAGGCTTTCCAGCAACAGTCGCATCTTGCGCATCTCGGTCAGTTGATCCACGTCGGGCGTCGGTGCGATGTCGACGCACAACGCGCGATCATAACGCACCCGATTCAACTGATTGATCAGCCGGCCGTATTCGATGTCGCCTTGGCCGACCTGAACTTGCAACTGCGATTTGTTCGTATCGCGAAGCCGGACGTGGTAGACGTGTTTCATGACATGATCGAAATCCACGCCGGCGTGCGGTCCATAGAAGTAATGGCTCGGGTCCAACGTGAGCCCCAAACCTTTGACGCTGTCGCACATCACCACGGCGTTGTCCGGCGTCTCGGTCATCCGGCCCACCTCGGTCAGCAGTCCGACTCGCACGCCCTCGCGCGACGCCAGCGCCACCAACATCTGCAACCGTTCGACCTCGGCGTTGAACGGCGTGCCCAACTCGGCCGATCGGACGGTAATGGTCACCACCTTGATCGCTTTCGCCAGCCGACAACAGGCAGCGAACTGATGATAGTAGAGTGGCTCGGGAGCCTCAATTTCGACGCTCAGGGCCACGGGCGTCAATCGATGCGTCTGGCGACACTGCAACATGGCCCGCTCCGGATCGGCCAACACGTCGGACGGTTTCATATGGCCGTCGGTCTCATGGATCATGATCTCGACGGATGAATACTCCAACTCAACCAGTTGCAGCAGGGCGGCCGACAACGGCAAATGAGGAAAACAACGACTCGATGCAGCAACGAACACGGCGGCTCCTTCCGAAAATCCAACGAGGCAGACGGCGCAACTCCACACAGGCTCGAATCAAAAAACCGCAACTCCACCCGTCGTCTCGAAGGGTCCGCGAGCCGCGGCGCGCAGGTTTCCAACTGCCCATGGTATAGCACCTTTCGCCCCTGGGAAGCAACACCAAGACGAGGTCGTTTTTTCACGCCGGCTCACCAAGGCCGTCGCCTACGGGGGGTTCCGAAAGCCGCTCGAAATGGGCGAGAACCTCGTACAAAATCAGATCGGGACACTGCGGATCGCGCACAAACAGTCGCAGCAGCCCATGGCAGAGTGTAGCCAAAAAGCAATGCCGACGGAAATGAAAATCCAGCCGCAGGGCCACGTCTCGGCTGCCGGCGCACTGGAGCGACTCCGCCCCCGACAATTGAAGCACATGACTGTTCAATGTTCGACGATCGCCCACCGCCCGCAGGCAAGCAAACTGTCGAGATCCATCCGGCGTCCGCTGGTCGATCAATCGCATGCCGCCACTCTAACACCCCACGGTGACACCTGGATGTCACCGCGATGGAAAGTAGCGGCTTTTTTCACACCAAGCTGTTATGCGACGTGGTCTGGAAACGATTGTTGGCGGTTTTCAGCGCAAAAAAAGCCCGCAGATCTCGCAATCCACGGGCTAAGCTTTTTTACTATTGTTTATCAAAACCAAACCACACACGGCCTCCGAAATGATTTCGGACCCGCTTGGTTGTGTTTTCTTCGATGAAGCAGCACGACCGAAGGGCCGTGTTACCATTCACCGCGTCCGCCGCGTCCGCCGCGTCCGCCGCCGTAACCGCCGCGTCCGCCGCCACCGCCGCGAGGCTTGTCTTCGGCCTCATTCACCTTGATGGTACGGCCGTCCAACTCGGTGCCATCCATTTCGGCAATCGCCTTGGCCGCACTGTCATCCGCCGTGAACGTGACGAACCCGAAACCGCGCGAGCGGCCCGTCTCCCGGTCCGTAATCACTTTGGCTTCGACGATCTCGCCAAATTGCGAGAAAGCGCCGTGCAAACCGTCGTCCGTCGTACCCCAACTCAACCCACCAACAAACAATTTCTTGGACATCCCCAGGTCACTCCTTCTACGGCGCTGTCGCGGGGAGCGGCAGCGCGCCAAAATGATACGAACGGGTTTCGTGGGTTTTTCTTGCTTTTTCGCACGAGAAACCGTGCCGCCTTTTCCGCAGAAAAGAAGTCGCACGCCCAACGCACGAAAAACAAAGGGCCCTCGCTCCCCGAGGGCAGCCCCGACGGCCGCCACTGGTTTCTCGTAGCATACCAGCTTCGCCATTCCATGCAACAGGAAACTCCAAAAAATTAGCGGATTTTCTTGAATTTATCACACAACGCACCACCCACGAGGGCGATCCTCCTTGACACATCCGCTACCTCGTTCATTATTAGAGCCGCCATCCAAACGGAGCGGTCCCATGTTTTCGGAACTGCGACCCAACACCACCTTCTCAAAAAGAATCGATCTATGAGGAAACTCCTTTCGCTGCCTCGATTTCCCATCGTGGTCGGTTTGTTGGCGGTTGTCGTGCTTATGGGCCACCGTCGCTATTGCGGCGCACCGTTGGGCCCAAGCCCCTCGGCCGATCCGCACCGCGCCATGTCTGGGTGGCTTTCCAATCCGGCCGACAATATGAGCTACAGCGCGTGGGCCGAACAGGCCAAGCGGGGCGAGTGGTTGTTTTCCGATCTGTTCACGACGGATCTGCACCCTCCATTCTATTTCAATCCGTATTTTCAATGGGTCGGTCGTTGCGCGCGGTGGTTCCACGTCGAAGCGATCGCCGTCATGCACCTGCTGGCAATGGCCTCGGCGCTGTTGGTGGCCGTGTTGGTCTACGATGCGAGCCGCTGCTTGGGATGGTCGCCGCTGGCCGCACGGATTAGTTGTCTGTTGGCGCTGTTTTCGTCGGGCTGGACCGCGTGGCTCGCCATGGTCGGCGTGAACCTCCGTGGAGCGGATTTCGGCTTCGGCGACCTATTTGCCAGCAACAATTTCGCCGCGGGCCCCTATCAAGCCTTCGCCGGCGCGGTGCAAATGCTTTTGGTTTGGAGCCTGATTCGCGCCGAACGGGCCGGCGACATCCGAAGTCCAGGCCGCGAGGGCTTGCTGATCCTTGTGTCGATCGCCGCGGCCGCCACGACAACCATTCGCCCTTACGGCATCGTGTTGCCGCTGGTCGCTTACACGGGCTATGTGCTGATGACCCTGTGGGCCTCGGTCGACGACGAATCGTTGGCGTTGCGGCCGCGATTTTTGGTCCTGATTTTTATGGCGATCGGCGCTTTGCCCACCCTGGCCTACACCGACTGGCTGACCCATTGGCCCGTCTGGCACAATTTCGCCTCCGCGTCGCTGTCCAATCCGAAGCCGGCCGTTTTTTGGACGATTGGTTTCGGTTCGACGCTTTTTTTATCACTTTGGGGCGTTCACCTCATCGCGAGGGATCTTCGCCGCATGCCGTCGGCCTCGTGGCTGGCCCTGTGGGTGTGCATGGCGGTCGGCGGCTTCATTTTTTTGGAGTTCCATTGCACCAAGCTCCTTGAGGGGGCCTTCCTCGCCATGTGCCTGCTCGCCGGAGGAGCCGTGCAGGAGATCGTCCAGAACATCCGCCGGTTGCGGCTTCGAGGAATGCGAGTCGCGGCCTATGTTCTGCTGATGGCGTTTGTTTTCAGCGGTGTTCCTTCCTATGCGCTCTACTTACACGAATTTCGCGGCCGCGCCGACCATTACGATCCCGAGATCGTCGAAACCATGGGCGAGCTGGCAAAACAGCCGGATGCCGCGGTGCTGACCGACGCCATCACCGGCAATCGCCTGCCGGGACTGCTCGGCGTGCGGGTCTGGTCCGGTCATTGGTCCTTGACGCCCAAATATCGCGACAAGGCACGACAACTCGAACAGGCCGGCATCTCGGCCGGCGTCGGCACGGAAGACGACCCCATTTGGCTTTGCCTGAAAGACGTCGTTTTCACCCAGGCCAAAGCGTCCGCGCCACACGATGTCGCCCGCATGCAATCCAACCTGCAACATCTGTTGGTGACGTCGTTGTGCGACTATCTACTGGTGAATCGCCGGACGCCGGCCTACCGCCTGGCCCGCGAATCGTTGCGGTTGCCGATGGTGAAAGAAACCGATCGCTGGGCGTTGTTTCGCACGGATCGGCCGTCGCCTTCACAATCTCCGCCCGCTCATTAGGGCGCATTTCACAACCCTGTAGCGTGTCGATCGCTTTCGGAACCGCAGAATCACGCCACCGATGACGCTACACGTTGGTGCGACTCGCACTAACCAGAAGTCCTTGCAAAGAACCGCTGCAAGAAACGACCTGCAACGGTTTTACTCCGCGGCGGCCACTACGGCCTGCGTCGCCGACGACAGCCCAGCCGTCGGCCATATGCAGTCCAACGATTCGGCCGTCTGTCGAACGACCGTCTCTCGGCGATGATTGGCAAAAACATCGTGCGAAGGCCGAACCGTGACCGGACCGTCGTAACCCATTTCGTTAAGCGTCGACAGAAAACCGGCTGCGTCCAACCGACCGTTTTCCGCGTTGGGCAGCAGCCGCGACTGGTCGTCCTCGCAGGGAATCGTCGCATCGGCGGGCATCTCCGCCACGTCGACGGCCACGATGCCGGCCGGCGACCATTTTCGGACGTTTTCCATGGAGCCGCCGGCGGCCGTCACCTCCCAAGGATCCAACCACAAGCCGACGTTCGGCGCGGCCACCATGCCCAACAACAGACGGACGGCGTCCAGGTCGTGAAGAAACTGAAAAACCCGGTTGCGACGATGACACTCGGCCGCACGAAACCCGACGGCCAATCGCACCCCCGCCGGCGCCATCGCCGCGCCGAGGTCTGCAAGCCGATGCCGATGGAACTCAAAGTTCTCATGATACGGGCGGCTGTCGTTGGCCGGCGCAATCGTCACCGTAGCTCGCGTGCAGCCCAACGCCTTCGCACAGTCGAGATACTCCGGCAACTTTTTCATCTCCGCCCGAAACGCTTCGTCGTCGACGTCCCATTGCAGCGGCAACGAAAACGTGCCCACCTGAAGCCGCGCACTTTGGATCAGCCGCTTGGCGTGGGCCAGGCCGTTTCGCCGAGCGCGGGCGGCAAACTCGGCCATGTTCAAATCCACGCTCGCAAAACCGTACGTTAAGGCCAACTCGATCAATTCGCTCGGATGCCCCAACACGCCCAAGGCCGAAACGTTAAGATTCTTAAACATCACAGACTGTCTCTGCCTCCGAAAAACCCAACCGACGAAAAAACTCCCGCCATCTTCGGGCGACCTGCCCGGGGAGAATCTTTTATTATGATGCGTCGCCCAATTTTTCGGAAGGGGGGGTGACGAAGATCAACCCAATTGCGCGCGGGCCTCATCGGCCCAAGGACTGTCGGGCGCTTGATCCAAAAAGGCCCGCCAATGTTCGTCGGCCTCGTCGTGACGCTGCAACTCGTCCAGCGCGCGAGCCAGATGATAATGAACATCGGGATAATCGGGATGAAATCGCAGCGCGCCTTCAAAGGCCGCGACAGCCAACTCGCGCTGGCCCGTTTCGGCCAAGACGCAACCTAAATTGGCTCGAGCCTCGACGTAATCCTCGTCCAACTCGACGGCCATGTAGTAGCGTTCCCGAGCACCGCCCAAATCGCCCTGACGATAAAGCAGCTCGGCCACCAAAAAACAGATCTCGGCCTTCGGTCCCCCGGCGGCCATCGCGGCCCGATACATCTCGGCGGCGGCGGCCAACTGCCCGTCTTCCTCCAGCTCGGCGGCCAATCGGCACATCTGTTCGGGTGACGTAGGCACGGCCTGCGTCGGCGTGGGCTCGCCTTGCCAGGCGTCGAAATCAAATCGCAACTGCCCGCCCGGCTCGATCAGCCCATCGCCCTGACGCAGCAAAATCCCCTTGCCCTCGACGATGACCGACAGTTGCGCCAGCGGCCTGACTACGCCGGGCACGTAGCGGGCCAACGAGGCCAACTGCCGTTCGATCGCTCGGGGCGACACGCCCGCCGCCAACAGCTCGGCCAGACGACGCGCCGTGGCCACTTCCTGAAAATCGAAATAGGGCAGACGCCGCACCTCGCGCACCGGCACGATCAGCCCACGTCGATGCCAGCGTCGAATCACCGCCACCGGCACGCCCGACAATTCGGCCAACATGGCCGGCGTGTAGAGTCGATGGCTTTCGTGCTCCGCCTCAACCAACCCCAAACGCTGCCAGAGCTGCGTTTCGGTGAGGACCTCGATCGCCTGCTGATCGATTTGCCGTTGCGTGGGCTCGTCGAACCAGTCGTCCTGGCCGGCCAGCGGCAGCTCTTCCTCGCCGACGATGATCCATTGGGCCGACGGATCGGGCCGATCCAACACCACGGCCCCGCGGCCCCGCAACAACTGCGCGGCGTCACGGCGGCTCATGCTCGCCAATTTGCCGACCAGCGCAACCCGCCGACCTTGCAACGGCTCGACGACCGGCTCCGGCGACTTTTGAGACATCGTTGACCCTCGAATTCCCGCGTGTGTGGACAGAACGGCGACCGCCGAAAACGGGAATATACAGGATTTTAGCCGTCTTGGCGACCCTGACCGAGTCAGAAAAGCTCGGGGCGCCCCCTCACGCGGCCTCGCACAGCTCCGTCCGATCCGGCGTCTCCATCGGCCGCTCCTGACCGCGATCGTCGAACAGGCTGCCGAACTTCCGCAGATTGAGCGATTCGATAAACGCCCGGACCTTTGTCGTCGTACTGCACGGATCGATCGTCTCGTCGATGCAGTCGCCGTCGAGCACCAACAGCGGGATGCCGACCGATTGCAGCTCGTCTCGCAACCGCTTCGTAAAACAACTGTCGGCCATCGAGCATCGGCCGAACATGTGGTTGTACAGCAACAGTCCGGTCGCCTTCAACTGCGGCGCGAAAGTTCGCAATTGCGTGGCGCGGAACTCCGGGTCCAAAAAACCCGTCCGCAACAGCTTGCGAGCAAGACTCCGATACGGATCGTCCAAGTCCAGCGGGTCCCAGCCGACGAAGTTCACTTCCTCGAACACCACCGGGGCGTTGCAGTGCAGTTCGACGAAGTCCATCAGCCGGTTGTTGTAGAACGGCGGCAGGTGGAGCCACAGCAACCGGTGGGTGTCGTCGATGCTCATGTGCCGCTCGACCTTTTCCTTCGCCGCCAGCAATTCGTCGAGCATCGTGCGATGCAGTTCGATCAGTTCGGGCTTGCCCCACAATTGCGAGAACATGGCGGCGAACAGAATCGCCTCGCTGCCGCGCATCAGCGGCGGGCTGGTGAACCGAAGCCAGTTGCACTGCTGGGCCAATGCTCGGGCCTCGTTCGACCGATGGCACGCCTCCTGCAACCGTCCGCGGTCCAGTCGAACGCCCAACGACCGCTCCAGATGGGCCACCGACGCCTCCAACCCCGCGGCGATGGTTTCGACCGAATGTTCGTCTTGGCGTACCGGCGTGTAGACCAAATGATGGCGGTCCGAACGACCCAGATCACGAGCCAAATCGGCCAGCACGCGTTCGCCCTGCTGGCACGGGGCGCTGGTGCCCACAACGAAATCGGGCCGCGGCAGCCGGTCGTCGCCCTCCAACACCCGGAGAAACGAGCACGTCTCGGCCGAAAACCCCTTGCGAGCCGCCCGATCGAAAATCGTCCGCAGACCCGCGCCGTTTCGAGCCCGCAACGCCGCGTAGCTCTCCATCGTCAGGATCCGAACGCCCATGGCGTTCAAAATCTCCGGAGGATAAAACAAATTGCGCCACACCAGCGGGGCGTCGCTCCGCGAAAAGAACTCGCGGCGGGTCAAATGGGTCCGCAGCGCCGCCGAGCGTTTTGCCGTGCCCGTCCAAAGCGGCGCAAGCGTCGCCGGCACGATCCGCAACGACTCACGACTCGACGTTTGTAAAAAACTCTGCCGGGCGATGATCGCCGCGCCCAGCGCGCCCATCACTTGTTTGCGTTCGGGGATCAAAATCGGATTGCCGGTGATCGTTTCGAGATAATGCGCCACGGCGCGGTTCGACGCGACGCCGCCCTGAAAGACGATCGGTCCGCGATAGTTCAAAAACAGGTCGCCCACGCCCGAGATAATCGTGCGCGCCTGCGCCCGACAGGCCGCCGCGATGACGTCGCCCAGCGGATAACGATTTTTGAACTTATTGACCGACGTGGCGCTCAACACGGCGCAGACCGACGACAGTTGGAGCGTCGACTCGTAGTGGACCCGTTCGGCCATTTGTTCGACGGGCACGTTCAGCCGCGCGGCGACGCTGTCCAAAAACGCGCCGGTGCCGGCCGCACAGATGCCGCTCATCTTCGAGACCCAAATGCCCATGGCCTCGTCGAACAACATCG
The DNA here is from genome assembly GCA_021372005.1 of Planctomycetaceae bacterium. Taxonomy (GTDB): domain Bacteria; phylum Planctomycetota; class Planctomycetia; order Pirellulales; family Thermoguttaceae; genus JAJFVC01. Next base: position 39,607 of record JAJFVC010000017.1, on the reverse strand, counting down.
CCTTGCTGTCTTGGCCGCCGACGTCGAGGATCGCGCGGCAGTCCGGGCAGAACTGCGTGGCCGCCGCGATATGCGCCGACACCTCGCTGACGAAATCGTCAAAATGCAGAAACCGCTGAAAATCGTCGACCACCTGGCTGCCGGTGGCCACGGTCCTCGCCAGATCGTCCCGTCCGACGCCGGACTCGGCCAGAAACTCATCAATGGTTTTCGCCACGGCCCCAAGGTTGCATTGGCCGCACAGCCGGCACTTGCCCGAACAGTTGCCGCCGGCCGAGGGCTGCGATTGCGTGCGACGATACAAACTATGGAGCAACGTCCCGTCGTCCGACAGAAGCACCGCCTTCAGCGTGGTCGATCCGATGTCGACGCCAAGGAACAATCGCCGATTCATGGACGCTACCCTCGCGGTATAAGACAAGTCGTCGTCTCGTGGTCTGCCGAGAAAATAAATGGATCCTCGCACCAAGAAATGACGGTTTCACTTCGGGGAAATCCGCCGAAGGTCCACCCCTGAGCCACCCTGCGCCGGTGGGGCCGCCCGTCTCCCACAGAAAAAGCGGGCGGATTGTATCGGCTCCCCTCCTTGGATGCAATGGCACTTGGTTCTTTGTTGCGAACGTTTTTTGCGCCAAATTACCCCCACCATTGAGTAAGCACCTTTCTCCACACTCTCCAGAACCTTGCAAAACAAGAATCGTCTGGTCGTTGGGCTGTTTTACCGATAGACTAGAGGTTTCCGTATTTTTCCAGCCCTCCAAAAACTCCGGGATTCCAAGAAAACCACCCGGACGCGAATCTTATGGACATGGATCAGCTAGTAGCCCTATGCAAACGGCGGGGCTTTTTGTTTCAGTCGAGCGAAATCTACGGCGGTTTGCAGGGCTTTTGGGACTACGGGCCCCTGGGCGTCGAATTGAAGCGAAACGTCCGCGAGGCTTGGTGGCGCGACATGGTCACCGCCCATAACGAGTTGGACGTCCAGCCCGGTGCCCCGTCGACCTATGAGATGGTCGGCCTCGACTGTGCGATCATCATGCACCCGCAAGTCTGGAAATGTTCGGGCCACTATGATCTCTTCCACGACTATATGGTCGACTGCCGGGAGTCGAAAAAACGATATCGCTACGATCAGGTCTACGGCCGCTGGTTGAACTGCAAGGGCCAACGCATCTTCGTGGCCAGCGATGTTCCGGGCGACGAGGGGCTCGAGCTGACGCAGCACAAGGCGATGAAGTTTTTTGACCTCCGCGGCAAGGACGCCGACCGTCTGGCGTGGGAAGGCCCGCTGGTTTCGCTGACCACGGTGTCCGACATGGCGACGGTGCTCGGCCCGGACGCCAAAACGCTCGGCACGTTGACCCCGCCGCGTGAATTCAATCTGATGTTCAAAACGATCGTCGGTGCGTTGGGCGGCGCCGAGGACACGGTGTTTCTGCGTCCCGAAACGGCTCAAGGCATTTTTGTCAATTTCAAAAACGTCTGCGACAGCACGCGGGTGCGCGTTCCGTTCGGCATCGCGCAGATCGGTAAAAGTTTTCGCAACGAAATCACACCCCGCAACTACACGTTCCGCTCACGCGAATTCGAGCAGATGGAGATCGAGTTCTTCTGTCATCCGAAAACGTCGCCCCAGTGGTATCAATACTGGCGCGACCGCCGCTACCAGTGGTATTTGAACTTGGGGTTGGCCGGCGAGCGGCTTCGGTTGCGCGACCACGACAAAGAGGAGTTGAGCCATTATTCCTGCGGCACGGCCGACATCGAATACGCATTTCCGTTTCTACCGGTCGGCGAGTTCGGCGAACTGGAGGGCGTCGCCCATCGCGGCGATTTTGATCTGCGCAGCCACATGGAGGGCAAGTTGGTCCGTCAGGGCGACCAATTGGTCGTCGAAACCAACGCCGACGGCAAGCCGCACCATCGTGGCAGCGGCAAGGACTTGAGCTACCTGGATGATCAGACCAAGGAACGTTTTGTGCCGCATGTGATCGAGCCGTCCGCCGGCGCCGACCGCGCCACGCTGGCGTTTTTGTGCGAAGCCTACCGCGAGGACGAGGCGCCCGACGAAAACGGCAAGCCGACCAAACGGGTGTTTTTGAAATTGCATCCGCGGCTGGCCCCGGTCAAGGCGGCCGTCTTCCCGTTGGTTCGCAAGGACGGCATGCCCGAGGCGGCCCGCGAAATCTACAAAACGCTCAAGCCACACATGACCGTGTTTTACGACGAAAAAAGCGCGGTCGGCCGCCGCTATCGTCGGCAAGACGAAATCGGCACGCCGTTCTGCATCACCGTCGACGGCCAAACCTTGCAAGACGGCACGGTCACGATCCGCGACCGCGACACGCTCCAACAATGGCGCGTGCCGAAAGACCAGTGCCTCGATCAGTTGCAGACGCGGCTCCAAAGCTGAATCAAGCGACTCGCACGACGCCGTCGACAAGCTGGCGTCCGACGACGGCTTTTGGTACATTGTTCGAACCAATGCACCCCCAGCCATCCCCTTACACAACAGGAGGATCCGCCATGGAATTAAAAAACTCTCGGACCGAACGAAACTTGGTCGCCGCGTTTGTCGGCGAGTCGGCGGCCCGCAACCGCTACACCTATTTCTCCAGCCAGGCCCGCAACGACGGTTTTATTCAGATTTCGCAGATTTTCGAGGAAACCGCCAATCAGGAGAAAGAACACGCCAAGCGGTTTTTCAAATTTTTAGAGGGCGGCTCGGTGACCATCGAGAGCGCGTTCCCCGCCGGCGTGATCGGACCGACGGCCGACAACCTGCTGGCCGCCGCCGCGGGCGAACACGAGGAATGGTCGATCCTGTATCCTCAGTTCGCGGCCATCGCCCGCGAAGAAGGCTTCAAAACCATCGCGGTCGTGTTCGAGCGGGTCGCCGTGGCCGAGCGGCAACACGAACGCCGCTATCGGGGACTGCTGGAAAACATCAAGGCGGGCCGCGTGTTCCAACGCGATCAGCCCGTGCGGTGGCGGTGCTTGAATTGCGGCTACGTGCACGAAGGGCCCGAGGCCCCGGCCGCTTGTCCCGCATGCGCCCATCCCCAGGCGTATTTTGAAGTGCTGGCCGAAAACTGGCTGTGATCAGACGTCGCCCTTCGACGAACGATCGCCGTGCGGCGCCGAGGCATGCGTCCTTCGGCGAAACTGATCGAGCCAATAGTCGTATTGCGGATCGCCTTGTCGAAAGGTGAACACCGCGTCGGGCAGCGGCCGCCCCTGCCGATCCTGAGAATGAACCCGGACCAAAAGCACCCCGTCGCGGCGGCGCTGAATCTCGCAACTCTCAAGCTGCGTTACAACCATGGTGTGCGGATGTTTTCTTGTCGGGTGGGAAAATTGCAGCGGCGGACGCCGTCGCAGGTGGGAACCGAACGGGCGTTCTTGTGCCCGAAACCTTCTCCTAATTCTAGCTTAAACTCTCGGATTCCAACACTAGGAGCCGCCGTTTTGTTGAAATCCCGCCGGGCGCCGAATAACGGCCAAGCTGCCCATCCGCACACACCACCCGATGGCATGGCACCACCAACGGCACTCCGTTCCCGGCCATGCAGTTGCCCACGGCCCTAGCCGCCCCGGGAAATCCGGCCTTGGCGGCCAATTGGGCGTAGCTAAGCGTCTCGCCGTAACCGATCCGCCGGCAAGCCGCCAACACGCGACATCGAAATTCGCTTGCCGATCCAAAATCGACCGGCACGTCGCTGAAATTGTCCCTCTGACCCGAGGCGTAGGCCTGAAGCCGTCGGATCAACGGATGGCCGCGCCGGACAACGTTTTTGCACCGCAATTCGGGGTAGATTGCCCGGCACGCCGCCCCCGCCGACGGATGACCGAACACCAACTGCAAAACGGTCTGGTCCGCCATCGCGATGGCCATCCACCCCAATCGGCTGGAAAAAACCAGCATGGAACGCATCTTCCTAATCATTTCGCCGCTTCCCGGGGGTATGGCCAAGCCTTATACTTGAAAGAGCCCGCTCTTGGGTCGGAAAGGTTGTGTCGGAATGCTGCGTTACGGCTCGTTGTGCGACGACTTCTACGTCAACATGAATCTCGGCACCGAGATGGAACTGCCCGCCAATCGCGAGACGGTTTTGCATTTTTTTGAACGTGTCCAAAAAACCTATCCGACGATGCGGAACTTTTACAACCGCGAACGGGGCGACTTTATCCTTGAGGAGGATAAAGACGAAGGCTCCTATCGGTGGTGCACGATCGAGCCTCGCCGGGTGTGTTCGGGCCTGGTCAATCCCGAATCGATCGACGAGGCCATGAACCAGCACAAGCTGATCTTGGAGCTGGCCCCCTACACGCTTTCGGTCAGCCCGCTGGATTGCGAGGCCCTCGATCTACTGTTCGGCTTCGATTTTACCTATCGCGGCAACCACAATCAACTCATGGCCGACGCACTGGGCGTCAGCCCCTCGATGGAGCCGATCCTCGGAATCCCCGGAGCGACGGTCATCAACTACGAACCGTCGCTCACCGTCGCTTTGGACCCCGAATGCCGAACGCAACTGCGCATCAGCGTCGAGACCCGCACGAACGCCTACCAAGTCCGGATGCGCGATTATCCGGAGGAACAGCTCAGCGTCTACGTCACGGCGCGTCAATACGGCAGCCTGTCGCCCGACAAAACGTTCGTCGAAACGCTCGACCGCCTGCGCCAACTGTGCCACGACGCGATCGACGGCTACGTCGTCCAACACATTCTCCAGCCGCTCAGCCGGACGATCTCAATTCAATAGACGGGTTGTCCTCGTCGGACGGTCTCGTCTATAATTCCGTCCGCCATGACCGACGAACCGCGCAACCCCAACCGATCGCTGGACGAGGTGCATCGTTCGGTGTCGATTCCCGCCAGCCGATGGTGGCGTCGGCTGCTGGCGTTCGCCGGTCCCGCCTACCTCGTCTCGGTCGGTTACATGGACCCGGGCAATTGGGCCACCGATATCCAAGGCGGCTCGCAATTCGGCTACCGGCTGCTTTGGGTCCTGCTAATGAGCAACGCGATGGCCGTGCTGCTGCAAACGCTCAGCGCCCGGCTGGGGCTGGTGACCGGCCGCGACTTGGCCCAGGCCTGTCACGACGACTATCCGCGCGGGGTTAATTACGTACTGTTCGGGCTGTGCGAAATCGCCATCGCCGCCTGCGACCTGGCCGAAGTGCTCGGCACGGCCATCGGGTTGAATCTGTTGTTCGGGCTGCCCGTACTTTGGGGCGTGCTGATCACCGGCGCCGACGTGTTTTTATTATTGGCGATCCAACGATTCGGCATCCGCAAGCTGGAAGCGTTTATCTTGATGTTGGTGGGCACGATCGGGGCGTGCTTTTTGGTCGAGATTTTTCTCTGTCGCCCGGTCGTCGGCGACGTGGCCCGCGGATTGGTTCCTCGCATGCTCGGCGGCGCGGAGTTGTACATCGCCATCGGCATTCTCGGGGCCACGGTGATGCCGCACAATTTGTATCTGCATTCGGCGCTGGTCCAAAGCCGTGACGTCACGCGCAGCCGCGAGGCGGTGGCCGAGGCGTGCCGTTTCAATTTGCTCGACTCGGCCGTGGCGATGAACATCGCGTTCCTGATCAACGCCGCCATTTTGGTCGTGGCCGGAGCGACGTTTTTTCCGGACCCCGTCACGAGGATTCAAGACGCCCCCGCCTTGTTGGACCGCCTGTTGGGCACGTGGCTGGCGCCCTATGCGTTCGCGATCGCCTTGTTGTGCGCCGGGCAAAGCTCCACGATCACCGGCACGCTGGCCGGTCAGATCACGATGGAAGGTTTTTTGCGTTTTCGCATCCGGCCCTGGCTGCGTCGGCTCGTCACCCGGGCGATGGCGATCGCGCCGGCCGTGGCGGTGATCCTCATCACCGGCGACGATTCGCACAGCGTCTACCAACTGTTGATCCTCAGCCAGGTGATTCTCAGTCTGCAACTGCCATTCGCCGTCGTGCCGCTGGTGCGATTTACGAGCAGTCGGCAAAAAATGGGCCCCTTCGTCAATCGCTGGTGGCTGCAAGGGTTCGCGTGGCTGGTCACCCTGATAATCATGGCCCTGAACGCAAAACTGGTTTGGGAGGAAATCCGCGAGTGGATCGTTACCGCCGGCCCATGGGGTTGGCTCCTCGCGTTGGTTTGCATTCCCGTGGCGATCGGACTGGCGTCGCTGCTGGTGTGGATGGTGCTTCGCCGCGAACAGTCGGGCCGCGAGCCGCCCGGCGTGTCGGCCGACCAGGTCGCCTCGCAGGTCGCTCGGTTGCGTCGGCGGTTTCGACGGATCGGCGTGGCGCTCGACGCGCAGCCGGGCGACGTGGCCATGCTGGCCGAGGCCCTCTCGCTGGCCGCCCAACACAAGGCGGAGCTCGTGCTGATCCACGTCGTCGACGGAGTGGGCGGCACCTGGTACGGCCCACAGACCGGCGACCGCGAAAGCCGCGACGACGCCCAATATCTTGAAAACCTCGCTCAGCGGATCCGCGACGATCGTCAAAACCGCGGCGTGCCCAAGATCGAAACCGTGCTGGGCTACGGAGACGCCGCCCGCGAAATCACCCGAATCGGCCGCCGCGAACAGCTCGATCTGCTGGTCCTCGGCGGCCATGGCCATCGCGGCCTGCAAGACCTTCTGCACGGCGCCACGATCACCACGGTCCGACACGCGATGGACATCCCGATCATCACGGTCCGAGGCATGAAAGGATGACGCACGCCAATCGGCTTGCCCAAAACCGTATTCTTCTTATAATTTCCCCTTGAAACCGTCGTCTTCCAATCCCTCTTTCTCTCCGCTTCTTCAACCATGCACTATCCCTGGTGGTACGTCCCGCATCTAACGTCGCCGATGCTGATCGCCGCCATTTCAGTGCTTCATGTGTTGGTGTCGCACTATGCCGTCGGCGGCGGACTTTTTTTGGCTGTCGAGACCGGCTACGCCTATCGCACGGGCAACCGCGGTTACCTGGATTACCTGCATCGCCACGCCGGTTTTTTCATTCTGCTGACCGTCGTTTTCGGGGCGATCACCGGCGTGGGCATCTGGTGGACCATCGGACTGGCCTCGCCGCTGGCCACCGAGACGCTCATCCGCACGTTCGTGTTTGGTTGGGCCACCGAATGGGCTTTTTTCATCGTCGAGATCACGTCCGCATTTCTGTTTTATTACTTCTGGGGACGGCTGGCCGAACGCGTCCACGTGGCGATCGGCTGGATTTACGCCATCGCGGCGTGGATCAGCCTGGTGCTGATCACCGGCATCACCAGTTTCATGTTGAATCCCGGCGACTGGGCGCTAAATGACCCCGCCCTGCAAAATTTTTGGGTTAAATTTTTCAATCCGCAATTTCTGCCGCAGACGATCGCCCGCACCGGCGGCGCGCTGCTGCTCAGTTCGTTGTACATCTACTTGCACGCTTCGTTGACGTTGCGCGATGACCGACTGCGCGACTTGATCGTCGCTCGATCGGCCCGACCGGCGCTGCTGGGCATCGTCACGGTCGTCGTCGGCGCGGCCGGCTGGTACTATTTTCTGCCGCCGTCGGCCGCCGCATCGATTCTGTCGGCCGCCGCACTGACGGTCCTCTTTGCCTTGTTGTTCGCGCTGGGCGCGGTGGTGTTCGTGCTGTTGTATGTCGGTCCGTATCGCAACCCCGGTTGGCTGTCGCCGGGTTTTGCTCTGTCCTTGTGTTTGTTCGGCGTGGCGGCTTTTGCGACCGGAGAGTTTCTGCGCGAGGCCGTCCGAAAACCGTTCGTCGTCTACAATGTCGTGTTGTCCAATCAAGTCCTGCCCGACCAAGTGTCCACGCTGCGACGCGACGGTTATTTGAACGGCGGACGGTGGACCAAAGCGTTCGTTGAGCGACGTTATCCGCAAACGTTGGTCGACGGGCGGATCGACGGCCAAAAACTTCTGGCGTTGCCGCCGCAGGATCGCGTCGCGCTGGGCCAAACGTTGTTCCAATATCATTGCAACGACTGCCACGCCGCCGGCGACGGCTACTCGGGCGTCGGACCGCTGTTGCGAGGCCGTTCGCGCGCACTGATCCGCTCGACCGTCGATCACTTGGAAAGCGTCTACTTTATGCCGCCATGGTGCGGCACGCCCGCAGAAGCCGAGTTGTTGACCGACTACCTGGCGAGCATCAATCCGCCGCGTCCGTCGGGCATGCGGCTTGGCGTCGCGGAACCGAGCCGACCGACGCCGCATGTTTCGCCCTCTGACTCGCAACCCTCCATCCCACCGTCGACATCGCCGGCTTCGTCGCTCGTGGATCCCTCGCCACAAGCCGTGCCAGCTCCGTTTTGGTTTGTACAATTTTTCAAGGGGCTCGGTTTCACGCTGCACATGGTTCCGATGAATCTCTGGTATGCGGGCCTGCTGGTGGCGTTGGCCTTACACGTGAACCGCAACCCCTGGGCCCGACGATTCGCCGGCCGATTGCTGCGGCAGATGCCCGTGCTGGTGGCCTTGGGCGTCAACTTCGGCATCGTCCCGCTGCTGTTCATCCAGTTGGCGTACAACCGCGTTTTTTATCCGGCGACGATCCTGATGGCTTGGTTCTGGCTCGGAATCATCGCACTGCTGATCCCGGCCTACTACGGCGTTTACGCCTACGCTTGGGGACTGAAAAATGGGGTGGACCGTCTGACTCGATGGCGAAAAATCGCCGGTTGGCTGGCCGCGATTTTCTTTCTGACAATTGGTTTCTTGTTCGCCAATGGGCTGAGTTTGATGGATCAGACCGGGCGATGGGCGGACCTGTGGCTCGCACACCAGACGGCCGGCGCGGCCCATGGACTGGCACTTAATCTCGGTGATCCAACCGTTTGGCCCCGCTGGCTGCTGATGTTCGGCCTGGCCTTGGGCACGACCGCCGTGTGGCTGCTGGTCGATGCCTTTTGGATTTCGTCAAAAAACGACGATCCGGCCTATCGCCATTGGGCGATCGGGTTCGCCAAAAAATTGTACACCGTCGGCATGGTTTGGGCGGCCGTGGCCGGCGTCTGGTACGTCTTCGGCAGTTGGTCGCAACCGGTTTATGACGCGATGTTCCATGGTTGGCGATTGCCGCTGACGCTGTTGACGGCCGTCGCCCCCGGATTGCCGTGGCTGTTGATTTTGCTGGTCGATCGCGTGGCCAACTCCCGGCTGTTGGTGCTCGGCGCGGCGATGGCGCAATTCGGCGTGTTGGCCGTCAATGCCATCAGCCGGCAAGTGGTCCAAAACGTCACGCTTCAACCAGTGCTGGACGTCGCCGCGCAGCCAACCAACACCCAATGGAGCCCGCTGGCGATGTTTTTGATTACGTTCATTCTCGGCGTGTGCGTTATCGTGTGGATGATCTCGCAAGTCATCTGCAACGTCAAAGCAAGCGATGCACGATAGAAATTGGATGCGGAGGTGAAAATAATGACCATCGAACGTGGTTTGCGGTTTGCGGCCGGCGTCGTGGTGACGGCCTCCGTGGCGTTGGGCTATTTCGTCCATCCGGCATGGTTGCTGTTGACGGCCTTCGCCGGACTGAACCTGCTGCAGTCGGCCTTCACCAATTGGTGTCCCATGGTATGGATCTTGGCCCGGCTGGGTTTTTCGCCATGCGTCGCCGCATCGAAAGCCGACTACTCGCAAACTCCCAACAAAGGATCCACTCATGAGTAAGGAACCGGCCGCCGGCCGAAAACGCTTAGGCCGTTGGGCTATGTCGCTGGCGTTCGTCGTGGGCGTGGTCGCGCTGCTTTTGTATCTGGCCGGCAAGTTTTCGCCCAAAGTGTCCCAACCGCCCGCTGCGACTTCAACCGAAACGACGTCCGTGCCCGCCGATCGTCTCGTCACGGTTCAACGGATTTCGGTGCCGCAGATCGAACCGGCCGTGGGCACAGTCCGCGCCGTCCACGAAACCACGATCGGCTCCAAATTGCTGGCCCGCGTCGTCCAGGCCGACATCAAAGCCGGCCAGGAAGTCCATCAGGGCGAAGCGCTCGTTCGGTTGGACGACACGGAATTGCGGGCCCGACTCGAACAGGCCAGCGCGGCGGTCGCCCAAGCCGAAGCCGTCCACGCGCAGGCCGCGGCCGACGAGCATCGCTATGCCCAATTGGTCAAGTCGCGGTCCGTCAGTCAGCAACAATACGACAACGCCGTCACCGCGTTGCGTTCGGCCGACGCCGAGTTGCGTCGCACCCGAGCCGCGTTCAACGAGGCCAAGGCCGCGTTGAGCGACGCGCTCGTTCAGGCCCCGTTCGACGCCGTGGTGATCGACAAACGGGTCGCCGCCGGTGACATGGTCCGCCCCGGTCAGATGCTCGTCTCGCTGTTCGACCCCAAACACATGCAACTGGTCGCCAGCGTCCGCGAATCGTTGACCAGCCGGCTAAAGCCCGGCCAAGTGATCGACGTCCGTCTCGAAGGCCACCAACAAGCATGCAGCGGCACGATCAGCGAAATCGTGCCCGAGGCTCAATCGGCCAGCCGCAGTTTCCAAGTGAAAGTGATCGGACCGTGTCCCTCAGGCGTCTACTCGGGCATGTTCGGCCGGGTGCTGATCCCGTTGGACGAGGAGCAGGTGCTGGTCGTGCCAAGCCGCGCCGTGCAAAACGTCGGTCAATTGAATCTGGTCGACGTGCTGGTCCACGGCGTCGTGCAGCGTCGGGCCGTGCTGGTCGGTCGCCAGTTTGGCGATCGAGTCGAGGTGCTCTCGGGCCTCAGCGCCGGCGAACAAGTCGTGCTGCCCGCATCCCCGCAATAAGTTCGCATGACGCCGAACAAGGAACTGCCCATGGCTGAACACCCCAACGCTTTGCCTGTCGAACCGGAACATCACTTCACCAATCGCGTGGTGAAGGTTTTTTTGGAGTCCAACCTTTCGCTGGTGTTGATTCTGCTGGCCGTGGTGGTCGGCCTGGGTGCGCTGGGGCTCACTCCTCGTGAAGAAGACCCGCAAATCGTCGTCCCGCTGGCCGACGTCTACGTCCGATTCCCCGGCCACTCGGCCGACGAAGTCGAACAACTGATCGCCACGCCGCTCGAAAAGATTCTTTACCAGATCGACGGCGTCGAGTACGTCTATTCGACCAGCCGCGAGGACCAGGCGGTCATCACTGTGCGATTTTACGTGGGCGAAGACCGCGAGCGGAGCCTCGTTAAGTTGTATAAAAAGATCGACGAACACCTGGATCTCGCGCCGCCCGGCGTGGCCGGCTGGATCATCAAGCCGGTCGAGATCGACGACGTCCCCGTGGTCACCCTCACGTTGGCCGCCAACAACAAAACCTCCGCGGAAGCGGGAGCCGTCAACGACATGACGTTGCGTCGCGTAGGCGAGGAGTTGGCCCAACGGCTGGCCGCTCTGCCCGACGTGTCGCGGGCTTACGTGGTAGGCGGGCGGCCGCGCGTCGTGCAAGTGTGGATGGACCCGGCGCGCATGGCGGCCCACCGCGTCTCGCCGTTGGCGCTGCGACGCGCAATCCAATCGGCGAACGTGCGACTGACGGCCGGCGATTTTCGTACGAACGACCGCGTCGTCCGCGTCGAGACCGGCGGGCCGTTCACCGAGGCCCGGCAGTTGCGCGAGTTGGTGGTCGGCGTGTTCGACGGCCAACCCGTTTTTCTAAAGGACGTCGCCCGGATCGAAGACGGACCGGAGGAAACGACCAACTACGTGCGTCACGGCTGGGGCCCGGCGCGCGGATTCACCCACCATGAGTTTTTCCCCGGCACGGTGCTTGACGACAACACCAATCTGTCGCACGAGCGGTCCAGCTTGTCGCAAAACGCCGTGACCGTCGCGGTGGCCAAAAAGAAAGGCGCCAACGCCGTCTGGGTGGCCAACGCCGCGTTGCGCCGCGCCGAAGAACTTCGCCGGACGATCGTGCCCGACGATATGGAATTGATCGTCACGCGAAACTACGGTCTGACGGCCGACGAAAAAGTCAACGAGTTGGTCGAAGGACTGGCCGTCGCCGTCGTGATCGTTGTCGCGTTGTTGACCTTGGGACTCGGTTGGCGCGAGGCGCTGATCGTGGCCGTCGCCGTGCCGGTGGTGTTCGGGCTGACGCTGGCGGTCAACTGGATGCTGGGTTTCACGATCAACCGCGTCACGCTGTTCGCGTTGATTCTATCGTTGGGCCTGTTGGTCGACGATCCCATCGTGGACGTGGAAAACATTGTGCGGCATTTTGCGATGCGCAAGCGGGCGACGCGGCGGATCGTGTTGGAGGCGGTCGCCGAAATCCGCCCGCCGCTGATCACCGCCACGTTGGCCGTGATCGTCAGTTTCCTGCCGATGTTCTTCATCACCGGCATGATGGGCCCCTACATGCGGCCGATGGCGCTCAACGTGCCCGTGACGATGCTGATGTCGATGCTGGTGGCGTTCACCATCACGCCCTGGCTGGCCTATCACGTGTTGCGAAAAAAATACGCCGATCCCTCGCATCACGCGGATTCGCAGGCCCCTTCGCACTTTCAAGAAACCGCCGAACTTTCTCAAACGCGGCTTTATCGGTTTTTCTATCCGCTGATGGCGCCGCTGTTGCATTCTCGCGCCCGGGCCTGTTTTTTTCTGTTGGTCATGGCGTTGCTGACGGTCGCCGCGATCGGGCTGGCGGCGATGCGCAGCGTCCCGCTGAAAATGCTGCCGTTCGACAATAAGAACGAATTGCTGCTGGTGCTCGATTTTGACGAGGGCGTCACCCTCGAACGGTCCGACGCGGCGGTCCGCGACTTCGAGGCCTATTGGGCCGGCGTACCCGAAGTGAGCGATTTCACCAGCTACGTCGGACTGGCCTCGCCGATGGATTTCAACGGTCTGGTCCGGCATTACTACCTACGCCGCGGCGACAACGTGGCCGAGATGCGGATCAATCTGGCGGGTAAGAAAAATCGCTCGTTGCAAAGCCACGCCATCGGGTTGCGGGTGCGAAACGATCTGCAACAGATCGCCGATCGGCACGGTGCGCGAATGAAGCTGGTCGAGACGCCGCCCGGTCCGCCGGTGATCGCCAGCGTCGTGGCCGAGGTGTACGGTTCGCCCGACCATCGCTACGACGATCTGCTGCTGGCGGCCGACGTGGTTCGCACCCGGTTGTCCGAAGAGCCCGGCGTGGTCGATGTGGACGACACGCGCGAGTCGCCGCAAGAAAAACTGACCTTCGTGCCCGACAAAGAAAAAGCCGCGCTCAACGGCATTTCGACCGAACAGATCGCCGCCACGTTGCAGGCCGCGCTCGGCGGCGACGCCGTCGGAACCATTCGCACCCCTGCGGAGCGCAGCCCGCTGCGGATCGAGCTGCGCGTGCCGCTGGCCCAGCGATCGAGTCCGTCAAGCCTGGGCCGCATCGAGCTGTCGGGCGCCGACGGCCACCTGATTCCGCTGGCCGAGTTGGGCCGTTGGCAACCAGCCCGGGTCGACCAGGCGATTTATCACAAAAATCTCCGCCGCGTGGCCTACGTGTTCGCCGAAACCGCCGGGCGTCCGCCGGCCGATGTGGTCGTGGACGTGCTGGCCGACCGACGGCCGCTCATCTCCGACGCTGACAAACGTTTTCATCCACCGTTGGTCGGCAACGGCTGGATCGAAGCCGCCAAGCCGAGGTCGGTCGCCGCCCGCACGTTTTTTCACAACGGCAGCGGCATCGACTGGGCTGTCCCGGACGGTTTTGTCGTCGATTTCGCCGGCGAAGGCGAGTGGAAAATCACGCTCGACGTGTTCCGCGACTTGGGGCTGGCCTTCGGCGCGGCGATGATCGGAATCTATGTCCTTTTAGTCGCCCAGATGCGGTCGTTTACGATTCCGATCGTCGTCATGCTGGCTATTCCGCTGACGGTGCTGGGCGTCATGCCTGGCTTCTGGCTCCTAAACCTTTTGGGCGCTCAGCACGTCGGCGGCTACATGGACTCGATTTATTTCACGGCCACCGGCATGATCGGCATGATCGCCTTGGCGGGCATCGTCACCCGCGATTCGATCATCCTGGTCGACTTCATCCACCTGTCGCTGGCCCGAGGGCGGACGCTGTTCGACGCGATTATGGAAAGCCGCGTGGTGCGGCTGCGACCGATTCTGCTGACGGCGTCCGCCGCGATGCTGGGCGCCACGCCAATCCTGATCGATCCGATCTTTTCGGGCTTGGCCTGGTCGTTGATCTTCGGGTTGTTCGCCTCGACGCTGTTCACGCTGTTCGTGATTCCGGTGGCCTACTGGCTGCTGTACGCCAACACGCCAGGCCACGGACTGCCCACCTCGACAATGGACCAGGAAGACGCCTAGGACACCTTTCACAAACCTGTAGCGTGTCGATCGCTTTCGGAGCCGGTTTGGCTCTAAAACGTCACGATCAGGTCCGCATCGAGCAAGAACTGTTCGCGTTCGTCCTTGTCGCCGAACGGCAACTGACCGGCCGCGTTCGGACGTCCGTCGTACCAGTCCCAACGCACTTCCGGCCGCAATGTCACATTGCGATTCGGACGCCAATTCAGACCCAAACTCAGATCGTTGTACGCGCCGGCCATGCCGGGCAGTCCGTCCCAGCCGCGGTCGGTCAGCAAAACATTGCCGACGCCCGCCACTCGCGCGCCATCGTTGTCGCGAACCCATTCGTAACGCAGGCCGATCGACCATTTTTCGTCGAGCATGTAGGTGAACAACTGCTCGGTGCCGTACCAGGAGGCGTTCTGACCGGGATGAATGACCGAGCCGTCCTGCTCGATGCCCGCGGTGTATTGCGACCCGTATTGGAACCGATCGGTCAGTTTGTAAGTAAAAACCGTGATGACGTTCGTACGGTCGTTGACGCCCATCACGCCGCGTTGCTTGCCGGCGTCGACCATCAACGACAGCTTCGCCCGCTGGTCGTCGTCGGCCCAGCGAGCTCCGCCCAAAAAGTTCAACGTCTCGCTGGGATCCTCGTAATCCATCCAACCGCGGTTGAACCCGCCAACCGCCGTCCAGTGGTCGTTCAACTTGTACTCCGCCTGCAACCCGGTGACCAACAGCGGATCGAAATATCCGCACGACAACAAACTGTGCGAATAGAAGAAGTTGGCCGGCGCGGGCACGATTTCCAAACTGGTCAACGTCGCAAAATGGCCCATTTTGACCGTCAAATCATTGTACGCCACCTCGGCGTAAAATTGCGGCAGGGCCAGCCCATAAAAGCTGTTGGGGTCGTCGATCCGGGTCTCCAACCCATACGTTTCGCCGAATCGCCAGTCGGTGCCGTAGATGGCGTCGATCCGGCCGCCGAGATCCCAGCCGCCGCCCTCGGTGTTGGTGCGCTTTTCCATGTACATCCAGAACTGATTCAACTGATATTCGCCGGCGCGATCGTTCGTGGCGATCGGTCCGTTGAATCGGTCCTTCGGATTCAGGGCGTTGTACGTGATGCCTTGTTCCACCCAGCCGCCGATCGTGATGCCGGCTTGTTGCAGACAAACAGGTTGCGGCAACTTCCAAGGCTCGCCCGTGCTTTCCGCCTCTTGAGCCGCCAGAACGCGGCAGAATCCCAAAAACGAACCCAAAACCAACGCTCCCACAAAGCCTTTCGTGCGACGCATGCTCGGCCCAACCGTTTGAACGCCCCGTGTTTCCCCAAGAACGACACCGTCGTCGTATCGGAAAAACACGCACGTCCGGTTGATCCGCCGAAACTCCGAAACCCGCTACAACGCACATTTTTGACCCAAATCGCTCGCATCGTAGCGATTAGGTAAGCTTTGGCGGACAGCATGTCACAACGAAGAGTGGAAAAACTCGCCCTTTGCCGACCCCGCCGTTCACTTCAACGGTTGTCCGGCGTAGCCGGTCGCCCGCATCGCCGCCGTGGCCTGGTTGGCGTAGAGGTTCGGGTTTCGTGTAAACTTGTCGAGCGTCGCCTCGCTGGCGAACAGATAGATGCGGTTGCCGAAATACGCCCCGTGTTCGCGGCGGCCCGGCACGGTTTGGCTCTGTTCGGACGCCAATACGACATCGTTGCCCGACAGAACCGGGGCGTAACGATCGGGATCGGAGAAGAATTGCTTTTGTTCTTCCGGACCTCGGAACAAATAGGTTCGTCCGCGATGCACTGCGCCCCAACGGCGGTCTCCCATCACCCATTGCTGCTTGTCCATCAACGCCACAGGGCAAAAACCGTCCAAGGCCAACGGTGGATTCATCGTCGGCAGTTGCGGCGACGGACGACTGGCCTGCGAAGGCGCAATGGCAGATTGCGGTTGAGTCGGCTGCGTGGCTACCGACGTCGATTGCGAACCGTAGAGCGAGGCCGTTACCGCGGGAACGGACGGCTGCGTCAACGTCGGAGCCGCGGCTGGCTGCGGATACAACGATGTTGCCGCCGACACTGGATTGGGCGTCGTTGGAGCCGCCGGTTGCGTGGCCACCGGATTGGGTGACGCGGAACTGGCCGGACTAGCGATCGGCGGAACCGTAGTGGTCGTCTGCGATGGCGATTGGCGGAAATAGTCGGCATACCGATCGTCGGATAAACCCGTTGTCGCGGCAGTCGGCGAGTTCTTGGCCGACGCTGGAACACTCGAGGGACTGCCGACCAATGCCGGCCCGGAGACGTTCGACGTAGGCGACGCCGCGGTCAACGGCGACGTCGGAGCCGCTGGGACGTTGGACGCCGGAGCCGTCGAGAGGTTCGGGGCTCCGCCGGTCGGCAACTGGGCGTACATGGCGCCGCGTTGTTTCGCCGTCAGCGCCACGCGATTCAGCCGAGCCGTAAAGTCCGGCGCCCCAATGTAACCGCGCATCGAGTCCACCACTTGCCCTTGAGGGGTCACAATCACGGTGGTGGGTAAAAACCGAACACCGTACTGATTGGCGGTCGAGGGAAAATGGTCGGCATTGATACGGACCGGCACGTAGTCGGCCGCCAATTCCGCGGCCACCGACGGTTGATTCAGCACCTCCGCCTCCATGCGACGGCAGTTGCCGCACCACGAGGCCTCAAACTGCACCAACACCAGTCGATTGGTCTGGCCCGCCAAACGCTGAGCGGCTTCCAACGTCGCCTCCCATCGAACCGGCTGCTGTTGCTGAGCAAAACCGACCGACGAAAGTACGGCAAACACGGTAAGAGCCGCAAAGCATTTTTGTATATTGTGCATATTACCCAGTCCCGCAATAGACAAGCCCGAAGGTTGACAAGCGTCGTCGGGTATTTATCGGATGTGGCTGGGTGGGAAGTCGTGTGGAAATATGCCGCTTTTAACGAAATTACCGGACAACAAAATATAACCATACCATCAGAGGGGGCAAAAAGCCTCTTGTCACCACCCAAATTGTGTTGTATGATGCCAGTGTTCGGAAAGATGCAATTTCGCAGAATCTCCGACCCGATGACTTGACGAAGATTCTGTGGCGGTTAAGATTAGTAGAGTTCTGTCTGGCAGGTAGGCGCTTTTGGCCCGAGACTTCGACTTCTCGGGCTGCCTCGCCAAGGGGAAGGTTTCCCCGCGAAGGTATGCTTCACGCGACCTGAAATGCAACATTCTTAAGTTCTCCCTTTGGGGGAAAGTGTTTCATTGGCAGTCGCGCAGGGCATAGGACGCCTTTCGAGCCTCGTGCTTTCATCAACGAACGGTCAGGAGATTTTGACGACCGTTTTTTGCGCTGGCGGCGGGACAGGCTGCTAACCTGTCTCGAAATCCGGGGACGGCTTGGCAATCCGACCCACGACGTTTCGACGGCCCGTCTCGCGACGTTTCAACGAACCGATGCACCGAACCCGGCGAACGATTCGCCGGCAAGGCAAATCTTTGATCAAGAAATCCGAGAGTCTGAATGCAATCCGATCGGTCCCTGAGAGGCTTTGTCGCCCAAAAATCCGACCGCTTCGTCCTTGCATTCTCTGAATAGTCGTAGCTCGATCTTTCTCTA
Organism: Planctomycetaceae bacterium; assembly: GCA_021372005.1. Lineage (GTDB taxonomy): Bacteria > Planctomycetota > Planctomycetia > Pirellulales > Thermoguttaceae > JAJFVC01. Next base: position 21,712 of record JAJFVC010000017.1, on the reverse strand, counting down.
ACTGCGGTGAATTGAGTGGTACCTATGGAAATGGGCAAACGAAAAAAGGGACGCCAGCGCGGTCGCGGCGTCGGAGGTCAACGCGGACATTATCGGCCCCGCTCCTATCAACAACCCTCGTCCACCAACGGAGACAGCCGCAATCTGGAGCCCGCCGACAACGGCGAGCCGGGTCCGGTCGAACCGGGCAGCGGCGTCTTGGAGATGCACCCCAACGGCTACGGCTTCCTGCGCAGTCCGGACAACAACTATAGCCGCGAGATGACCGATCCGTTCGTGCCCGGCAGCATGATCGAAAAATACGGATTGCGCGAGGGCGTGCTCATCCACGGCATGGTCCAGCCAGGCCGCCGTCAACAGGGGCCCCGGTTGCGTGAAGTTGTCGACGTCGACGGCATGCCGCCCGACGAATACCGAAACGTCAAAAGCTTCGACGAACTGACGCCCATCAATCCCGAATACTGGCTCAAGCTCGAGGTCGGCCCCGAACCGTTGACCACCCGCGTCATGGATCTTTTGACGCCGCTGGGCAAAGGTCAGCGGGCGTTGATTGTCGCGCCGCCGCGGACCGGCAAAACCATTCTGCTGCAGCACATCAGCCTCGGCATCTCGACCAATTATCCGGACGTCAAGCTGATCGTCCTGTTGATCGACGAGCGGCCCGAGGAAGTGACCGACATGAAACGCGCGGTCAAAGGCGAAGTGGTCGCCAGCAGCCTCGACCGCGACATCGAAAGCCACGTGCGGCTCTCCCAGTTGATCGTCGAGCGTTGCAAACGACTGGCCGAGATGGGCAAGGACGTCGTCATGCTGATGGACTCGATCACCCGCCTGGCCCGGGCCTTCAACAAATGGGTCGGCAACACCGGCCGAACGATGTCCGGCGGCGTCGACATCAAAGCGATGGACATCCCCAAGAAACTATTCGCCACGGCTCGATTGTTTGAGGAAGGCGGTTCGCTGACCATCGTCGGCACCGCGCTGATCGACACCGGCAGCCGGATGGACGAGTTGATTTTCCAGGAGTTCAAAGGCACCGGCAACATGGAGCTTGTGCTCGATCGCAAACTGGCCGATCGCCGCGTCTGGCCGGCCATCGACATCAGCCAATCGGGCACGCGCCGCGAGGAAAAACTGCTGCCGCCCGAGACGTTGCGGGCCGTTACGATGCTGCGGCGCACGTTGTCGACGATGCACCCGGTCGACGCGATGGAGCAACTCACCACGCAGTTGGCCAAGCGCAAGTCGAACCAAGAGTTCATCAACTTGATCAGCGCCGCTCGAAACGCGGATTAAGACGGGCGGGCTTCGCGTTCTTGCCTCGAACACGTTTCCTCGATCAACGCCACGGTGCGTTGCGTCGCGCCCAGTTGTGATTGGACGAACTGTTGAGCCCGGCGCCCAAGTGCCGCGGCGAACATTGGATCGTCGAGACATCGTCGCACAAACGCGGCAAACTCCGTTTTATCCCGCACCACCACGGCGGCTTCACGTTCGAGCATCGCCGCCACGATGTCGCGGAAGTTCCACGTGTTTGGCCCGAACGACACGGCGGCACCGTACGCGGCCGGCTCGATCATGTTCTGTCCACCGCGTCGCCCCATGCTGCCGCCGACGAACGCGATGTGCGACGTCCCCCACCACGCGCCCAATTCGCCGACCACGTCGACCAATAGAATGCGCGGTTTGGGCGACGAGTCGTCGACTTCTCCCACTGCGCCATCAAGAGCCGTACGTCGCTGCCATGGTAGGCCGAAAGAATCCAGCAGCTTCGCCACCGCCTCAAACCGATCGGGATGACGCGGCACCAGCACCAGCCGCAAACGCGGATGTTTTTCAAGGAGCTCGCGGAAGGTTTCCAAAACCATCGCTTCTTCCGGTTCTTGCGTGCTGCCGGCCAGCAACACAATGTCGTCGCTCGCAAAGCCGGCCAGCGCGGCCAGGCGTCGGGTGGCCGAATTCTCGCGGTCCGTCTGCGCGCCGTCGTATTTCATCGAACCGGTCACCTGGACCGTTTTCGGGCAAGCGCCGAGTTTTCGGAATCGCTCGGCATAGGTTTCGTCTTGCACGGCCAGCACGTCGATTCGGCGAAGCAGCCCGGCCACCAGCGGTCGAATGCGTCGATAGCCGCGAAAACTTTTTTCACCCAGCCGCCCGTTGACCACCGCGACCTGAACGCCGCGACGCTTGGCCTCGCGGATCAAATTGGGCCAAAGTTCCAGTTCGGCCAACACCAATACGTCGGGCCGCACGCGGCGCAGCGCATTTTTCACCGCCCAAGAAAAATCCAGGGGGCAATAAAAGACCGTGCGGCCGGCGTATTTTTTCTTGGCCAGCGCCATGCCGGTCGCCGTAGTGGTCGAAAGGACGCACTTCCAATCGGGATGCCATTTTTCGATTTCCTTCAGCAGCGTCGCCAGCAAATTGACTTCGCCGACGCTCACGGCGTGCAGCCAGACGCAGAACTTTCGGCCGTCGTCCTCGGCCGCGCATCTTGGGACGAATCCTAAAAACTTCGCGGCATAGCCTTCGCGATATTTGCCCTTGCGAACCGACTGCCACACAAGCCACGGTATCGCCAGGAGAATCAACAGCAGATAGACGCAATTCAGCAGATACGGCAACAGCGGAATCCTTTCCCGGCGGCGATGCTGCCAAATCGACCGCTTGCCGACAAGATACGACGCCACGAATCTCCAATCCCTTTTGGCCTCATCCCTTCTTCATGCAGCAGTTTTTGAATTTCTTGCCGCTGCCGCAGGGACAGGGATCGTTGCGGCCGACGTGCTGTTGACGATTGCGAATCGGTTGCGGCTTGTGATCCGTCTCCGTGCCATCGATGGCGGCCTGTTGCTGCGCGGCGATCTCGCCGGCCGATTGCGCATCCTGATGGATCGCCTCCGATTCGGTCCAGGTCGAGCCGACAAAATTCTCGTCGAGCTGCTCCATGCGGAAAACCAAATCCGTCACCCGCTCGCCGACCGACTCCCACATCTGCTCGAAAATCCGCATACCTTCGCGTTTGTATTCGACCTTCGGATCGACCTGGGCGTAGCCGCGCAGGCCAACGCTGCTGCGCAGATGGTCCATCGACAGCAGGTGGTCTTTCCAGGCGGTGTCCAACAGTTGCAGGACCAGCGCCCGCTCCATCTTGCGCATCTCGGGGCGATAGCGGTTTTCCGCCGCGGCGGTCAGATGGCGACGGAGCCGCTCCTGGCTGCACCGCGCTATTTCATCAGGCGAGAGCTCGTAGGCGTATTTTTCGAGCAACCACGCCGACAGCTCCGCCAGCAAGCCCGATTCTCGGGCCGTGCGAAGCGAGGACTCCGGAGACGACTCGGCCGTGAAAACCCGATCCATCCACGCCAGCGTCTCACTCATTGCCGACGACAACCCCTCGGCGTATCGGCGGCTGTAGTCGACCAGCAGATCGCGGATTTCTTCACGCTGCTTGTTTTTCAGATCCTCGACCGTCAGTTCTGCGTGGAACCGTTGGGCGGCCCATTCGGCCAGCTCCTCGCGCTCGTATCGTTTGTGGCCGGCGGTGTCGCGGGTCGTGAAGTGATACAGGCCGGCCATCACCGGATAGGCCGCTTCTTTTTCCTGATACATCGCCAACGCCCGTTCGCGCACCAATCGGCGAAAGGCCGGCAATTCCAGCTCACGAACCTCGTCGATCGGCAGCTCGATGCCGAACTTGTAGCGAACCCACGCACAGGCGGTCTGCACGTTGAAATCCGGCTCCAAGAACTTCGCGCCTTCGCCGAGGTCGATCTTGTCGATCGCGGCTCGAGCCCGCTCGATCAAAAAGTCGCCGACCTGATCGCGGCCCAACTGCTTCAGGTCGCGGTCGCGGAGGCTCAAGTGCCAGCGGGTGTTGACCAGTTTGGCCAACGCCTCCCAGTTCCATTCGGACGTTTCCTCTCCCTCGGGCAGATTCTCCTCCAAGGCGTCGAGCACCTGGCCCTCGGCCATCCGTTCGGCCTGTTCGCGGGCAAACGTCTCGGCCCCTTGGAAATCGAGACCGCGAAAATCCCTCGCGTCGAACTCGACCGAAAGTTCCTTGGCCGCCCAGCCGGCGAACGTCTCGGCCCCGTAATCTTTATCGAGAAATTGGGTCAGGTAGCGGTCGATCTGCCGGTCGATCATGTCGAAGATCAACTGTTTGCAGTCGGCGTCGTCCAAAATGTCCTGACGGTAGCCGTACACCCGCTTGCGCTGCTCGTCCATCACTTCATCGTATTCGAGCAGGTTTTTGCGGATCTCGAAGTTGCGTTCTTCGACCTTTTTCTGCGCGCCCTCGATGCGACGCGAGACCATGTGGCTTTCGATGGCTTCGCCCTCTTTCATGCCCAAGCGAGTCAGCACGTTTTTGACCCACTCGCCGGCGAAGATCCGCATCAGATCGTCTTCCAGCGAGAGAAAGAATCGACTGCTGCCCGGATCGCCCTGACGTCCGCAACGGCCTCGCAACTGAAGGTCGATGCGCCGGGCTTCGTGACGCTCGGTGCCCAAAATGTGCAACCCACCCATCGACGCGACCAAGCGGCCCTCGGCCTTCATCTGCTCGCGTTGTTCGATCTCGCGGACCAACCCGTCCCATTCTTCGTGCGGCACTTCGAGCCGGGTCGGATATTTCTCTTGCAGCTTCGCCCAGGCCATCGCCTCGGGATTGCCGCCCAAGATGATGTCCGTTCCACGGCCGGCCATGTTGGTGGCGATTGTCACCGCATTAAGCCGCCCGGCTTGCGCCACGATCTCGGCCTCGCGCTGGTGATGCTTTGCATTGAGCACTTGATGGGAAATGCCGCGTTTTTCAAGCATGCCGGAGATCAACTCACTCCGTTCGATCGACACGGTGCCGACCAGGATCGGACGCCCGCGCCGCTCGATCTCGGTGACGTTCGACTTGGCGATTGTCTCGCGATCCTTCGCCCCACGCGGCTGGAATTCAACCGACTGGTCGGTTTCGTGAATGATCCGCCCGAGATACTCTTCGCCCTTTTTGTTGACCAGCACGTCCCACTTGTTCATCCGCTCGATCTCGTCGGCGATCGCGTTGAACTTTTCGTGGGTGGTGCGGTAGATCATGTCCGGATGGTTGATCCGTTGGAGCGGGCGGTTCGTCGGCACGGCGATCACGTCGAGCTTGTAAATCTTCCAGAACTCGGACGCCTCGGTCATGGCCGTACCGGTCATGCCGCAGATTTTTTTGTACAACTTAAAGAAATTCTGCAATGTGATCGTGGCCAGCGTCTGGTTTTCTTCCTTGATGCGGACGCCCTCTTTGGCTTCGACCGCCTGATGCAGCCCATCGCTCCAATTTCGGCCCGGCATCAACCGCCCGGTGAATTCGTCGACGATCACTACCTCGTCGCCGTTGACCACGTAGTTGACGTCGCGTTTGTACAGATGATGGGCCTTCAGGGAGTTGTCGATCAAGTGGGGCCACTCCATGTGGCCGGCTGTATAAAAACTCTCGACGCCCGCCAACTGCTCGGCCGCTCGCACGCCCTCGTCCGTCAGATTGGCCGTATGTTCCTTTTCCTTCACCTCGAAATGCAGACCTTTTTTCAACTGCCGGGCGATCCGGTCGGCTTTCGCATAGCGGGTCACGTCGTCGTGGGCCGGGCCGGAGATGATCAACGGCGTTCGGGCCTCGTCGATCAAAATGTTGTCCACTTCGTCGATGATGGCGAAATGCAGCGGCCCCTGCGACTGCTGATAATATTTTGGATAGTGGTTGTCGTTCTTCGCCGCCGGACGCATGTTGTCGCGGAGGTAATCGAAGCCGAACTCATTGTTCGTTCCGTAGGTGATGTCGCACTCGTAGCTCTTTTGGCGATCTTCGGTCTCCATGTTGCTCTGGATCGCGCCAACCGTCAGCCCCAGCGACATGTAGAGCGGCCCCATCCATTCCATGTCGCGCCGGGCCAAGTAATCGTTCACCGTAACCACATGAACGCCTTTGCCCTCCAGTGCGTTCAAATAGGCCGGCAGCGTGGCGACCAACGTTTTGCCTTCGCCGGTGACCATTTCGGCGATGTTGCCGCGGTGCAGGACCATGCCGCCCATTAGTTGGACGTCGTAGTGGCGCATGCCCAACACCCGGCGTCCGGCCTCGCGGCAGACCGCAAACGCCTCGACCAGCAGATCGTCAAGCGTCTCGCCGGCGGCCAACCGCTTGCGGAACTTCGCGGTCTGCTCGCGCAGCTCGGCGTCGGTCATCGCCTGGTATTTCGACTCCAAGGCGTTGATGGCGTCGATCGTCGGCTGGAGTTTCTTGAGGAACCTCGCGTTGCTCGACCCGAACAGGCCCGTGATGCCGCGTTCGATCGACCGTCCGATCCCGCCAAAGACGTAACTAAGAACATCCCAAATGCGTGATAATATTTCTTCCATGATGGCAATCTATCCGTATTATTAGGGCGGGTCAAGAACGGATTCCCCACCGCCGATTGTTTAGCCGCGTTTTTCTTACCCCTCGCCTGGCAAGGCTGCGCTTCGACGCGAACTACCCTACGAAACCGCTTTCTCCGACTTCCTCCCCATCCAAAGCAAAAGCAACGCCAACAACAAAAACATCGCCGCAGCCAAAACGCCCCGGTGCGGCAAGTCGCGTCCGACGGCCAGTGCGTCGGGCAGCGTGTCGCTGAACGCCAAAAACGACACCAACACGCCGGCGATGCTCCCGCCGGCAATGTAGCCGGTCGAGAACAACATGCCGGGACTCATCTCCGACTCCCAATCGGACCGAGACTTGCCGTGACGGAATCGCTCGACCGCCCAACGAATCGCCCCGCCGACAAAAATCGGCGTCGAGGACGACAGCGGCAGATACATGCCCACGGCGAACGCCAGCGACGAGACGCCGCACAGCTCGACGACCACCGCCACGATCGCGCCCAATACGACCAGCGACCACGGCAGTTTTTGGTTCAAAATGCCGTCGGTCACCAGCGCAAACAATTGAGCCTGCGGTTGATGATACTGTCGTACCTCGCGTCCGTCGTCGCGTCGGCCCAGCCGGCCGTTGATGCCCGGATCGACCAACCAGCAGATCCGTCCGGCGTCGCTGACCAGATACTTGCCGGGCGTGACGCCCTCGGCGTTGCCTTCCACGGCGTGCCAGACGAAATATTTTTCTTGTTTCGCGTCGCCGGGTACGGTCTCCTGCCGGGCCGTCGCTCGCATCGCAGCCATGTTGAATGGCTGTTTGGGCTGCTGCAAATCTTTTTGCGAATAAATCGTGCCCGCCCGATTCATCGCCAACAGAATCACGCCGATCACCAGCGCCGAGGTGAGCGATCCGACCAAAATGCTCCACTGTTGCCACTTGGGCGTCGCCCCGACCAAATACCCGGTTTTCAAGTCTTGCGAGGTGGTGCCGCCGTTGCTCGACGCGATGCACACGACCGCCGCGACCGAGATGGCCACGAGTCGATATTGCGGCGCGGTCCATCCCAATGCGAGAAAAATCAGACAGGTCAACAGCAGCGTGGCGATAGTCATCCCGGAAATCGGATTGCTCGACGAGCCGATCTCGCCGGTCAATCGCGACGAGACCGTGACGAACAGAAATCCGAACAGCACGATCATCGCGGCGGCGGCCAGATTGACCCAATTCAAAATCGCCCCCAACGACCAACTTCCGCCCGCTTGTGGATCGACGCCCAAGAAAACCCAAATTGCGGCCACTAGCGACAACGAGCCGAACAACACCACACGCATCGAAAGATCGCGGTCCGTGCGTTTGGTCGCGGTCTGTGTTTTTTCACCGACCGCACTGCCGCGCAGGTCTCGGAGCCCCGCCGCCACCGACGATACAATCATGGGCAAGGCTCGGATCATGCTGATGATGCCGCCGGCCGCCACCGCGCCGGCCCCGATGTACAGCACATAGGCCTCGCGCAACAGATCGGCGTCCATCGTGCGGATCAACGTCTTGCCGGGCTCGAGCGGCTCGGTCAGATGGCCGCCGAAAAACATGATCATCGGGCAGAACACCAACCACGATAGCACGCCGCCGGCGACCATGACGCAGGCGGTTCGGGTGCCGATGATGTATCCGACGCCCAGCAGCGCCGGGCTCATCTCCATGGCCAATGTCGCACCCTTGAACGCTCGCAACGGATAGGCGATCACGTCGCGCCAAAGTTGCGACGCGCCCATCAACAATTGGTAGAAAAACGCCAGTCCGAAACCGCCGAAAACGGTTTTCGCGCTGGCCCCGCCCATCTCGCCAATCTTCAACACTTCGGCGCACGCAGTGCCCTCGGGATAAACGAGCTTGTCGTGCTGGCGAACGATGAACGCCCGCCGCAGGGGAATCATCATCAAAATGCCCAGCAATCCACCGAGCACCGAGACGACCATAACCCGCGTGATTTCCATCTCGAACCCGAGCAGCATGACCGCCGGCATCGTGACGCCCACGCCGAACGCGACCGACTCGCCGGCCGAGCCCGTGGTCTGCACGATGTTGTTCTCCAAAATCGTGGCGCGCCGGACGCCGAACGCGTGGGAAAACACGCGAAACAGCGTGATCGACAACACCGCCACGGGGATCGACGCCGAAACGGTCATGCCGACCTTCAACACCAGATAGAGCGACGACGCCCCAAACAGAATCCCCAACACCGCGCCGGTCAGCACGGCCGACCAGGTGAACTCGGGCAGCGCGACGTCGTCGGGCACGTAAGGCTGATGAACGGAAGGTTTTGAAAATTGACTCATGAGAATTTTTTCTTAGGAGACAAGTGGGCAACCGCGAGATGGCGTTTAGCGGCGTTGCCCCGCGATTTCATCCCGTTGACAAGCGGTTTCAGCGGCTTGCACGGACCGACCGGCCAGACGTCGGACCTCGTTGAGCCGGGCAACCAGTTCGGGCGAAGAACCGCCGCGAGCCGCCGCCGAGGCAAAACTCTCCGCCGCATCGTCATAACGCCCCAACGCCGTTTGGGCCAACCCGATTTCGTAAAGCACCCGGCTCGGCTCTTCGTTCGACGGATAGGTGTCGGCCAAGGTCTGCAAGGTCTGCAACGCCCGGTCCGGCTGATTCAACTGGCGATGCAAATCCGCAATTTCGGCCAGCAGCGCGCGATCATTCGGCGTATAGCCCAGCGCGTGCAGATCGTCGGCCAGCGCTTCGTCGAGTCGCCCGTCGGCGCGCAACACCCGGCCGCGAATCGCCCAGGCCGACGGAAGTTTCGCGTCGAGACTCAATGCCCGTTCGGCGTTCGATCGGGCGAGCTCCGGTTGGCCGACCGTCAAATGCATCTCCGCCAGCCGCACCCACAACGACGCATCCTCGGCCGTCAATCGCGTGGCCTCCTCCAACTGAGCGATCGCCTCCTGGCGGGCGCCGCGCCGCCAAAGGGCCTCGGCGTAATGCATTCGGGCTTCGGCGTCGACCGGACAGACCTCGACGGCTTGGGACAGCAACGTTTCGGCCTTCGGTTGATCGCCGCGATCGAGCGCCACGGCCCCTTGCTGGGCCAACCGCCGACAATCGGCCAGCGAGGCCGGCACCGGGCCGTCTCGACCGGGCAAACGACATCCGGCCGCTAGCATTGCTAGCGAACAGAAGACGCCGATCTGCAGCCGGGCGAGTCGCATCATTGGTTTTTTCGGGGTGGAAGGCTCGCAAAAAGCGTTTTTTTCGTGCGCCGGAAGCCAACCTCGCACCCTAGCAAAACCGCCCGAGCGCCACCATGCCGATTTTTGGATTTCCGCCGCGTTGGAAGCCCCGCGATCGTGCCCCGCCTACGACGCCGGCGGTTGTTTGGGCGAAAGCGTTTTGGCAACCGACATCTGCAGATGCCGTAGTTTGGCCCGCAACGTCACGCGACTGAGGCCGAGCAGTTCAGCAGCCCGGTTTTGCTGACCGCCCGCCTGCTTCAACACCTGCGAGATCACCAGCCGATCGAACTGCTCGATCGCCCGACGATACAGGCCGGCGTCGCCCCGGGCCGCGGCGGTTTCGACGAATTGCGACAACGTCTTCCAATCCGGTTCGGCGATCGTCCCACCGTCCGACACCAGCGGTTCCTCGGTCTCCGACGGATGCAGTTCAGCGGGCAGAAACTCCGGCAGAATCGAAGGGCCGGCCGAGACGATCAGCGCCTCGCGGATCGCGCTTTGCAGTTGACGCACGTTGCCCGGCCAATCGTATTGCTCCAACAAATCGAGCGCCTCGGTCGAAATCGACTGCACGATCGTGCCGAGTTGCTTGTTGAAGCGGAAGAGAAAATAGTGGGCCAGCTCGGCGATGTCCTCACGATGCTCTCGCAGCGGCGGCAACGGGATCGTCACGCCGCGCAACCGATAATAGAGATCGCTTCGGAACGCGCCTTGTTCGATCAGCGCATCAAGGTTTTTGTTCGTTGCGGCCAACACGCGAACGTCGGCCGAGATGGACTCGCTACCGCCGACCCGATCGAACGTGCCCTCCTGCAACAGCCGCAAGATTTTGGCTTGCGTCCGCGGCGACATGTCGCCGATCTCGTCGAGCAGCAGCGTGCCGCCGTGGGCCTGCTCGAACTTTCCGATCCGCCGGCGATCGGCCCCGGTGAACGCCCCTTTTTCGTGGCCGAACAGCTCGCTTTCCAACAGCGGCTCGGGAATGGCCGCGCAGTTGATCGCTAAAAACGGACCCTGGCTGCGGCGGCTGTGGTGATAGATGGCCCGGGCCACCAACTCCTTACCCGTGCCGCTCTCGCCGAGAATCAACACGTTTACATCCTGGGGCGCGACCCGTCCGATCTGCTTGCAGACGATCTGCATCGCCGGACCGCTGCCGATCAACCGGTCGGGTCGATCCTCGGGCCGGTCGCCTTCCTCGAGAATCGTCGGCACGTGCATCAATCGACTGATGGCCAGCGCCTGGCCGACCGTTTGCCGAAGCGACGCCACGTCGAACGGTTTGACCAGGTAATCATAGGCGCCGAGTTTCATGGCCTCGATGGCCGTGTCGGTCGTTCCGTGGCCGGTGATGAAAATGATCAGGCACCGAGGATCGAGCCGTCGGAGGTCGTGAAACACGTCCAGGCCCGAACGGTCGCCCAGCCGAATATCCAGCAAGATCACGTCAGGCGATTCTTCGGCGGCCAGCCGCAGCCCATCGGCGGCCGTCTCGGCGCCGAACACTTCAAGAGACTGGTCCGCCAACACCTGTTCGATGCTGAAGTGGATGCTCGGTTCGTCGTCAATCACTAACAGTTTCGCCATGGGGTCGCTCCGCGCTCAAAGGCAATTCCAACGTGAAAACGGCGCCGCCCTCCGGTCGATTGGCCGCCGACAACTCGCCGCCGTGTTCCTTGGCGATGCGGTGGCTGATGGCCAATCCCAAGCCCGTGCCCCGTTCCTTGCTCGTGGCAAACGGCTCGAAGATCCGATCGAGCATCGACGCCGGGATGCCGCCGCCCGAATCGGAAACGGAGACGCGGCACATCGGGTCCAACGGGTCCGTTTCGACCGCCACCGCCAACAAACCTCCCTCGGGCATGGCCTCGATCCCGTTGAGCAGCAAATTGATCAGAATCTGATGGAGCTGTTCGGGATCGCCGTCGACGATCACCGGCGACACGGGCGTACTCTCGGCAATCGCGACGTTTTGCTGCTTAGCCCGCCCCTCCACCAGGTTCAGCGCGCGTCGCAGGGTCGCACGGAGGTCGTGGGCGACGCGGTGCAGTTCGGGCGGTCGAGCAAAATCCAACAACCCTTGGATCGTACTTTCCATCCTCGCGATTTCCTGCTGCACGACCTGAAGCCGCCGGCCGGTCAGTGCCTCGTGCTGCGGCCGTTGTGCGGCCGTCTGAATCAGCAGTTTGATGGAGGTCAATGGGTTGCGAAGTTCGTGGGCCACACCCGCCGCCAACTCGCCGACCGCCGCCAATCGTTCGGTCATCAGCGCGTGGCGCCGCGCCTGCTCCAACTCGTCCATCACATCGCGGATTTGCGAGGCCACCGCCTGCACCTGCTGATGCAATCCAGGCAGATCGCTCCCCCCGTCGATCTCAACCGAGCCGAGTTGGCGATTCATCTCGCCCGTCGCATCGCTCAACGTCACGCTGATCTGCGAGATCGAACGGTGCACGCCGCGGGCGATCCACAGGCCGAACAGCACGCCAACGATCGGCCCGGCGGTCAGAAATGCAAAGCGAACAAAATTCACCCAACTGCTCAACTGGTCGTTTCGAGCGGTGGTTTCCATCAACATGCGTTCGTTCAACTCGACCAATTGGCGGCAAGGCTCGGCCACGGCGCGGGCCAGGCGGATCGTTTTCTCTTTTTCCGCCGTTTGAGACGTCAACAACGCGGTCAACGACGGCGGTTTCAACCGTGACTCGATATGATCCCGATAGACGGCGTAATGCTCCCGAACCGCCTGCACCAACGATTTTTCCTCCGGCAGAAATGCCGAACGATCGGCCTCGTCCAGTTGCCGGTCGAACGTCGCCTCCATTTCGGTCGTTTCCGTGCGCGTTTCACGTCGCTCCTTGTCGGTCGACTCCATGACGACTGCGTGGAGCCTCCACAGAGCGTCCTGCATGGCCCACGCGGCGCGGATTGTCGCCACGTTGTCGGTCAGCACCCGAGATTGCGACTCGTAGGCGCGATGGAAGTAATAGGTCGAGATGCTGCTGCCGGCCAACCACAACAGACTGACGACCATCGCCGGAGCAATCACTCGCTTCCACATGACCCCATTCCTCATGGTACGATCTTCGTGGCAACCCAAGACACCATAACACCCGATCCCGCCGTCTGGCAAGTGGCGTGCTACGAATGGCCGCGTCGAGAAAATCATCTTTCCTCGAAGGTCAAATTCTTTCCACAACCGGGGCGCTCGGCGGCCGCTTGGGTCCGATTGGTAAAAACGCCCCAACGTCTTACCCCGCAACGGGCTGACGACCGTTGGGCGCCGACCCGTAGCAAATGGCACGCCGGTTGCAAGAAAAAACCAGCCGGGGCTTGAAAGTCATAACCTTGAGAGGACCGCACCATGTCCGCACGTGTTTTAATCGCTGACCCGGACGTGTGCCTGTTGGAGACATACCGCGATTATTTGGAGCGGCACGGCGACCAAGTGGCCACCGTCGTCGATGGTTTGGCGTGTTTAGAGCAACTGCGGAAGTTTGCCCCCGACGTGCTGGTGCTGGAGCCGTCGATCCCTTGGGGTTGCGGCGACGGCGTGTTGGCCTTGATGCACGAGGAGCCCGATGTCCCGCAGGTACCGGTGATTGTGCTGACCTACGGACGCGACCGCGCGGCGTTGTACCGCATGGCGCCGTTCAAGATCGACGACTACCAGATCAAGCCGCTACGACCGAGCCGACTGGCCACGCGCATCCACGCGTTGACTCCGGCTCAAGAGGCGACCGTGCCCGGATGAACCTTATGGAGCGAGAACCGCCGATGGAGCCATTTTCCGTTTACGATTGCAGTCTGGCGAGGCAGGCGATTGGGCAGAGTTGCTCGAATCTGCGAGAGCTGCTCATGCTGCTGCACGACGTTCCGGACGGCGTGCTGGAGCACCACATGCTGCGATGTCCGCTGGAAGACTATTTTGAGTTGTACGAGTTTCCCAACGATCTGGCCCGCTGGTGCTGGGACGCGCTGGGCGACCACGTCATCGGCGAACAACTCGGCCTGGTCGACCCCTACCGATTTGCGTCGACGGCTGACCTGCGTGCCCGGTTGATCGAGATTTTGGAGGATCGCTTGTGGAACTCGGATCGCGTGCCTTGGTGCCGGCCGGGATTGGAACTGCATCTGTTGACGTCGCGGCTGGTGGCCTACGACACGGACCAGCGATTGACGACCCCCGTGGCGCTGGCCGAAGCCATTCCGCACCTGTCGGCCCGATCGCTGTTTTTCCACGTGCACGAAGCGCGGCGACGCACCGGCGGACAGTCCGACGATTTCACGCTCTGGCTCGAACAATGCGACGTGAGCCCCACGCTGCTGGATCGGCTCCGGGCCATCGATTTTTATTTTTTGAACCTCGGCCAGCTTCGCCACGAATTGACCACCGTATTCGGACAATGCCTGCTGCATTCCACCACAACCCCCTAGGGCGATGCGATGAGCCTGTTAGACCGTTATGAAGAAGTCGTCGGGCACCAAGAGGTGCAATGCCTGCGTCATTTGGGCGAACGGCTCGCCGGCAAACGGGTCGTCCACGTCAATTCGACGCGGACCGGCGGCGGCGTAGCGGAAATTTTGGGATGGATGGCGCCACTGATGCAAGAACTCGGAATCGACGCCCGTTGGGAAGTGCTGACCGCTCCGCCCGAGTTCTATCGCGTCACCAAGGCGTTTCACAACGGATTGCAGGGCAGGGCGGTTTCGCTGAAAAAACGCGATTACGAACTGCACTATGAAGTGAATCGCCAAAACGCGCAGCGGTTGAATCTCGAGGCGGACGTCGTGTTCGTCCACGATCCGCAGCCGATCTACCTGCCCGCGTTCACGCCTGAAGGTCAAGTGGCTCGCTGGGTCTGGCGATGCCACATCGACGCCTCGCAGCCGGATCGTGGCGTTTGGAAATATTTAGAGGGAGCGATTCCGCACTATCAGGCGGCGGTGTTTTCGATGCCGGCGTTCGCCCGATCGCTGCCGTGTCCGATGTTCGTCAGCCCCCCGTCGATCGATCCGCTGTCAGAAAAAAACTGTCCGATCCCCGAACAGGAGCGCCTTGAAGCGCTCTCACGGTTTATGATCGACCCCAACCGGCCGCTGTTGCTCCAGGTCTCCCGGTTCGACCGCTTCAAAGATCCGCTCGGCGTGCTCGAGGCCTATCGACTGCTGAAGCCTTATTATCCCGAGCTTCAACTGGCGCTGGCCGGCGGACCGGCGGACGACGATCCCGAAGCGGCCGACGTGTTGCGGGACGTGTTGGACCAAGCGGCCGGCGATCCGAACGTCAAAATTCTCATGCTGCCGCCCGACGCCCATCGAACGATCAACATCCTCCAGCGATCCGCCGTCGTCGTGCTGCAAAAATCACTCAAGGAAGGATTTGGGTTGACCGTCACCGAAGCGCTTTGGAAGGGCAAGCCGGTCATCGGCGGCGCGTGCGGCGGCATTACGCTGCAAGTGCACGATTATCACACGGGTTTTTTGGTCCACTCGCCCGCCGGCGCCGCCTACCGCATTCGTTATCTCTTGCGCTACGCCGAAAAACGACAACGCATGGGCCAAAACGGCCACGATTTCGTCCGCGAACATTTTTTATTGACGCGCCATTTGCGCGATTATTTGAACGTGTTGCTCTGCCTGGATCGCCCGGAACCGGATGTCCTGGTCGTGTAATCGAGAACGTCGAAAGAATGGACCGAGGCCAAAAAGCCATCGCCGCAAACCCAAAGGAGTGTAAAATGGCCTGGACCCGAGAACGCCTGGAAACCACCGTTCGCCAGCGGCTCGGCGACGCGAAACTCGTCGTCGCGGCCAACCGCGAACCGTATATTCACGTCCACCAGGACGATGCCATCCAATGTCTTCGGCCCGCCAGCGGACTGACCACCGCGTTGGATCCTGTGATGCGGGCCTGTGGCGGCGTGTGGGTCGCCCACGGCAGCGGCGACGCCGACCGCGTCATGGTCGACTCACAGAACCGCGTGTCGGTGCCGCCCGAAGATCCCAGCTACACGCTGCGACGCGTCTGGCTCACCCAACGCGAAGAACGAGGCTACTACTACGGTTTTGCGAACGAGGCCATCTGGCCGTTGTGCCACATCGCCTACACTCGCCCGCGTTTCGACTCCGACGACTGGGAACAATACGTGCGCGTCAACGGCAAATTCGCCGAGGCCGTGCTGTCGGAAGTCGACGACGGTCCGGCCGTCGTGTTCGTGCAGGACTACCATCTGGCCCTGTTGCCGCGGATGCTCAAGGACGCCCGCAGCGATCTGGTCGTCGTGCAATTCTGGCACATTCCTTGGCCCAACTGCGAGGTGTTTCGTGTCTGTCCGTGGCAAGAACAAATTTTAGACGGTCTGCTGGGCAACGATCTGTTGGGATTTCACATCCAGCACCACTGCAACAATTTTCTCGACACGATCAATCTGTCGTTGGAGGCGAAAGTCGATTGGGAGCACTTTTCCGTCACGCGCGGCGGCCGCACGACCCGCGTGCGACCCTATCCGATCAGCATCGATCCGGAAATGGTGCAATCCAGCCTCTCGTTCGACGGCGTCGAGGCGGAACGCACGATTCGGCGACGCCTCGGGCTGCGCAACGAACGGATCCTCGTCGGCGTCGACCGGGTCGACTACACCAAAGGCATCCCGGAGCGTTTCGCCGCCGTCGATCGGTTGCTTGAACGTCATCCCGAATGGAAAGGCCGATTTTGTTTCGTTCAGGTCGGCGCGCCCAGCCGCGTCCACATTCCCGTCTATCGCCGACTGAGCGAGGAACTGAAATCTCTAGCCGACGAGATCAACTGGCGTCACGGCCGCGGCGACTGGCGTCCGATCCTTTTCATCCACGAGCATTACGATTCCGACCAGGTCTTCGAGCTGTACCGCATGGCCAACGGTTGCGTAGTCAGCTCCCTGCACGACGGCATGAATTTGGTGGCGAAAGAGTTCGTCGCCTCGCGCGACGATCAACAGGGCGTGCTGATCCTTTCGCAATTCACCGGCGCGGCGCGCGAACTGACCGGGGCTCTGCAAGTGAATCCTTACGCCGCCGACCAGTTGGCCGACGCCATGCACGCGGCGCTGGCCATGCCGCCGGACGAACAACGGCAACGCATGATCCGCATGCAGCGACAGATTCATGACCACAACATTTACCGTTGGGCCGGGATGTTGCTGTCCGACGCAAGCCGGCTCATCGAACTCCGCCAACCCGAAGAAGAGGCCGTCGTATGATCTTTGAGATCCGGAAACTGAGCGATCGCATGTGCCAGTCGCACCGACGCGGCAGCTCGCTGATCCTGCTGTTCGATTACGACGGCACGCTAACCCCCATCGTCGAACAGCCGTCGCTGGCCGTCCTTGACCGCCACACACGACAGCTTTTGGCCAACCTGGTTGAGCGGCCGCGCGTGCACGTCGGCATTCTCAGCAGCCGTGAGCTGGCCGATCTGCAGCCGTTGGTCGCCATCCCCGGTCTTTATATGGCCGGCAACGGCGGTCTCGAACTCGATCTTCAGGGGTTGCGCATCGTTCATCCCTACGCCGCCCGATTCGCCCGACTTGTTCGTCGAGTGGCCGACCGGCTGCAACCGTCCGTCGATCGTTTTCCCGGTGCATGGATCGAACGAAAGCGGCTTGGGCTGACTGTCCATTTTCGACGGACGCCCAACACCTTTCACGATCCTCTGCATCAGGGGATCGTCGACGCCGCCTGCGAGTTTCCGGGTGAAATTCGCGTCGCACGCGGACCGAAGGCATGGGAGTTGTTTCCCGCCAAAGGTTGGGACAAAGGCATGGCCATTCGCCTGATTCTCGCCGACATTGGCGCCGATCACGACATTTTGCTGTACGCCGGCGACGGGGAAAACGATCGCGCCGCAATGACGGAAGTCGCGGCCATGGGCGGAATTACTGTCGGCGTCGGGCTCGATGCGCCGCAAAACACCGCGTGGTCGTTGCCAAATCCCATGGCGGTTCGTACGTTGTTGGAATGTCTCGACGCATCGTTGGAGCCACGAACCGAACGGGCCGCATGGCCCTCGACCAAGGGCCCTCGACGGATCCGGTCCGAAGGGAAGAACGCCGCCATACCCTGAACAAGGCACCGCACCGCGAGGATTGACGCGGGAAAACCGACGGCCTATGCTATCAAAAGGCAATGCGTCCCGGGAGCCACGGCATTGGTGGCAAGCGAACTCCAGGCGGCGGATGGCCAAAGATCCGTCGACTTGGAGTGCACTTTGAATTGGTTTCGCTGGATTCCGCGATTTGAGAGCCGTCGCCTTCGCGGACAAATTCGACTTTTCGGTCTGTCGTCGCTCGTGGGCGTTGTGGCCGGACTGGGCGGCATCGTTTTCTACGTCGCTACGCGCGTCGTGGAACATCTGGCTCTGGGCAATGGCGCCGGCTATTTTCCAGCCCCCGAGCCGACCGGAGAGCCCTCATTCAACTGGTTGCCCACCTCGACCGGTCCACTCAATCCGTGGTTGTTGCTGTTGATTCCCGCCGTCGGCGGATTTTTTAGTCACTGGATCGTCTACTGGTTCGCCCCGGAGGCGGAAGGCGACGGCACCGACGCCGTGATCGAAGCCTACCATCACCGACAAGGACAAATTCGTCCGCTGGTCCCGCTGGTGAAAATCATCGCCAGCGCGCTGACGCTCGGAACGGGCGGGTCCGGCGGCCGCGAAGGGCCCATCGCGCAGATCGGCGCAGGTTTTGGCTCCCTGCTAAGCAATCTACTGCACTTGCGCACGACCGATCGCCGGATTTTGATGGCCGCGGGCATGGGCGCCGGCATCGCCGCCATCTTTCGCGCGCCGTTGGCCGGCACGATTTTCGCCGCTGAAGTGCTTTACATGTCGCCGGAGTTCGAGCCGGAAGTGATCATTCCCGCCGGCATCGCCAGCGTGGTCGCCTACTGCGTTTTCGGAATGTACTCCGGATGGAAGCAACTGTTTTCGATCCCTGCGCTGTCGTTCACGGATCCGTGGCAGTTGTTGCCCTATTTGATTCTCGCCGTTTGCATGGCCGCGTTGGCCGTTTTTTATATCCGCGTCTATTTTGGCTGCCAACGGATGTTCAACCGCTCGCCGTTGGGCGTGCACCTGCGGCCCGTCGTCGGCGCGATGGCGACCGGTTTGGTCGGCGTAATTCTGTACTTCGCCTTCGGCCACCAAGAAAAAGCCCTGGCCGTGCTCGCGTTCGGCTACTCGGCCATTCAAGACGTCGTGCAGCAGGACTCGCAAAACATGGCGATGCTGTTGCTGGCGATCGCCTTCGGCAAGATCATTACGAACAGTCTCACGATCGGCAGCGGTGGATCGGGCGGCGTGTTTGGGCCAGCCATTGTCATCGGCGCATGCGGCGGCGGCGCCGTCGGACTGCTGCTCGGTCGGCTCTGGCCTTCGTTGGCGCCGCACCCGGCCGCGTTCGCCATCGTCGGCATGGCCGGTTTTTTCGCCGCCGCCGCCAAAACGCCGTTTTCTTCCATCCTCATCGTCAGCGAAATGACCGGCGGCTACTCCTTGCTGCTCCCTTCGCTTTGGGTTTGTGTGCTGGCGTTCATCCTTTCGGGCAAACGGTCGATCTATCGCGGGCAGGTCGAGAGTCGTTCGCAATCGCCGGCCCATCGCGGCAGTTTTGTCCGTGAATTGTTGGCGGAATCGCGGGTCCGTGAGTTTCTCGACGCCCAACGCCCCTTTGCGTCGCTGCGGCCAGGCGATTCGTTGACGACGATCTCCGAACGGATGACCGATGCCGATTGCTCGGTGCTGCCGGTGGTCAACGAAACCGGCCGGTTGCTGGGCGTGGTCAATCTGGAAGAGGCGTTTTTGGCCACCCAGTCGCCGTCGCTCGATTCGTTGGTGGTGGCCGCCGACATGATGCTCAGCGACGTCGAACCGCTCACGCCCGACGACACGCTCGATCAGGCCCAAGAACTATTCGTCGAAAACGACCTGCTTGCCTTGCCGGTGGTCGACGATCTGGACCATCGCACGGTGCTCGGCGTCGTCCGAAGGTTCGACATCGCCAATGCCTATCTGCGTCGCCTTCACGGGCCGACAAAACCGGCCGCCCAGTGATGGATGAAAATGCCCGCCGCCACTCCGAGATTCAAGGAGTCGACCGTCGGACGCATCGGAATCGTCACGCGGCGGTCGCATTCGGCCAACCAACTGGGTCCGAGACCGTCGAACTCGTTGCCAAAAACCAGCGCGGTCCGCGCCGAGGGCGCGAATCGGTCGAGTCGTTCGGCCGAAGGGTCGAGAACCGCCGCCACCCGTTCGAGACGCCACGTGTGCCGCAAGACCGGTAACTCGACCGCCGGATCGTCGGTCCGCACGTAAGGCACGTCGAGCGACGCCCCCATCGAGACGCGAACACAGCGCCGCGACAGCGGATCGCACGTTCGACGGCCCAGCACCAGGCCCGTCAATCCGAACGCCGCCGCGCTGCGAAAGATCAGACCCAGATTCTCGGGCTTCGTCACCGCCGGGCAGACGACGACGCAGCAAGCCGACTCCGACGAGCCGCCCAGCAAATCGCCCAG
Organism: Planctomycetaceae bacterium; assembly: GCA_021372005.1. GTDB lineage: Bacteria > Planctomycetota > Planctomycetia > Pirellulales > Thermoguttaceae > JAJFVC01. The sequence goes on along the minus strand of JAJFVC010000017.1, from coordinate 1,510 downwards.
CCGCAATTCCGCCGGACGACGCCCAACGGCCAATGCGCCCATGTGAAAGTTGAAGCCCGCGATCTGCCGCAGTAGTTCCGGGCTGGCTACATACACCGGGCAGTCCGGCGCCATCGCGGCCAACGACGCCGCGTACTCCTCGACCGTCAGCAGCGATTCGGCCCGACAGCGGCTCCGCAACATGCGTTCGACCACCACGCGACCCTCCGCCACAAAAACACTCTCGCCGCGCAACGTCCGGTCGCGCAGATTCCGATAGGGTCGAATCCGTGGATCGTCGAATCGTTCAATGCAAATCATTTTGCGGTCCCTTGGATGTAGTTACCTCCCTTGATTGTCGAAAAAATCGCCGCCCATGAATAGAGGCGACATGCGAAAAACACGCCTGTTTTCACAACCTATATTTGGATGTCTCAAAATCATCAAAAAGGATCTTGGTTATGAAACACCATACCACCCTCGGAATCGTCCTTTTCGTCGCCGGTTGCATGTTGAGCGGAAGCGTTCGTCCAACCGCGGCCTGCACCGGCATCCACATCAAGACGCAAGACGGCTCCGTGCTGGCCGCCAGAACGCTGGAGTTCGCCGCCAATCTGCAATCCGAGGTCATCGTGATCCCACGGGCCGCGGAGTTCGTCGGCGCCGCGCCCGGCGATCGGCCTGGGCTCACCGGAAAGTCCAAGTACGCGGTGCTCGGGGCCAATGGGTTCGGGCTGCCGGCCATCGTCGACGGACTGAACGAGCGGGGACTCGCCGTGGCAATTTTCTATTTCCCCGGCTACGCCAAATATCAGGAAATCGCGACGAACGATGTCGGCAAGACGATCGCCCCGTGGCAACTGCCGACGTACTTGCTCGGTCAGTGCGCCAACGTGGACGAGGCCGTCCGCGCGGTGCGCGCCGTTCGCGTCGGCGCGGCGGTGCAAAAAGACATGAATATGGTGCCGCCGTGCCACTATGTTTTGCACGACGCCGGCGGACGGTGCGTCGTCGTCGAATACGTCGGCGGCGAACTGTCGATCCACGAAAACCCGTTGGGCGTCATCACCAATTCGCCGGACTTCCCATGGCACGTCACCAATCTGCGCAACTACGTCAACCTGACGGTGAACAACGTGCCGCCGATCGACCTATCCGGCCTGCGATTCGGCAGTTTCGGGCAGGGCAGCGGTATGTTGGGGCTGCCCGGCGATTTTACGCCCCCGTCCCGATTCGTCCGAGCCGTCGCCTTCTCCCAATCGGCGTTGCCGGCCGCCACGGCCCGAGACGGCGTCCTGCAGGCGTTCCACATCCTGAACCAATTCGACATTCCCAAAGGCGCGGTCCGAGGCGCCGAACACGGCCAAGAGACCAGCGACTACACGCTCTGGACCAGCGTGGCCGACTTGACCCACCACCGTTACTATTTCCGAACCTTTGAAAACAGCCGCATCCGAATGATCGACCTGCATCAGATGGATCTCGACGCCAAAACGATCAAAAAGTTTTCGATGGGCGGCGACGAGGTGAT
>JAJFVC010000015.1 GCA_021372005.1 Planctomycetaceae bacterium | reverse complement strand
TGATCGACCTCGGGCCCGAGGCCGGCGAGCAGGGCGGCCACGTGGTCGCCGCCGGCACGCCCGAGGAAATCGTCCAGCAGGGGACGGGGGACGGGAAAAAGGGAAGAGGGAAAGCGAAAAACGAGCGGCGAAAAATCGAAGCGTCTTCCTCAGACCACGCCACGTCGTTGCGTTCCTATACGGCCGAAGCGTTGGCGCCCGTCTTGGCGGCCGGTCCGTACGCCGAGCGAAAGCCCTATGATTTTGCGGCGGCCGAAGCGGCTCGCGACGAGGACCGCGAGTTGACCGACATGGGCGGCGGCGCCAAAATGCCGTGGGAAACCGACGGCCGTCGCTGGCATACGGTCGATCGCGTCGGGCGGACCGGCAATCCGTGCCGATGGTCGGGCCGCGTTCTGTCCGAAGTGGTCGATCGGATCCAACAAAAATCGGAGTTGTTCGCCGAGACCGATTGGAGCGCGCGGAGCGTGGTCGAAGTGCGGGCGGCCAAAAAATCCGACGGCTGGTTCTTCCACGCCATTACGGGCGAGGAATGGCTGTTGAAGATGAAGTTCCGCACGTCGCGTCACACGTTCGATCGAGACCTACTGGTCGAACAACTTCAACTGAAGCCGCTCAACGACATGCCCGAGCTGCCGCTGTACGGCACCGAGCCGCGCGTCCGGTGCAAAAATCTCCGTGGCCCGTGGCAAGAAATCGAACTGCGCGTGCACAGCTACGAAGAGATCGACCGGCCGGAGTTTTGGGATTTTGTCGACCGAGCCGTCGCGGGCTTTGCCAAGTTCACGGAGAAAATCCAAGAAAAATCCGACATTTTGCAGCCGTGGAAACAATTGGGCCGTGTGTGGCACTTCGCCCGAAAGGGTTTTACGTTGGGCAAAAAAATCTACTGGGACGCCGAGGTGCTGGAAGATCTGATGGAATTGTTGGCCGACGTGGCCCCCAAGGCCCAGTTTCTTTGGAACAACAAGCAGGTGGTGCCGGTGTTCGTGCCCGAGCGACGCGACGCCTGGGCCGCCGTGCAGACGAAACGCCGCGACGCGGTTTATCTGCATCTGATGGGCCCCAAAGGGCGATTCCCGTTGGGGTGCATCGCCGACCTGGGACGCGATCCGGAACTGGACGGCCATCGGCCCGGCGTCGACGTGATTCGGCTGAAGTTTCGCACCACCGCCGATCTGGGTAACGGCGATCTGCGGAAATTTTTGAAGGAGCATCTGGCGTCGGGAAAATAGTGGAGAGACAAGGCCATGGCGGACTTATTGCTTCCAACTCGATTCTTGTTTCGATTTTCGACGGCTTGCCGCTATCGCGATCCGCTGTGGACCGTGCGCGGCGAGGGACTCGACGAATCGTATCGGCTGCCGAGTCTCCCGCAACTTGACGGACAGACGCCTTGGGCCGACCTGCGCGCGGCGTGGAGCGAGGCGGGGCTGGCGTTTTGGGTTCGCGTGTCGGGCAAGCAACAAACGGTTTGGTGTCGGGCCGGACGTCCGGAAGACAGCGACGGCCTGCAAGTGTGGATCGACACGCGCGACGTGCACAATGTGCATCGCGCGAGCCGGTTTTGCCATCGATTTGTGTTTTTGCCCGAAAAAGGCGGTTTGGCCGACGCGCTGCCGATCAACCGGGCGAAAGAGCCGCCGCAACCTGCGACGAAAAACAGCCTGCAAGTTCGCTTCCAGGCCGCCGCCGACGGATATCGGCTCGAGGCGTTGATTTCCGCCGAGGCCCTGACCGGGTTCGATCCGGCCGAACATCCGTCGCTCGGATTCACCTACGCCGTCTTGGACCGCGAGTTTGGCGAACAGACGTTGACCGTCGGCCGTCCTATGCCGTACCAGGAAGATCCCAGCCTCTGGGCCACGTTGGAGCTCAAGCGACCGTAATCCGGTGCGTCCACGAAAAAACGGGAACGATCGCTGGGACCGTTCCCGTTTGAGTTTTTCTTTGGGCTTGGCCGATTAACGCTTCGAGAACTGCGTGCCTCGGCGAGCGCCGCGGAGACCGTACTTCTTGCGTTCCTTCATGCGGCCGTCACGCGTCAACAGACCGGAGTCGCGCAGACAGTCGGCCAACTGACTGTCCCACTTTTTCAGGGCGCGGGCGATGCCCAACTTACAGGCGTCGGCCTGCCCGGTGACTCCGCCGCCGTCGACGCGAACCAGCACGTCCAACTCGGCCCGCTTGCCCGACTGATCCAGCGGCGCCACCACGGCGTTGCGCTGACGGATGCTTACAAAATAATCTTCCAAACCGCGATCGTTGATCACGATCTTGCCGTCGCCCGGACGGATGCGCACCCGCGCGATCGAGCTCTTGCGTCGTCCCGTGCCGAGAATGTCGTTGCTTTTCACTACCGCCATGGATGGTCAACCTTCTATTTGTTTCGAGGCGTTATTTTATTCCGAGTTCCTTGGGTTCGGGCATCTGGGCCTGATGTGGATGCTCGCTGCCGGTGTAGATCTTCAGTTTTTCGAGGGTTTTGAAGGCCAGCTTGTTCTTGGGCAACATGCGGCGCACGGCCTCGCGGAGGATCAACTCCGGGCGTTGCTTGCGGCGCTCGCCGGCCGTCTCGCGACGCTGACGCGGATAGCCCGTGTACCAAGCGTATTGCTTCTGGTCCCACTTCTTGCCCGTGAACACCACCTTGTCGGCGTTGATCACGATGACATAATCGCCGTTGTCGACGTGCGGCGTGTAGGTGGGGCGGTTTTTCCCCATCAAAACCATCGCCAGATCGCTCGCCAATCGACCGACCACTTTGTCGCTGGCGTCGACCAGCCACCATTTCGGCTCGATCTCGCCGGGTCGAGCCATGTAGGTTTTCATCTGTTGCATGTCTGTTTATCCGTACAACCAACTACCACGCCTAGGGAAACCCGTAATTTAACTACTTATCGGACGGCTGACAAGTCTTCTGCCGTGGAGGAAACGCAAAAATCGGACAAAAAGATCGCACGGCCCCGCGATAGGTTTTGAGGTCCCCTCGCATGGCGGTTCTTTTTTGGTCACTCTGGCTGTGCTGCGACGTTCTCCGATTCACCGGTGTTATGGAGTGAGTGAAGAGGAAATGGGAGGCATGGGAAAAGGGCAGGGAGGCGAAAATCGTTCCTGGCGGTTCGTCGAGGTTCGCTAGGTTATCATTGTTCGCTTTTTTGTTCATTCCTTGGCAGCCCCCCTTGCAGACAGGTACTTTACCGGCTCTGGCGAATCTGATAGCATGATTTCCTTTCTCGCTCTCGGATTCCCCCCCTGGATGGAATGGGTCATGATCGTAGCAGTCCCTCGTGAAAATTTTCCCGGTGAACGCCGTGTGGCGATGGTCCCGGCGACGGTTCCGGCGCTGGTCAAGGCCGGGCTGGAAGTCCTGATCGAAGTGGGCGCCGGTCTGGCGGCCGGCTATTCCGACCAACAATATATGGACAAGGGGGCCAAGCTGGCCGCGTCGCGCGACGAGGTGTTCTCGTCGGCCGACGTGTTGCTTCAGGTTCGCGCGGCGGGCGCCAATCCCGTGGCCGGTCAGGCTGACTTGGCTCGCTATCGCAAGGGTCAGGTGGTGATCGCGATGTGCGATCCGTTGGGGTCGCCGAAAGCCGCGGCCGAGTTGGGCGCGAAAGGCGTGTCGCTGTTCGCGTTGGAGTTGTTGCCGCGCATCACTCGGGCGCAGAGCATGGACGTGCTTTCCTCGCAGGCGACCATCGCCGGATATCGAGCCGTGCTGCTGGCGTCTGTGGCGTTGCCGAAGCTGTTTCCAATGTTGATGACCGCTGCCGGCACGTTGACCGCCGCGAAGGTGTTGATCGTCGGGGCCGGCGTGGCCGGTTTGCAGGCGATCGCCACCGCCCGGCGTTTGGGCGCCGCGGTGTCGGCCTACGACGTGCGTCCCGCTGTGAAGGAGCAGGTGCAAAGCCTGGGGGCGAAGTTCGTCGAGATGTCGTTGGACGCCTCGACCTCGGAGACCAAGGGCGGGTATGCCCAGGAGATGGGCGAGGAGTTTTACCGCAAGCAGCGGGAATTGATGACGCGCGTGGTGTCGGACAGCGACGTGGTCATCACCACGGCGGCCGTGCCCGGCAAAAAGTCGCCCGTGCTGGTTACGGCCGAAATGGTCGCCGCGATGGCGCCCGGCTCGGTGATCGTCGACCTGGCGGCCGAACGCGGCGGCAATTGCGAGTTGACCAAGCCCGACCAGACGACCGTCGAGCACGGGGTGACGATCTTGGGGCCCACCAACCTGTCGTCCGAGGCCCCGTATCACGCCAGCCAGATGTACGCCAAAAACATCGCGACGTTTTTGTTGAATCTGGTCAAGGAAAAACAAGTGCACGTCAACCTGGACGACGAGATCATCCGCGACACGCTGATCGCCCGCGACGGACAGGTTGTCCATGCGAGAATCCAGCCGTTGCTTCAGTAGTCAAGGGCGACAAGAAAAGAAAAACACCGCGGCCGTGGGTCGCGGCTCTGCCATTTGCGAAGGACCCCGATTTATGCTCAGTGATTTTTCAACGCTGTTGGCGGCGGCGCCGCCGGCCGTGCCGGAAGCGGCCGGGCACGCGCCGCAGATCGACTATCTGGCCTTGCTGTTCGTGTTTATGCTGGCCACGTTCACCGGATTGTTGGTCATTCGGAACGTCTCGCGGTTGCTGCACACGCCGCTGATGTCGCTGACCAACGCCATCTCGGCGATCGCCGTAGTCGGATCGATCGCGCTGGCCGGCAAGATGGAAACCACCACGACTACGATTCTCGGCGCGGTGGCGGTGTTCGCCTCGATGACCAACATTGTCAGCGGCTTCCTGTTGACCGACCGGATGCTCAAGATGTTCAAGAAACGGGAGCCCGGCAAGTCATGAATATGGACCACCTGATTCAACCGATTTATCTGGTTTCCGCGGCGTTGTTCATTTTGTCGCTGCTGTGGATGGGCCATCCGAGCACGGCCCGCCGCGGCGTGTTGGCCGGCGTCATCGCCATGATCGCGGCCATCGGCGGCACGCTGCTGCTGCCGGAGATTCAAGGCTACCGATGGATCGCCGGCGCATTGGTTTTAGGCTCGATCGTAGGCATTCCGTTGGCCATGGTGCCGCTGACGGCCGTTCCGCAACGAACCGCGTTGTCGCACGCCTTCGGTGGTTTGGCCGCCGGACTGGTCGGCGCCGCCGAGTTTTATTTGTGGACCGTGTTTGGCGAGCCTGGTCAAAAATACGCCGGCCACGCGACGGCTTTCAACACCGGCGCGCTGGTGGCCGAAGTGCTTTTGGGCTTTTTGACGTTCACCGGCAGCTTGATGGCCGCCGGCAAACTGATGGAAATCATTCCCACTCGGCCGATCGTCTACAAAGGCCAAAACGCGGCGAATCTATCGCTGTTGGGCGTCGCCGTTCTGGCCGGCGCGCTGCTGGTGTTTCATCCGACCTGGTGGGGCTTGTTCCCCTTGATTATTGTCTTGTCGCTGGTGTTCGGCGTCATGTTGATCATCCCGATCGGCGGGGCCGACATGCCGACCGTCATCGCCCTGTTGAACGCCTACGCGGGCCTGTCGGCCGTGGCGATGGGTTTTGTGTTGGACAACAAACTGCTAATCGCCGCCGGCGCCTTGGACGGTTCGTCGGGCTTGATCCTGTCGATCATCATGTGCAAGGCGATGAACCGTTCGTTCGCCAACGTGTTGTTCGGCGGATTCGGACAAGTTCAAACGGGCAAGGCAAGCACCGAGCAGCGGACCGCCAAAAGCGCGACGGCCGAAGACGCGGCCCAAATCATGTCGACCGCCCGGCTGGTTGTCATCATCCCGGGATATGGCATGGCTGTGGCTCAGGCCCAACACCGAGTGCGCGAACTGTACGACGCGCTGATCAAAGAGGGCGTGGACGTGAAGTTCGCCATCCATCCGGTCGCCGGCCGCATGCCGGGCCACATGAACGTCTTGCTGGCCGAGGCCGAAATTCCTTACGACAAGCTGATCGAGATGGACGAGATCAACCCGGAGATGCCCGAGGCCGACGCGGCGCTGATCATCGGCGCCAACGACGTGGTCAACCCGGCGGCCCGGCACGACAAGAACAGCCCGATCTACGGCATGCCCATCATCGACGCCGACAAGGCCAAGACCGTGTTCGTGATCAAGCGGAGCATGAACCCCGGTTTCGCGGGCATCGAGAACGAGCTGTTCTTCGCCGACAATACGCTAATGCTGTTCGGCGACGCGAAGGCGATGTTGACCAGCATCGTCCAGGCGTTAAAAGAGTAGGGCGTCGCTCGCCGAAATCCTAAAAAGCCCAACCCCGGTGGCCGCCCCGCCGGGGTTTTTTATTTCCCGTCGGACATCAACAACGGTTCCGCAACGTTACGGTTCCACGCGACGCAGGTAGCGCCACGTGCCGATGCAAAAACACACGGGAGCGATGACGCAACACATGCACAAGTACCACCGGAAAAAGAAGATGTTGTAGCCTGGAGCAAATGACACCGCGCCGTGGGGCGTCAACAACCACGCGGTGAAGTGGATGCCGAGGACCACGAGGAACGGTGTTATCAGGCCGCCGCAGACGTCGAATGCAGGACTGGTGACCAGCGAAGAGAAAAACCACGCCGAGCAGAAAATCACCAAGCTGCTCACACCGAGAATCGGTAGGATTCCGGCATCAAACGTGTTTTTTGGCATTTTGAGGGCGATCGATCCGTTCAGCAGCCAGATGACGGCGATGACGAGGGCGGCCAAGAGGAATTTGCTGATCAATATTTTAGAGCGTCGAAGAGGCAGGGAAAACAAAAACTCGGAAGACCGATCGACCCGTTCGCCCGAAATCGCGTTGCCGCCGATCAAGGCGATGCTCAGCAGGGACAAGGATAGACTGTAAAAATTGGTGAAAGTAAGAACTTGCAGGCAGTGGTTCGTCCAGTCCGGCGGCGTCACGCGCATTGGAAAATAAATCAGACGCCAACCGTAAAGGGCGCCAAAACCGATCAGGTATGGTCCCAGCAGAATCGCCAGTGCCGCGTACACGATGAATCGGTTTTGCCGATACTCTTTCCACAAAAGCCATCCCATGTTCATGACGACATCCTTTGTCCTCGAAAAACCCTCTTGAGAGATTCTCAAATCCGATCACACGGAGCCCGATTCCAAAACTTTTTCCGTTCGACACCCTCGAATAAAATCTTTGAAAAGATCTTCCAATCCAAGATCGGCCGCCGCGGCGTTTTCGACGCCGTCGAGCGCGCGGACCTGTTGCAGTTTCTCGGGCGAAAAGTCGCGGACCGTGATCGTCCATTCCCGGCCGACCGTGCGCTGAAAGATCGTCCCGTCGGGCACGTTCGTGGGCCGGACCCCGTCGCGCAGCGTCGCGGTGATCCGTTTGGTCGTGCCCAGCAGCGATTCGAGATGCCCCTGCAACAGCAGCTTGCCTTCGTACAGAAAGCCCACGGTGTCGGCCAGCCGTCGGACGTCGTCGAGCATGTGGCTCGAGATCAGCACCGTCTGGCCCCGATCGCAGACCGTCCGCAGCACGCCGTCCAAAAACTCTTCCCGGGCGATCGGGTCCAAGCCTGAGAGCGGTTCGTCCAACAGCAGCAGCTCCGGTTCGTGCGCGACGGCCAGCAGCAGCGACAGCTTCGTCTGCATGCCCTTCGACAGATGTTTGACTTTCTTTTGAACGTCGAGGCCGAACAGTTCGAGCAGCTCGCGGCATCGCGCGTCGTTCCAAGTCGGAAAGCACGACCGGCAAAAACC
>JAJFVC010000008.1 GCA_021372005.1 Planctomycetaceae bacterium | reverse complement strand
TTTTGCGGATCGAACCCCGGCGACTCCAACAGGGCGACGGCCGTGACCGTTTTGAACGTCGAGCCGGGCGGGATCGCCATTTGTACGACCCGATTCAGCAGCGGATGGGCCTGATCCGTCAGCAGTGACGCCACGCGATCCGACGCTCCGCCGCAAAACCAATTCGGATCGAACGTCGGCGCGGAGGCCAACGCCAACAGTCCTCCGTCGTGAACGTCCATCACAACAATCGCCCCGCCCGACTCGGACGCTTTCGAGTCGATCGCGCGGCGTCGCAGCCCATCGGCCAACAACGCCTCGGCCGAACGCTGCAATTCGGCGTCGAGCGTCAACCGAACGTCTTGCCCCGACGTCGGCGTCCTGACGTCACCGCCATCCAACATCCGTCCGCTACGGTCGGTCCGTTCGATCCGCTGGCCGTCGCGCCCCTGCAAGCGCGACTGAAACTGCCGTTCGACGCCCATCCGCCCAACCAGCTTGCCGTCGTCGCCGGGCCCGAGATGTCCGAGCACGTGCGCGGCCAACGAACCGCCGGGATAGACGCGGCGAACCCGCTCGACCGTTTTCACGCCGGGATACCGATCCGGATGCTTGCGGATCTCCGACACGACCGCGTCCGACACCGCGTCGACCACCACGTGGTAGTCCAGCTCCTCGGCGACGACGATCCTCGGCGGCGGCGGATCCTCCAACAACAATCGCCGCAACCGCACCATCCAGGCGATGTCTTGCTCGTCGCGGTCCGATGGCCGCTCTCGGCGGCGATTCGCCTGCTCGGCGATGCGTTCGACGCGGGCCTGGACTGTTTTCGTTCGTTGGGTCCATTGGTCGAACGAAAGGCCGCAAAGCCGCGCCAGTCGCCGGGCGGTCGCGTCGCGCTCGGCCAACAGCCGTGCCCGTTCGGCCGCCACGCGCTCGGGGTTTTTTCGATCGGCCTTCGACAGCCGCGCGCGGACCATGTTGCGGAGCCAACGCGGATTGGGCGGCTCCTCGAGCCAACGATAGTGGACCGCCACGGTCTCGAACGTCCGATCGCAAGCCAGCACCGCGCCGCGTCGATCCACGATCCGGCCGCGCGGCGCCGGCAGCACGATCTTCTTTTCGATCGGACTGGCTGCCACCCGCCGAAACGCCGGCCCTTGCGTCACCTCCAACTGCACCGTTCGCCCGAACACGACCAACGTCAACATCAAGAAACCCGTCAAGAAAATCGCCATGCGCCGTCGCGGATCGACCACCGCGGGCGCGTCAAAATTGTCCGCCTGAAACTGTCGCCAATCCGTAGGCATCGGTGGAGGGAGGGATTAGAGAACAGGAATTAGGGATTAGACTTCTGCTTCATGCTCTAATCCCTAATCTCTAATATCCTGATTCACAAAGTCGATCAACTGCCGCAGGCGGCCGAAATCGTGACGATTGAAGTGGAACACCAATCGCGGCATCTTGGCCAACTGGGTTTCCTCGGCCTCCTCGGACAACGGCCCGCTCACCGTGAATCGGCCCTCGGTCACCAGGTCGCGGAATCGGTCGTTCATGACGTCCAACTGCCGTGCGTCGGGCGCCTTGTGCAGACGAAACACCAGTTGATTTCGCACGTACCGCATACTGTGATAGACCCGGTAGAATCGCAAAATCTCGTCGACCGCCTCGTCGCAACGGTCCGTGATGCGATAGAGCGAAAGATCCTCGGGGCTGATCATGCCGCGGTCGAGCAACTGTGCGTGGACGAACCGGTCGAATCCGGTCCAATAGTCGCCGCCGGGCTCGTCCAACAGCACGACGGGCATCATGTCGTGCTTGCCGGTCTGGAGCAGCGTGAGCACCTCCATGCCTTCGTCGAGCGTGCCGAATCCGCCCGGCATCAGACAGAACGCGTCGCTCTCCTTGACGAACATCAGTTTGCGGGTGAAGAAGTATTTCATGTAGACCAGTTTCGGATCGCCTGCGATGATCGGATTGGTCGATTGCTCAAACGGGAGCAAGATGTTCAGGCCCATCGAATGGTCGCGGCCCGCGCCGGCGTGTCCGGCCTCCATGATGCCGCTGGCCGCTCCGGTGACGACCAGCCAACCGCACTCGGCCATCCGGCGGCCGAACTCGAACGCCTGTTGATAGGCCGGCTGCTGCGACGGCGTCCGCGCCGACCCGAACACCGTCACCTTGTGCGTGTGCCGATAGGGCGAAAACACCTTGAAGGCGTAGCGCAGCTCCAACAGCGTGCGGCTGAGGATTTTCAGATCGCCGCGGCTGGTGTGGTCCACCGCCAGCTTGTCGGCCAATTCTCGAATCCGATCGATCAACTCCGCAATCCGCTTCGGCGGCTCAAAGGCGGGCTCGTCGCTCATGGCAGGCTCCTCCGGTTCCCGGTTCTCCATCCCATTCGCTCCTCTAAAGCATATCGACCGGATCGACGTCGACATTCCACTGCGCCTCGTCCGACGGTTCGAAGTCGGCCATCGCCTGACGAACCGACGCCCGCAGTCCGTCGCCGTCGAGCCCTTGCACTTGAATCTGATAACGATACCGCCCCTTGAGCCGAGCAAACGGACACGGCGCCGGCCCGAGCACCCGCGCCTCGACGTTGCGCTCGGCCAACGATTGACCGATTCGGCGGGCGATCGCGTTGGCCGTTTCGGCGACGACCGGCTCGACCGGCCCGCGAACGACCAACCGAATCATTCGTCCGAACGGCGGATAGCAGAGCATTTTGCGCATCGGCAGCTCGCCGGCGGCGAACGCGGCGTAATCGTGCCGCACGGCCGCCTGAATCGCCGGATGCTCGGGGCTAAAGGTCTGAACCAGCACGCGCCCGCCCTTCGGTCCGCGACCCGTGCGACCGGCCACTTGCGTGACCAACTGGAACGTCCGTTCGGCGGCTCGAAAGTCAGGCAGATGAAGCGCCGTGTCGGCGTTGATCACCCCGACCAGCGTAACGTTCGGAAAATCCAGCCCCTTGGCGATCATCTGCGTGCCAAGCAAGATCTGAACCTTGCCGGCCCGAAACGCCGACAGCGCCCGCTCGTGGCTGCCGTGGGCTTTCATCGTGTCGGTGTCCATGCGCAGCGTGACCCGATCGGGAAACCGCGCTCGTACCTCGGCCTCCAACCGCTGCGTGCCCAGGCCCGAATAGCGGATGCCCACGAAACCGCACGCCGGACACGCGGTCGGGGCCGGCATCGTAAAACTGCAGCGATGGCACAACGCCACATCCTCGGTGCGATGGTGCGTCAACGCGATGTCGCACTCCGGGCAGACCACCACGTGGCCGCAGGCCGGGCACTGAATGTGGGTCGAAAACCCACGCCGGTTGAGCAGCAAAATCACCTGGCCGCCGTCCTGCAACGCCTCGCTCATCGCCGAGAGCATCGGTCGACTGATCGCGCCGCTGGACAGCCCCCCGGCGCGGCGCTGATTTCGCAAGTCGATCGTGCCGACGGCTGGCAGCGGACGATCCAACACGCGTCGCGGCATCTCGACCAACGCGAACTCGCCCGCTTGGGCCCGCTGCCAACTTTCCAGCGACGGCGTGGCGGAGCCCAACACCAACGGAACTCCTTCGGCCCGGGCCCGCGCCAACGCGACGTCCCTCGCGTGATAGCGCGGCGGATTGTCTTGTTTGAACGACGCTTCGTGCTCCTCGTCCAACACAATCAGCCCCAGGTGCGGCGTGGGCGCAAAGATCGCGCTGCGAGCGCCGACCACCACCGACACCGCGCCCTCGGCGATTCGCTGCCAATGCCAATGGCGCTCGGCATCGCTCAGATGACTGTGCAACACGGCCACCGCGCCGAATCGGCGACGAAACCGATCGACCGTCTGCGGCGTCAAACTGATCTCCGGCACCAGCACGATCGCCTGGCGGCCGAAATGGATCACCTCTTGAATGGCCTGGATGTAGACCTCCGTCTTGCCGCTGCCGGTGGCGCCGTGAATCAAAACGGTCTGGTGCCGCGAGGCGTTCAAGGCGGCCAAAATGGTTTGGAGCGCCCGCTGTTGATCGGGATTCAGCACCAGATGCTTTTCATGCACCGGCGGCACGGCGGACAGCTGTCCGGTGGCGATTCTCGCGGTGCGCGACCGCAAAAGCCCTTTCCGACGCAGCGACGCAATGGGGGCCGACGTGCATCGGGCCGCGCGGGCCAACTCGCCGGGACTCATCGGTTGACCGGTCGCCGCCAATGCCTTGAGCACCTCCACCTGCTTTGGCGGCAACTTCAACTCGCCGAGCCGGTGGATCGTTTCTCGATCGACCGACAGCAGCGTCGTCCGGCGCGTGCCCGCCCCGACGCGCACCGCCGCGGGCGTCACCGCGTCCAACACCGTCGCCCAATCGCAAAGATAATAGTCGGCGATCCAGCGGGTCAGCCGCAACATGGCCGGCGACAACAGGCTGCGGGCGTCGATCACCGATTGGATCGACTTCAAACGCCGAGCCCCGACCGGACGGTCCTCAGCCCGAACGCAATAGCCCGTCGCCAAACGATTGCCCGCCCCAAACGGCATCTGAACGCGACGGCCCGGCTCGACCGATTCGCGGAGCCGCTCGGGCACCAGGTAGTCGAACTCCCGATCCGGTCCCGCCGAAAGCACCACCGACGCCACGCGCTGCGCGGTCTGATCGTCCGTCTCCCACGGTTCCGGCGAGGTGTCAAAAAGTTGGCGTTGCGGAGCCACAGTCAAACAGGAAACAGAGGGGATTAGGAAAAACACGCTCCCGATGGCCCATGCAGCATACCCGAAGAGCCCTCCAGCGAGAAGCGGAAGGTTTTTTGATGACGATCGATTTTGGATAGTCATAACCATTTACTACAAAACAGTTTCGAGTCATACCAAACCACAAGAAATGTAAAAATATTCAAAATGTTGTTGACAACGTTCTCGCTATTTCATAAACTGCCTGACTGCATTAGTTGCCTAATGCAGTTTGCGAGGCCGCGATGAACATCGATCCGGGCAGTCATGTGCCGATCTATCTGCAAATCGCCGACGCCGTGCGCGCGGCGGTGGCGGCCGGGGTCTATCAGCCCGGCGAACCGCTGCCCTCGCTCCGGGCCATGGCCGTCGAGGTACACGTCAATCCGAACACCGTACAGCGGGCCTACGACGAGTTGCAGCAGGCGGGGCTGGTCGGTTCGCAACGCGGCCGGGGCGTTTTTGTCGCCGATCGCGGCGCGTCGGTCGCGCGGCTGGCGGCCGAGCTGGGCGTTCGCCGCGGCTTGGAAGAGGCGGTGCGAGCCGCTCAACTGGCCGGCATGGATCCGCCGCAAATCCGCGATCTTTTTGGCGCGGTCCTCGAACGCATGACCCACGAAGGGAGACAATCGTCATGAGTATTCCCACGCCCGATGGTCCGGCGGTGGAAACGTTTTGGCTGACCAAGCGATTCGGCCGCACGCTGGCGGTCGACAATCTGTCGCTGACGGTTCCGCGCGGCAGCACCTTCGGCCTGCTCGGCCCCAACGGCGCCGGCAAGAGCACGACGATCAAGATGTTGATGGGCATGCTCTCGATCAGCGCCGGCCAGGCCCGCGTGCTGGGCGTCGACGTGGCGTCCGATCCGGTGCAGGTGAAGCAGCGCGTCGGCTATGTGCCCGAGGCGCCGCACATTTATCGCTGGATGCGGGTCGGCGAGGCGATCGGTTTTTGCCGGTCGTGCTTTCCGACTTGGAACGACGCGCGATGCCGCGAGCTGCTCGAACTGTTCGGCCTCGACGTTCAAAAGAAAGTCAAACATCTGTCGAAGGGCATGCAGACGAAGCTGTCGCTGCTGCTGGCCGTC
>JAJFVC010000007.1 GCA_021372005.1 Planctomycetaceae bacterium | reverse complement strand
GAAGTCGACGAAGACTACTGGGGCGGGCTGCGGCTGATGGAACGAATGGTCGGCTACCAGCGGGCGATTGTCGTCGATGCGATCGTCACCGGGGCCGCGCCCGGAACGATCCATCGGCTGACGCCCCACGGAATCGCCACCCAGAAAAGCGCGTCGTCGCACGACGTCAACCTGCCGACGGCCTTGAAGTTCGGGCGTCAGGCGGGGCTCGCCCTGCCAGCCGACGAGGATATCATGCTTGTCGGGATCGAGGCCGAAGATATACTGACATTTGGCGACGACTGTACCCCAGCCGTCCAGGCCGCCATCCCCCTGGCGGTCCGGGATGTCCTGGCCGCCCTTGAGGCCCGCCCAGCAACCTGAGGAGAAAAACCATGATCTCTCCCGAAGTCCTGCGTCGGTATCCCTATTTCGCCACGGTCAGCGACGAAACCCTCAAGGCCGTCGCCATGATGGCCGAGGAAAAGATCGTCGCCGCGGGAACCGAGATGTTTCGGGAAGGCGACCCGGCCACGTCGCTCTACATCATCACCAAGGGCGAGGTCGACATCCAGTACGTCCTGGGCAACGGTGAACACCGCACCGTCGACACACTCGTCGATGGCGACCTGCTCTGCTGGTCCGCCCTGGTCGAACCGTACAAGACCACGGCCAACGGCATCGCCCGCAAGGAGACGCACCTGGTGGCCATCAGCGGCGACCGCCTCCGAGCCCTGTGCGTCGCCGATCCAGCCCTCGGCTACCGCCTGTTGACCCAGATTGCCCGCCTCCTCGCTCATCGGCTCGAAGGCGCCCGCGTCCAACTGGCCACGGCCGACTGAATCGCGGATTGCCGGTAGTCAAGGTGGAGCGTGAAGCAGCGGGGCCTATCCCTGTCCCGTCAGGCCATCGCCACCCCTTCATATCCCAAATCCCAAATCTGAAATCTGAAATCCCAAGTCCGTGCACGAACTCTCCATCGTCGAAGCCCTGATCGAGCAGGTCGAAAAAGAGGTCCAGCGTTCTGGGCATCAGGGCCGGATCACCCGTTTGGATCTCGTCATCGGACGGCTTTCCGGGGTGAACGCCGACTCGATCCGTTTTGCCTTCACGATGCTCGCCCCCGGGACGCTCGTGGCCGACGCAACCCTGGAAATCACCGAGCCGAAGGCTGTCTGCTGCTGCCAGATCTGCGGCCAGGCGGCCGACATCGACGAAATCTCTGCCCTCTGCCCTCATTGCGGCAGCGGCGAGGTGACGATTGAAGGAGGCCAGGAACTGATCCTCGAAAGCATCGAACTGGAACAGTGACGGGGCGAAGGCCTCCTTGTCGATGGCCCGCCGCAAGACAATAATTCCTAAGAAGATCCGCGGAGAATTCTGATGAAAATCGTCGCTGCCAAGAAGATCCTCAAGGCCAATGATCAGATCGCGGAGGAGAATCGCGTCAGGTTCAACGCCTCGGGCGTCTACGGCGTGAATATCGTTGGCTCGCCCGGCTGTGGCAAGACGACCCTGTTGGAAGCCCTGTTCGCCCAGCTCAACGGCCGCCTGGCCCCCGCGGTCATCGAAGGCGATATCGCCGGCTCGATCGACGCCGATCGGATCGACGCCCTGGGGATCCCCGTCGTTCAGATCAACACCGAGGGGGCCTGCCATCTGGACGCCAGCATGATCGCCGCCGCCACCGACGGGCTGGACTACCAGGCGATCGACCTCTTGGTCATCGAAAACGTGGGCAACCTCGTCTGCACGGCCGGATTCGACCTGGGCGAACACCTCCGCCTGGTCGTGCTCAGCGTCAGCGAGGGAGACGACAAGTTGGTGAAGTATCCGGCCATCTTCCAGCGTTCCCACGCCCTGGTGATCACCAAAACCGATCTGCTGCCCCACTCCAATTTCAACATCGAGCGGGCCACGAGCGACATGAAGCGACTGGCCCCCGACGCCCCCGTCTTCCTGGTCTCCGCCCTCAAGGGCGAAGGCATTCCCGCCCTGGCCGATTGGCTCGCGGCGAGAATGAAGCGATAGGACGAAGGACGAAGAGAGATTGTCGCAAGACGTCAGGATACCCCCTCCCTGAGGGACGGTGAGGGAAACTGCCATGGACTTGCCTATCGAAAGCCCCCCTCACCCCGACCCTCTCCCGGCGCAACATTTTGCATCAGCTAGCACCATCCGTTGGAAAATAGGGTTCATCCGGCGGAAGCGTACCTGGCGGTACGTTGGGGGACGCTGTCCCCCAAACCCCCTGGGATTTATCGCTTTCGTGCCAAGCCCGGAGCGATGGTGATGATGACGAGAACAACGGGGGTGGGATAACCATTACGACCTCCCTCGGCTCCGGATTGGCATGAAAGCGATAAATCCCGGAGGTCTGGGGGCAGAGCCCCCAGGTACGCGTCAGCCGGATGGACCGAAAATAGGGACTTAGGGGTCGTCTGGACGCCACAGAAGCATTGCCCGCACGCACTTAAGTCCTTTCTCCAACACCCCATGCCAGCTGATGCAATTTCCAGCGCAGATCGCTGGGGACGGGAGGCGGCGTCAGACAAGACCAGGAACACGTCGGCCTGGTCTCCGTCCTTCAGTTCAGAGACGGTGATCTCGATTCGGTTGCCAGCGAGAACCGTTGCCGTTACATGTCGTGTGGGCTGCCCGCGATTCCCCTCCACACACCATTACACTACCCACTCGCATGGAGAGAAAGGACGAAGGGCCCTGCGTCGGTCCTCACCGCCTACGGCCTGCGCCTCAGCTCTTCGCCGTATAGATCTCGGCGTACTCCAAGACCCAGGCATCGATCAGCTTGCGGAAGGCGGCCAGGTCGACGTCGGCGAGTTGCTGGTAGTGGCTGCGGTTGAAGACCTCGCGGTTCTTGACCGTCCCCTTGGCGACCAGCTCCAAGACGTACAGCTCGGAGAGCGGACGTACGGCCAACTCCAGGCGGCTAAAGGAGTTCGACCGGCCGCTGCGCGGCGCACGGCCGAAGTCGTCGCGACTGACCGCCGCGCCCCAGCCCCGTTCGGAAACCATCGCCCCGTAGCGGAAGCCGGGCATAGCGTCGGTGAGCTTCTTGACCACCTCTTCGATGTGCTCGGTCAACTCAAGCCGGTATTGGCTGTGGAGCCGGCGAAGCTCCTGCTCGCTGAGGGCCTGTTCCGCCTCGGCCTGCGCGCGGGCGTGGCTCGCCCGCTGGCCGCGTTGGATGGCTTTTTCGAGGCGTTTTTCAAAGTCCGTCATTCGGCGGGGTCTTGCTTCTTCGAATCGTCGGGCTTCGGCTCGGGCTCCTGCCGAGCTTCGTAGAATTGGATCAGGTCGCTGAAACTCCGCATCGGCGCCTTGCCGGTCTTCATCTCATCGGTAATCGGCTTGACCGGCTTGGGCGGCCGCTTCGGCTTGTACTCCGTCCTGGGCGGCCGTTGCGTCTTCGGCGGGCCTCCGGCCCCGACCGGCTTCCGCTGCTCCCGCGGCGGGCGCGGGGGTCGCTCACCGGACGTCTGCTGCGGCCGGGCTTGTGGCTGCTGCGGCTTCCCTTCCCGCCGCCCGCCCGTTCGCTGCGTGCCCGGCAGGATCATCGTCAACGAGACCCGCCGCCGCTGCTTGTCGACCTCCACAACCCACACCTTGACCACGTCGCCCACGGCGACCACGTCGTGCGGATCGCGCACATACTTGTCGGCCAGCTGGCTGACGTGAACCAGGCCGCTATCATGCATCCCGATATCGACAAACGCACCAAAATCGACCACGTTGAGCACCGTGCCGGTCAGCTCCATGCCGGGCGAAAGGTCTTCGAGCTTGATCACGCCGCGTTTGAACACGGGGGCGGGCAGGTCTTCACGCGGGTCGCGGCCGGGGCGGGCCAACTGGGCGAGGATGTCGGAAAGGGTCAGCGTGCCGACCTCCAGCTCCTTGGCCAACGACTCGCGGTCCACCTGGGCGATGCGCTCGGCCAACGCGGCGGCGGTCTCTTTTTCACGCAGATCGGCCGCCGCTCCGTGCAGACGCTCCAAAACGCGATCGGCCGTCGGGTAGCTTTCCGGGTGGATCCAGGTGGAATCCAACGGATTGTCGCCGGCGGGGATTTTCAGGAAGCCGGCCGCTTGGACGAACGTCGCCTCGCCCAGGCCCGGCACTTCACGCAACTGCTCGCGCGAGCGGAACGGTCCGTGCTCGCAGCGGTGTTCGTACAATCGCCGGGCGGTCAGTTGGTTGAGTCCGGACACGTAGCGCAACAGCGCGGGGCTGGCCGTGTTCACGTCGACGCCCACATAGTTGACGCACGACTCGACCACCTCGTCCAGCGAAGTTCGCAAGTGCTTGGCCTTCACGTCGTGTTGGTACAGTCCGACGCCGATGCTGGCCGGATCGATTTTAACAAGCTCGCTCAACGGGTCTTGCAGACGGCGGCCGATCGAGATGGCCCCGCGCAGCGTGGCGTCGCAGTCGGGCAGCTCTTCGCGGCCGGTGCGGCTGGTCGAATAGACGCTCGCGCCCGCCTCGTTGACGATGACGTAGGCCAGCCCCTGGTCCTTCAGTTCGTTTTCGATCAGGCCGGCAAAAAAGTCTTCGGTGTGGCGGCAAGCCGTGCCGTTGCCGATTACGACGACCGTCAACTGATGTTGGCCGATGAGACTCAACACCTTCTGCTTGGCCTCGTCGGTGCGGTCGGGCTTGCCGACCAGATAGATCACCTCGTGGCCCAGTAGGTTGCCGAACTGATCGAGCGCGGCCAGCTTGCAGCCGCTCTTGAAACCGGGGTCGACCGCCAACAGGCGTTGGTTGTGGACCGGTGGCTGCAACAACAGATTGCGCAGGTTTCGGGCGAACACGCCGACCGCGTGGGTCTCGGCCCTGTCGGTCAATTCTCGACGTACTTCACGTTCGAGGCTGGGCAAAATCAGCCGCGTCAAGGCGTCGCGGGCACAGCCGCGCAGGTAGTCGGCATGCGGATGGCCGGGCGGCACCAACAACTCGTCCAATAGATGGACCAGCGCCTGCAGATCGGCATCCAACCGAACTCGCAATACGCGGGCCCGCTCGCCGCGATTGATCGCCAGTACGCGGTGCGGCGGGATTTTACGGATTTCTTCGTGATAGTCGAAATAGTCCTGAAACGCCTTGATCCGCTTCTCTTCGAGCTTCTTTTTCTTCAGATCGCGATTCTTTTGGGCGGCGGCTTTGGCTTTTTGGCGGGCCGCTTTGCGTCGGGCCGCAATGTCGACCGTCGGTGCGGTCGGTTGTTCCACAGCAGGCGGTTCGGCTGCCGGAGATTCGGCTTCGGAGACAGGCTCGGCTGGCTCTTCCACGGCCGCCGTTGCGGCGTCCGTGAAATCTGTTGCGGCGGATGACGCCTCGATGGCCGGCGATGTTTCTGCGATGGGTTGCGACTCAATCGTCTCCGAAGTCGACGTTTCCACCATGGGCTGTGGGGCAACGGCTTCTTGAGCCGACGTTTCGACCGTGGGCTCCGGGTCGATGGTTTCTTGCCCCGACGTTTCCGCCGTCGATTGCAGTTCGGCGGTCTCGTGTTTTTGATTCGATTCTTCGACAGGCTTGGGTTCGGGGGCGATACGATTGCTCACCAACACGCCGATCCGTTGCAGCACCTCGCGCAGCCGTTGACGCAATTCGGCCTGTTCGCTGAACTGTTCGGCCAAGATGTGGCCGGCGCCCAACAGCGCATCGGCGGCCGTCGGCACCTGTCGATCCGTGTTGACGAAATCGGCGGCGCGGGCGTCGAGATCCGTTGCGGTGGGCGCGGCCTCCAAAATCTCTTGGGCCAGTTGCTCCAAACCGCGCGAACGGGCCAGCGTGGCCAGCGTTTGCTTCTTGGGCTTGTAAGGCAGATACAGGTCTTCGAGCCGTTTGGTCGTGGTGGCCGAGAGGATCTGTTTGGAAAGCTTTTCGGTCAGCTTGCCTTGCGATTCGATCGAGCGGAGGATCGTCTGCTTGCGATCGGCCAGGAGGCGGGTTTTGGCCAGGCGGTCCTGGATGTCGCGGATTTGCTCCTCGTCGAGCCCGCCCGTCTGATCTTTGCGGTATCGGGTAATGAACGGGACGGTGTTGCCTTCGTCGAGCAACTCGACGACGGTTTGGATTTGCCGAAGGGGGAGATCCAAGCCACGTCCCACTTGCCGGAGGTCGATAGTTGCCGTGCTTTCCATATTTTACCCATTTTGCCTGATGCGGTTTCATTCATGAAAAGAATGAATAAATCAGGCGATGCCGTGCCAGCAGTGCTGTCGGGCAAAAACCGCATTTTCCTCGAAAATGATCAAACCCGCAAGACACCCGCAGCCGATACAAGAGCACACAGACAGGGTGGGCTCATCAAGGAAGGGAGCGCCCATGAACGCCAGCCATCTGCGTGTGTATTACGGTCCTCAGGAAGAGACCGCTAATGTGGCCGTCGCCGAGCATCAACGGGAGACCGTGACGGTTCCGTTGATGGAGGTCATGCCCCTGTTGGCCGATGCGGTGCAATCGCAACGGACCTGGTTGCGTGACTTTGCCGACGACGAGGTGACAATTTCGATGGATCTTTACGAGGTTATCCTAGCTTACCAACATTACCGTCGCCCCTCGGCCTGATCGGTCGTCGGTGGCGGTAATACCCGGATTTCTTTCCAGCCCGGCTCCCAGCGCCTGGGCTGGTTTTGTTTCTTGCGTCGACTTTCTTGATTTTTTGAGAATAGACCAGCTAAATCGCAAACGATTGGCGACCACCTTGGCGGAATGGCTTTTTCAGGTTCCTTCAGTTACGTTGGCCGTCTCGGATGGTGAGCTTTCTGTTTTCGCCAAAAATTGCAGCAGCACGTCGGTCGGTTCTTTGGCGGCGGCGGACAACTTGATGTCGAGCCGTGCGCCGTAAGGCCACCGTTGGGCTGTCTTTACTCGGGCCTCGGGGCCGTCGACTTGCTCCGCTTCCAATTCGGGCATGGCCGCAAACGGCGGACAAAACGCCACGTGGACGCTGGCCGTTCGCTGACCTGCAACAAACGACGCCCGCAGCCAACCGGAAAGTTCGTCCGCGCCGTCGGCCGTTTGACGCCGTGTCAATTGTTGTGTGACGCCCGAGGGCGGGTTGTCGAACGCCGCCTCACCTGATTCATCATAAGCTGGGGACGGGTCCGATGGAATCGGGGCGACGGCGTCTGCGGTCGTGAAAAACGGCGTTTGCGGCGACCGTGCGATGGTTTGCGACTTCTTGGCAACTTGTGCCGCCGGGTGGTGACGCCGCAAAAACCAGACCCACGAAAAAATCTCCTCGACGCCCAAAATCACGATCATCGAGAACGCACCGAAAAAGGCGGTTTTTGGCAGGCAGATGCCCAACCCCCAAGCCGCGACCGAGACGGACGTCAGGGTCATAAGGAGCCAATCGGACCGGGACGCGGCGCGAGCCCCGTTGCGTTGGGACGTCAAAAACCATCCGAAACGCACGGCGGCGGCGATCGACGCGATCAGCAGTCCGATGGTCAGCAGCCAGCCCGGTTCGAGCGGGCGTTGGAGCGCTCCGGCCAGGCGTCGGCAGAAAACCATCGCCGCGGCGGCCGTCAGCAACGTGAGCGCGGCGACGGCCGGCCCCCGCGAAATTGCGGCGGACAACCCCATCGGATCGTGCAGACGCAGCGATCGTTCGACGTTCATGGCTTTTGGGGTTCCTGCTGAAACAACGACAACGCCGAAAGTTTATCGCGGCACTCGTCGCGCTCGCGGCAGCGGACCAAAGAGGCCCAGGCGGGGTCGCCGGCTGCCTGAAAATCGGCCTCCGTGGCGGGCAATCGACCGGCGGCGGCCAGTCGGGCGATCACCCGGCGATCGACGCGGCTGAGTTGGATCGACTCCAAGCGATAATCGACAAACGCCTCCCACACCATCGGAAACAGGGGGCGGACGATCTGCTCGCCGATCGTTTGGGCGTATTGGCGAATCTCCCACTGGGCGTGCGAGTCCATCCGGAGTTGCAAAAAATGCAGCAGGTTGTGCAGGTCGGCTTTCCAATAGGCCTCGGTGTAGGTCGAAAGCGGGAGGTCTTTGCGGGCCTGTTCGCGGGCTACGCCCAACGCCAAACGACGCTCGTAAACCGTTCGGGCCTGATGCTGCAATTCGGCCTCGGCGGCCGAAAGCTCCGCGCCGACCGTTGCGTCCAAAAAACCCTCGCTGCCCTGGCGATTCGATGCGGCTTGTCCGCGCCAACCGTCGGGCGGCGTGGTCTGCGCGGCGTCGATGGCCACGGAATACCGCGTGCTCGTCTCGTTGATCGAGGCCATCCGATGACGGACCCATTGTCGCCAGCAGTCCATCGGGACGCGAACCAGCAGCTTCACTTCGGCCATCTCGAAAGGTGTCGTGTGGCTGTGACGCATCAGGTAGCGGATCAGTGTGCGATCGTCCGAGATGCGGCGAGTCCCGGCCGCGTAGCTGACCCGAGCCGCCTCGACCACCGAACGGTCGTCGCCCATCACGTCCACCAGGCAGACGAATCCGTCGTCGAGTACGGGAAATTGTTTCCAGCGAAGTTGATCGAGCATGAAGAAAAGGGACTTAAAAATCAGGGGAGGCGTTTTACTGCTTTTCCAGCAGCTTTTTCAGGAGATTCGCCACCAACGTGGGGTTTTCTTGCTGCACGAGGTGTCGAATTTGGTCGTTGGGCACCTTGAGCTTTTCGAGGACCTCGGCCACCCGTTTCCAGAGTCGGGCCCGGGCTTTGCCTTCGGCCAAAAAAAGGTCGGTGACCAGCTCGCCCAACCGCTGGAGCATGATCTCGTCGCGGTTTTTGTAATAACTGCGAATGATGCGATCTTGGTAGGAAGTTCGATTTTGCATAACCGACATTATGAGGGCGGAAGGCGAAATGGGGAATGGGGGAGGCTCTTTGGTTTTCCTATTCCGGACGCCGACGCGGTGGGGTTGTGTCGGGTTTCCGCGTTCCCCCTTCCTTCGTCCGCTGTTTCGGCTTACGATGAGCCCAAATGGCTGCTGCGTCGAAACGTCATCCTTTGATTGCCGGAACCGTGGTGACCAGTCTCGGGACGTTGGCCTCCCGGGTGCTGGGCATGGTCCGCACGATTGTGACGGCTGCACTGTTCGGACTCGCCGGACGGGGGGTGGCCGACGCCTTTCTCTTTGCCTTCCGCATTCCCAATCTGTTTCGCCAGTTGTTTGGCGAGGGGGCCCTGACGGCCAGCTATCTGCCCGTGCTGACCACGCAACTGGACGCCGACCCGTGTGTGGCCCATCAATTGGCCAGCGTCGTGATTTCGCTGCTGGCCGCGTTGTTGGCCGGGGTGGTTTTGGCCGGTGAGTTGTTGTTGTGGGTTATTTGGGCGATTTGGGGTGATCGGTCGGGCGTAACGTTGCTGGTCGGCCTTTCGGCGGTGATGCTGCCCTATTTGATGCTGATCTGCGTGGCGGCCCAATTGAGCACGATGTTGTACGCCGCGAGGCATTTTGGCGTTCCGGCTCTGGCGCCGACCATGTTGAACATCGTTTGGCTGCTGGCGGCGTTGGTGGCGTGGGTTTGGTTTTCGGGCAATCAGGTGGCGCAGGCCTATGTGTTGGCCGTCGGGGTGTTGGTGGCCGGCATATGCCAGGTGGTCGTGCAATTGCCGACGATTCGGCGGCTAGGCTATCGGTTTGACTTCAATTGGACGGCGGCTCAGTCGGGATTGAAACAGATTGGGCACAATTTCGTGCCGATGTTGATCGGCATGGCCGTGACGCAGATCAACACGTTCAACGATAGCCTGATTGCGTGGGGGTTGGCTCGGGCGCCGGACGGACCGGAGTTTGTGCCCTGGCTCGGCGGCGCGGTTCGCTATCCGATGCATCAAGGGGCGGTGGCGGCCATTTTCTACGGCGATCAGTTGAGTGAGTTTCCGCTGGGCCTGGTGGGCATGGCCGTGGCCGTGGCCATTTTTCCGCTGTTGAGCCAGCATGCGGCCCGGGGCGATCGGACGCGGCTGGGCGGCGACATGACCCTTGGGCTGCGGTTGGTTTTTTGTCTGGCGTTGCCGGCCGGCGTCGGGCTGATTCTGCTGGCCGAGCCGATCGCACGGCTGCTGCTCGAACACGGCTATTTCAACCGGGAAGACACGGCGCGGACCGCGACGATGATCGCCTGGTATGCGTCGGGCGTGTGGGCGTATTGTGCGTCGCAGGTGGTTGTGCGTGGTTTTTACGCGGTCTACGATTGCGTGACGCCGGTTCGGATCGCCGCATGGATGGTCGGCATGAATTTGGCGCTCAATTTGACGTTGATTTGGCCGATGGCCGAGGCGGGCTTGGCGGCTTCCACGTCGATGGCCGCGGCCGTGCAGACGTTGGTGTTGATGGCCGTTTTTTCGCGGCGTTACGCTCGATTGGGGTGGCGCGAGCTAGCGGCCAATGTGGCTCGCTCGGCGGCGGCCACTGCGGCGATGGCTGTAGCGGTCTACGGGACGCTGGGCTATTTTCCCAACGGCGGCCGGTTGGTCGATCAAGTGGTTCAGGTCGGCGTGCCGTTGGTGGTCGGCGCGGCGGTCTATTGCGGCACGTACCGGTTGCTTGGCGGACGCGAGTTGGGTATGTTGCTGCATGGAAGGGTTTCTTGATCTTCACAAAAAAAGGCCGCCGCGGACTTTTGTTGCGGAGTTGAGGATCGATTGTCGTGAAACAAATTGTCGCCGTCGTGAAGCCGTACCTGGTCGAGAAAGTGCTCGAGGCGTTGAAATATTCGCCGATCGAGGCCTGCGGCGTTTGCGAGGTGAAGGGCTACGGACGTCAGAAAAGCTACCTCGATGAATATCGCGGCAGCGAATATTCGATGGCCTATCTGCCGAAGGTCGAGATCACGCTTTGGGTCGAGGATCCGCGGGTCGATGAAGTGGCCAGAACGATCGTCGAGGTTGCGCGAACGGGCCGGATGGGCGACGGCAAGATCTTTGTTTTGCCCACGTTCGGCGAGCCGCCCGAGACCGCGTGATTTCCGTTCCGCCTGCCTCGGTAACGCGGACGCGCACTAGGGCACATTTCACAAAACTGTAGCGTGTCGATCGTTTTCGGAACCACAGAGTTACGCCGCCGATAACGCTACACGTTTGTGCGACACGCACTAGCCGAGCAGCTTTTTCAACTCGTCTCGAGCGAAATCGAAGGCGTCGGGCAGTTTGTCGAGCAGCTTGCCGCCGGCTTGGGCCATGTCGGGCCGCCCGCCGCCGCCGCCGTCGACCACTTTGGCGACGTCGCGGATCCACGTGACCGCGTCCAAACCCCGGCCGACCAGGTCGCGACTCAGACCGGCGATCATCGTCAGTTTGTTTTCGTCCTCCTGGCGATTGGCCAGCAGTACGGCGACCGGCGAGATTTTGCGGCGCAATTGGTCGATCACCTGACGCAGTTCGTTGGGACCGCCGGGCATCTCGGCCAGCACCAGTTTGACGCCGCTCAGGTCGATGGCTTTGGCGACCAACTCGTCGATCGTGGGCCCGCCCTTCGGACCGGCCGTGGCCTGTTTTTTCAACTGCCGGACTTCCTTTTGCAGCGCGTGGATGCGGTCGGCCAGTTCGTCGTCGGGCACTCGCAACGCCGCGGCGGCATGATGCAAGATCGATCGGTCGCGGCGAATGTGACGCAGCGCACCGCATCCGGTCAAGGCGGTGATCCGCCGGGTGCCCGCCGCGACGCTCTCCTCGCTGAGGATCTGAAAAACGCCAATCTGTCCGGTATTGGTCAGGTGGGTGCCGCCGCACAGCTCGCGGCTGAAATCGCCCATCGTGACCATGCGGACCATGTCGGGATATTTTTCGCCGAAGAGCATCGTGGCGCCGGCCTTTCGGGCGTCGGCCAACGGGATGTTCTGGCAGCCGATCGGCTCGCCCGCCAAAA
The DNA here is from genome assembly GCA_021372005.1 of Planctomycetaceae bacterium. Classification (GTDB taxonomy): domain Bacteria; phylum Planctomycetota; class Planctomycetia; order Pirellulales; family Thermoguttaceae; genus JAJFVC01. The sequence continues at coordinate 16,294 of JAJFVC010000007.1, read as the reverse complement.
TCTTGGCGTTCACCTCGTCCTCGATTCGGTCGAGCTGTTCGGCGGTGACGGCCGAGGGGTTGGCGAAGTCGAATCGCAACAGGTCGTCGTCCACTTTGGAGCCCTGTTGCAGGGCGTGGCCGCCCAACACGTTTTGCAGGGCGTGGTGCAGCAGGTGCGTGGCCGAATGGGCCCGGCGGATGCCTTGACGTCGCTGGACGTCCACTCGGGCGTCGATCCGATCGCCCAGGGTGAGCCGACCCTCGCGCAGGTGGCCGCGGTGGAGCGTGAAACCGCCGTCCACTTGCGTGTCGGTCACCTCGAAACGGAAACGGCTTCCGACCAGTTCGCCGGTGTCGCCCAACTGGCCGCCCATCTCGCCGTAGAACGGGGTTTTGTCGAGCACCACGACGATCGGACCCTCGTGGTCCACCTCGTCGACTTGCTCGCAAAGCTGGTCGTTGGCGATGATGCCCAACACTTCGGCGTCGGTCGTTTCGAGCGTGTCGTAGCCGAGGAACGTGCTGCCGTGGACGGCTTTTTTCAGGGCTTCTAGCGGATCGTGGCGGAACAGTTCGACCTTTTGGCCGCCGCCCGACTCGATGCCGTGGCGCTCCATCTCGTCGCGGAAACCCTTCCAGTCGAACGCGAAATTATGTTCGGCGGCGAGCGTTTCAAACAGCTCGGGCGGAAAACCGTGGGTTTGGAACATGTCGGCGGCCTCGTCGCCCGAGACCACGCCGCGATGTTGATGTTTCATTTGCTCGAAGATTCGCTCGATCCGCTCGAGTCCGGCGTCCAAGGTGCTCAGGAAGTTGGCCTCTTCCTTTTCGATCACGTCGGACACGGCGGCGGTGGTTTGGCTCAGTTCGGGATACGGCTGGCGCATCAGCTCGGCCACCTTGCCGACCAGCTTGTGCAGGAACGGATCGCGGACGCCCAACTGTCGACCGTCCAGCACCGCGCGGCGCAACAGCCGGCGGATCACGTAGCCTTGTTTCTTGTTGCCGGGGTAGACGTTTTCGTGGATCGCGAAAGTGCAGGCCCGGACATGATCGGCGATGCGGCGCATACGGCGGCCGTTTTCGTCGGCCGGATCGTAGGCGACGCCGCACACCTCGCCGGCGGCCTCGACTAGCGGACGCAGGATGTCGATGTGGAAGTTCGACTCGACGCCCTGCAACACCGAGGCCGTGCGTTCCAGGCCCATGCCCGTGTCGATGTTCTTGCTCGGCAGCGGACGCAAATTATCGGGCGGATCGCCGACGCGGTTGAACTGCGTGAACACCAGGTTCCAGATTTCGACCGAGCCGAAGGGCGTGTGGTAGTAGATTTCGCTGCACGGGCCGCAGACGCCGTCGGGACCTTGGCTGGGGGCGTTGGCCGGCCAGAAGTTTTCGTCCTCGCCAAGCCGCTGCAATCGATCGGCGGGCAGGCGGATCTCATCGAGCCAGATGCCGGCGGCTTCTTCATCGTCCAGATAGATCGTGGCTGACAGCTTGGACGGATCCAGACCGAGCCACTTCTTGGAGGTCAAAAACTCCCAGGCCCAGTGGATCGCTTCGCGCTTGAAATAATCGCCGAAGCTGAAATTGCCGAGCATCTCGAAAAACGTGTGGTGGTAGGCCGTGCGGCCGACGTTGTCGATATCGCCCGTGCGGAGGCATTTTTGACAGGTCGTGGCCCGGGTGAAATCCAGCTTGCACCGGCCCATGAAGTGGTCCTTGAACTGGTTCATGCCGGCGGGTGTGAACAGGACCGAGGGGTCCCAACGGGGCACCAGCACGTCGCTCGGCCGCCGTATGCAGCCTTTCGATTCAAAAAAGCTCAGATATTTTTCACGCAGTTCGTTGGTTTTCATAGTTGGGCGCGCCGGGGTCGGCGCAGACACGAAAAAAAGGGCACTCCCTGGAACGAATCCCTAATGATATCCGGTCAGGGGGGATCTGAAAAGGGCAGGTCGTTGCCGACGCGACTCCCCAAGGGGCTGTTCCAGCATTTGTAGGAATGTTGATTACAAAGCGCTGACTTTACAGTTTGGCAACGCTTGATGCAATCGCTCGATTCCTGCGGCTGTTACATTTTTGCCAACGGCCAATCGTTTAAGTTGGGAGAGGCCAAAAAGGTTCTCTAACCCCTGGTCCGTCGCCTGGCAGTTATAAATTTCCAATTTTGTCAGTTTGGTCAAGGGGGCAAAATGTTTGAGTCCGGCATTCGTGATTTTTGGGGCCGGATTGATGGTCAACTCCCGCAACCGGCAAAGCCTCTCAAAGTGAATCAGGTCCGCGTCAGCAAGTTCAGAACCTTCCATGCCCAGTCGTTCGAGTGTTGAAATCTTCGAGAGATGCTCCAGTCCGACATTTGTGATGTGGCTGAGATCCAAGACACGGAGACGCGGCAACGGTTCCAGATTTTGAAGTCCGGAATTGGTAATGCGAGTGTCGGAGAGCCACAGAACCTCGATTTGAGGCAGGCCTTTCGCGATGTGACGCAGCGCAGGGTCATCGACGTTCGTGTAGCTGAGTTTCAAATGCGTCAACGATTGCATTCCTGCGAGATTTTTCACCCCATCGCTGTTGATGTTGATCGATTCCGCCAGGGAGAGCAGCTTGAGCTTGGGCAGCCGATGGAGACACTTCAAACCGGAATTCGTAATCGCGGTGCCGCCGATGTGCAATTTTTCCAATTGCGTAAAACGACAAATGCGATTCAAATCGGCGTCCGTTAAGTCGGTGTGGCTGAGGCTTAGCTGCTTGAGTTGCTTAAATCCGTCGACAAACCTCAATTTAGCACCGACGTTGTGGAAATCGTCCATGTCAACGCCAATGATTGGATGGATGGGGTCGTTCTCGTCGACGGTTACCTTGCCGCCACGCAATCGGATTTCCGCAACCGCTTCTTCTTGTAATGATGGCGGTTCCTCGGCGTTAAGAAAGGGGCCGCTCACCCACAACAGACCGATGGCTATTGGCCAAAGGAAAAGGAGGTTGCCAAGTCTTCTTTGGTCCATCAGGCGACGATAAAGTGGCATGTATCCACCTATTTTGTCGGAGGATCAACAAGTGAACCGATTACAACCCCAACTCTTTCTTGACAGCGTCGAGCGACGCGGTTGGCTCGCCGACCTCTTCGGCCTTGGCTGCTCGCAGTTGCTTTAAATCCTCGAACTGCTGCAATTTTTCTTCCAGCCTTACGAATTCTTCGTAAGGCAAAACGACGAAGGCCTTTTGACCATCGCGTTCAAGAATATTCGGATGAATGGCAAGCATTGATTTCCCTGCAAGTGTAGACCACGGTCCTATGAATAGCAAGATGTGAGATTTGCTCGGGACGGAGACCTATCCGCGAATCTGAAACAAGCGCAAAGCATTTTCGGTCGTTTGCCGGGCGATCTGCTCGGCGGGCACGTCGCGCAGCTCGGCCAAAAACGCCGCTGTGTGGACCACGTTCGACGGTTCGTTGCGACGCTGTTTGCCGCGGAACAGTTGCGGCACGAGGTACGGGCTGTCGGTCTCGACCAACAGCCGATCGTCGGGGACGGTTTTGGCCGCCGACCGAAGCGAGTCGAACTTTTTGTTCGAATAGGTCACGTTGCCGGCGAAGCTGATGTGCAGCCCGAACGACAGCAGCTCGGCCGCCAACGCCGCGTCGCCGCTGAAGGCGTGCACGACGCCGCGAATCGGGCCGCGCGAGACCGCCTCGCGGACCATGGCGACCAACTCGGACGCCGCGTCGCGGCAGTGCAGCAGCACCGGCAGGTCGCGCTGTTGGGCGAGCCGAAGGTGCCGGTCTAGATATTCTTGCTGCAACGCCAGCGGTGCGTGGTCCCAGTAGCGATCCAGTCCGGTTTCGCCCAGCGCGACGACGCGCGGATGATCGGCCAATGTCACGACGTGGTCCCAATCGTGCGGCGCGGCGTCGGCGGTCGAGTTAGGATGAATGCCGATGGCCGCCCAGAGATCGCACCGCTCGGCCAGTTGCACGACCGCGCGGCTGGTTTCGGCCGAAACCGCCGGACAGAGAATTCGCGTCACACCGGCCGCCCGGGCCCGAGCGATCACGGCGTCGCGGTCGGCGTCGAACTCGGATTGGTCCAGGTGGGCGTGGGTGTCGAACAGCGAGGCGGCCGAAGGACGGGCGGACGGGACGTCGCCGGAGGGAGAGCTGTCCTTAGTCATGAAGGCGCGTCGCTTTCAAAACGTCCAGGTGTCCGCGGGCGTTGCCGAGAATTTCTTCGGCCAGCGCGTGCGGGGCCGGATGGTTTTCGAGTCGATCGACGCATCGCTGGATGGCCGTGATGTCCTGCTGCTGTTGGTCGATCAACTCTTGCCGCAGAAACTCGAGCGACAAATCGCTTTTGGCGGTCCATTGCGAGGGGAACCGTCCGCGATCGGGGCGGCCGCCGCGTCGGAGGACGGCGTCGGCGAGTCGTTGGGCGTAGCGTCGCTGGTCGGCTGCGAGGCGATCAATCGCCGCACGCAGCTCGGCGGCCTCCGGCGTGATCCACGGTTGGGCGTCGGACAGGTAGATCGGCAGCGAACTGCCCAGGATCGCCAGCAGATCGTTGAGCGTTTCGGTGGTTTGCAGCGAATCGACGTCGTGAAGCGAGACGGCCATTAGGGGGCATCTCCCGTCAATAAAACAAGGTGGAGGCGGCCGCGGCGGCCCAATGCAACAGCCCTCCGACCAGGAAGAACAACGCGACCAATGGAACCGTCAACAACGCGCAGTAGGATCCGACCAACGACGAAAGCGGGATCAACGGCGGCTCACGATGCAGCGGCGGCGGCGACAAAGCCATCACGCGGACGACGCGCAGATAGTAAAATAGGCTGAACACCGTGTTCAGCGCGCCGACCAACAGCAGGGCGTACAGGTCCGCTTGGATCAACGAGCCAAAGATGAAAAACTTGCCTTGGAATCCGGCCAGCGGCGGCAGACCCACCAGACTGAACATCACGATCGCCATGCAGACGGTCAGCCCCGGCGACGTGCGCGCCAAGCCGGCGTAATCGGCGATCTCTTCGCTGTCGATGGCGTTGCGCAGGAACGCGACGATGGCGAATGCGGCCAGATTCATAAACAGATAGATGCCGATGTAGACGATCAGCGACGCGACGGCCGAACGGGCGGCGACGACGTCGGACCGGCCCAGCAACACGACGGCGGCCGCCACGGGCATCATCATGTAGCCGGCGTGCGCGATGGTCGAATAGGCCAGCATCCGCTTCATGTTCGTTTGGCCGTAGGCGGCCAGATTGCCGAATGTGCAGGTGACGGCGGCCACCAACGCGATCAAAAATGCGATACCCTGGCGAGCCGGCGCCAAGGCGGCCCCCAACAAAGGATCGGCCTGGAAGGCGAACCCCGTGGCCAGTCGGACCAGCAGTCCCAAGGCGGCGGCCTTCGAGGCGATCGACAGGAACGCGGCCACCTCGGCGGTGGCGCCCTCGAAAACGTCCGGCGCCCAAAAATGGAACGGCACGGCCGACAATTTGAATGCGACGCCGACGCCCAGCATCAGACCGCCGAGGGTCAACACGGTGGCTTGTTGGGCCATCAGACCGTGATGCAGCATTTCAGCCAGCCGGATGGTCATCGTGGGCAAGTGAGCCGAGCCGAGCACGCCGGACAGCAGACTGAGCCCGTAGAGCATCACGCCGGCCGCGCCCGCGCCGAACACGGCGTACTTGAGCGAGGCCTCGCTGCTTTTGGCTTGATTGCGTTTCATGCCGGCCAGGATGTAGCACGGCACGCTGGCCATTTCGACGCCCAACAGGACGACGACCACGTGGTTGGCCGCGATCATCAGACACATGCCCAGCAGAGAGCCGAGGATCAATACGTAAAACTCGGTCGCATCGTCGCGTCGCTGGCCGGTGGTCGCGGTGAGTTGCGTGAACGTGACGAACAGGATGGCGAACAACAGCAGCAGGCTTCGCAGGACGATCGTGAAACTGTCGCTCAGCAACAGGCCCGAGAAAATCGGCGTGCTGTCGGGAATAGGTCCGCGAGTGAAGTGCCAGGCGATGGCGAACGACATGGCCGTGCACAGCCCGACGAGCGTCAGATAATAGGAGCTTTGCCGCCAACGCGGCAGGATCGTCTGCGCCAACAAGACGGCGAGAATCGTCGCACAGAGCGTCAATTCCGGTCGAAACAGCGCGAACGAGCCGGTCGGACCGAAAAGGTCCGTCCGAACGGCGAAATTGACGAGTCGGTCAAAGGCGGCGGTGTTCACGGCTTAGGCAACTCCTCGGCTTTCGCGGACTGGGCGTCGTAGGCGGCCGTCCAACCGGCCAGCTCGGTGACCGTTCGCTGAACGCTCGGCCGGATGTAGTTGAACAGCGAGTTCGGGTAGCAGCCGAACAGGATGGCCAGGACCAGGAGCGGCGCGGCGATGGCCACCTCCCGGCGAGTCATCGGGCGAAGTTGGTCGCCGTGCGGGCCTTTGTATTCGGGCCCCAAGTATACTCGCTGGATCGTCCAGAGGATGTAGCCGGCCGTCAGGATAACGGTCGAGGCGGAGAGGATGGCCAACGTTTTGCTAAAGCTCCACACGCCCAAGCTGACGAAGAACTCACCGATGAAGCCGCACAGGCCCGGCAATCCCAACGCGGCGAAGAAAATGACCATCGAGATGCCGCTGTACAACGGCATCCGGCCGAACAGGCCGCCGAATTGGTCCAAGTCGCGGTGATGCACCCGGTCGTACACCACGCCGACCAGGAAGAACATGCCGGCCGAGCTGATGCCGTGGGCGATCATCTGGAAGACCGCCGCGCTCATGCCCATTGTCCAGTAGTCGGTCTGATAGTTGAAAGCGGCCGTGGCGCTCCACGCGCCGATGCCCAAGAGCACGTAGCCCATGTGGCTCACGGAACTGTAGGCGACCAGGCGTTTGAAATCTTTTTGGGCCAACGCGGCTAGCGCACCGTAAAGCAGGCTGAGCGTGCCCAGGCCGCAGACGAACCAGGCCAACTGATGGGCCGCGTCGGGACAGATCGGATAGCAGATGCGGAGGATGCCGTAGCCGCCCATCTTCAATAGCACGCCGGCCAGGATCATCGAGATGGGCGTCGGGGCCTCGACGTGGGCGTCGGGCAGCCACGTGTGGACCGGGACCGCCGGCAACTTGATGGCGAACCCGATGAACAGGAACACGAACGCCCACCACGACAGCGGCTTGCCCCAGAGAATCGTCAAGCGGAACGGCGAGTCGATTTGCTGGCCCAATTCGGCCAAGCGGAGCAGGTCGAACGTGTGATGCGGCTGGCTCGGGCTGGTGAAGTACAGCATCAGCATGGCCACGAGCATCAGGACGCTGCCGACCAACGTAAACAAGAAGAACTTGATGGCGGCGTATTCGCGGCGCGGCCCGCCCCAAAGCCCAATCAAAAAGTACATCGGCAGCAGCATCACTTCCCAGAACACATAGAACAGGAAGAAGTCGAGCGACAGAAACACGCCCAACATGCCGGTTTCGAGCAACAGGAACAAAATGCAGTAAGCGCGGACGCTTTTGACGATCGGCCAACTGGCCCACATCGCCAGCACGCTCAGAAACGACGTCAATAGGACCAACGGCAGGTTGATCCCGTCGACGCCCAGATAGTATTCGATGTTGAACGACGCGATCCAGGCGTGGCGCACGATGTTTTGGACGCCCGAGGCGTTCATGTCGAATCGGCCGACGTCGAACCGCGAGTGGCCGCCGGTGGGAATCGCCAGCCAGATGGTCAACGCGAACACGACGAACGTGACCGCCAGCGAAAACCGCCGCGACCACTCGTCCGGAAGACGCGGAATCAGGCACAGCAGCAGCGCGCCGATCGACGGCAGGAAAATAATGAGGCTCAGAAGCCACGTCAACAGCACGTTGGGATCGGAAAAATTGAAATAGGACATGATCCGAATTGAACCGCCGGAAATCCGAAAGTGAGGTAAGCTGTAAAACGACGCTTTGGGCCGGAAACGACCCCCGCGATTAAATGGTTGCGCTCCAATAAAAACTCATCAAAACGAATAGGCCGACGACGCCGACGGCGAGCCAAACCACGTACTGCCGGATGCTGCCGGTCTGAATCGCCCGAAGCCGAATGCCCAAGGCGTAGGTCCGCCGGGCCAGGGCGTTGACCAACGCGTCGACCAGCAGCCGGTCGATCCAATCGTCGACGATCGCCACGGCGTGGACCAGTCGGGCGGAACCGTCGACCAGCGAGTCGATGCCGCGTTTGTCCAGGACGGCCACCCAGCGCGACACGCGCAGCACCGGGCGGACGAACAGAAACGCATACAGTTCGTCGAACCACCACTTGTGGACCAGGAACCAGTAGATCGGCGAAAACATCCGACGCACGTCGTTGGCGTTCCAACGGCGGAGTCCGTAAAACGCCACGGCCAGCAGAAAACCGGTCAGCGCGACGCCGAACGCCGAGCACTCGGCCGTGGCGCTGATGGCGTGGTTCAGGTGGGCGACGCTCTCGACCGGCATCAGGACGCCCGGCCAAAATTGTCCACCCGCTGCGCCGGCGTCGATGCCCACCGGTCGAGCTTGTTGCAACAACGATTCGAGGCCCCAATGGGTGCCGGGGACGTTCCACGCCGCGATGGTCGCGGGGATCGCCAAAATCACCAGCGGCAAGGTCATCACCCACGGCGACTCGTGGGCGTGGGCGTACACGTGCTCATCGCGCGGTTGGCCGGCGAACGTCAGGAACCACAGTCGGAACATGTAGAAAGCGGTCATGCCCGCGCCCAACAGCGCCGCATAATAAAACAGCCCGCCCAACACCGGATTTTGCATCCGGAACGAAAGCGCCTGAGCGATGATGTAATCTTTCGAGTGGAAGCCGCTCAGGCCCAGAACCATCGGGATGCCGGCGCCGGCGATCGCCAGGCAGCCGACCAGCATCGTGTAGGCCGTGACGGGCATTTTTTTGCGAAGGCCGCCCATCTGCGGCATTTCGTTCGTGTCGCAGGCATGAATCACCGAGCCGGAGCACAGGAACAGCAGCGACTTGAAGAAGGCGTGCGTGAACAAGTGGAACATGCCGGCCAGCCAGCCGCCCACGCCGAGCCCCAACATCATGAAACCGAGCTGACTGACGGTCGAATAGGCCAGCACGCGCTTGATGTCCGTGGCGACCAGGGCGATCGTCGCGGCCATGAACAACGTGATGACGCCGATGGCGGCGATCACCAGCAGCACCTCGGGCGTAAAGATCGGATAGAAACGGCCGACCAGGTAGACGCCGGCGGCGACCATCGTGGCGGCGTGGATCAGCGCGCTGACGGGCGTGGGGCCTTCCATGGCGTCGGGCAGCCAGACGTGCAGCGGAAATTGGGCGCTTTTGCCGACGCAGCCGCAGAAGATGCCCAGTCCGGCCGCGACCAACAGCCCGTAGCTCATGCCCGGCGGAACGACTATCGCGTGGTTTGGTCCGGGTCGCACAAGCTGAAAGATGTCGTGAAATGAAAACGTGCCCAGCCCGGCCCAAATCGCCATCAGGCCGATCAACATGCCGAAGTCGCCGACGCGATTGACGATGAACGCCTTGTTGGCGGCGTTCGACGCGGTGCGGCGCTCGTGCCAGAATCCGATCAACAAATAGGAGCAAATGCCGACCAGTTCCCAAAACACGAAGACCAGCGCGGCGTTGCCGGCCAGCACCAGGCCCAACATGCTGAAGCAAAACAGCGACAGATATTGAAAGAACCGGCAGAACCGCCCGCGGCGACACAACGGCTGGCCGTCGCTCTTAGGGGCCTGGGCGTCGAACACCTCGGACAGCTCACTGTGCATGTAGCCGATCGAGTAGAGGTGGATGCACGAGGCCACCAGCGTGACCATGCAGAACATGGCCAGCGTGAGCGAGTCGATGTAGTACCCCACGGTGACGCGCAGCGAGCCGAAACAGCCAAGCGGATACCAATCGCCGACGATCGGGGCGGCTGCCGCGCCGTGTTCCGCGTGTCCGCCGACCAGCGGATGCTCGCCGAGCCATAACGCCAACGCGACGACCGACAGCACCAGGCTCGTCAAGATCGCCCCGGTGGCCAGCAGCGCGGCGTGGCGTCCGGCGCGACCCATCCGCGGCCCGAACAACACGATCAGCGCGAACGAGGCCAGCGGCAACAGCCAAGCCAGTCCAAGCAGCAGCGGCAAGGTGGATTGCAGGCCCATGTTACCCTTTCAGCTCCTCGCCGCGATCCACGTCGATCGAGGCGTGCGTGTGGTAGAAGTTCAACGCGATGGCCAACGCGACCGCGGCTTCGGCCGCCGCCAGCACGATGACGAACATCGCGATCCATTGGCCGTCGAACCCCAATGCGCTTCGGCCGCCGCCGAGCACCGGGCTGCCGAAGGCGATGAAGTTCAAATTGGCGCCGTTCAGGACCAGTTCGATGCCCATCAGCACGCCGATGGCGTTGCGTTTGGTGGTCATGCACAGCACGCCGCACACGAACAGCACGGCGCTGACGACCATGTAGTGAGAAATTCCAACAGGCTCGGTCAATAAGTTCATCATGGAAATATGTCGTTCCATCGGCGCGTCTTGCTACGCCGCGTTGTCCTCCGGCGGTCGATGCCGCGAATCCACCCGGCGACGAGCCCGGGCCAGATAGGCCGCGCCGATCAACACCACGACCAGGTGGATCGAAACGATCTCAAACGCAAGCAAGTAACCGGACATTCCGCCCCGCAATACCGCGTCGGGTTGGTCAAGTTTGTCGGCGCGGACGCCCATCAATCCCAGTCCGAGCGGCCAGGCGGTCGGTGCGGCGTCGGCGGCCGAGGCGTTCGGTTTCGCCGCCGCGTCAGCCAGTTGACCGGGCACGCCCGTGGCGGCCTGCAACAGCACGGCCAGCAGCGCGCCAGCCACCAGGATGGCCACGATCCATTGGCCGCCGCCGATCGTCAAAACGTCTTTGGGTCCGCGAGCGGTGAGCATGACGCCGAAAACGAGCAGCACCATGGTGCCGCCGACGTAGACCATCAGTTGGACCGCGCCCAGGAAATCGGCGCCGGCCAGAAAAAACAAGCCCGCCACGGCCCCGAGCGCGGCGACCAGAAAACAGGCCATGCGGACGATGTGGCCGCTGACGACCACCGCAATGGCGAACGCGCAGGCCAACAGGGCCGTGAGCAGGAAGAAACAGCTATGCCAGTTGATCGGGTTCATCGGATGCGGGATGGTTTCAGCAACGTCATGGTCGGAGTGGTCGCGGTTTTATCGAAAGATCAAACCGCCGGGGAAGAAATAGGTCCAGAGCATGACGCCGGCCAACATGGCCGACCCCAGCGGCACGCAGTATTTCAAACAGGTAATCATCACCTGGTCGACTCGCAATCGCGGCAGCGACCAACGCAGCGTGATCATGAACGTCACGCCCAATACGGCTTTGACGAGGAAGTTGGTCAGTCCGAACAAGTTGCCGATCCATTGGATTACGGCCGGGTTGCCGGGACAAAGCCCTTCGAGCCAGAGGATGACCGGGATCGGGCCGTTCCAACCGCCGAGGAACAGGACCGCGCCGAAGCCGCTGACCATGAACATCGCCGCGTATTCGCCCATGAAAAACACGACCCAACGCCAGCCGGAATATTCGGTCAAAAAGCCGGCGACCAGTTCGCTTTCGGCCTCGGGCAGGTCGAACGGCGCTCGGTTCGTGCTGGCCACGGCGCAGGTCACGTAGATCCAAAACGTGACGAACGTGAATGGGTCGTGAAAAAGGTTCCAGTGCCAGAACCAGCCGGCCTGACGGTTGCCGATTTCGACCAAATCCATGGTGCCGGCGATCAGCACGGGCACGACAACGCACAGAGCCAGCGGGATCTCGTAGCTGACCATCTGGGCGGCCTCGCGCATCGCTCCGTAGAGCGACCATTTGGAGCCGGACGCATAGCCGCCCAGCACGACGCCGAACACCTCGAGGCCCGCCACGGCCAAAATGAAAAACGCCCCGGCGTTCAACGGCAACGCCACCCAGCCGTTGGCAAACGGCAGTGCGAGGAACGTGCAGAACGTCGCACAAAAACTGATGTACGGAGCGACGCGGAACAGCGGCTCGTCGGCGTTGGTCGGAATGATGTCTTCTTTGCAGAGCAGCTTGATGCCGTCGGCCGGCGGTTGCAGCCAGCCGAACCGTCCGCCCACGCGCGTCGGACCGAGGCGGTCTTGCATACGGGCCGAGACCTTTCGCTCCAACCAAATAAAAATCGCCGCCGCGCAGAGCGCCACGACCAGACACAACACACACTGCACCACCGCCGCGATGGTGTACGCGAGCCAAACGGGAATCGGCAGGTAAGTGAGTAGTTCAGTCACGGCAGTTTTAGTGGTCAGTGGCCGGTGGTCAGTTTTCAGTGCAAAGTCGCAAACGGTCTCCAAATTCTCTACCGATCAATTTCTCCCAACACGAAATCCAGGGAGGCCAGGATCGCGGGGACGTCGGCGATCAGCACCCCTCGGCACAGCTCTGGAACGATCGACAGATTTGAAAAACTGCTGCTGCGGATCCGCACGCGCCACGGAATCGGCGTGCCGTCGGACACGATCATAAAGCCCATCTGCCCCTTGGGAGCCTCGGTTTCGAGATAGGCCGCGCCTTTGGGCAGCTTTTGCTTGATCGCCATCGGACGGTCCACTTCGCCGCCGGCCTGCGCATAGCCGGCCATCGCTTGGCGGATGATGTCCATCGATTGGACCACCTCCAACATGCGGACGAAATACCGATGCCAGGAGTCGCCGACCACGGCTTCCGGCGGAACCGGCGGATACGGATGATCTTTCGGATATTGGCCATTGATCGGAGCGATCACGTTCCACTTGTATCCGGCGTACATGTCGGTGTAGATCGGCTCGCCGTCGCGGCGCAGGTCCCAGTCGACGCCGCTGCCGCGCAACACAGGGCCGGTGCAACCGTAGTCGATGGCCATCTCGGGCGGCATCACGCCGACGTTCACCATGCGGTGTACGAAGATCGCATTGCTGGTCAACAACGTGTGCAGTTCTTCGATCACCGGCGGAAACTGGTCCAAAAACTCTTCGCAACGCTTCAACCAGCCGGTCGGTGCGTCGGCCGTTACGCCGCCGACGGTGATGTAGCTGTAGGTGAGCCGGGCGCCGCAGATCTCCTCAAACAGATTGACGATTCTTTCACGTTCGCGGAACGTCCACAGGAAGGGCGTGAAGCTGCCCAGATCGAGTCCGCTGCTGCTGGCCGCCACCAGATGGTTGGCGATGCGGCCCAGCTCGCAGATGATCACGCGCAGGTGGCGGGTTTTTTCGGAGACCCGGTGGCCCAGCAACTTCTCGACGCACAACGCCCAGCCCAGATTCATGTTCATCGCGGCCAGGTAGTCGAGCCGATCGGTGTAGGGCAAAAACTGGCGCGGCGAGAGTTTTTCGGCGATTTTTTCGGCCGAACGGTGCAGGTAGCCGATGTGCGGCGTCGCTTCGGTCACCACTTCGCCGTCGGTCCGAAGTACCAGACGCAACACGCCGTGCGTGCTCGGATGCTGCGGACCCATGTTGACCAGCATCTCGTCCGTGTGGACGTCGAACTCGACCGGATCGGATGGCGCGCGAACGTTGGGCATGAAAATCACCTGGTGGGCACGCCGTGATAGTCCGGCGGCGTGACGAAATCCTTACGCAACGGATGGCCCGGCCAATCTTCGGGACACAAGATCCGCCGCAGGTCGGGATGGTCCAAAAACTTCACGCCCGACAGATCGAACACCTCGCGTTCGTGCCACTCGGCCGTGCTCCAGATGCGGCTGACGCTGGGCGCCTCGGGCAGCCGGCCCGGTTGATCGTCGAGCCAGCGCGGCAGCGACGCCTTCAACACCAGACGATGGCGGTGCCGTAGGCTCGACAAATGGTAGAACAACTCCAGATGCGGTTGCCACTCGACCTGCGCCCGTTTCTTTTCGTCCGGCTCGAAATAGTCGACCGCCGTAATGCAATGAAGCATGTCGAACCAGAGGTCCGGCTGCTCGCGCAGAAAACGGGCGACGTCGGCCAAGCCATCGGGCTTCACCTCGATCCACGGATCGATCGCTTCCAAGTCGCAGCCCACCAACCACGGTCGGAAGGGATGTTCGAGTCGGGCGTAAATCTGTTCGGCGTTCATCGTCAACGCTGGCCTCGCAATCGCATGAACACGGCGGCGTTTTCGGCCGGGGTGGTCGGATGCCGCATCGCCCGGACCCAACTGAGATCGCCGCGCCGCCAGACGTAGGCGAACCCGACCAGCAGCACGGCGAAGAACACGCCGAGATCGAGCATCGCGGCCAGCGACAGTTTCGAGGCGGAGTCGGGCGACAGCAGCGATCGATCGTCCACCGGCTTTTCGGCGAAAGCCTTCGTGGTTGATTTTTCGACGGTCGTTTGCGCGGCGCGCTGGGCGGCGATGGCTTCATTGGCGCGGCCGAAAATCGCGGCCGGCGGAAAGAAGAACGCCACCTCGACTTCAAAAATCAAAAACACCAACGCGATCACGTAAAACCGCAGATCGAACTGGACCGACGACGGCCCAACCGATGGTTCGCCGCATTCGTAGGTGGCGCACTTGTCGGAATTCGGTGCGCACGGCCGGATCAGCTTCCCCAGCAGGAGGCACACCAGCGTGAACAGGGCCCCAACCGTGGCGAACAGCGCCAAGTAGGCAACAATCGCGGTCGGCATCATGAAAACAAATCCAAGGGGAGTCGTTTCCCCAGCAAGTAGCATCGCCTCGTGCGACGGATGTTTGGTAAAGGGGCTTATTTTAGAGCATGGCGGGTCTTTTGCAAGCAGCCCCCCACCGGCCGCATTAGCTGGCGGCCATATCGGTGGCCAATGGGCGGCGATGGCGATAACCGGCCTCGGGCTCCTGCCAGAACATCACCTCGGGCTCATTCAACTTCCACGACAGCAACACGCGGCGACCGTCGAGTTGCGAAGGGAACGTGACCATGCCTTCGGGCCCGTTGACCGGCTCGACGCCCAAGTGACGCAGTTCGTCGACGTACTCGCGCAGCTGCCGGGCGTCTTGTTCGAGATCTTTTTCGACCTGCGAGAGCTCTTCGCGATACACGTCTCGATTGTTCGATTCGTGGCCCGACAACAAATGGGCCAAGCGATGGCGGCGGTCGATCACCTCGCGGGAAAGACCGGCCAGATCGACGACGATGGCCCGGACCAACGGCAACATCGCGTTGGCCTGTTCCACCGTAAACCACTCCGGTCGTTTCGATCGTTTGGTTGCCATATTGATCCTGAAAGACACGTTGCCGCTTCGGGTGTTCTTCTTTCGCAGGATTCCTATCTGTTGCGCGAGTTCAACAAGAACCGGGCCCGTCGTGCACGGGCTTGGCGATCATTTTTGCGTTGGCCACCACGGCCGAGTTCAATGTGGCGCGGCCCCAGGCCACTTCGAGCGGGAGCCGCGAAAAATCGACCAGCGTGCCCTCTCGACTGTAGCAACTCAAATCGTAGGACGAGCCCATCAACAGACAGTCGGTCGGACAGCCCTCGGTGCACAGGCCGCAAAACATGCAACGGCCGTAGTCGATCGTGTAGCTGGTGACCTGAAAACCTTTGCGAGTGGTTGCCCGTTGTTTACCAAGGTAAATGCACCCGACCGGGCAATCGCGGACGCATCGTTCGCAGGCGATGCACGAGGTCAGATCGTAGCGATGGAACCCACGGAACCGCGGGGCGATTTTGGCCGGCAGCTCGGGATACTCGTAAATTTCGGTGAAGGTGCGGATTTTGGGATCGTAGCTGCGAACCCAATAACGGTAGCCGACCGCGAGCGATTTGAGGACCGTGACCACCGTGCGGTAGAGATTCCGAAACCAATTCCACATGGGAAAACCAGCTGTTATGATGGGAGCTATTGCAATCTGAATGGGGGGCTCTCTGCCGCTTTTTGGATTTTCAAGACGGCAATTTGTTCTACGACAATTGCCTCAAACCGGATTATAGAGGTCGTGTCGCGGACCGCAAGACCCATCGAGCGGAGGGGTGGCAGAGTCCTGTTGGGGTAAAAAGTGCGACTCTTGTGCCGTATGCCAGTAAAACGTGGGAAAAATCCTTTTGGGGGCGTGGAATCTGCTTGACATTGGTTAATTCCAGCGTATCGTACATTGATGGCAGTGTTTTTGTACACTCGCCTAAGCTGACTATTGGCAGGCCGCCAAACTTGGGGAGGCTCTGGCAAGAGGTCGAAGGAACGTACCATGTTGGTGTTATCCCGCAAGAAGAACGAAAGTATTGTCATCAATGATGACATTACGATCGTGGTCGTGGAGATCCGAGGG
>JAJFVC010000006.1 GCA_021372005.1 Planctomycetaceae bacterium | reverse complement strand
GAAACAGATCGGCAGCAGGGCGAACATCGTGATCAGCGCCGGCTTTGCGTGCAGATAGATGTAGTAGCTCAGGACGCCGGCCGTAATGAAACAGGCGAGAATCGAAAGGTAAACTAGCAGCCGATTGGCGCCGGTTTCGTGCGTCAGCGAAAGGTGCGCCACGCTGACCAGGCCGTAGATCAGCAGGAATGCGCCGCTGCCCATCATGGCCACGCCGGACAAGTCGAAAAAAACGACAAACGCGAGCACCAACGCCGCGGTAATGACCAGTCCGCCGGTGCCGCCTTGCCAGATGCGCCGCGAAAACACCGCGGGCAACTCGCCGTCTTTCGCGAGCATGTAGCTGACGTTGGCCGAGCCGAACAGCGTGGCGTTGATGGCCGAGGCCGTCGAAAAAACCGCGCCGAGGGCGATCAGGCGGAACCCGGTCTCGCCCAAAAACGGTTTGGCCGCCTCGGCCAGCGCGTAGTCTTTCGCCGCGACGATGTCGCCGACGTGCAAATTGCCGATCACCGCGACGGAGACCAAAATGTAAATCGCAAGGACGCTCAGCACGCTCAGATACAACGCCCGAGGCAGCAGTTTCTTGGGATTGCTCATGTCCTCGGCGGCGTTGGTGATCAGTCCGAACCCCTCGTATCCGATAAACAGCACGCCCGCCCCGAAGGCAATGCCCGGCAGCGCGGGCCAGGTTGCGGTCGACAGATAGGCAGGATGCAGGAAGAACAGGCCCGCGACGGAAAACACCAGCAGGATGGCTACTTTGACGCCCACGATGAACGACTCGGAACGTCCGACCAGACCCGCCCCGATAAAATTGACCGCCGTGAACAGCAGGACGATGCCGCAGGCCGCACCTTTATTAAACAGCGGTGAACCGCCATTCGGAAAGAACGTGGCGAAATAGCCGGCGAAACCATGGGCGTAGAGCGCTAGGGCGATGATGTAGCCGATCCACATATAAAGGTTGATGCCGCCGCTCAGGACGCCATCGCCGAAGCCTTGCACGAGAAACTCGACGGGTCCGCCCGCCGAGGGATACCGCGCGCCGAGCTTGGCGTAGGAATATGTGGAGAGCAATGCGACGATGCCGCCGAGGACGAACGAAAGCCACAGGGCCGTGCCAGAGGTTTGGGCCACGACGCCGAGAATCGAAAAAATTCCGGCGCCGACCATGCCGCCGATGCCGATCGCCATGGCGGAGATCAACCCGATCTGTCCGCGTTGGGGCGCGGCTGTCGAGGACGATGAAACCGTGGCTGCGGATTCAGACATGTTGGCGAGCTCCTTCGAGGTGGTTGGCAAGGGTGGCGAGGATCGGTCGTGGGCTCGGCCCATCGGCGGCGATCGTGGGAGGTGGAGAACGTCTCAACTATAGCTCGCACTTGGGGTTGCGCAGGATGTCGCTAGAACCGTCAAAATCGTTGCCGGCGCTCGGGTAGTGGTACAGTTTGCGAAAAAAGTGCCGGTGTATAGGGAAAAACAGAAACTTTTCTGAAAAATAATTTACAGAATTCCGATTTGTTTCCGCCAAAACGCTTGTGTTGTGTCCGGTAATCACTACAATAAGTGGTCATGGATACAAAAGACTACGACCAATTGCGGACCAAAATTGAGCAACGTTACCACAATGACATTGATGCGCTCGATCGCGTATGGCAGTTGGCGCATCCCGAATTGCCATCAAGGAGAGCGCCTTCTACGGAGGCATCTACTATTCCGACCAATATGGTCAAACCACGCGGAGGGCGTGCTATTTCCAAGGAATTGTCGATTGCTGGCGATGCCGCAATCAAGGCAATGTCATCTCCATTTGGATGGAGGGAACTTGCTGCCGCAATTCAGCAAAGCAATCCAGATATAGCAGTCAAGCGAAGCACATTAGCACAACTGTTGCAGAGAAAACAGGAAAGCAAGGAAATTGTAGTAGTTGTGGAAGGACGCGGACGACGTCCGGCAAAATATCGAGTAGCATAACGAACGGAAACACCAAGGAGGCACGAAGCCTATGAATAAATAAAACGACCCCGAGCGAAGCTGTAACTTCGATCGGGGTCTGTGCGTTTGGTGACAACCTGGGGCCGTAGCTCAATCGGATAGAGCGTTTGCCTTCCAAGCACTTGGTTGGGAGTTCGAGTCTCCCCGGCCCTGTTTGTCACTGCCCTGTCATATCGGGCCTGCTAGGTAGAGCCACGGTCCTATAAACTCACGGCTTCGGGTTCAATTCCCGACAGGTCCATTTGAAAAATCGCAGTCTTGCGACCACGCTATTTCTACGCGCAAGTCTAGCTGACAACTGAAATTAAGTCAACACCCACCCATCATTTTTAATCGGGTTTTCCATTCTTACTCTTTGTCAATTCTCGGTTTGCGGCAGCCAATAGAATCGGCCGCGCCCATGCCGCCATGTCGCTTTCAGCTACCTCGGCGGCACGATTTACCATATCCCGCTGTTCGGCCGTTACGGGTATTCGCAAGTCTTTATTCATCCGCAACGATGGATTTTTGAGCGGTCGAGCCATGCAATTATTGTAGCATTACTATTACTATTGTCAACAGAAAAAAGTCGTTTCGTAACTCATTATTATTACTGCACTTACAAAGAGCACAAACAACTTGACGTGTAGGAATAATTTTACTACAATAACGACATAGGTTGAGGAATGAATGCAAACAAACCCCCCGGAAAGAACGTCAATTCCATCCGGGGGCGAACTACAACCCGGCTTTCACCAGAATGCAGCCCAGACAACTCCATTCTAGCGAGAGCCCAAACAAAAGGGAATCTCGCAATGGCAAATATTCTCTCCCGTGAAAAGCAAATTGAAGTCCTCCACCACCTTGTGGAGGGTAATACACTTCGCTCTACCGCTCGCCTTACCGGCATTCATCGAACCACGATTATGAATCTCATGGTGAAGTTTGGCGATGCCTGCAAACGATACATGGACGCCCGACTACGCAACCTGAAGCTACGCCACGTCGAAGTGGATGAAATCTGGACGTTTGTAGGAAAGAAGCAAGGGCGTCTTACGGTCGAGGAAAAGGCGGATTGTTTCGACGTGGGCGACGTGTACCTTTGGACGTGCGTTGACCAGGACACCAAACTTGTCCCCAGCTTCGTCGTCGGCAAGCGGTCTGCCGACAATGCCCGAAAGCTGATGGTTGACCTTTCCCATCGTCTCACGACGCCCAAGCCGCACGATAGCGACCCACACGGTTACAAGGATGGCGGTTACATTCATACCATCCAGATCAGCACAGACGGCTTTCAGGGCTATCCCGAGGCGGTAGACTTGGCTTTTGGCCCCTACGCTAAATACGGACAGATCATCAAGGATTACCGAAACAACGACCAGCCCGGACGCTATGGCCCACCGGAAATGGTTGGCACTGAACGAAAGCGGATATTTGGAATACGGGAGGATGAGGAACGAACGATATGCACGTCGCACGTTGAGCGGCATAACCTGACGATCCGAACCCTAATGAAGCGGTTCACACGCCTGTCTCTTGGCTTCTCAAAGAAGATGGAAAACCTGGAAGCGGCTTGCGCTATGTTCCTGGCTTACTACAACTTCGTTTGGCGGACCCGATTGCCTGAAGAAGGCCGAAACCGACTTCCCGCCGCGATGATGGCGGGTGTGGTCGATACGCTAATGAGCTTTGAGGACCTGTTTGACGCCGTTATGGGAGGCTGGTACAAGGTGGCTGCTTAGAAAGCATGACCAGCCCCTTCTTGTGGGGGTTTTCTTGGCAGAAAATTCGCTCATAATGATCTTGCGTGGCAGACTTAATTTGTGGACTATTCGGCCCCCAAATCAAACTGACGCTGGACTCACTAGGGCGAATGAACGACAAGCAAATCAGGCCGTTGTTGTTAGAGTTGCTTCGATCGCGCGATCCACTCGCTGCCATCTTTGAGGAACTGCCCATTTGTCGAGGTGATGGACGCGCGGACGTTGTTTCCGTCAATGGTGCGATGTACGGCTACGAGATCAAGGGGAGTAACGATACAACGCGACGCTTATCCAAGCAGATAGTAGACTACGAACGTGTTTTTGATTACTGCGTCATAGTAGCGACCCAAAACCATCTCGACCGCGCAAGGGAAATCGTCCCGCTATACTGGGGTATTGTTGTGGTGCACGAGACAAATTTCGGACCAACGATGAAACAGGTCAGGGCGGCAAAACGAAATCGACACACCGACCCAGAAGCGATTATGCGTCTTATGTGGAGGCGCGAGGCTGTGAAGTCTCTTCGGCGCTGTGGGATTTCTATTGAGTCAACGGCGCTCATCAGTCACGTCTGGGATGTCATGGTAAAAGCAGTGTCACCGAAGACAATTGCAGATGAGGTACGTACAGCGCTCAAAGCAAGGGGTGGTTACGGATTTCCTGTGATGTGAACTCTATGTGGTGATTCATGCACCACTGCAGCCATTGCTGCGGCGCACCAGGACCTGACACCTGTGTTGCAACTTCAAAAATAGCTTGGTCGCCGACACTAAAATTTTGACCATCGAACTCTGGGCGTGCCACTAATTCTTGGCATATCCGAAACATATCTGGCGCGTGACCCTGTTTAAATCTGCCACCGACACGAACGATCCAATGTGCGCTCTTTGCATACCGGAGATTGACACTTGGATCACCAAAGTCAGACGGTGCTCCAGGACTACGCATTGCGTAGTCCGAAAATGCAGGTTGTCTAGGCAGTTGCCCGCTCGTTAGTTGTTCAATCCAGCTCATCCAATCATTGCGTTGGATGATGTTCCAGTTTCCGATTGGTATACCGCTAACGCTAGCTGGAAAAACTCCAGAGGCTGCAATTAACGTTTGCCATTGAGAAAGATTGGGGATTTGAGGTAGGTCGATCGGTAAGTTCATACTAACGGTCCGATAGTCAACCATAAGATGTGCCGATGAAATCGGAACACCGATATGCTGGACTATGTCGTTGATGGTCGCAGCATCGCTAATCGTATTGCTTAATAATCTCAGCAAATACCCAAGACCATCTTCCGCGACAATTGCTTGAATTTCTGTGTATGTTGCATCATCATAGCCTCTCCGTACCACTGGGATGGCCTGAAGCCCACTATTTCTAGCGGACTCAAAAACGGCGTGAATAATTTCAGCATCTCCTGTCGCGCCGTGAAGCCAAGTGGTGTCCATAAAGAATGGAAGGTCAGTGCCCCAGACGGACGCCAAATCTTCGCACAACTCTGGGGCATATTCCACAGCACTCATTGTCCTGTGCTTATGCACCTCGAATAATGGTGTAATAAACGACTTCGTCCGTTGTCGCAAATTTGCAATCGCCCATCTCTCGCCTGCTTTTGTTTTCAAGATTGGGACATAATGTTTGTGATCGAACATAGTTGCCATTACCTCACGACAATCATGTGGTTTGACACGGAATGGTCATTATGTGGGGACATTATTGTGCTAGTCAATTCCCCCGCATGAGGGGAGATTGATTTTCTCTTTACACTGCCTCTTTTTCGGCCAAACTGTACCACTACCGGCGCTCGGGCAGGATTGCCTTTCTCGGCGTCGATGCTACGATGACTAGCGGGCCGTCGTCCTTCGGCTTCGACCGCGCCGGCTTGAGCACGTTGGATTTTTTCGATCAAAGTTTTCATGGAACTACAAGGAGCGCATAAGATGACCAAATCCCCGCAAGATGTTCTGGCGGAGGTTCAGAAAAACCTGCCGAAGTTGCAACAGATGGCGCCGGAGACCACGACCGATTTCATCAAACGACTCATGCCCGACGCCTTAAAAGACGGCGCGTTGAGCACCAAAGTCAAAGAGCTGATCACGCTGGGCATTGCCGTTAGCGCGCGGTGCGATTATTGCATCGTTCTGCACGTTAAAAAATGTTTGGAAGCGGGCGCGACCAAAGCGGAAATCGCCGAGACGCTGGGCGTCGCGCTGTTGATGGGCGGCGGGCCGGCGTTGACCTATTCGGCGTTCGCCGCCGCGGCCGTCGAGCAGTTCGCCCCCGGAGAAGCGTAAGGCTTGCGGATCCGAAGACGCCAAGAATGGCCATCGAACCGCTTCCGAAGTCATGAAAAACGCGTTGGTTCTCGTTCCGTTGGTTGTTTGCGCCGTGCTGTTGGCACGGACGTCCAGCCGCGGCGTCGATCCTGACGAATGGGAACATCTGCACGCGGCCTGTTACGTAGCGCAGGGCCAAACGCCATACCGCGATTTCTTCGAGCATCACGGCCCCGCGCTATACTATCTGCTTCAGCCCCTGGGGCGATGGGTCGGATCGGATTTGCCGTTCCTGGCGTGGAGTCGGATGCTCATGTGGCTTTTCGCCGTGGGCACGCTCGTGCTCGTCGGGCGTCTGACGCATCGGGTGGCGGGTCCGACGGCGGCGCTGGTCGCGCCGGCGCTGTTGTGCGCGACGACGGTTTTTTTCTGGAAGAGCATCGAGATTCGGCCCGATGTGCCGGCGATGTTTTTCTTGACGGCGGCCGCTTGCCTGCTGGTGCGCGTTGTCGAGCGGCCTCGCCGTGCGGCGTGGTTGTTTGCGTCGGGCGTGCTGCTCGGGTTGGCCGGCTTGTTCACGCAGAAAGCGTTGATCGTGGCCGCAGCGATGATGGTGGCATGGGGCGTTCGTCGGCGGCCGGCGGGTCGGCGCGGCGCGATGGCGCTGGAGTTGCTCGTGCTGATCTTGGGGATGGCGATGCCGTGGTTGATGGTTTTGGGATGGTTTGGGCATGTCGGCGGCGCTGCGGCGTTTTGGGAAAGCGTCATCGCGCGGCTTTGGCGCTGGCCGGTGCGTGAAAACCCCTGGACCGCCTTGCGGCCCACGCTGACGGCCGACCTGCCGCTGTGGTTTTTCGCCGCCACGGCGGTTGTCGCAATGGTTTGGGGATGGTTTGGGGGCCGACGGTCCAACTCGCCGGCGCGCGAGTTTTTGGCCACTGCGGTGGCGCTGTGTTTTTTGGGCGGATTGGCGGCCCATGCGGCCTATTTGCAGTATTATCTGCTCTGGTTCCCGCTGGCCGCCGTGTTGGCCGGCGATCAACTGGTGCGCTGGGCCGACGGGCCGATGGATCGAACCGTCGCGCGGGCGATTCTTGGGACGACGGCCGTGTTGATCGTCGTGGAAACGGCGCTGGCCGTCCATGCCTTTCACGGCGGTCCGCGAGGGGCGCTGCCGCATTGGTTTGCCAGGGCAGGGGGGGCGGGTTTTCAGATTTCGATGGTTGTGATGTTGGCGCTGGCGATCGCCGTGGTTGTAGGTTGCCGCCGAGGCCGTCGGGCCGCCGCGATGTTCTGCGCGGTGGCGCTGGGGTTCGGCTATGCCGGTCTGCGCGACGCCGACGCCGTGTGTTGGTCGAATCACGAGCAACGGGCGGCGATCGCGATGGTCAACCGGTTGGTTGCGCCCGACGAGACCGTGCTCGACGGGTTCACGGGCCTTGGGGTGTTTCGGCGGCATGCCTATTATTATTGGTGGCTCAACCGTTACTCGCTGGCGCTGATGACGCCCGACCAGCGCGAGCGGAATCTGTTGGACTGTCTCAAAAACACCCCGCCGAAGGTCGTCTGTTTTGACGAAAATCTTGCGACGCTGCCCGATCCGGTGTTGCAGTGGATCCGGGCTCATTATGAGCCGGTGACGCCGCCGATTTATCTGCGCAAAACGCCCACGCGATCCTCATCCCACTAGCGGTTTTTCCAACCTTCGACGCGGTAGACGGTCGCATTTTCCAAGGGATGAACGGGTTCTTCAGGCGGCGGCAGATGATCGGAGACGCGGACGGCGTGCGTTTGCAGGGCGTAGTCGATCTGCTTGATCCAGGCGTCGATGCAGCGGTCTTGATTCCATCCGGACGATCGCGTCGTGATTGGCGGAGGCGGGACGGCAGTCAAGGTTTCCCGAGGGTAGTTGCGGAGGATCCAAACGCGCCGGCCCGATTGCAGATGTTTTTGAATCGTCTGCAACGTCGGCTCGATCACATCGGGGACGGCCATCAACGGTCGGATTGCAGGAAACGCGGCATGCGGGTGTCGGGGCGTTTTTTCGGGGGGGGCGAAGGACGTTTGTCAGGGATCCGGTGGACCGAAGGAACGAGGGCAGGGCAGGGGGGGAAGCGGACTTTTTTACACGGTCTCCGGCGAGGTTCGGCGTTATCGCCAAAGGGTGGTTTGGGCCAACCACCAGCAGGTTGCCGGACAAGGAAATGCTAGGTACACTTAAGAGATCGGCACCTTCGCACGAGGCGTATTCTATTGTGGCTCGCAGCGTTCCAGGCTATCTCGGTCCTTATCGATTATTGAACGTGGTTCATACGGGCCATGCTACGCAAATTTGGCAGGCCTATGACGACGCGAATCATCGGATCGTGGGTGTGAAAACCCTATTGGAGTCGGACACCCGACGCGAGCAGGTGGGGCTTTTGCGCCAGGAATACGTTGTCGGCTCGAAGATTCACCACCCGCGAATCATCGAGATGTACGCCTACGATTGGGATCGCGGGCAGCCGTATCTGGCCATGGAGTGGTTTTCGTCGCCGAATATGAAGCAGCGGATTCAGCAGGGCCTCGAAAAACTTGCCCCATTGACGCCTAAAATCATCGAGCAGGCCGCCGAGTCGCTCTGCTATTTTCATCAGGTGGGGTTTGTGCACCGCGACGTGAAGCCCGACAACTTTCTGGTGGCCGACGACGGCGAGGTGAAGTTGATCGACTTCGCCCTGGCCAAACGAATCCGTCGCGGCGTGGCCCGCTGGCTCACGCTGAGGACCAAAATCCAACAGGGCACGAAGAGCTATATGTCGCCGGAGCAAATCCGCGGGCTGACTCTCGATCCGCGGGCCGATCTGTACAGCTTTGCGTGCTCGATTTTTGAATTGGTCGCCGGAAGACCCCCCTTTACGGGCACGAGCATGATTGATCTGCTGAACAAGCATCTCAGGGCGGCTCCCCCCTCGTTAGAGTCACAAAATCCGAACGTTACCTCGGAATTTGCCCAGTTGGTGCGTCGATGTATGGCCAAGGACCGGGCCAAACGCCCCAAATCGGTGGATGATTTTCTTCGGGAATTCCGTATGATACGTGTTTTCCGCGTCGCACGTGTCGTCAAATCCTGAACAATCGTCAGCTTCCGAACCGACAAGATATTCGATGTGGGACTGTGAGACGGATGGTTGATCCGTGTCCCAAGCGGCTTGATCCCCCGATGGAAACCGTACTTGATGGCAACCACCGAACACCGATTGTCGTTTGAACGTCCAATCTACGAACTGGAGGCCCGGCTCCAGAAGCTCGACACGAAGACCGAGCCGACGCTGGAGGTCCGCAACGAGGTCCGCCGGCTGCGTCGTGAGCTGGTCGAGTTGACCAAACGGATCTACGCCAACCTGAAACCGTGGGAAACGGTCGAAGTGGCGAGGCACCCCGATCGGCCGATGACGACCGACTATCTGGATTTGGTGTTCGAGGATTTCGTGGAATTGCACGGCGACAAGTTTTTCGGCGACGATCGGGCGATTCGGACCGGCTGGGCCAAACTGGACGCCTACAACGTGTTGGTCGTCGGCCATCAAAAAGGCAAAAACCTGAAGGAGCGGAGCCTCTGCAACTACGGCTACGCCCATCCGGAGGGCTATCGCAAGGCGATGGCCAAAATGAAGCTGGCCGCGAAGTTCCATATGCCGGTCATCTGTCTGATCGACACCGGCGGCGCGTATCCGGGCATTGGGGCCGAGGAACGCGGTCAGGCCCAGGTGATCGCCAGCTCGATGTTTGAAATGTCGCGGCTGCGAACTCCGATCGTTTGCGTGGTGATCGGCGAAGGCGGATCCGGCGGCGCGCTGGGCATCGGTGTCGGCGATCGCGTGGCGATGCTCGAACACGCTTATTACTCCGTCATCAGCCCCGAAGGCTGTGCAGGCATTTTGTGGAAGAGCCACACGTTCAAGGAGCGTGCGGCCGAGGCCCTGAAGATGACCTCGAACGACCTCAAGCGGCTCGGTGTGGTCGACGCCGTGGTGGCCGAGCCCGTCGGCGGCGCCCATCGCGACCATCATTTGGCTGCGAGCTTGCTGAAACGCTATCTACGCGGCGCGCTCCGCGAACTGCGCGACAAGCCCACGGACGAACTGCTCGAACAACGCTACCAGCGGTTCCGCAATTTTGGCGTCTTTTTCGAGGATGGGCACCTGGTCGGCCAACCGCTTTGGGACGCGATGTCGGACAGCTCCGTCGAGCCTGCGGCCAATGCCGAATCGTTGGCCAACGCCCAGATGACCTGAGCGACTGACGCCCTCTCTTGTGCCCTTCAACATTCGAGCATCGCGGCGCGACCGGAGCCCCCTGCCGGATTTTGAATTCTTGGCGGGTGGTTGTCGTTGCTTGCCGATCGGTCACGTGACGGCCGCCCCCATCGTGAATCAAAATGTTCGCCGGTCGTTTCATTGCGAGGCACGGTGGTCTGTCGGACGTGTGGACGCAGATGATGCGACAGCGTTAGAAGTGTTTTCGGTCGATGGTGGCCGCAGCGGGGTAAAGCGAGCAAGCTCAAAGAAACAGCCGGAGATCGGTCGAGAGGAGGCCGTTTTCGAGCCTCTTGGAACGTCCGATAATGTTTCTTATGTTCGGTGAAACGCATTAAAATTCGCGGGAATTCGATAGGTTCATAGCTCGCCCGTTCGCTCCTTGCCCACCTGCCGATTGGGATGGAGTTCTCTTGAACGCGCTCTCGGACTCGTCCGCCGCGGTCTGGTCCGCGCCGGATGTTTCTCTTAGATCTTTGCAGATCGGGATAGGTCCGCCCTGTCCTGTTTGAAACGGCGCTTGCTCGCCGATTAGGGAGGTTCCATAGCAGGTCGCTGAAATATTGCATTGCCGGCAGGGGGCGTTTCGAGTGAGGAGAGGCCGTCGCCACCGGGCGGTTGCGCCGGGGCGATGCTTGTGGCGATCGTGACGTTTAAGACGAAACGACGGACGACACGGCTCGCCGATCGGACAGCACGATTTATTGTTTCAGCTTTGGCAGATAATCGCGCAGCTTCTTTTTGGGCTCGGTCGACGTCGGGCTGGTTTTGGCGTTGGTCGACGTGCTCGTCTTGGCGGCGTCCGACGTCGATGCGGCGCTGCTCGATGGGACCGTCCCCATGGTGTTTGTCAGGTTGCTGATGGGGTTGTCCGACGCTTGGGTTGTGATCGGCGTGTTCAGCTTCGTGTCGAGTTCTTCGATGTATTTGCCAAGCCAGGCGCGAACATCGTTCGGCAGAATCGGCGCGGCGTCGCGGATGCCGTGGGCGATCAGCGGCCCGGACTTCGACTCCAGCACCAGACGTCTGGACGACTCGGACAGCGTGACGGCGAAGAACGTCAGAATGATGCAATAGGTGGCGCCCTTGGCCAGCCCAAAAAGCACACCCAACTGCCGGTCGAACTCTTTGAGCTTCAGTCGGTCGATCACTCCCGACACTAAACGAAACAGCAGCCAGATGGCGCCGCCGGTGGCGATGAACAACGCCGCCATGGCCGCAAACCGATTCCAGGGCTCTTGTTCGCTGATGTGAATGTGCGGCGCCAGTGCCGCGCTGCTGTGCACCGCCACGGCTGCGCTGACGACCACCGAGCCTAGGGCGGCCAGTTGCCAGGCGACGCCTTTGATGGCCCCGTAAATAATGGAGATTGCCAGCACCGCTAGCATGACGTAGTCGTAAGGCTGAAGAGTTGGGCTCATGGGGTCGGAGTATAGCGAGATTGGGAATTCGGGGCTAGAGAGGTTGGGAACCGAAATCTCGAAAGGTCGGGCGGTCGTGAGAAGCGATCTTGTGTTTCAATTTCGGTTCGAGTAGAAGTCGCGCCGTTGCTTTTTCGCCCGCCAATTTCCGTTCTCAGGCCTCTGTCGCATGGCCGGTTTCAAAACACATCTGACTTTCAGCGGCGTGCTGGGCGTCGGCTACGGCGGCGCGGCGTTTTGGTTTTACGGCGTGCCGTGGCCCACCTGCGTGTTGGCCGGCGGACTGTGCGGCCTATCCGGCATGTTGCCCGATCTGGACAGCGACTCGAGCGAGCCGGTCCGCGAAAGCATGGCGTTTGCGGCGGCCGTCGCGCCGATGATGTTGTTGCACCGGCTGCAACAGTTGGGCTTTTCGCACGAGGCGATGGTGCTGTTGGGGGCGGCCATGTACGTGCTCGTCCGATTCGGTGCGGGCTCGCTGCTGAAACGATTCACCGTCCATCGTGGCATGTTTCATAGTTTGCCGACGGCGATCGTGTTCGGCGAGCTGACGTTTTTGCTGGCCTCGGGCGATGATCTTCGCATACGCGGATTCAAAGCCGGGGCGGTCGTGATTGGCTACGTGTCGCATCTATTGTTGGACGAACTGTACAGCGTCGAGTGGCGACGCGGACACCTGCGGCTGAAGCATTCGTTCGGCACCGCGCTGAAGCTGTTCAGTTCGAGTCGCTCGGCCAGTCTGCTGGCGTATGGGCATCTGCTGTTGTTGGCCGCGCTCATTTTTTGCGATCCGGCAACGATGCACGCCCCGAATGTGCCCGGCCGCGGCGATTCGATTCCACAGGCCGCCGCGCGCACGCTCGACCAGCTTTTGCATCGGTAGCCGCAGAAGTCTCTCACATCGCACGGGGACCGGTCGTCCAACTGTCGACGACCAACGTAACCGGGCCGTCGTTGACGAGCGAGACTTCCATGTGTTGACGGAACCGGCCGGTCTGGACGGGAATGTTTTCTTGCGAGACGGCTTCGACGAACGTGAGATAAAGTTTTTCGGCCAGCTCCGGCTCGGCGGCCGCGGTAAAATCCGGTCGACGGCCGCGGCGGCAATCGCCCAGCAGCGTGAATTGGCTGACCACGAGCATCGAGCCGCCGACGTCCGCCAAGGAAAGATTCATTTTTTGTTGACCGTCTTCAAAAACCCGCAGCCCGGCGATCTTTTTCGCCAGTTGCCGGGCTTCCGCGGCGGTGTCGCCTTCGGCCACGCCGAGCAACACCAGCAGCCCCGGCCCAATTTGGCCGCAAACGGCGCCGGCCACGCGGACCTCGGCCGATCGGACTCTTTGGATACAAGCTCGCATGGGAGGGATTAGGGATTAGGGGCCGCAAGACTCCAAAAAATCCTGACATGTTTGTGGTTCGTCGTCAATGTGGCCTGAGCCGCGGGCTCGTAAATTTTCAGCCCCTAGCCCCTGCCCCCTAGCCTCTATAGAATAACGAGCGTGGAAAACAACAACAACGACTTTTGATCGTGAGGACGGTTGGCAAGGCGAATGGACAGTAAAAAACCTTTGATTGCGATTACGGTGGGCGATCCGGCCGGTATTGGACCGGAGATTATCGTCGGCGCCTGGACCGAGACGGTGGTGCACGATTGGTGCCGGCCCGTGGTGGTCGGACATCCCGAAGTGCTCCGCCGCGCGGTCGACCTGTGGCAGACCGGGCTGTCGGTGGTCGAAGTGGACGATCCGGCCGCGGCCCAGCCGTCGTTGGACGTGATCCCCTGCGTGCCGTGCGGATCGTCGGACGTGCTCGAGGTGCCGCCGGGCATGCTCGATGCACGGGCCGGTCAGGCGGCGTATGACGCGGTGGTGGCCGCGGCTCGCTTGGCGTTGGATCACCGGGTGGACGCCATCGTGACCGCGCCGCTGCAAAAGGAGGCGTTGCACCGGGCCGGCCATCATTATCCGGGTCACACCGAGTTGCTGGCCCAACTGTGCGGCGTCAATGATTTTGCGATGATGCTTTACCTGGGGCCGAGCGACGACGTGCTTTCGTCGGCCGGGCTGGCGGTGGTGCATGTGACGTTGCACACGGCCCTGAAAAACGTCTTCGCCCAATTGAACGAGGACGCCATTTTGGCCAAGTCGCGGCTGGCCCATCATTTCATGACGCGGTTGATGCGGCCGTCGGTCAAAAAAACGTCGCACGGCCGATCGGCGTCCGGTTTGTTTCCATCGGACAGTCGGCCGCGGATCGGCGTCTGTTCGCTCAATCCGCACGGAGGCGAGGGCGGACTGTTTGGCGACGAGGAGCTACGGATCATTCGTCCGGCGGTTGAGCGAGGATTGGCCGAGGGGCTGCGGCTCGAAGGCCCGCTGCCGACCGACACGTTGATGTTGCAGGCGAAAGACGGTCGATTCGACGCGGTCGTGGCGATGTATCACGATCAAGGCCACATCGCGTTGAAGCTGTTGGGGATGCACCGCGCGGTGAATGTGACGCTGGGGCTGCCGATCATTCGGACCAGCGTTGCTCACGGAACGGCGTTCGACATCGCCTGGCAGCGGCAGGCTGAAACGGGCAGCATGATCGAGGCCCTGCGAGTGGCCAGCCGTTTGGCCGCGGCCCGTTGCGAGGAAGGCGAAGAACGCACGGATGAGTACAAAGTCTGACGCATAGCAATGCGGCCCACGTTGCGCGGCGTGACGAATTCTCGTCACCCCCCCTGCCCTTTTCTTGATGTGAGCGGTTGGGAGAGTCGCTAAATGGCGGCGGGGGATTGACAACCGCGGGGCGAATGTTTCAAGATGTGCCAACAGGTGCGCCGTTCCATTCTTTTCTTTAGGGCGAGGCGAACAATGGCAACCGAAACGACGACGGTCGGCGAGAGAGCGTTCAAGGATCGGAAGACTGGGCTGGTCCTTTTCGGGATCGTGGAGATTCTGATCGGATTGTTTTTCATTTTGGCGATAGGCAGCTTGGTGCTGCGACCGGGATGTCGGAGCTGCTCGACGCCTTCGGCGACGAATCCGTCCTGTGCGACATCCTCGCCGGACATCAAGATGATGGCCCCCGCCGCGGTGTTTGCGGGATTGGGGGCGATTTGGTTTTTCACGATGGGGGCGGGGTCCATTCGGTGTCGGCGATGGGCTCGATCGCTCATGCTGCTGTTCGCATGGTTTTGGCTGCTCTCCGGATTGATCAGCATGCTCTTCGTCGCAACGATCGCGTGGCCGAGCATGCAAAGTCGGACGCCCTCGGGCGGCGGTTCGCCAATGCCGGCTGCCTTTTTTGTTTCTATCGCGGTGACGTTTTTGGTTTATGTCGTTCTGCCGTTGGCATTCGTGTGGTTCTACAACAGCAAGGACGTCAAGGCGACTGTAGAATATCGTGATCCGCAAGTCCGTTGGACCGACCGTTGCCCGCTGCCGGTTTTGGCGGTGAGTCTTCTGGCGGGTTGGTTTGTTTTGATTGTTTTGGTTAGCTTAATATTCGCATGGTTTGGCATCGGGGCGACGGCTGTTTTTCCGCTGTTCGGACGCCTGTTGACCGGAACGGTCGCCGGCGGCGTGCAAGTCAGCCTTATGGTCGTCGCCGCTTATGTGGCCTGGGGCGCCTACAAGCTGGACATTCGAGCGTGGTGGTGCGCCGTCATTTTGGCGATTTTGGCGATCGCGTCGGCGGTGGGAAATGCACTGTGTTTGGACCCGATGCAAATCTACGACAAGATGCACCTCTCAGCCGCCCAGATGGAGGCGATCCGGAAATGCGGCATGGCCGGCGGCCGTTGGACCTATGGGATGAGCGGACTCTGGCCTCTCGCGGGACTTGGATATCTGCTGTGGATTCGGCGATTTTTTTGCCGCGGTCCCCGCATGGACGACGTCAATTCGCCGCAGAATTGATGCTGGCGCGGCGCAACTTGCCCCGAGCGCGGCTCAAGATCGGTCCGATGCTGTTCTCCGAAACCCCGACGGCCACGCTGATCTCTTGGTAGCTCTTGCCCTCCAAGTGATACAGCCGCACCACGGCAGCCTCGACGCCTTGCAACTCGCTTAGCAACCGTTCGATTTCCTCACGATCGGCCAGCCGCTCTTCGGCCGACGGACGCGGATCTTGCAACTCGGAGGCCACTTGCACGGACACGGTGTCGCCGAGCGGCACGGCCGGCATGCGGGCAAGCAGCTCTCGAACGACAATCCGGCGCGCCACCACGGTCAGATAGGTCGCCAGACTGCTTTGGCCGCGAAAATTGCGCAGCAGCGAAAAATCGTTGCGGACCATCTCCAAAAAGAACTCCGCGCAAAAATCGTCCCGATCAGCGGACGTCAGCCGGACATTTCTCGACCGAGCCGTGTGGTTCACCACGTGAATCACCAGGCCCAAAAACCGATCGACGAAATCCTCCCAGGCCCGAGGCTTTCGTTGCAGGCATCGATCCAGCAGCGTTCGGTCAATTTCGGAGAGCGCCACGCTAGGCTTCCTCGTGCTTTGTTCAGTCAATCAGGCAAGAGGACCAAACGAACCGGTTCCACAAGCGGCCGGCATCCAAGCCGCGACCTGTTCGACTTTTCGCAGGCTTCTGTGAAGATAAGCAGGTCGCTCATTGATTGTAAACGGTCTCGCTCGAAGAAGCAAGCGCGATTAAGCAGCTTGTCTAGTATGCCCATCTTTTGGCTGCGACGCGTGAAAAAGATCGGAAATTGGCACGGCGAGGGCAGTTAGTCTTTTGCTCCAACTTCCCAACATGCGCCGTCCAGCCAAATTCTCCAGCATTTGTATTTCGGATTGTCGAGCTTCATCAGCAGCAACGGATTGCGTTTGGGACGTTGCGGCGTCTGGATCAGTTTCATGTGGGCTTCGTGGGGGGTTCGCCCGCCTTTTTTGGTGTTGCACGACAAGCACGCGCAGACGACATTTTCCCAAGTGGTGGCGCCGCCGCGGCTTCGCGGCACGACGTGGTCGATGCTCAGCAGGTGGGTCGGAAAATGCCGGCCGCAGTATTGGCACAGATGGTCGTCGCGGGCCAGCACGTTGCGGCGGCTTAGGTGCAGTTTTTGTTTCGGCAGCCGATCGAACTTCAGCAGCCGAATGACTCGCGGCACCCGCACCTCGAATTGAACCGAGCGGATCCAATCGTCCTCGGGCCGTTTGGTTTTGACCTGCAACTCGCTCAGTTCGCGCCACGAGTCGAACGAATGAGTCGAGAACTTCTCTTCTTCGAGGTGAATCACCTCGGCCATTTCTCGGCAGAGCAGCCCGAAGGCGCGACGTACGTTGACCACATGGACGGCCATGAAAAGCCGATTGAGCACCAACACGCTGCACGAGAGCGAGCCGGTCGGGCGAACCGCGGGCCGAGACGCGACAACAACATTCTTTCGCGGACTGCCGGAAGTCCGTGGAACGCGTGGATCAGCGATGGAAACCGCTGCTTGCACGACTGAAACTCCACTTCCCCGACCCGTTGGAGCCTTCCAACCGGCTGGGCGGTGTTTGCGTCGCTTCCATGACCTTCTTCTATTTTAGCCGATCGTCCCGGTTGATGCCAGAGGGGGGAATTCGTGATGATTGATTGACCCTCGGGGGGACGTAAAAAACATCACGAAAAAATTCGTGGGGGTTGGCTTGTCAGCATCCCGCATTCGGCATTAGGATGAAAGAAGTCCGTTGGGAACGGAACAGGATGTTTTGTTTCGCGGCGCAAGTCGACGACGTGTGCCGCCGAAAAGGACAGGCCCGCAACCTGCCCTTCAAACGGAGACAGGCTCGCAACCTGTCCTATATTTTGGGAGCGGGGATAATGATCCGATACTCATGTGACCTGTGCAAGCGGGAATTGGATCCGCAAGACGATCTCCGTTACGTTGTGAAAATGGAGGTGTACGCCGCGTTCGACCCGTCGACGACCGATGACGGAGACGAAAGCGACCGCGATCACCTCGAGGAAATCCAAGACATCTTGGAGCGCATGGAGGATTCGTCGAACGATCAGATCGGCGATGACGTGTATCAGCAGCTTCGTTTCGATCTGTGTCCCGAATGTCGCCGGAAGTTTTTGAAAAATCCGCTGGGACGCGAAGCCGCCAAGGCCTTTGGTTTCAGCAGCAATTAGAGTCCCGGTGGTTTGCAGCTTTTCATGGTGCCTCTTCCCAAAGGACGTTTGCCGCGCCATCCGTGGCAAGCCGTTCTGGTGATTCTAGCCGTCTCGATGCTGAGTCTCTGGAGGACTTGGCCGTCGAGGACGCCGTGGGATCAACCGACGCAACCGGTCGACGCTTCGCTGCATCGCGTGGCGCGCGTGGTCGACGGCGACACCTTGGTGTTGGCCGACGGCAAGCAACGCGTGCGGCTGATCGGCGCCGACACGCCCGAGACGGTCAAGCCGAATTGGCCCGTCGAACCGTGGGGGCCCGAGGCGACGGCGTTTACGCGAAAGTTTTTGGCGGACGGCCAGAACCAAGTGCGGCTGGAATTCGACGCCGAGCGGCATGACAAATACGGCCGGCTGCTGGCCTACGTGTGGTGCGACGATCGGATGCTCAACGAAGAGCTGATCCGCGCGGGCCTGGCCCGGGCCGAACTTTGGTATCGTTACGCCGAGGCGAAAAAAGAGCGATTTCGCCGGGCCGAATCGGAGGCGAAGGCCGCCCGACGCGGCATCTGGTCAGGCGCCCGCGGCTTGTGAACGGGACCCAAAACGGTTAAAATCACTGTTTTGGCGTTAGGGACGGATGGCCGAATCGGTCCCGGGCTTTTTGAAAAAATCAGGTTCAGTTGTTGAGGACGGATTGGCGACCTGTCCTCCCACGGTGAGAACAACCATGAGCAGCGAGCGACTTCGAGTGGCGGTGATTGGCGGCGACGGCACGGGTCCGGAGGTGGCCGCCGAGGGCGTGAAAGTTTTGAAGGCGGTCGCCGCGTTGGAGGGCATCGAGCTCGAACTGAAGGATTTTGACTTCGGCGGCGAGCGGTATTTGCGGACCGGCGAGATCCTGCCGCCCGGCGCGTTCGACGAGTTGCGCCGCTATCCGGCGATTTTGTTGGGCGCCGTCGGCCATCCCGACGTCCCGCCCGGCGTCCTCGAAAAAGGTCTGCTTTTGGAGCTTCGGTTCCGGTTCGACCAATACATCAACCTGCGGCCGGTTAAGTTGTTCCCCGGCGTCGAGACCCCGCTGGCCGGCAAGGGGCCGAAGGACATCGACTTCGTCGTCGTGCGCGAAAACACCGAAGACATGTACGTCGGCATCGGCGGCATCATGAAAAAGGGCACGCCCGACGAAGTGGCGATGCAGACCGCCGTCTACACGCGCAAAGGTTGCGAACGCTGCGTCCGCTGGGCTTTTGAATACACGCGAAAGCGCAACCAAAAGAAACGGCTCACGCTGGTGGCCAAAACGAACGTGTTGACCTACGGTCACGACCTGTGGTGGCGCACGTTCCAAGAGGTTGCTCGGGAATATCCCGACATCGAAACCGACTACAACCACGTGGACGCCTGCTGCATGTGGATGGTCAAGAGCCCGGACTACTACGACACCATCGTGGTGGGCAACATGTTCGGCGACATCATCACCGACCTGGCCGCCATGATCCAGGGCGGCCTGGGTGTGGCCGCGGGCGGCAACATCAACCCCAAGAGCGTGAGCATGTTCGAGCCCATCGGCGGCAGCGCTCCGAAGTACACCGGACTGGGCATCATCAACCCCATCGCGGCCATCAGCGCCGCTTCCATGCTGCTGGAATACAGTGGCTATCCCCAGGCCGGCGCGCGGGTGATGAAGGCCATCCAGACCGTGACCGGCACGAAGATGAAGAGCCAAGCCGCCGGCA
>JAJFVC010000080.1 GCA_021372005.1 Planctomycetaceae bacterium | reverse complement strand
GCGGTCGCTAGCCGCCGTTGCGGCTGACCGGGCGGACGTCGCGGATGCGGATCTTGGGACGCGATTGATCGACGGTCACCAGGTCGGACGTTTGATAGACGCCTACGTTGCCGGCTTCGTCGCGGACTTCCAGCCGCAGGTAGAATTGGGCGGGCGTGCGGCCGTCGATCGGCCAAGCGTATCGGCCCGTGTTCTCCAAGCCGCTGGCGATCGGCAGCCACGGGCCCGATGTTTCGGCGCGGAACGACAGCGAAACCGGTCGGGCGGCCAGCGCTTGGTCGTCGGCTTGCCATGCGATGATCAACCGTCCGGCCTCGGCGTCGACGCCTTGCTGGGCCGAGACGATCCGTGCGGTCGGTTTGGTTTGGTCCACGCCGATCCACAGATCGGGCAGATCGCCGGCCGCGGGCGCTTTGCCTCCGAGTCCCGAGCCGTTGGTCACGACCACGCGAAATCCATAGACACCTTCATCGTCCACGTGAGCCACCAGCGGACTGCGGCGGTCGCCGTCGGTGCGGTATCGTCGCCAAGAGCGGCCGCCATCGCGCGTGCCCCAAAGTTCGACCCGACCGATGCCCGATGGGCCGACCGATTCGACATCATAATCCAACTCGAATGTGAGCGAGTTGACCATGCGCGGATGTTCGCCTTGCGGCACGTCGGAGTTCGCATTGACGCCGAACGTCGGGCCCTCGGAGTTCGAGGCCTTGCGGCCGATGGCCGGATTGATCGCGATGGCCACGGAACCCTGTCCGTTGGAATTGGCGTTGGAGTTCGATGGGGAAGGAGAATTGTTGGACGCGGTTTGGGTCCCGGATGGTCCGACGGCGTTCGGCGATTTTGTGTTCTGACCGCGCGTGTCGACGATCACACGCAGCCCAGGCGTGGCGATCGACTCGGGCCGGGCCTGGCCGGAACGTTCGACCGTGCGGATGGCGAACCAGTACTCGCCGTCGCCGCCGGCGCGGAACATGAACCGCTGCTGATTGGGCATCGCCCGGGCGTACATCTGCCAACGCTTGCCGCGATCCGTCGAGACGAACAGTTGCACTTCGACCGGCTGCCGCGACGCATCGCCGCCGGTTTGGTCAATTCGGTAGGGGATCGCAAACAGCGACTGCCGAACCGTCGAAATAGGCGGCTCGGCCGCGGCGGCCCACGGGCAGGCCGTCAGGAGCGCAAGCAGCGATAAGGAAATCGGTGGCAACCGCATGAGACCCCTCTGGCGGGCTGTTTGACCGGCGTCGTGCCGCTCGACAGCGCCACAGAAATCGTATCGGTTGTAACGATCGCAGCACTTGAGCGGGAAAGGGCCGTCGAACGATCGTCGGAATGGCCGAAGAAAAACAAGAGGGCGTTGGCTCCGATTGAGAGATGGGGCTAAAAGTCGGGCGGCGGGATGGTCTCGGCGCCGTCGATGGTCAACATCGCGCGGATCAGGCTGGGGGAGATTGAGTTTTTCAGCAGCCGTGCCGAGCCGTCGCAGAATGCCGCGTTGGCGCCTTCGGCGTGGTGGCTGCTGATCGCCCGGTGTTCGCCGTGGTTGATCGTGAAGTCCAACTGGTCGAACGGCAGATCCGACGGTTCGGCCCAGTGGATGTCCGAATCGGCCGATTCGACCACGAGAATCGTATTGGCCAGACCGTCGACAATTTCGGCCAGTCGGCGAGGGACGCCGCCGCCGGCGATCGTGTGCGGTCCAACCACCATCAGATAGTTCGTCGTCGGCGCCTGCCGTCGAGATTGGGCGGGACATTGGAACACATCGAGCGTCAAGTCGCTAACGGGCCGATTCGCCGGACTATTCCACGATTCATTCAACCGAAATCGATCATACAAATCTTGGTAGCCCAAATAAGGAAGCAGGAGCACTCGCCAACTATACAGGGGGTTGCCTTGTTGATCGGCCACATAGGCGGGCGGAAAACTGCCGTTGACCGATTCGTACTGCCGCATGGCCAAGGCGATCTGCTGGAGATTGTAGAGGCATTGCATGCGAGGGGCCACCTCGCGGTTGATTCGCAATGTGGGCCAGTACATCAGTCCGGCCACCA
Organism: Planctomycetaceae bacterium; assembly: GCA_021372005.1. Lineage (GTDB taxonomy): Bacteria > Planctomycetota > Planctomycetia > Pirellulales > Thermoguttaceae > JAJFVC01. Next base: position 26,986 of record JAJFVC010000080.1, on the reverse strand, counting down.
ACAGCACGGCGGCGGCTCCGGCGGCCAACAGCATAAGCGCCATCCAAAACCACCACCGCGCGCGGCGTTCCGACCAACGTTGATGGGGCGGCGGCGAGGGAATCGTGATGGGTTTGCCGCAGTGGGCGCAAGGACCCATTTCGCCGGCAAATCGATCGTCAACCACAGTCGGCACGCCACAATGGGGGCAAGCAAAGTGGATGGGCATCTCTCACGGCGCCTTTCCTGGTTAGGGGGCGGAGAAGTCGCCTGTCGGGTTGCTTTGCAGGGGGCGGACGGAATTTTTTTCCGGTCATCCCAATAATGGGGGTAACTGCGTATAAGAATAAAGCGGTCCCAAGAATGTGTCAATTCAACCTTGGGGGGTGTGCGAAAAAATAAAAATTGCCCCTGGCTATGGCGATCACGGCGTCCATTTGCTGGACTCCTGAGGGGGTGGCGTGCATAATAAGGGTATCGTGGCGGAAGAGGTTTCTGTGGAATTGTCTCTAGCACTTCCCTTGGGGGCAGCGATCGGCGGCATGGAACGTTTTTGGGCGGCAGATCCGGAACAGATCGTTCTATGGCTTGCCGTGTTGGCTATTCTCTTGGCCGTGGCCGTCTACGTTTTAGAAAAAATTCGCCCCAAGCCCCTACAGAACGAACCTCGCGCGAGTCAATGGCTCTCAAAATTCCGCGAATTACATTCTCGGGGTGGCCTGAGCGACGAAGAATACCGAACAATAAAAACTACCTTGGCATCAGAGCTCCAAGAAGAGTTAAAGGATAACGAGGAAAAAAGTTAGGACGACTGACGCCAATCGCGCCGGTGCGGCGAGGTTGGACGATTTTGCGTGAAATGCAGCTTGGAAGGGTAATCCCAAGAACATCAACGAACAACATCGCACGCGCGACCCGGAAAGGGAAAAGGCATGCCGTCAGGACGTGACTTCAGCGGAGGACGCCGCGGAACCGGCCCCACCAAGAAAAACGCTTTCTGTTCCTTCTGTCGTAAAAGCTATCGAGACGTCGGCCCGCTGGTTGAAGGGCCCGGCGACGTCTACATTTGCGGTGAATGCATCGACTTGTGTCAGTCGATCCTCGAACAGGAACGTCGCCGGCGCGGAACCAGCAAGCCGCTGTTCAACAAAATCCCGACTCCGCGGCAGATCGTCTCTCAGTTGGATCAGTATGTCATCGGGCAGGAACACGCCAAAAAAATTCTCGCCGTCGCAGTCCACAGTCATTACAAGCGTCTGATGCACGGCGCCAGCGGCTCGGACGTCGAAATCGACAAGTCGAACATCCTGCTGATCGGCCCGACCGGATCGGGCAAAACGCTGTTGGCCCAGACGCTGGCTCGCATCCTCGATGTGCCGTTCGCCATCGGTGACGCCACCACGTTGACCGAAGCCGGTTACGTGGGCGAGGACGTCGAAAACCTGCTTCTGAAGTTGCTGCACGCCGCCGATTTCGACATCGAAGCTGCCCAGCGCGGCGTCCTCTACATCGACGAGATCGACAAGATCGGCAAGACGAGCCAAAACGTGTCGATTACTCGGGATGTCTCGGGCGAAGGCGTTCAACAAGCTCTGTTGAAGATGCTCGAAGGCACCGTGGCCAATGTCCCGCCGCAGGGCGGCCGCAAGCATCCCGAACAGCAATACATTCAGATGGACACCAGCAACATCCTGTTCATCTGCGGCGGCACGTTCGTCGGATTGGACGACATCATCGGTCGCCGATTGGGCAAACGCACCATTGGCTTCACCCAGGAAGGCGTCGGCCACGATGAGATGGAGTTGGGCGATCTGTTGGCCCAAGTGACCAGCGACGACATCCTGCAGTTTGGCATGATTCCCGAACTGGTCGGCCGACTGCCGGTCGTCTCGTCCTTGCGTCCGCTGGACAGCGAAGCGCTGGTGCGCGTGTTGACCGAGCCGAAAAACGCCTTGGTCAAACAGTATCAAGCCTTGTTCTCCATGGAAAACGCCGAGCTTGGCTTCACCGAGTCCGCGCTGCGGACCATCGCCGAGCGGGCCCTCGACAAGGACACCGGCGCTCGTGCCTTGCGATCGGTCATCGAAGAGGTGATGCTCGACATCATGTTCGAGTTGCCCGATCAGCCGGCTGGCAGCCGTTATCTCGTGACCGACGAGATCGTTTGCGGCCGCGAGCGACTGGTTCCGCTGCCGGCTACCGCCGAAGCGATCACGAAGACCGCCTAATCGACGTTCGGACGTCCTTCGTGGTCGGCCAAACGGTGCGATCCGGCATTGGCCGAGGACGGTTCTGCCGACCGATGGCTTCGGACGCGGCGGTGACGCAGATAATTCTTTCCTCTCTTCCCTAACCAGCGTTGTTGCTGTGGTTTAGGGAAATGCTAGTGATATTGACAGGCTCGGGAAGATAGCTATAATTGGCCCTGGTTGGTAAGTTCGGCAATGCTGGAAGGGCCGGACGACCCTGCCGTTTACGTGTGACTTCACGATGTGAGAGGTCTGCGGTAGGCGTGAACTCAAGGCGAGTTCTAGGCCAGTTTAACACGGAGGACCAGAGTCCCCTGGATCGTCTGCAACGGGCGGCAATTCGATGGTGCGATTCACCTGGTTTCAGGTGGGGCGATGCGCAAAGGATTGCGGCGGCCATGCGTGGACGGCTTTTTTCCCGGGGAGGCTCGCTACGGCTGGTCGTCGAACGCGACCGGCAATGAGGGATCAAGCATGAAAACGGTGTTCACGACCGGTGAAGCGGCCAAAATTTGCAAGGTTTCCCAACAAACCATTATTCGTTGTTTTGACTCGGGACAATTGCGGGGCTTCCGGGTGCCGGGCAGCCGGTTCCGTCGGATTCCTCGCGATCAGCTCTACATGTTCATGCGCGACAACGGCATCCCGACCGACGCGCTGGAAAGCGGCAAGCGGAAGGTGCTGATCGTCGACGACGACGCCGAGTTGGTCGAGCTGATCACCGACGCGTTGGAGCGCGACGGGCGGTTCGAGACCCGAAGCGTCAACAACGGCTTCGACGCCGGCATGATGGTCAAGGAATATCACCCCGACCTGATCGTGTTGGACGTGATGCTGCCCGACATCAACGGCAAGGAAGTTTGCCAGCGGGTCCGCAGCGACAAGAGCATGGACGACGTCCGAATCATCTGCATCTCCGGCATGGTCGAAGAAGACAAAGTCAGCGAGCTTCGGACCGCCGGCGCGAACGACTTCATGCACAAGCCGTTCGAGGTCGAGCGGTTGGTCGAGCGGATGTGCCAGCATCTGGACATCGAAGCCTCGGCCGCCTAAGAGAATCCTGCTTGAGATTGACCGGCAACGCGCTCAACGATTGGCGGTTTTGCGATGGTTCCGCCCTATGACGAGGATTTCCAGCGCGCGTTGGAAGCCGCAAAGCTCGAAGCGATGGCCGAGTTCGCCGCGGGCGCCGGCCATGAGATCAACAATCCGCTGACGGTTATCTCGGGCCGTGCGCAACTGCTGTTGCGCGAAGAGACCGATCCGGAACGCCGCCACGCGTTAGCGCTGATCAGTGCGCAGGCGATGCGCGTCTACGAAATGATCGCCGACATGATGCTGTTCGCCCGGCCGCCGAAGCCCGAGCGGCAGACGATCGAGTTGATCGGATGGCTCGACGCCTTGGTGGCCGATCTTTCGGACCGGGCCGCCGCGCAAGAGACCTCGCTGTCGCGCGTCGGCGAGGACGGGCCGCTGAGGTTGGAGGTGGACCCCGCGCAGTTGAGCGTCGCGTTGCGGGCGATGTGCCAAAACGCGTTGGAGTCGCTGGGCCACGGCGGCCGCATCGAACTCGACGCGGCGACGGACGGCTCGCAAGTCAAGATTCGCGTCCGCGACGATGGGCCCGGCATTCGGCCCGAGGAACGCCGCCACCTGTTTGACCCGTTCTATTCCGCGCGGCAAGCCGGACGCGGCCTGGGGCTGGGATTGTCGAAGGCATGGCGGATCGTCACCAACCATGGCGGCCGAATCGACGTGTCGGAAACCGCTGGCCGCGGCGCCGAGTTCACCATTGGTCTGCCGCAATCGGCAACCCATCGGCCGACGCCATGAGCCGGTCCCAAACCGACAGTGCGCCGGCCGTGCTGGGGCGGACCTCGATCGCATCACTCAGCCAATGCACGCTGCCGTCGGCCAGGCAGACGTTGACCCCGCCGGGGTGCATGCTGCGGGCGGTTTGTTGCGTGTTCGCGTAGTCACCGTCATAGCAAGGCATTCCCTCGCGGACCAATGCGTCGCCGTCCGATGTGCCGACGGTCGTGCGAATCGCGCTGCATGCGACCACATCGTCGGCCTTGGGGTCCGAGCAGTTCGGGCCATAGTCGTCGCCGAGGTAGGTTCCGCCGGTGATGCCGCCGTGGCCCCACAAGGCGCTGGGACACGCCCCGGACATCGCCCAAACGCCGCGGGCGTCGAAATCGGTCACGCCGGCGCGGATCTCGCCCACCAGCACCGTGTTGCTGGCGCCGTCGGTCATCTGCGGCAACCCGATCGACACATTTGCACCCATGACGCCGCGCAGATTCGGATTGTTCCAGCCCGGCGAACTGGGCAGGGCCGCCCAATACCATGGACTGCTGGCGGCGTTGGACGTGTGCCACATCTGGCCCAACGAGGCGTTGGCGGCGTAATTGCCGCGAGCCCAGCCGTCGCCCAACGCAGCAGTTTGGACGCTTTGGCTGCCTTGAAACGGTCGGGCGTTGTAGGCGTCGCTCGGACAGAGCATCACGGCCAAGGTCTGCGAGCGGGCTGTTGCGTTGGCGGCGTCGGGGATCGGACGGCTCAAATCAAAGCGGCCGTATAGCGTCTGCTGGTCCAAAAACGGAAGGATCAGAATGGCCCAATTTGCCTGGAGATTGCCCAATTGTCCCGCGTCGTTGGGGTCGACGCCCGAGGGCCAGCATGAACTGGGCGGGAACAGGGACCATTGGATTTCATAACCCGTCAGCGCCAGCCCGAGCTGTCGGAGGTTGTTTTGGCACTGCATCCGTCGGGCGGTTTCGCGGGCCGCCTGGACCGCCGGAAGCAACAGTGCGATCAGGATGCCGAGGATGGTGACGACCACGAGCAACTCGATGATTGTGAAGCCGCACGGGGCGGGATCGGTTTTTCGCAGATCGTCGGTCATGGGCAAAGTCGCGCAAAACATAGAATGTTCGACATCGCAGAACAGCTTTTTGCCCCAACCAAGTGTCCTTGTAACAAGAAGCTCGATTTTTCACAAGGGAGTGGCCGCAGGGACGTGAACCCCTCCGATCGGAAAAATGTCCATCAGGCGACGAACCGGGACTTGCCGTTTTGCGTACAATGATGAAGGCAATGGGAACAGACTTAGCGACCGCGCACGGTCGCCGCGAGGAGGCTGCGATGGACGGACGCCCGTCCGAGACGGTCCAACTCTATCTGACTCAAATGAGTCGCATTCCGCTGATGACTCGGCGGGAAGAACTCGAAGCGGCTTGTCGCATCGAGCGGTTGCGCGCCGACTACCGGCGGGCGATGCTGGCGACCGATTACGTGCTCCAATCGGCCGCGGCTTTGTTGGCCAGGGTTGCCGAAGGTCGGGTCCAACGAACGGCGGTTTGCGAAGGTGCGAGAGATCTCGCTCCCGAGCATCTCCGACGTTGGGCCGCGCTGCGTCCCAACGTACGCACGCTCCAAGACTTCGGACGACGCAACCTGGCCGATTTCCTCCAGGCGACCGATCGCCGACGTTCGCCGCAAGTTCGGCGGCCCGTCCGGCGTCGATTGGCGTATCGCCGCGCCAAGGCGGTGCGTTTGGCCGAGGAAACGCCCGTTCGCTGCGAACATCTAGAGCGATTCGTCGATCGGCTCGGTCAACTCGAACGGCAAATAGGCGACCTGCGGTGGCAATGGGCTTCGCGGGGGCGGAACGATGCCGGATGCGAAGACGACGTTCAAAAACGCCTGCGACGTCTGATGCGAATGACGCGAGAAACGCCGAAGACGCTGCATCGGCGGTTGGATCGCATTGCCGCGAGGCGCGAGGTCTATCATCGCGCGCGGCGCGAGTTTTCAGTGGCCAATCTGCGACTGGTCGTCTCGATCGCCAAGCGATATCGCAACCGGGGGCTGAGTTTTCTCGATTTGATTCAGGAGGGCAACACGGGCCTGTTGCGCGCAGTCGACCGATTCGAGCCGGCTCAAGGGTTCAAGTTTTCGACCTATGCAACCTGGTGGATTCGACAGGCCATCAGTCGGGCGATTGCCGAACACAGCCGCACGGTGCGCGTACCGGCCTACATGCTAGCCAACGTGGACCGGGTGCTTTCGGCCCACCACCGCGCCGCGCAACAGCATGGCCGACGGCCCACGTTGGAAGAGACCGCGCGAGCCGCGGGGCTGACCGTCGCCGCCGCGTCGCATGCGATGCGGGCGAATCGGGTGACTGTGTCGTTGGACGCGCCCATGTCGGGGCGGAGCGAAGACGATCTGGGTGAAACGCTGCAGGACCACCGCGGCGATTCGCTAGCCGAGTTCCGACATCGCCTGCTGAAGACCGAAATTCAACAGGCGTTGCAGACGCTTAGTTATCGCGAGCGGGAAATTCTTCGATTGCGTTACGGGCTTTCCGACGGTTGCCCTTATACGCTCTCCGAAGTAGGGAAGATTTTTTCGGTCACGCGCGAGCGCGTCCGTCAATTGGAACACGACGCCTTGCGAAAACTCCAGCAACCGTCGCGTGCGGCTCGATTGGTCGATTTTTTGGAGACCCACGTCGAAACGGCGTCGGAACAGCAGACGCCATGCGGGACGCCTTCGTGATCCGAGCGTCTCCGTATGCTGGGGTGGTTGCCGGCTTGCAGCTCTCGTAGTTCGGAATCAAGAACTCTTGGGATTCGAGTTGGAGTTGGCCAACGCAACGGGCACGGCAATGGCAGTAGCCACCACCGCGGCGATGAAGACCGGGTTGGTCAACAACATTTTGGGGGACCAACCAGTGGTCTGGTCGCTCGCTTGGGTGTAGACGACCGTCTTGCCGTCAACCGGGTTTTCTTGGCTGTAGACGGTGGCGGAAGTCAGCGCGATCGGAGGTGCGGTTCCAGCGGCCCAGAGTCGATAAACACCGTGACCGTTGACGGCTGCAATCTGATAGACACCGCCGCTGAGGCCCTGGATGCTGAAAGTTCCGTCGGGCGCCGTCGTTACGGCCGCCACGTTGCGATTTTGTGATTTGACCACCACCGGAACGCCACCAATGCCTGCGCCTTGCGCATCAACAACCTTTCCATTCAACATGCCCCCATCGGCCAAGGCAATGTCTGTCACTAGGGGCGCGGATGTCGTTGGGGTGGCGGACCATGCCAGCTGAGGACAACACATTCCAAAGACCGCCAGCGTAACCAACACATTTTGAAATCTTTTCATAGTCTTTCCTTACGCGATTTTCGAGGGATAAATCCCTCTCTGCCCAAAAATAGTTTCGCCAGGCTTTTTGTGTTATGCAATTTTTGCGAATTGCCTAACTTACATTCTCAAAAACGGCTCAACGCTGTGTTTCTGCTTTATCGGCCAACGGACCATCGTTTCTGAAAAGAACGTTTGAAACAGCCGAAAAGTCAAATTCGTTCGTTTCGTTGCAATTTGACGAACGCCGACCACCACGTCTCCGCCTGCCGCGACGCTGGCGGGGTTGTGGCAGCAGATTTCCAAGGCGGTTTCTTGGCCGGCTAGCTCGCCGACGCGACGAAAGGCCTCTTGAAACGCCGGCGGCCGATTGTGTGTGTCGTGGGCGTCGGTGGCGACGAAATGGACGAGTCCCTGTTGTACGAGCTTTTCGGCCAGTTGACGCGCATGGTCGCCCAAGTGGCCGACCAGGCTTCCCGCCGTGATTTGCAGCAAGCAACCGTGCCGAACCAAGGGCCGCAACAGCTCGGGGCTGCGCTGTAGGCCGCGGTTGCGTTCGGGATGTGCAAGGATCGCAACCAGTCCGGACGCGTGTAGGTCGCTCAACAATCGATCGAGCGGCAGATAGACGTCGGTGGGCAATTCAATTAATACGTGGCGGCGGCGATTGGCCAACGTGAGCGTCTGGCCGGCTCGAAGGCTCTGGATTAGATCAGGTTCGATCCGCATCTCGCCGCCCGGCAACACGCGCAGCGGCACGCCGCGCTGGTCCAATGCCGCTTGAAGCCGCGAGGCCGTTTCTTGGACCACGGCGCCGGTGTTGTGTCGGTGGCTGCCCAACTGGTGCGGCGTGGCCACGATGGTCCGAATTCCTTCGGAGACGGCTCGTTCGGCCATGGACAGCGCGGCGTCGAACGTCGCGGGGCCGTCGTCCAGGCCGGGCAGCAAATGACAGTGGATGTCCACAAACGGTTCTTGCGGAGTCATCGTCATTGGAGCGATGCCGCGTTGGCGGCGGCGTTGCGTTGGTTTTCGATTCGTCCTTTGAACGCTTCACGGAGTTTGTTTTCGATGCTTTGATCGTTGGGCCTGCGTTGCCTGCACCACCGCAGATGCGGTTCGGCTTCGGCAAACTGCTGCTGTCCGAGCAAATCGAGTCCAAGCCGCAGATGGGCCTGAAAACAATTAGGATCGCATTTCGCCGCGTTGCGAGCGCATTGCAGGGCGGCGTCGGCATCCCGAAGTCGGCGATAAAAATCATTGGCGTCGAGCCATGCGATGGCCGCCTCGCCGCCTTTCAGCGACAGAGCCTCCTGGCGAGCCTGTTCGGCGGAGTATTGCAACAGCGGCGTCAACCGATTCGCCGGGCAGCGTTTCTGACAAAGATCGCACAAAAATTGCAGCGTCGTCCGATCCGGGTGGAACTCGTGCGTCAGGAACTCCGCGATGTCGGGCAAATTCTCCGTCGGCAACTGGGCTGTCAATGCGAGCAGATATTGCCGCTGCTGGCGGTGACTGAACTGGAACACTCGCTTCGAGCATTCGAGCCATCCGGCGGTGTCGCCGCGAAGCATCGCCTCGGCGGCTGCGGCGTACAACACCGCGCCGTCGTAGGGGCGCACGCGAATCGCCTGTTGCAGACAGGCTCGTTGCGAATCCTCGTCGCCGCCGACCAGAAACGCGAGATCCGACAGATACACATAGCCTCGGCCTTGCAGCGGACACGAGGCCAACGCCGCACGTGCATGTCGCCGAGCGAGATCGAGATGGCTCCAGTGGGGGCCCACGGCTCGGTCAAGCCACGCCGCCAACGCCTGACGCGAAGGGAAATGCGACCGAATTGCGGCGTCGCGCAGGTTGGCCAAGGACATCGGATTCTCGCCGTGGAGTTGCAGCGATTCAAACAGTCGCTGATGTTGTTCGGCCAGTGTCAAGCGGGCCTTTGCGTGCGTCGGCTGCCAGCGGACCACTGCGTCCAAACAGGCGATCCATCGCCGTAGCACGGTGGGGTCCGTCCATGCCGAAGCGTCGTCCCCGTACGGTTGGGCGTTTGCTTTCTTGAAAGCCACCAGATAGTCATCCCAATAGACCTGGGCCACCGCCGGTCCGAGTCGTTCGGCTGTTGCGGCAAGACCCAACGCCGCAAGCAGCAGCGCGACGGCCGCGTGCAGCAGCGAGAACGAACGGACGGGACTCGCCTCGCGACGCTTTTCCGGTTCCGTCTTCCATGCCGCTTCACGATTCAACGCCTTGGCGCAAGCGGCCAACAGCACGACAAAAGCCATGCAGGCCGGGACGTACCAAACGAAATCGACAAAGCTGTGGACCGTTGCGGCGGTCAATCCGGCCAAAATGGCTGCGGCGCAAAGCTGGCGTCGCGTCGGTTGTGAAGCCGCCATGCCGCGAAGGCACCAAGCGACGGCCGTGCCCAGGCCGATCAGCGTCAATCCCAGCCCAACCAGTCCGGTCTCGGCCGCTTTTTGCAGGTAACCGTTTTCGGCGTGCGTGCATTCGACGCCTTCGTCGGGCAAAGAGCCGTCGTACATCGGGTAGACATTCGAGAAACTCCCGACGCCCGTCCCCAGCAACGGTTCGTCGGACGCCGCCTTGATCGCATTGGCCCAAATCGTTCTTCGGGCGTCTCCATGGTCCAGTCGGTCGAGCGATTCACCCCACAAGTCGTCCATTCGGTGACCGACCTGATCGAATCCGCCGACGGTCAAGACGCCGCCGACCGCAAGGGCGGCGACCGTCAAACCGACCAGAAATCGTCCGCTGAGGGCGGAGACGCGATAGCAGACCGCCGTGCAAACGGCTGCCGCCGCGAACAGCGAGACGACGCCGCCTCGGGAGAGCGACAGCAAGCCGGCCAGCAGCACAAGTCCCAAAGCCGCCGTCCACAGGAAGGGTTTCCATGAGAAAGTCGGAGCCTCGGCGCGGGCGAATTGGTTTGTCGGTTTGGTCGCATGAGCCGAAAGGTCCTGAAGCCACCAGATCAACGGGCCGATGCCCAAGGCCAGAAAATGTGCAAAATGGTTCCGGTTTGAAAAACTGCCGTTTGCCGCGCCTACCGTGTTGCTGAAGGGGTGTTCGTAGAACCAGAAAAATTTGCCATTGGACGCGGCCAGTTGGACGAGCCCGAAAACGGCCATTCCGACGGCGGCCATGGCAATCCACCGCAAGAACCGTTCGACATCTTCGAGGCGGGTGGCCCGCTGCGACGCCACGACAAATAAAAGCCCGTAGTCGAGAAACAACACCAATCCCGTCCGAGTCTCGAACGGCGTCAGCGAAAGACAAGGCCAAGGGCCAAGGCCGTCGGGTGACGAGTTCCACAGCGGCAACAAGTCGGCTCGGCGCGGCGACAATATCGCAAGCAGCCAGGGCGGCAGCGGCGCGAGTTGCAACGTCAACAAGGCGAACCCGGCCAACGCCAGTGCGAAGGTCCAGCCCGGTCGCTCCACCGGATCGCCGCGCAGCGTCCGACGCAAGGCCCAGGCCGCGGCGGCGGTCGTGCACAACACGGTCAGCAGCCACTGGCCGATTGCGTGACGTCCGCCCATCGCCAACGGCACGAGAAAAATTACCCCGGCCAGGCAGCCATCGACCACCTGAAGCAAAAATGTCTCGACGGTGTTTCGATCCGCGCGAACCATGGAACGTTGGAACCGGGGGGTCAATAATACATGCCGGCGCCGACGCCGACGTGAACGAACGATTGGAGGATGCCGACGACAGCGGTCATCGCCGTTTGTTCCACGGTGACGGTGTCGCCCGGCGCCAAGGTGATGTTGTCGCTGCCGTTTTTCGCATTTTGTAGGCTGACGGCGATTCGCACGGGCTCCTTGGCGTTTGGCGCGCGACGAATCACCAGGATATTTTCCGCGACGGGATTGGAGACGCCGCCACCGAGGGCCAGGGCGTCGAGAACCCGAATCTCTTGATCGGGCGGATACGGATATTCGCCGGGCTTGTGGACCAAGCCGATGACGTGAATCGCCGGCAACGTGCGTTTCGTGACGTTGACGACGTCGCCGTCGTGCAATTCGGGAATCGTAACGGCTCCGGCGGCGACCGCGGTGAGATCGACCTTCATCGATTGCGGCTCGGGCGACGTAGGTTGGGCGGGCGGGTAGGAGACCAGTTGGCTGTTGTTGCCCGGCATCACCGCCGCCATGTGACGGGTGTCGGTGGATCGGATTTCCACCAAGGTGTCGGCCTCTTTGGTCAAGCCTTCGGCCGCCACCAACGCCGCCATCAAAGATGTCGAGCCGCGAGGCAATTCGTAGGTGCCCGGCTTTTTGACCGCCCCAAGGACCGTGACCTTGCGGACGCGCGGTTGTTTCATCGTCACCGTGATGCATGGCGTGCGGAAAATTCCGCGGGAAATGCTTTCGGCGTTGATCGTTTGTTCCGCCTGTTCGACCGAGGCGCCGGCCACCAGGACGTCGCCGACCAACGGAAGAACCGCGATGCCGTCGTCGCGGATGCGGATGGGCGTCGTCGTGGTCGTTAACTTCGCATAGTCGGTGACCATGCTGACATCCAAGACGTCGCCCGGCTGAATTACCTCGACGCTTACCGACGGCTTGGCCAATCCAGCCAAGTTGATCGCCTGCAGGTCCAACGAGGCCGGCGCGATCAATTCGGGCGGCAAGTAGGCCGCCTTGTACGTCGAAGAAGAGGAACAACTTGCACCCGACAGGATGCCGATCACAAGCGTCCATGTCGTCAAACGGCAAGAAAGGGAACTTTGCATGGTTTCAACTGCTGCCCAACAGTGTGAGAAACGAGCGTTTGATACGAGCTCCACGGGGGCCTCTCCGCCAACGGTGCAACCGAACGCCGCCGCCGAAAAAGGTGATTCTCAAAAGAACAACACGAATAGGGGGCGGAGCATAGTCGATCGGCCATCGAAGCGTCAAGGCCGACTGCATTCAGATATGTGAAAAAATCTCATTGGTAAACTGCGCAAATCGTGCGGCCGAGGTGGAGTTTTGCCAGTTTTGCCGAATTTTCCAAAGAAATGCGTTGTAACACGCCGAGGATTAGACCGCAGACAGATGTTTTGCGCCCGAGAGCGGTGCGCGAGATATTGGATAAACGGATCATTGCGGTTGTTTGCCGCCTTTTGGAGGGGGGATATTATGAGGTCTTTGGTCGTGTCGATCGTTGTGGCAGGTTTCGCCATTGCCGGCTGTCATGCGCCGTGCCAAAACACGCTGCCGCCGGCCAGTATGATGATGCATCCCGGACCGGGCGTGGACGGCCCTGGCCCCGGTGTCATGATGTATCAACCCGGCGGACCGGTCCAGGCCGCCACGTCGCAGGTGGCGTTCGTTGGGCCTGAAGGCATGGCCGTTGCGTGGGACGTCAGTGCGCCGGGCATGTTCGATTCGCAGCCCTTGACCTGTCCGGGCCGATACAACTTCCCCCAAGGCGCGATCTACCGGTTGAAGCTCGGCAACATTCCGGGTCGGGCGGGCGTCGAACTGTATCCGACCTTGGAAATCGGTCCGGCGATGCCTCGTACCGAGGCCTTCTTGGCGCATAACGCCTTGCCGGTCCAGTTCACCGAAGAAGATTTCGATCAAGTGTTGTCCGGAAACTTTGTGACCAAAGTCATCTATCTGCCGGATCCCGAATATCAAGAGCTGGCCTTGGCCGGCGTCGAAACGTTGGTCAGCACTCGGCTCGATCCGGGCGTCGACCCGATCGTCGAGGCCGACCGTCGCGGCGCGATCTTGGGCATCGTCCGCTTGGGCAACAAAGACCTGCAAGTACCCGGCGGCCAGGTGCAAGAAAACGGCGTAGCGCGGGCCTCGTATCAGTGTCCGACCGATGGCGGCGCCGTTCCGGCTCAAGCCCCGATGCCGATGGGCGCTCCGGTGGGCGGTCCGTCGACGATGCCAGGCAACTACATCGCCGGCGTCAACGCTCCGCAATACGGCATGCCGACGTGCGGCACCCCGATCGGACTGCCTGGTCCGCCGAGCGTGCCGATGGGTGTGCCCGCCGGGTTGCGGAAGCACGTGATCAAGAATCACACCTGCACGCATCTGCCGAAACCGACCGAAACGGTCCAAATCGATGTGAAGCAAGTGCCGGGCTACAGCTACCCGAAACCGGTCGACCACGTTCGCATCGTCGAGCGCACCGGCTCGGGCCTGGGATACTTCAAACAGCCGTTGAGCGACAAAGTCGAGTGCGTCAAGCCGAACTGCGCCTCGGAATGCGAGGAATCGGCCGCCGCGACGACGACCCCCGCCGCTTCGGAAAAGGAGTGCCCGACGGAGTGATCGTCTGCCGCGAAAAGGCGGCGCGACGTTGTGGTGAAAAAAGACTCTTCGTTTCAACCTTATCCTTGACAACTCGTGACGATGGTTCGATCGATCCGCTGTCTGGCGACCGAAATGCGACGCCGCCGAAGGAGCGTTGCCGGCAGGATGGCGATGGTGGCTTGTTGGTGGCTGGGCGCCGCAGCGACGCTGTTGGCTCAGTCGCCGCCGGTCCACTATCTCCATCACGGTGTAATGCCGCCGGGAGCGATTGGCAGCCGGCAGCTCCAGCGGGGCGGACCATTGCCCGGGTTTTTTCAGCCGGTTGAGATCAAGGTTCCCCATGGAGCCTTGATCTCGCTGGCTGCGGACTGCCGCTTCGATGCGCCGCAATCGGGCCCGCGAAAGGCCGGTCTGCTGATCGGCGCGGTCTATCGCCTGCGGGTCACCAACATCCGACTGGCCGAAGGCCAAGAAGTGTTTCCGACCATCGAGGTGATCGACCGGCTCTACGCGCCGATTGGTCAGGAAAACCGCTTCGCCATTCCGGTGGACATCACCGAAGAGGATTTGAAGCTGGCCCTGGGCGGCCGATTCGTCACGCGGGTCATTTATCTTGAGGATCCGGAACGGGCATTGCCGGCCCGCGAAAATCCACCGGCGCAGACATGGTTCGAGGTCGCGCCGGGGCAAGACCCGTTGGCCGTGGCTGATGGATTGGGGCGACCGGTGGCCATTTTGCGGCTCGGCGCGCGACTACCCGAACCGTCCGAGACGTTGGAGCCGAGTTTCTATTTTGGCTCTCCGCCGTTTGCGGCGATTGCGCCCGACGCGACGCCGATGATGCCGAAACCGGTTCGCAACTTGCCAGCGCCGATCCCATCGTCGAAAGTCCAAAATCTGTCCCCGCCGTCGGCCGTGGCCGGACAAGTCGCAGGAGCAGGGCAGGGGGGCGCGCGATGACCAGTCGCATTCACGATCCACAAACCGACGAGGCCGCCCGACCCGATTGGTGGCGTTTGGCCGTCGTCGCGCTGTGCACGTTGATTCTTTGCTCGTGTCGCAGTCCGGCGTCGGGCCGAATCTCGGCGATGCCGCACGCGGCGCAGAGAATGCCGGCCGAGGCGTACACCGGCGCACCGACCGCGACGGCGAACGCCGGTTATGCGGCCCAAACCATCGAGCCTTGTCCGACCGAACGTCCGAACACGCCGGTGGCCTACACGCCGCAAGGTCCGTGGGCGCCCTCGGGCCTGCGACAACCTTGGCCGCAAGACGAATACGTGCGCGACGGCGGCGACGAAGGCGTTCCGACGGGCGTCAACCGCAGCGGCGAAGTGCAGGGCCTCGGCATGGAAGACACCGTGGCGCATTTCGACACGCTCGACGGCCGCACGCTGGTCGAACCGAGCAATCCGGTGTATCTCTACAGCCCGCGATTCGGCGCGGTCCGGCAAGTCGTCGGGTTGGTGGCCGCCGAGGAACGTCAGCGCGCCGGCGGCGTCTGTTCGCCGCAGAAGCTTGGCACGCCGACCACGCTGCAGATCGTCGCCAATGCGAAACAAAACTTACAGCCGGGCCAGGAAACCGCCGCGCGACCTCCGGTCGGATTGCGAAGCAAACAAGGCGGCGATGTGCTATCAACCTTGTTGGCGCCCAAGGGATTTCAGGACTCGTTCAAGTCCTACGAAAACCTGTCGATCATTCGCCAAGGGATTTCGGAGCGGACCGAGATGCCGCTTCTGGCCCGAGGCGCGACGGCCGCCTTGGCATGGTCGCACACACAAGCGGTCCAGATCTTGTTGGATCGCAAGAGCGCGGCGGCCGAGGTGCGTTACGAACAGGCCGAATCGGTCTACACGGTCAGCTCGCCGCCGGGTTGTCCGCGATTGCGGCTGGTCAAAGTGGCGTCGACGCCGTTCGCCAAGCCGGGCGAAGAGGTCGATTTCACCTTGCGGTTCGACAACATCGGCAACCAACCGATCGGCAACGTAGCGATTCTCGACAGTCTCAACACGCGGTTGGAATACGTCGCCGGCAGCGCCCAATGCAGTCGGGACGCGAAGTTTTCGACCGCGCCGAACGAAGGCGATTCGGAGACGGTGCGTTGCGAGCTCAGCAAGCCGCTGGAGCCCGGCCAAGGCGGCGTCTTCCGATTCCGCTGTCGAGTGCGCTGACGCAGCGTCGGAGCCGCGTCCGGCTTGCGGACCGCCAGCTTGTGGGGTATCATCTTAGATACCAAGCCTCCAATGCGATCGAGTGTGGGGCGGCGAATCGCGATTCGCAATGCGTTGCGCGGCAACGACAAGTGACGCCCGAGCGAGAGTGGCGGAATTGGCAGACGCGCTGGACTTAGGATCCAGTGGGGAAACCCGTGCAGGTTCAACTCCTGTCTCTCGCACTGATATAACTCCTTGTAACGCAATATTTTACGGCGAAATAGATAACAGTCGATTTTGCAACCCATTCCAGTAGCGATGGGTTGCAAAAATTCTGCAACCCATCAGCCCCTTTTTCACCGCTGGACTTATGGGTTGCAAATCGAGCCAACGTCCTCCTGGTGCCTCTACCCCTCTTCAGCTTCGTGGCATTGGGCGAGCCGCCATGCTTTTCCCGTTCGGGAATATGTGTGTTTGGAGTGTCGCTCGGTCTGGTCTGCTATTCTCTCGTTGCAGCCATTCCTCCTATGTCTTTTGTGATATTCCCGTTCGGGATAATCGCTGCTTGACCTCTCCAAATGCCGATGTAGACTATATGGTGTTCCCGAACGGGATAATTGCCTCATAGCCATCGGATACTTGGATCAGTGAACGACATAGCCACAACAAGTTCAAAGAACATCGGGAAGTTGGTTCGCCAACGACGGCTGGCGAACCATCTAACTCAACGTCAACTCGGCGAATTGGCTGGTGTTGGGCTTCGGTTCGTTTCTGAATTGGAGCGAGGGAAAATGACGCTTCGCATAGATGCCGCCAACCGAGTGCTGGCGACGTTTGGGTTGATGCTCGGACCAGTTGAAGCACCTCGTAGCGA
The DNA here is from genome assembly GCA_021372005.1 of Planctomycetaceae bacterium. GTDB lineage: Bacteria > Planctomycetota > Planctomycetia > Pirellulales > Thermoguttaceae > JAJFVC01. Next base: position 10,299 of record JAJFVC010000080.1, on the reverse strand, counting down.
GGACGGTGAATAATGAAGCGTATCGGACAAGTCAGACTCAGCGGAAGGTTGGTTGGAGCCATCGAAGAGGATGGCGACAAGACCATGTTCACATACTCGCCTGATTGGTTGTCGCAACCCGATGCTGTGCCGGTCTCACTCACACTTCCTCTGCGATCAGAGCCTTATGTGTCGCAAGGACTACACCCGTTCTTTGAAAATCTGTTGCCGGAAGGTTGGCTGTTGGATGTGACCTCCAAAAAACTAAAAATATCGAAAAATGATCCGTTCGGGCTATTGTTGGCGACTTGCCATGACTGCGTGGGGGCTGTGGAGATCGAGGCCGTCACGACGGTGCAATCATGACAACATGCCGAATCTGCTTGAAACCGACAACCAAAGACCTCGACTACCACGTCGAGTGTTTGGAATCATTGTTTGGTGTTTCAGCACTTCCCATCCTAGACATCGAGCTTTCCAAAATGATGGGATTGGCTGCCGAGATGGCGGGCAAGATGTCCATTTCCGGTGTCCAAGAAAAGGTGTCCTTGCGGCTTTCGGACGACAAATCTCGGTTCGAGATCGCACCAACCGGTGGACGATACATTTTGAAGCCCGAACCTTCTCGTTTCGCCTTCGTTCCGCAAAATGAACACCTCACTATGCGTTTGGCCGAGTTGGTGGGCATCGAAGTACCGCCTTTCGGCCTTGTCGAGTTGAAGGACAAGGCGATTGCCTACATCATCAAACGTTTCGACCGGTTGGACGATGGCACAAAGCTCCAGGTTGAGGACTTTTGTCAGTTGGACGAGAAGCCGATACGAGATAAGTATCAAGGCTCGGGCGAGCTTTGCGTTCGCATCCTACGAAAATACGCCACCGAGCCGTTGATTGAGATTCGTAAATTGTTCAAAGTTCTTCTGTTCAGTTGGTGGGCGTCGAACGGCGACCAGCATCTCAAAAACTTTTCCCTCATTCGCACGCCGGAAGGACGTTGGCGTCTCACACCGGCCTATGATTTGATCTGTACTCGGTTGCCCATCCCGTCGGATCGAGATTTGGCGATGCCGATTTGCGGCAAAAAGAACAATATCACCAAACAACAATGGCTCGACTTCGCCAAATATGCCGGTATTCCCGAACGAGCGGCAGTGCGATTGCTCCAAGAACAGATCGATGCCCTCGAACTATCGCTTCGTTTCATCGAGTCCTCATTCCTCCCGGACGATCTGAAAATCCAGTATCAAGATATCGTGCAGCACAATACTGCGTTGTTGCGATAGCCGTCGGTTGCCAAATGCCAAGATCACCGAGCCGATGTTGTTGCGAGTTGCAAGGATGTTTGGAGAAAAGACGACAAAAGTCTCACGGCTTGAAGTCCGTGGGCGGTTGGCACCGATGTTTGGCCTCGGAATGGGTGAGAAACAGGGTGTGGTCTTTGCCCACAACATCTTTCCGAAAGGTCTGGCCGAGAAGGCGGGGCTTCAGGTTGGTGATGTGATCGTGGCCATCAATGGGAAGAAGCCCAAAAGGATGCAAGACGCTGTGGAAATGCTTGGCCATGCCTCAATCGGCGATGAAGTGGTCTTCAATGTCCAAAGAGCCGACCAGACGGTGGAGCTTCGGGTTGTTGCTGAATGAGCGACCCTACCAGTCCGACGATCTTGTGCGGCGGTGATCTTACGAGGGCCTCCGCACTGCGAGTTGGCCCTCTGCCTATTCTACGGCAAACCGGTATCCTACCCCTGGTTCGGTGAGAATATATCGGGGGCGGGCAGGATCGTCTTCGAGCTTTCGACGAAGACTCGCTACGAATACTCGAAGATAATGCGTCTCTTGGGAATCTTCCGGTCCCCACACTTCCCGGAGTAGAAAGCGATGGGTCAGAACCTTTCCGCTGTTCTTGAGCATCGTTATCAGGAGTTTATACTCCAGCGGTGTGAAATGCACGATTTTTTCCTGTTTGAAGACAAGCCGAGCCGTCAGATCGAAACGCAGATCGCCAATGCGTACCGTCGGCGTTTCCGAGACAACGTGTTGGGCACGACGAAGGGCAGTCCGCATCCGGGCCAGTAGCTCGCCGATAGCAAACGGCTTGGTAACGTAGTCATCGGCCCCAGCATCGAGAGCCGTAATCTTCTGTTGTTCCTGGTCTCGTGCTGTCAGAACAATGATGGGGGCCGTCAACCATTCTCTTAAACGGCGAAGCACTTCCTGGCCATCAATATCGGGCAATCCCAAATCCAGAATAACAAGATCGGGCGGATAACTGGCTGCAACCCGCAGACCTTCATCACCGGAGGCAGCCTCGTTCAACCGGTAGCCTTCGCTGGTCAACGACGCCCGAAGGAAACGCCGGATTGGCTGCTCGTCTTCGATTATCAGGATGAGATGGCTGCTTTGCTGCATCGTAAGGTCACATATTTCGTTCGTTGTCCATTCTATTCTACTATGACTTGTGGTGCATCTTTGGCAAGTGGCAACCGAAGAACGAACTCGGCACCGCCGCCCGGCAGGTTTGCCGCCACAATATTCCCACCATGAATCTGTGCGATGGCTCGACAGATCGCCAAACCAAGTCCACTTCCTCGACCGCTGTCCGGTTTCGGAGAAGCCCGATAGAACTTCTCAAAGATGCGTTCTTCCGTGCCGGGTGGGAAACCGGGGCCATTGTCGGAGACGCTCAGCCGCAGCCACTTGCCATCCACGACAGCCGCAATGGTAGTTGCCGTCTGCGGAGGCGTGTAACGAGCGGCGTTATCCAATAGATTGACGAGTATCTGCTCCAACAGCACCCCATCCACGGAGAGAAGCGGTAGGTCTGCTGCTAGCCGAACATCCACCGTGCGATCCTGAAGCTCTCGGCTGGTACGATGTAAGGCTGAGCCGACGATTTCCTCCAAAACGTGCCATTGTCGATTGGGCTTCACGGCTCCGGCATCCAGCCTCGACATCTGAAGGATGTTTTCCAGCAAACGGTTGAGTCTGGCCGCTTCGTCCGCCACGGTCTCCAGAAGTTGTCGCCGGGTCTCATCATTGAGCGACGTGGCTTCCAGAAGGCTGCTGCTGGCTCCGGCTATCGCCGCTAGGGGCGTCTTCAAGTCATGAGACACACCACTTAATAATGTGTTGCGAACCTGCTCGGCTTCGGCTTGAATACGGGCCTCGGCGGCAGCGATGGCCATCTGGTCCCGTTCCAGTGCGAGAGCAAGCTGGTTGGCACATGCTTCCAGCAAACGCCGCTGTTCTGGGTCCAAGAGTCGTTCAGCATCGGACACTCGAATGGCAATGGCACCAAGCACTTTCTGGGAAGCGGTCAATGGAACAAAAAGGCCCGCCGCATTGGGGAGCGTATTGGTCGCCGCTCCTGCAATCTGGTCGTGATCGATCACCCATTGGGCCACCGAGACACTTACGGGATGGCGAGCGATTTCCGTATCATAACCGAATGCCAATTGCGGAGGTCCGGCGGTCTGCTGCAAGTAGACGGCGACTTCACCGCCACACATTTCGGCCATTCGCTTTGCTGCCGCAGAAACCAAGAACACGCCGCCATACAACGAACTCAATTGCTTGCCCAACTGATAGAGAGTTGCCGTGTGGCGTTCTCGCTGCCGAGTGCTCTCAATCTGACGCTTCAAGCGGGAAGTCAAGGTGCTGATTATCAGGCCGATCACCAACATGACGCCGAACGTCACCACGTATTGACTATCGGAAACAGCAAATGTCAGGAACGGCTGCACAAAGAAGAAATCAAAGGCTAGAACAGCCAGTATACTTGCAAGAACCGCTGGACCACGACCAAACCGAACGGCGACGAAGGCGACGGCGGCTAGAAAGATCATGACCGTGTTCGCTGGAGAGTCGGCCAAGTGCAGCGTCTTCATCGCCATTGCGACCAGACCGCCGATAGCGATGATACTCGCCGAACCAAAATACGGTCTCCACGTCCTATGAGATGGAGTCACTTCTCTTCCGACGCTCTCAACCGTGTCCTTTTCACCGTGAATAACGTATACGTCGATTTCGCCGCTGTTTTCCAGAATAGTGTCCACAACCGTACCAAGCAGAAGACGTTTCCAACGTGGTTGATGCGTCTTCCCGACAAGAATCTTGGTGACATTGTGGCTGCGAGCATAGTCCAAAATCGTGCTCGCCACGTCTTGGCCGGAAATTGTGTCTGTCTCGGCTCCCAATTGTTCCGCAAGGCGAAAATGCTGAGTGATGCGGCTTTTGGCGGGATCGGCATCCGTTACACCGGTCCTATCGACAGCTACCGCCATCCAGGGAGCATCGAGGGCCACGGCCATCCGTTTGGCTGTCCGAATCACACGAGCAGTCGTCGGACTTGGTCCCACGCAAACCAAAAGCCGGTCGGTTGTGGCCCAGGGCTGGGACGCCGCTTGGACACGGCGGCTCAATTCAACGTCGATATGGATGCGACGAGCCGCTTGGCGAAGGGACATCTCTCGAAGGGCCGTCAAGTTTCCCTTTGAGAAGAAACTCTGCATCGCTCGCTGGGCTTGATCTGGAATATAGATTTTGCCCGACTGTAACCGACCGAGCAATTCTTCGGGTGAAATGTCTATGAGTTCCAGTTCATCGGCGGCGTCAAAAATGTGATCGGGAACAGTCTCCCGAACGGTAATACCGGTGATTTGTCCAATCACATCGTTAAGGCTCTCGATGTGTTGGACGTTCAGGGTGGTCCATACATTGATCCCAGCAGCCAGAAGCTCGTCTACATCCTGCCACCGCTTCGTATGGCGTGAGCCTTCCGCATTCGTATGAGCAAGTTCATCGACAAGAACAATGTCAGGCCGTCTGGCCAAAGCAGCGTCCACATCGAACTCCCGTAACTTCATGCCACGGTAATCGATTTCCTTTTGAGGTAGGGCATCGAGACCATTCAGCAGGGCCAGTGTATCGGGGCGAGTGTGAGGTTCGATGTAACCGACGACGATATCGTTGCCTTCGGAAAGCACCCGATGAGCGTTCTCAAGCATCGAATAAGTCTTGCCAACCCCGGCGGCGTAACCGAAGAAAACCCTTAGCGAGCCACGGCGAGTCAATTCTTCCTCTGCCTCGGCTTGTGCAAGTAAGTCGTCGGGATTAGGTCGTTTCGACTCCATACAATTTGCTCACTTCGCCGCCTGAAATTGATCGAGTGCCAGATTGAGCCGCAGCACGTTCACATGAGGCTCCCCTATTAGATCAAATTGACGCCCTTCTGTATATTGTCCGACAAGCTCTCGGACGGCCTCCTCGCTCAGCTTCCTTGCCGCAGCGACTCGTGGCACCTGATATTCCGCCGCCGCAAGACTGATATGTGGATCGAGTCCGCTTGCCGATGCCGTAACGAGATCGACCGGCACGGGCGAGTTCGGTGTGGGATATTTCCGCAGCATGGCAATTCGAGACTCTGCGGCTTTCTTCAGGGCTGGATTCAGTGGTCCGTAGTTGGAACCGCTCGATGCTGTGGCGTTGTAAGGAACCGGGGTAGTCGCCGAAAGTCTTCCCCAAAAGTAGTCGGGGGCTGAGAACGGCTGACCGATCAATACCGAGCCGACAGTCTTGTCGCCGACGTGCAGGATGCTGCCGTTGGCTTGGTGAGGAAATACCACTTGGGCGATGACCGTAACGACAACCGGATAGACGATTCCCGTCAACAGCGTCAGAGCCGCAAGCAGTACCAACGACGGACGAAGTTGTTTCAGCATGACTACACTCCCTATATACAATTCTAGGCCAAACCGACTGCCGAAAGCAGCAGGTCGATGGCCTTAATCCCAATGAACGGTACAATCAGTCCGCCAAGCCCATAAATCAAGAGATTGCTGCGGAGAAGCTGGGCCGCTCCGACCGGACGATACTTCACACCTCGCAGGGCTAACGGCACCAAAGCGATTATTATGAGGGCGTTGAAAATCACTGCCGACAGGATGGCACTCGATGGCGATGTTAGCCGCATCAAGTCCAGGGCCTTCAAGGCGGGATATGTCGAGGCAAATGCCGCCGGAAGGATCGCAAAATACTTGGCCACGTCGTTGGAAATGCTGAATGTGGTCAAAGCACCACGAGTCATCAGCAGTTGTTTGCCGACGCTGACAATCTCAATCAGTTTCGTCGGATTCGAGTCGAGATCGACCATGTTTCCGGCTTCCTTCGCTGCCTGTGTGCCACTGTTCATCGCTACGGCCACGTCGGCCTGGGCCAATGCAGGGGCATCGTTCGTGCCGTCGCCGGTCATGGCCACCAGACGGCCTCCTTTTTGATAGTCACGAATCAAGGAGAGTTTGGCCTCCGGGGTCGCCTCGGCAAGGAAATCGTCAACACCGGCTTCGGCGGCAATGGCCGCAGCCGTCAACGGATTGTCGCCGGTAATCATCACGGTTTTGATCCCCATCTGCCTCAATTCAGCAAACCGCTCTTTGATGCCACCTTTCACGATGTCTTTGAGTTCAATGACTCCGAGCACCTTCTCGTTTCGGCTGACAACCAGCGGCGTCCCACCTGATTCTGCGACTTGTCGCACGGCAACTCGAACCGATTCAGGAAAAAATCCACCGAGGTTTCGGACGTGTGATTCCACAGCCTCCGCAGCCCCTTTATAGATCGCATGGCCATCGAGACTGACGCCACTCATTCGGGTTCGGGCCGTAAATGGAACGAAGTGCGGTTTGATTTGTTCCAGGTCTCGCCCTCGCATACCAAAACGCTTCTTGGCCAACACGGCAATGCTTCGACCTTCGGGGGTTTCGTCGGCCATCGAGGCCAAATGGGCGGCTTCGGCCAACTCCTGTTCGTTGGTGCCTTCGGCTGGAATGAAGCGAGTCGCCTGCCGATTTCCTAACGTGATCGTCCCTGTTTTATCGAGCAGCAACACGTCCACGTCGCCCGCCGCCTCGACCGCCCTTCCTGACATAGCAACCACATTGGTTTGCGAAAGACGATTCATCCCGGCAATCCCAATAGCCGAAAGCAATGCTCCAATCGTTGTTGGAGCCAGACAGACAAATAGTGCCACCAAAACAGTCAGGCCGATGATATGCCCTTGACCGGAGACTTCCACGCTAAACTGAGAGAACGGTCGCAGTGTGACGACGACCAGCAGGAACAACAGCGTCAATGCCGCCAAGAGAATCGCCAATGCAATCTCATTGGGTGTTTTTTGACGTTTAGCTCCTTCGACCATTGCAATCATGTGATCCAAGAAACTCTCGCCAGGTTGCGTGGTAATACGAACAATGAGCCAATCAGAAATCACCTTCGTGCCGCCTGTCACCGCACTGCGGTCGCCGCCGCTTTCACGCACAACCGGAGCACTCTCGCCGGTAATGGCACTTTCATCCACCGAGGCAATTCCTTCAACGACCTCACCGTCGCCGGGAATACAGTCGCCCGCTTCCACGAAGACGACATCGCTGGATCGAAGGTCCGATGACGGTACAACGACCAGTTCACCCTTCATCAGCATTTCCTGTGATTTTCTATTAGCGACAATCATGTTGAGCGGTAGGCACAGCTTTTTGGCCGGAGCCACGCTACGTGATCGACGCAATTCGTCGGCCTGGGCCTTGCCACGCCCCTCGGCAATCGCCTCGGCGAAGTTGGCAAAGAGCACCGTGAACCACAGCCAGACGGTGACTCCAAGAATGAACCCAGACGATTCTCCGGTTTCTGTCCACCATGAATTCACCAACAACACCGTCGTGAAGATGCTCCCCAGGTAGACGGCGAACATGACCGGATTGCGAAGCTGCACACGGGGATCGAGTTTTCGGAACGAGGCGGTTACAGCTTCGATTAGAATCTTGGAATTAACGGAGCTAACTTTGGGTATTGCTTTCGACATGATTGTTAATCCTCCCTCACATCGACAGGAGGGTGAGTTGTTCAACGATTGGCCCCAAAGCCAGGGCTGGGAAGAAGCTCAACGCCCCGACGACGATAATCACGGCTATCAGAAGCACGACGAACAGCGGACTGTGCGTCGGCAATGTCCCAGGCCCAACGGGAACGTTCTTTTTGCTTGCAAGCGATCCGGCAATAGCCAATACCGGAATCATCACACAGAAACGACCGACAAGCATCGCCAGTCCGAGCAGGCCGTTGTAGAATGGCGTGTTGACTCCTAAACCAGCGAAAGCACTGCCATTGTTGTTCGACGTAGAAGAAAAGGCGTAAAGCACCTCGCTAAAGCCGTGCGGGCCTGGATTGAGAATCCCTTCTCGTCCCGCTTGCACGGAGACGGCACATGCCGTTCCCAGAAGAACCATCGCACAGGGCAAAAGAATCACAAGTGCAGCCATCTTCATCTCATACGCCCCGATCTTCTTGCCGAGATATTCGGGTGTCCGTCCGACCATCAAACCAGCGATGAACACAGCCACGATGGCGAATACGATCATTCCATAGAGACCGGAACCAACCCCACCGAAGATCACTTCGCCCAATTGCATTAGCCACATTGCGACCAGCCCTCCCAACGGCATGAAGGAATCGTGCATGGAATTGACCGAACCGTTGGATGCGGCGGTGGTCGCAACAGACCAGATTGAAGAGTTCACAATTCCAAAGCGGACCTCCTTCCCTTCCATGTTTCCGCCCGACTGCAACGGGGAGGGCGTCTGATCCACTCCCAGAGAAGCAAGTGAGGGATTATGCTGCTGTTCGCTGATGCACGATACGCCCAGCATAGCAACGAACACGATGAACATTGCGGCCAGCACGGCCCGGCCTTGCCGACGATCACCAACCATTTCCCCAAACGTATAGCAGAGAGCGGCGGGAATGAGCAGAATGGCCAGCATTTCGAGAAAGTTCGACAAGGGAGTCGGATTTTCAAATGGATGAGCCGAATTGACATTGAAAAATCCGCCGCCGTTGGTGCCAAGTTGTTTGATGGCAACTTGCGAGGCGGCAGGGCCGACAGCGATCTGCTGTGTCGTTACCGTCTTTCCCGTTGCATCGACGGTCGGTTCCAACAGCGACACCTGTTGATAGCGAGAGAACGTCTGGACGACGCCCTGGGAGACGAGAACGACAGCGAGTATCAGCGACAAAGGCAACAAAACATAGAGGATGCCACGCACGAGATCGACCCAAAAGTTGCCAATTGTGGCCGACTGGCGACGGGCGAAACCTCGGATCAACGCCACAAGCACCGCCATTCCTGCCGCCGCTGATACGAAATTCTGCACCGCAAGACCGAGCATCTGCGTGAGATAACTCATCGTGCTCTCGCCACTGTATCCTTGCCAATTCGTATTGGTTGTGAAGCTCACGGCAGTGTTGAACGACGAGTCCGGCGAGACGGCAGGCATCCCTTCAGGGTTGAGCGGCAACATCCCTTGAAGCCGTTGAAGGCCGTAAACAGCCAGGAATCCCACAAAGCTGAACGTCAACAGAGCGGTTGCATACTGCCGCCACGACATCTCGGCTTCTCGGTCGATTCCGCCAAACCGGTAGAGCAGCCGCTCCAGTGGTTCGACCACCCGGCTGAAATAGGGCACATGCCCTGAGTATGCCTTCGCCATGTAAAGGCCAAGTGGCTTGACGCACACCAGGAGTGCTGCAAGATAGAGTGCGATTTGTATAACGCTGTTCGTTGTCATGAGAATATCTCCGGCTTCAGCAAGGCGAGCGTCAGATACACCACAAGCACTGCCGCAATAGCAACGGCCATGAGGGTAGTCCAATCCATGCCTATTCCTCCTTCCGCAAGGTCTCAAACAACTTGATGAGTGCCCAACAGCCGCCAAAGAATACTGCCGCTGCCGTTAGCCAAACGAGGTCCATGTCTCTTTCTCCGCTTGAAGGTGTATCCAATGAATTATCACAAAGGCCACGTCAAGAGTGTGTAAAAAAGGAAGTCGCAGGCATAAAGATTTTGTAAAGACGATGCTCCGCTCCTTCTACCGTCCACATCAGGTGACGCCGACAAATGCGGATTATTGATGGCGACCCTATCGCTCCCACAATATTTTTCGGCGGCGATTTTTTTCGAGGCCGCTTTTTGAGAGATATTCAGCCTCTCATACATCAGAGGAAGTTTCTCAGTTTCGAAAAATGCAACAAGAGGCCAATAAGAAAGCCAGGGGTACGGTAGTCACCAGGCGGCCATGCGACCACCCCACCCACCAGGATTTCCGCTGGAATTGTTCAATAACAAAAAAGTTGGTAACCGGTCACGGAGGTTGAGGTAGGAGGGAAGGGGGCGGTTGGTGGGTGAAGTGAGCGATGACCGAATCGTGGATAAACGCGAAGGCGGAACGGTTTTGCTGAGCGCAGGTGGCCAGCACGGTCCAGATGCGTTCG
>JAJFVC010000067.1 GCA_021372005.1 Planctomycetaceae bacterium | reverse complement strand
GGCAGAAGCGACGCGCGAGTTTTCGACAGTGACGCGTGAGTTGGGCGACAAGATCGTCGGTTTGACGCTGAAGGAAGCGAAAGAGCTGAGCGATTATCTGGAAGAAGTGCACGGCATCAAGCCGGCGGCCGGCGGAGCGGTGATGATGGCGGCTCCGGCGGGCGACGCGGGCGGCGCGGCGGCGGCTGCGGCCGAGAAGACCGAGTTCGACGTGGTTCTGGAGAGCTTCGGCGATCAGAAGATCGGCGTCATCAAGGTCGTTCGCGCGGCGACGGGTCTGGGCCTGAAGGAAGCGAAGGATCTGGTCGAGGGCGTGCCGGCCAAGGTGAAGGAAGGCATCTCGAAGGAAGACGCCGAGAAGCTGAAGAAGGAATTGGAAGAAGCCGGCGCCAAGGTGGCGATCAAGTAAGGTGTTTTGTCGGCGGTTGTTCGGCGGGACGGGCGTTGGTTCGCGCGATCCCGCCGCAGAGTTTTCGTTGATGCACGCAGGGAGCGAGGCGGCGGCCGGCCGGTTCTCGCTTTCCGATTGTGCCCCTTCCATTCAGCCGGTTGTTCGATCATGAGGACGGTCAGCGGGCGGCGCCGATAAGGTGGACGGTCGGTTCGGTTTTCGGGTTTGAGAGACGAGCCCGAGCGACTGGCCGCTGCTTTCCTGAACTTCAGATCCTAAAGCAAAAGCTTCCCGAGGAGGGTGATTCCCTATGGCCACTACGGCTCAGCGACGACTCCAGCCCAAGGAACGACGTCGATTTGGCAGCCTCCGTGCCCCCTATGCCATCCCCGATCTCACGCAAATCCAGACGCGCAGCTACGAAGCCTTTCTGCAGTACGACACTCCGTGGTCGAAGCGAGAAGACCAGGGGATCGAGGGCGTATTGCGGGAAATCTTCCCGATTGAGAGCTACGACAAGACGCTGCGCTTGGAATACATCCGTTATGAGCTCGGCAAGCCGCGCTACGAACCGGACGAGTGCCGGCAGTTGCGTCTGACCTACGGCCGGCCGTTCAAGGTCTGGTTGCGTTTGACCAAAGAGCAGCCGATCGAGGAAGAGGTCTATCTGGGCGACATCCCGATCATGCTCGGCGGCGGCGAGTTCATCATCAACGGGGCCGAACGCGTCGTGGTGAGTCAGTTGCATCGCAGCCCGGGCGTCGACTTCGTCAGTGAAGAAGAGGCCCTCACCGGCGAGCGGCATCTGCAAAGCTGCCGCATCATTCCCGAACGCGGAAGCTGGATCGAGTTGAATGTGAATCGAAAGGAAAGCCTTTCGGTCCGCATCGACCAGAGCGGGAAGTTCTCGATCATGACGTTGCTGCGGGCGATGGACGCCCGGTACAGCGACAACGCCAATTTGCTTCGGGTGTTTTACGACACCGAAGTGGTCAAGGTGAGCGACAGCCGCTCGGCCGCCAAGATCGAAGGCAAGCTGGCCGTCGGCGACGTGGTCTATCCGTCCGACAGCGACCGGGCCGGCGAGATTCTGGTCGAGTGCGCTCAGAAGATCACCAAAAACGCGGCCGAGACGATTTGCACCTCGGGCCTGAAGCAGATCGAGGTGATGGCCGAGCCGAAAAACCCGCTGTTGCTGAACGCCCTGGCCGATGACAACACGGCCAGCCACGAAGAGGCGCTGCTGCGGATCTATCAGCGGTTGCGGCCGGGCAATCCGCCCCAGTTGGAAAAGGCCAAGGCGCTGTTTTTTGAGAAGTTTTATGATACGAATCGCTATCGGCTGGGCCGCGTCGGACGGTTCCGCATCAATCGCAAGCTCGGGTTGAGCATCGACGAAGGTGAGATGACCCTTCGAGCCGACGATCTGATCGCCGCGATCAAGTATCTGGTGAAGCTGCGCAACAACGAGGTGGACGTCGAAGTGGACGACATCGACCACTTGGGCAACCGTCGGCTGCGGACCATCGACGAGCTGGCGTCCGACGAGCTGCGCAAAGGATTTTTGAAGCTGCGGCGGACGGTCCAAGAGCGCATGAGCTTGAAGGACCTTGAGGACATGACCCCGCGCAGCCTGGTCAATCCCAAGAGCATCTCGGCGGCGATCGAGTATTTCTTCGGCCGCGGCGAGCTGTCGCAGGTGGTCGACCAGACCAACCCGCTGTCGATGCTGACGCACGAGCGGCGGTTGTCGGCGTTGGGCCCCGGCGGTTTGAACCGCAAGCGAGCGGGCTTTGAGGTCCGCGACGTGCACAACTCGCACTACGGGCGGATCTGCCCGATCGAGACGCCGGAAGGCACGAACATCGGTTTGATCTCCAGCCTGGCGATTTACGCGGGCGTGGACGATTATGGGTTTTTGGTCACGCCCTATCAGAAACTGAAGGACGGCCAGTTGACCGACGCGGTCGAGTGGCTTCGGGCCGATCAGGAGCAAGACGCGATTGTGGCTCCGGCCGACGCTCCGATTCAGAACGGCAAGCTGGTGGGCGACACGATCGTGGCCCGCTATCACGGCGACTTCGAGATGGTGCCGTGCAAGCAGGTGCAGTACATCGACGTGGCGCCGGCCCAGATGGTCGGCGTTTCGGCCGGGTTGATTCCCTTCTTGGAGCACGACGACGCGAACCGTGCGTTGATGGGCTCGAACATGCAACGTCAAGCGGTGCCGCTGCTGATCACCGAGCCGCCGTTGGTGGGCACAGGCTTGGAGCAGGAAGCGGCGTTGAACTCGAGCATGTTGGTCCGCGCCCAGCGCAAGGGCGTCGTGACGGCGGTGGACGCCACGCACATCGAGATCGGGCCGGATATGTACAAGATGCGGAAGTTCGTGGGGTTGAACGAGCGGACCTGCCAGAATCAGCGTCCGATCGTCCAGGTGGGCGACAAGATCGAGAAGGGGCAGGTGATCGCCGACGGGGCAGCCACGTATCACGGCGAATTGGCGCTGGGGCGAAACGTGATGGCCGCGTTCATGGCCTGGGACGGATTCAACTTCGAGGATGCGATCATCATCAGCGAGGAGCTGGTCGAAAACGATACGTACACCTCGATTCACATCGAAGAGTTCGACATCGAGATCCGCGAGACGAAGCTCGGCCGCGAGGAGTTCACGCGCGACATTCCCAACGTCAGCGAAAAACAGCTTCGCAATCTCGATGAAAACGGCATCGTGCGCGTCGGGACGTATGTCCGGCCGGGCGACATCCTGGTCGGCAAAGTGTCGCCGAAATCGAAGACCGAGCTGACGCCGGAAGAGAAATTGCTGCACGCGATTTTCGGCCGGGCGGGCGAGGACGTCAAAAACGATTCGCTGGAAGTGCCGTCGGGCGTGGAAGGCATCGTGATCGGCGCCCAAAAATTCTCGCGGCGCATGAGCCTGACCGAAGATGAGCGTAAAGCGTTCGAGGCGGCGTTGAAGGAGGCCGAGGCGAAGGGCAATGAGCGGATCGCTGTGGCTTTTGGCGCGTTGGTCCACGAAATCGAAGAGGTGCTCAAGAAGAAGCTGACCGACGAGGACAACAACCCGCTGGTCGAAAACCAGGAACATCGCTACGTGGCGGAGCAGGCGGGGCGGTTTGACATTGAGAAGCTCGACATCCGCAGCCCGCAACGCAAAACTGATGTGGAAAAGATTTACAAAAACCTTTGGCCGGCGGTCGAGACGGCGATCGACGCGAAAGAGCGGGCGCTGAACTCGATGAAGCGAGGCGACGAGCTCCGCAGCGGCGTGTTGCAGATGGTCAAGGTGTATGTGGCGGCGAAGCGGGTGATTTCGGTCGGCGATAAGATGGCCGGCCGTCACGGAAACAAGGGCGTGATCTCGAAGATTCTGCCTCGGGAAGACATGCCGATGCTGCCCGATGGCACGCCGATTCAGATCTTGTTGAATCCGCTGGGCGTTCCGAGTCGTATGAACGTCGGCCAGATTCTCGAGACGCACCTGGGTTGGGCGGCCGCGGCGCTCGGATTTCAGGCGACCACGCCGATTTTCGACGGGGCGTCGGAAGCGGACATCCGCAAGGCACTGGCGGACGGCGGATTGCCGGAAACCGGCAAGGTGCAGCTTTGCGACGGTCGGACGGGCGAGCCGTTCGAGCAGTTGGCCACGGTCGGCTACATCTACATGTTGAAGCTGCACCACTTGGTCGACGACAAGGTGCACGCTCGGTCCACGGGTCCGTACTCGTTGATTACGCAGCAGCCGTTGGGCGGCAAGGCCCGATTCGGCGGTCAGCGTTTTGGAGAAATGGAAGTGTGGGCATTGGAGGCGTACGGGGCGGCCTACATCTTGCAAGAGTTGTTGACCGTCAAGAGCGACGACGTCGAAGGACGCACGAAGATTTACGAGGCCATGGTGAAGGGCGAAAACACGTTGGAGGCCGGCACGCCCGCCAGCTTCGACGTGTTGACGAACGAAATCCGCGGCTTGGCGTTGAATATGCAGTTAGAAAAGGCGCACATTTAGGAGGCAAGGGATTGGGGATTAGGGATTAGGGATTGGAAGAACGGAAAACTCACGTAGCCGTATTCTAGTCTTTGTTTCCCGATCTCGGATCCGGTCTCTCTCACTCCGAACCCAGGAGTATACCCGTGAGTGTTGGCGAAACCACCTACGATCGGATTAACGATTACACGTCGGTCAAGATCAGCCTGGCCCGACCGCACGACATCCGCAGTTGGTCGTTCGGCGAGGTGAAGAAACCCGAGACGATCAACTACCGCACGTACCGTCCCGAAAAGGACGGTCTGTTCTGCGAGCGCATTTTCGGACCTGAAAAGGACTGGGAATGTTCGTGCGGCAAGTATCGCGGGATGAAGTACAAGGGCATGATCTGCGATCGTTGCGGCGTCAAAATCACGCACAGCCGCGTGCGACGCAAACGGATGGGCCACATCGAGCTGGCCGCGCCGGTCGTGCATATTTGGTTCTTCAAGGCCATGCCGAGCCGGTTGGGCGCGCTGCTGGCCATGAAAACCACGAGTCTTGAGAAGGTGATCTACTTCCAGGACTACGTGGTCACCAATCCGGGCGACACGCCGTTGAAGATGTGCCAGTTGCTGACCGAGGAAGAGTATCGGGCCGCGCGGCTGCAATATCCCGACAGCACGTGGGAAGCCGAAATGGGCGCCGAGGCGGTTCGCAAGCTGCTGGTCAGCTTGGACTTGGTCAAGCTTTCGGAGGAGCTGCGCACCGAGTTGACGGAAACCAACTCGAAGCAGAAAAAGAAGGACTTGATCAACCGGTTGAAGATCGTCGAGGCGATCCGCGACAGCGACAATCGTCCGGAGTGGATGGTGCTGGACGTGATTCCGGTCATTCCGCCCGATCTGCGTCCGCTGGTGCTGTTGGATTCCGGCAATTTCGCCACGAGCGATTTGAACGACCTGTATCGCCGGATCATCAACCGAAACAACCGGCTCAAGAAGCTGGTCGATCTGAACGCGCCGGAAGTGATTATCCGCAACGAGAAGCGGATGTTGCAGCAGTCGGTCGACGCGTTGTTTGACAACAACCGCTGCAAGCGGCCGGTGTTGGGCAGCAGCAACCGCCCGCTGAAGTCGCTCACGGACATGATCAAGGGCAAGCAGGGCCGGTTCCGCGAGAACTTGCTGGGCAAGCGCGTCGACTACTCGGCCCGAAGCGTGATCGTCGTCGGGCCCGGACTGCGGTTGCACCAGTGCGGCTTGCCGAAGAAGATTGCATTGGAGTTGTATCAGCCGTTCATCATCCGGCGCTTGAAAGAGTTGGGCCATGCCGACACGATCAAGAGCGCCAAGAAGATGTTGGAGCGGAAGGACGAAGAGGTTTGGGACATTTTGGAGGAGGTGATTCAGAATCACCCCGTGATGCTCAATCGTGCTCCGACGCTTCACCGCATGGGCATCCAGGCGTTCGAGCCGATTTTGGTCGAAGGCAACGCGATCAAGCTGCATCCGCTGGTGTGCAAAGGATTCAACGCGGACTTCGACGGCGACCAGATGGCCGTGCACCTGCCGTTGTCGATCGAAGCGCAGGTCGAGGCTCACACGCTGTTGATGTCGACGAACAACATTTTTAGCCCGGCCAACGGCAACCCGATCATCAGCCCGTCGCAGGACGTGGTCATGGGTTGCTACTATATGACCGCGCCGCTGCAGAACGACAAGGGCGACGGCATGATGTTTTCGTCGGTCGAGGAAGTGCAGCTTGCCTATTCGTTGGGCAAGGTGGGCACGCATGCGGCGATCACCGTTCGGTTGCCGAAAGACCGGCGGGTCAAGGGCGATCGCGGCGTGAAGGAAAAGGGCATGGTGCAGACCACCGTCGGCCGCGTGATGTTCAACTCGATGCTGCCGTCGGGCATGCCGTATTACAACAGCCCGCTGCGTTCGAGCGATTTGGCCGGCGTGATTTCCGACTGCTACGAGATTTTGGGCCGTCGGCAGACGATCGATTTGTTGGACACACTCAACCGGGTTGGGTTCCGTCAGAGCACGTTGTCGGGCTTGAGCTTTGCGACTGATGACTTGATTACGCCGCCGAACAAGTCGAAGATCATCGCGAACGCCGAGAAGGGCGTGTTGCGGATCATGAAGCTGTACCAACGCGGCATCATCACCGAGGGCGAGCGTTATAACCAGGTGTTGGACGCCTGGACCCACGCCCGCGAGCAGATCACGACCGAGATGATGCAGGAGTTGGAGAACGATTATCGCTCGGGCGGCTACATGAACCCGATCTTCCTGATGGCGCACTCCGGGGCCCGCGGCGGCGTTGAACAGATCCGTCAGTTGGCCGGCATGCGCGGTTTGATGGCCAAACCGTCCGGCAAGATTATCGAGACGCCGATTAAGGCGAATTTCCGCGAAGGTTTGACGGTGTTGGAATACTTCAGCTCTACGCACGGTGCCCGCAAGGGTTTGGCCGATACGGCGTTGAAGACAGCCGACTCGGGTTACTTGACGCGCAAGCTGGCCGACGTGGCGCAGAACGTCGTGGTCACGTGCCACGATTGCGGCACGACGCAGGGCATCACGAAGGGCGTGATTTACCGCGGCGAGAAGGTGGAAGTGAGCTTGGCCGACTCGATCAAGGGCCGCGTCAGCCGCACGAACATCGTCAATCCGATCACCGACGAGGTGGTCGTCCGCGAAAACGAGTTGATCACGCTGGACGTGGCGCGGAAGATCGAGGCGATGGGCTTGGAGAAGATTCAGGTCCGCAGCACGATGACCTGCGACGCGCCGCTGGGCGTCTGTGCGTTGTGCTACGGCATGGACCTTTCGACCGGGTCGCTGGTCGAACAGGGCATGGCCGTGGGCATCATCGCGGCCCAGAGCATCGGCGAGCCTGGCACGCAGTTGACGATGCGGACGTTCCACATCGGCGGCACCGCGGCCCGCGCGGTCGAAGAAAGCGAAATCCGCGCGAAGAAGGCCGGCGTCATCCAGTTCACCCGCATGAAAGTCGTACGGAACGACGAAGGTCAACAGGTGGTGCTCACGCGGAACGGCGAGATTTTGCTGTTGGATCCGAAGGGCCGCGAGATCGAGAAGTTCGAGGTGCCCGCCGGCGCGAATCTGCTGGTTGAAGAGAACCAGGAGGTGCAACCGGGCACGGTCCTGTGCCAGTGGGATCCGCACAGCATTCCGATTTTGGCGGAAGTCGGCGGCAAGGTCCGCTACGAGGACGTCATCGAAGGCGAGACGATCCGTTTGGAGAAGGATCCCGGCGGCCACGAACGCAAGATCGTCACGGAATACAAGGGCGATCTGCATCCGCAGGTCGTATTGGAAGACGACAGCGGCAAGATTCTCGACTTCTACTACCTGCCGGAAAAAGCGAACATCGAAGTGCTGGAAGGCAAGGTGATTTCGGCCGGTACGTTGTTGGCCAAGACGCCTCGCGAGGTGTCGGGCACGCAAGACATCACCGGCGGTCTGCCTCGCGTAACGGAGATTTTCGAGGCTCGGAAGCCGAAGGATCCCGCAGTGATCGCCGAGATCGACGGCATCGTTGAGATTTTGGGCGAGAAGCGCCGCGGCAAGCGGACGATCGTGGTCAAGAGCGAGGCGGGCATCGAACGCGAGCATCTTGTCTCGCACGGCAAGCACTTGCGGGTGCATTCGGGCACGTTTGTCCGGGCCGGCGAGGCGCTGGTCGACGGGCCGCTGGTTCCGCACGACATTCTTCGCATCTCGGGCGAAGAGGCCGTGCAGCAGTATCTGGTCCGCGAGATTCAAAACGTGTATCGCAGCCAGCGCGTCGAAATCAACGACAAACACATCGAGATCATCGTGGCGCAGATGTTGCGGAAAGTCCGCGTCGAGTCGATCGGCGACACCAATTTGTTGCCGGGCAGCGTGATGGACAAGTTCGAGTTCCGCGCGGCGAATCAAGAGTTGTCCAAGTGCTTGAAGATCGCCGAGAAGGGCGACAGTGATTTCGCTGCCGCGGCGATCGTTCCGACGGAAGCGATCGAGCAGGCCAACACTCAAATCGAGGCGTTGGGCGGCGCGACGGCCAAGGGTGTTCGGCCGAAGATGGCCACGGCCAGCACGCAGCTGTTGGGCATCACGAAGGCGGCGGTTCAAAGCTCCAGCTTCATTTCGGCCGCCAGTTTCCAAGAGACGACCAAGGTGTTGACCGAAGCGGCGTTGGCCGGCAAGATCGACCGCTTAGTCGGTTTGAAGGAGAACGTGATTCTCGGCCACTTGGTGCCGGCGGGAACCGGATTCCGCAACTATCAGCAGTCGGAAGTGCGGATTCGTCCGCAGGCGTTGGAAGGTTTGGCGGCGGAGAAGGAAGACGTGTTGGCGCGGCACTTCCCGTTGTTGGACTCGGGCAGCAAGAAGTCGGCGGCGGTCGAGGACTTGGATTTGCCGCCCGCGGCGATTGCGGGCACGGCCACCGAGACGGGCAGCGTCGCCTCGGCGTTGGGGTCGCTGGACTCGTTCTTCATTGACGAGGACATCGCCCAGGAGAGCGCCGACGAGGAGGAAGAGGAAGTGGTGGACGAAGCGGTGGAGGAGGAAGACGAGGAAGAGGACCTCGACGACGAAGGCGACGACGAGTGACGCCGTCGCGGCTCGATGTTCGTAGGTTGAGGCGGTGTAACGAGTTAGCGCGTGATCGGTCGCAGGGGTTTGTGTGGCGGGGTCCCCATTGACAGGATTCGCCGAAACCGGCAAAATAGAGGATTCTCGCCGTCGAGAAGCCGTTTTTTATAGCGATAGAGAGTTTTTATGCCCACGATCAACCAGTTGGTGCGCAAGCAGCGGCGGATGCCGCGGAAGTTTAGCAAGTCGCCCGTGTTGGACAAGTGTCCGCAGAAGCGAGGCGTGTGCTTGCAGGTCAAGACGATGACGCCCAAGAAGCCGAACTCGGCGCTGCGGAAGATCACCCGCGTGCGGCTGAGCAACGGCAAGGAAGTCACGGTCTATATTCCGGGCGAAGGCCACAGCTTGCAGGAGCACTCGATCGTGCTGGTGCGAGGCGGTCGTGTCCGCGACTTGCCCGGTGTGCGATATCAGGTGGTGCGCGGTGCGTTGGACACCCTCGGCGTCCAGGATCGCAAGCAGTCGCGCAGCCGTTACGGAGCCAAAAAGCCAAGTTGAGGGATTAGGGATTAGGGATTGGGGATTAGCGACGAAGTCATCCCCATCATCTCTGATCGACGATCCCGTTTGTTTCCAATCCACAAATCCCCCAATCCACAAATCCTTTTTGCCATGGGTCGTTTTACTGCCAGCAAGAAACAACTCCGAGGCGATCCGAAGTACGGATCGATCCTGGCGAGCAAGTTCGTCAACTGCCTGATGTGGGACGGCAAGAAGAGCGTCGCGGAATCGGTGTTTTACGACGCGTTGGATCTGATTCAAGAGAAGATCAAGGACGTCGAGCCGATCCAGGTGTTCACGCAGGCGTTGGAGAACGTGAAGCCGAACATCGAGGTCCGGTCGAAGCGCGTCGGCGGTGCGTCGTATCAGGTGCCGATGCAAGTGAGCCGGAACCGTCAGCAATCGTTGGCGATTCGCTGGATTTTGGGCTCGATTCGTGAAAAGAAGGGCCAGCCGACCAGCAAGAAATTGGCCACGGAGCTGTTGGCCGCGTACAACCGCGAAGGCGCCGCGATGACCAAGCGCGAGAACGTTCACCGCATGGCCGATGCGAACAAGGCGTTCGCACACTTCGCCTGGTAACGTCGGTCCGAAAAAAACAGACGCCGCGACGGTTGCTGATTGCTTGCCGCCGCGGCGTTGTTCTGCGCGAATGGATAGGGGCCAGTGCGTGTCGCACGGACGTGTAGCGTTGCTGACGGCGTGGTTCTGCGGTTCCGAAGGCGATTTACCCGGCTACAGATATGCGAGACGCGCTCTAAAACCTGACTCCGGAGAACGATCCACCTGCCATGTCCACCGATATCCGACGTCTCCGCAACATCGGCGTGATCGCCCATATCGACGCGGGCAAAACCACCGTGACCGAGCGGATGCTGTTCTACAGCGGCTTCAGCCATCGCGTGGGCGAGGTGGACAAAGGCACCACGGTGACCGACTACGATCCCGAGGAGCAGGAGCGTGGGATCACGATCAACGCTGCGGCGGTCCGTTTTCCTTGGAAGGACGTCGAGATCAATTTGATCGACACGCCGGGCCATGTGGATTTTACGGCCGAGGTGGAGCGGAGCCTTCGCGTGTTGGACGGCGGCGTGGTGGTCTTCAGCGCGCGCGAGGGCGTCGAGGCGCAGAGCGAAACGGTTTGGCATCAGGCCGACAAGTATCGCGTGCCTCGGATCGCGGTGATCAACAAAATGGACCGCGAGGGGGCCGACTATTTCGGCACGCTCGACGAAATCCGCCAGCGATTGAACTGCAAACCGGTGCCCGTCAATTTGCCGATCGGCGCCGGACCGCCGCACGTGACCGACGCTTTTCGCGGGCTGATCGATCTGGTGGCGATGCGGATGCTGACGTTCGACAGCGACACGAAGGGGGCGGAGGTCTTCGAAGCCGAGATTCCGGAGTCGCTGCGCGAGGAGGCCGAGCTAGGGCGGTCGCAGATGCTCGACCAGTTGTCGATGCTCGACGACGAACTGACCGAATTGCTGTTGACCGAGCAAGCCGTGCCGGTGGAGTTGATTCACCGCGTGCTGCGCGAGGCGACGATTCAGAACATTGTGGTGCCGGTGTTTTGCGGCTCGGCGCTCGACGGGATCGGTATCCAGCCGGTGTTGGACGCCGTGGCGCATTATTTGCCCAGTCCGGCCGACGTGCCGCCGGTCGAGGGCGTCGATCCCAAGCGGCCCGACGTCAAGCAAGCGCGCCGGCCCGACGCCGACGAGCCGTTTTGCGGGCTTGTTTTTAAGATTCAGGCCGATCGGCACGGCGATCTGCATTACGTTCGGGTGTATTCGGGCACATTGAAGGCCAACAGTCGGGTGCTCAACGCGGGCAAGGACAAGAAGGAAAACGTGCCGCAGTTGTGGCGCGTCCAGGCGGATCGCCGCACGCAGGTCGACGCGGTCGAGGCGGGCGACATCATCGGCATCGTCGGCCTGCGCCACTCGGTGACCGGCGACACGCTGTGCAGCACGCAGGATCCGATCTTGTTGGAATCGATCGCGTTTCCCGAAACGGTGATTGCGATGGCCATCGAGTCGGAGACTTCGGTCGAGCGCAAGAAGCTGGCCGACGTGCTCGAGATGATGAAGCGGCAAGACCCGACCTTCCGCGCGGTCGAAAACGAAGAGACCGGGCAAACGTTGATCAGCGGCATGGGCGAGTTGCATTTGGAGGTGATCAAGCACCGGTTGCTCCGCGATTTCAAGCTGAACGTGCGAGTGCACAAGCCGAGAGTGAGCTACCGCGAGACCATTCAGCGGGCCGTCGAGGTGACCGGCGAATGCCATCGCAACGTGGGCGGGCAGATGTTGTCGGCCAAGGTGCGGATTCGGATGGAGCCGTTCGACAAGGGCGTGAAACCGGTCGTCGTGTCGGTCGCGCCGGGCGTCGCGCTGCCCGAGGAGTTTTTGACGCCGGTGGTCGAAGTGCTCGGCGAGCAAGGCGCCGGCGGCGGCAGTCTCGGTTTTCCGCTGATGCACGTCAAAATCACGATTCTGGGCGGCGAGGTGCATGAGACCGGCTCGAACGAGCTGGCGTTTCGTTACGCGGCGGGCGACGCTTTTGAGAAGGCGTTGCGCGAGGCGGGCATTGTGCTGCTGGAGCCGATCATGCGGCTCGAAGTGACCGTGCCCGACGAACATCTGGGCGACATCATGGGCGATCTGCAACAGCGTCGGGCGTTGATCGTGAGGACGCACGTTCGAGGGCGCAACACGGTGATCGAGGCCCACGCCCCGTTGGCCAGTCTGTTCGGCTACAGCAGCGCGATGCGGGGGTTGAGCCAAGGCCGGGCCACTTGCACGATGGAGCCGCACAGCTACGGTCCCGCCCCGGCGGACGTGCTGGAGACGTTTTTGTAAACGAGAGGAAATCGAACGCCGGATCGCCGGCCGAGGTTTTCTGGTGCGTGATCTGGACGATCTTTTTCGGGCGCTGGCCCAAAGTCCGTTTCGCAGCCGGTTTCGGCTGGGGCCGAAGGAGCGGGCGTATCTGGCCGAAAAAACGCTGCCGGTGATTTTGGAGCATGGGCGGCGATTCCTCGAGGAGCGATTGACGCCGGCCGAGCCGCGCAACGACGGGCGGCAGACGCCGCTGCGCGGACATCCGATCTTTCTGGCCCAACACGCCACGGCCACGTGTTGCCGCGGTTGTCTGGCCAAATGGCACCGCATTGCGGCGGGCCGCCCGCTCAGTCCGCCGGAGATGGAGCACGTTTTGAAGGCTCTGGAGCGTTGGCTGGTCGAGCAATCTTCCGCGGACGCTTGAAGGTCGAGAAAGCGGGCGTCTGCGAGTTTTCGCATGGCGGTTTCTATTTTCGCGGTAAACTTTGCGGATTGTATCGACCTTGCGGACGATCGTTGGCGAAAATGTCGCTGGTAGCGATTAGTCGCCGGATATTTTCTCAAGAAATCGTTCACGAGCCGCGGAATGCTCTTGGAAAAATTTTCTCGGCTAATTACATTCGTCCGTAGGAGCTTATCCTGAGGGCTTTGCTTGGGTGCGCGGCGACGCGGCTCGGGCGACTTTCGAGATACGGCCTTTGGCAGCAAGTCATCCTCCAGAGAGATCCGACATCACGGCCGCCATGCAGAACTCGCGATATCCACAGCCTGAGGAAGTCGATCAGTTGCTTCGCAACGCGGAATTGCGGAACGAGTTGGAACGCTATTTCGACGAGTCGATCAGCCGCGTGAACGTCCAGCATTTCACCTTGGCGGCGGAAAACGAGTTCCTGGCAGCAATGCTAGCATGGGAACAGGCGCCGGTGGTGCCGATCTGCCGGTGGTTTGATCCGGAATTGCGGCCGCCGCGTCCCGACTCGTTGGGCGACGGCGATTTGCACAAGATTCTTTGGGACATCGTCCATCGTTTGTATCAGAAGCGGATCGTGTTGGATTTCACCGACCATCTGAGCGACCGCGATCTCTATCGCCTGATCGTGCGCGACATCTTGCCAGCCCGCGAGAAAAAGCTGGAAGGGCTCAACAACTATCTGCATTGGGACTGCACGGGCGCCAGCGGCGACACCGACGTTTGGCTTCGCTATTACGCCACGGAAGACGAGCGGGACGACTGGGCGGAGATGTACGGCCAGCCGTTGCCGCCGATGTTGCCGTTGCCGTATCCGCGTCAACTGCCGCGCGAGCCGGGTCAGTAGATCGCATTGCACGCGGGTCCGCGCCGCTGCGTTTTCGAGAGAAAAAAACAGGCTGCCCTGCGAGAAGATCGTCCGTTATTTCTTGGGCGGCGGGGCGTCGGACGGCGGCAGTTCGCGGATCCAGATGTTGCGGAACCGGACCGGGTTGTTGTGGAATTGAATCGCCAGCGGCAGTTTCGCCGGGTGGGCGCGATAGCGGGGCGGCTCGAAGAACGACGTCTCGCCTTGAATCGGGCGATGGTTTTGCACGAGCACGCCGTTGTGCAGCACGGTGATCAGCGCCGGGCGGAGCAATTTTCCATCGGCGGCAAATCGCGGGGCCTCGAACACGATGTCGTAGGTCTGCCACTCGCCGGGCTTGCGCGAGGCGTTCACCAGCGGTGGATTTTGTTTGTAGATGGCCGCCGCCTGGCCGTCCGGATAGGTCGGGTTGTTGTAGGAATCGAGGATTTGGACCTCGTAGCGGCCCATCAGGTAGATGCCGCTGTTGCCGCGTTGTTGGCCGGCGCCTTGGATTTCCGCCGGAGCGGCCCATTCGACGTGCAGTTGGCAATCGCCGAAGGCTCGCTTGGTGGCGTTCAACGGATCGCCGGCGACGGTGATGTAGCCGTCGTGTCTTTGCCACTGGTCGGCGCGCTCCCATTGCGAAAGATCGCGGCCGTCGCCGAGCAACACCAGGGCGTCGCTGGGCGGTCCGCCGACCGGGCCCGGGTCGACCGTCGGCGGCGTGGGCCAGGGAATGCCGCTGACCCATTCTTGAGCCGGTGCGAAAGAGACGACCGCGGCGGTCAGGACCACCAGCGATGCAAAGAGACGGACGCGAGGACGGGAAATCGTCGATGGCATGAGGATAGCGCCCTAAGGCGGCCGCAGGAAGGAAACCACATGGGGAATGGCTTGATTTTAGCAAAAAAGGGGGATTTGTCCATCAAAAGGGAACCGGCGATGACCCGTTAGGCCCCTACGCTTGGATGGCGACGCCACGTATAATAAGTAGGCTGCAAGGTTTCGCTGTGCGAGCGACCGGCTGGCGGAACTTGCGATCGCGTGCGTATTTTTTGGTTGCCGAGGAATAAGAATGGCGTTGAGAGTTTTGAAATATCCGCATCCCGCGTTGCGGCACAAGTCGAAGCCGCTGCGCCGCGTCGATGGCGAATTGAAAGACGTCATCCGCGAGATGTTCGATCTGATGTATCGGCAGAAGGGCGTCGGGCTGGCCGCCAATCAGGTCGATTTGCCCTATCGGTTTTTCGTGATCAATCCGGAGGGCGAGCCGACCAAGGGACGGGAGTTCGTCTTTTTGAACCCGGTTCTCGAAAAGCGTTCGGGAACGGCGGAGGCGGAGGAAGGGTGCTTGAGTTTCCCTGAGATTTTCGCTCCGGTCAAGCGTTCGGCCAAGGTGACGGTGTCGGCCTACGATCTCGACGGCCAGGAGATTCGCTGCGAGTTCGACGGGCTGATGGCTCGGGCCGTTCAGCATGAGTATGACCATTTGGACGGCGTGCTTTTCGTCGACCGGCTTTCGCCCACCGGCCTGCTCTCGGTCAAAGAGGCGCTGGCCGAGTTGGAGCGGGAGTTTGAAGGCGACCGGCAACGCGGCGTCATTCCCGACGATCAAAAAATCGCCTCGCGGCTCGAACGTTTAGAGCAATTGCGGACGTAAGAAGGATGAAAACCGCGCGGGGAAGCGAGTTTCGATGCGATTGTTGATGTTGGGCACGGGCCCGTTCGCCGTGCCGACTTTTCAGGCCCTGTTGGAAACGCACCACACGATGGCGGCGTTGGTCACCGGGCCGTTGCGCACGCATCGCGGGCGGCCGGTCGCGCCGATCAGCTCGATCCGCGACGTGGCCCAGCGGCATGCCGTGCCGATCGTCGATCCCGAGGACGTCAACGCGCCGGAGTCGCGAGCCCGGTTGGCCGAGTTCGGGGCCGATCTGCTGGTGGTGTGCGACTACGGTCGGATTTTGTCGCCGGCCGCGTTGGGCGTCGCATGCCGGGGCGGGGTGAATCTGCACGCCTCGCTGTTGCCGAAATATCGCGGCGCGGCGCCGATCGCTTGGGCCCTCTGGAACGGCGACACGACGACCGGCGTGACGGTGATCCACATCACGCCGGAGTTGGACGCCGGGCCTTGCATCGCGCAGCAAGCGGTGCCGATCGGGCCGGACGAGACGGCCGCCCAACTGGAGCCGCGATTGGCCGAGCTGGGCGCGCGGCTCGTGTGTGAAACGATCGACCGGATGGAATCGGGCCGGATCGAATCGCTTCCGCAAGATCCGACGCGGGCCAGCCGCGCCCCGAAACTGAAAAAATCGGACGGCCTCGTCGATTGGACCCGGGACGCCGAGGCCCTGCGGAATCAGGTGCGGGCGTTGGATCCCTGGCCGAAGACCTACACGTATTGGCGCTCTCCGGGCGGCGAGCCGGTCCGATTGATTCTGGGGCCGCTCGCGGTGGTCGAGCTGCCCGGGTCGAACGTCCCGCCCGGCACGGTCGTCGAGGCATTGGGTCGCCGGTTGGTGATCGCCGCGGGCCGCGGGGGCGTGATGCCGCAAAGCGTCCAGCCGGCCGGAAAGCGGGCGATGTCGGCCGAGGAGTTTTTGCGGGGGCATCGCGTGCGGCCGGGCGACATGTTTTTCGATCTCTCGTGATGCCATGCTCATGACGCGGCGATTCTATCTCGACACGGTCGGCTGCCAGATGAACGTGCTCGACAGCGAGCTGGTCGCGGCCATGCTCGTGGGGGCGGGCTATGTGCGGGTCGATCGGCCGGACCGGGCGGACCTGGTGCTGTTCAACACGTGCAGCGTGCGGCAACACGCCGAGGACAAAATCTACAGCGCACTGGGCCGGCTGAAAGCGTGGAAACAACAGTGGCCGGGCCGCGTGCTCGGCGTCTTGGGTTGCATGGCTCAAAAGGATCGGGAGCGGATTTTCGAGCGGGCCCCGCATGTGGATCTGGTCGTCGGGCCGGGCCAGTTGGGCCTGTTGCCGCTGCTGTTGGACGGGTTGGCCGTCGGCGGGCCGCCGCAGATTGAGGTCAGTTTGGATCGGGCGTCGGGCGATCGCCATGCGGTGCGGTCGAGTCACGCGCGGCACGTGCCGGTGCGAGACATCCAGGCGGCGTCCAGGGCCGTGCCGTATCAGGCGATGGTGCGCGTGATGTTCGGCTGCGACAAGTTTTGCAGCTATTGCATCGTGCCGTCGGTGCGGGGACCGGAACAAAGCCGCCCGGCCGATGAGATTGTCGACGAGGTGCGGCGGCTGGCCGACGCCGGTTGCGTCGAGGTGACGCTGCTGGGTCAGACGGTGAACAGCTATTGCGATCGTAGCGGGCTCGCGCCGGTCCGATTGGCCGATCTGCTTGGCCGGGTGCACGAAATTGACGGCATCCGGCGGCTGAAGTTTGTCACGAATCATCCGCGGCACATGACCGACGAGCTATTGCAGGCGATGCACGAGTTGCCGAAGGTGTCGCCGTATCTGCACGTGCCGGCCCAGAGCGGGTCCAACGCGGTGCTGGAGCGAATGAAACGCGGCTATACGGTCGAGGCGTATCGAGAGATGCTGGCTCGCATCCGGCAGTTCGTGCCCGGGGCGGCTGTGACCAGCGATTTCATCGTCGGCTTTTGCGGCGAGACCGA
>JAJFVC010000065.1 GCA_021372005.1 Planctomycetaceae bacterium | reverse complement strand
ATGAACCCCGACTTGCAGCTTCCGTGGTACGAGTCGCTGCTGCGAGGCATCAAACATCGCTATCCGACGCTCAACGTCCATGGGTTCAGTCCGCCGGAAATCGACTATCTGGCCACGACGTCCCACTGTTCGGTGACCGAGGTGCTCGAGCGGCTGAAGGCGGCCGGGTTGGGGTCGCTGCCGGGCGGCGGGGCCGAGATTTTGGTCGACCGCGTGCGCCGCGAGGTCAGTCCCCACAAGGCGTCGACCGATCGGTGGCTTGATGTCTGTCGGGCGTGGCATCGGCTGGGCGGGCGAGGGTCGGCCACGATGATGTTTGGACATCGAGAAACACTGGCCGAACGGGTCGAGCATCTGGACCGTCTGCGGCGGCTGCAAGACGAGACGCACGGGTTCACGGCGTTTATCGCTTGGACGTTCCAGCCGAGCCACACGGAGCTTTCGGATACGCACAAGTTGGGGGCATTTGACTACCTCAAGATGCTTGCCGTCGCCCGGCTTTATTTGGACAATTTTGCCAATTTGCAAGCCAGTTGGGTTACGCAGGGGCTGGGGGTGGGCCAGTTGGCGTTGCGGTTTGGGGCCAACGATTTTGGCAGTTTGATGATTGAGGAAAATGTGGTGGCTGCGGCGGGCACGTGCTTTCGGACGACCGAAGCGGAAATCCGGCGTGTGATTGCCGAGGCGGGCTACCGGCCCGCACGCCGCGACGTTTTTTACGAAATTCTTGAGTAATTCTCTGAGATTCGAGGTTAAAATAAGGTTCGTCGCCTCTTTTTGATCTCGTGATCTCCTATGATTCAAGTCCACGAACTGACCAAGAGCTATTCGGACGTGCGTCGCGGGCGGTTCGTGGCGTTGGACTCGGTAAGTTTTCAGGCTCGACCGGGGCAGGTTTATGGGCTGTTGGGACCCAACGGGGCCGGCAAAACCACGACGCTCCGGATCTTGAGCACCATCTTGCATCCGACCGGCGGCACGGCCCGAGTGAACGGTTTTGACGTCTGTCGGCAGCCCGACCAGGTGCGGCGCTCGATTGGCTTCGTGTCGGCCAACACGGCGGTGTACGATCGGATGACCGGTTGGGAGATGGTTGAATATTTCGGTCGGCTGCACGGCATGCCGCGTGACGTGCTGGCCGATCGGATGGAGCGGCTTTTCACGCAACTAAAGATGAGCGACGTCCGCGACCGGTTGGGCGCGAAGATGTCGACCGGCATGAAGCAGAAGGTGTCGATCGCCCGGGCCGTGGTCCACGATCCGCCGGTGTTGATTTTCGACGAAGCGACGGCCGGGCTCGACGTGCTGGTGGCCCGCGCGCTGTTGGACACCGTGGCCCAGTTGCGCGACCAGGGCAAGTGCATCGTGTTTTCGACGCATATCTTGCGAGAAGCCGAGCGGCTGTGCGATCGTGTTGCGATCATGCATCGCGGCCGGATTTTGGCCGAAGGCACGCTCGAACAACTGCGAGACGAGCATCACGAAAGCGACCTGGAGGAGCTTTTCTTTCAGTTGATCTCTCGGCACGATCAGGAACATCTGGAAACCGCCGCCGTGGGGTAAGTGCGACGCATGAACTTTGCCAACGTCCGACTCATTCTGGCCCGTGAAATCCGCGATCAACTGCGCGATCGTCGCACGTTGTTCATGATCGCGGTGTTGCCGATCCTGCTCTATCCGCTGTTGGGGATGAGTCTGTTGCAGGTGTCGCAGTTCATGCAGGAGCAGAAAACGCGGGTGTTGGTGGTCGGGACGCCGCGGCTGACGGGGTTTCCGCCGCTGTTTGAAGGAAATCGGTTTGCCGAGGGCGGGTCGTCGCAGCTTTTAGAGTTGCAGTTTGCGCCGGACGAGCCGTCGGGATCCCGCGACGCGGCGGATTTGCGGGCGGAGGCCGATCGGTTGGTGCGCGCGGGCCAATTTGACGCGGCGTTGTATTTTCCACCCGATTTCGCGGCCCGGCTCGGCGAGTTTCGCGCCGCGCTGCACATGACGACCCCGCTGAAAAAATCGTCCTCGGCCCATCGCGGCGCGTCGTCTCCGCCACCCGGCGAACCGGCGAAGGCCCGCCCGATGGAAATTCCCAGCCCTGAAATTATCTGCAATACGGCCAACGACAAGTCGCAGATTGCGTTTGTGCGGTTGCATGGAATTCTGGGCCGCTGGATGGAGCGGGTTGGCGAGGACAATCTGGTGAAGAGCGGGCTGCCGGTTGTGGCGGCTCGGCCGTTCTTGGTCCACTGCAACGACGTCTCGGATGTGGAGCATCGTGAGGCGTCGATGTGGGCGAAGGTGTTGCCGATCCTGCTGCTGATTTGGGCCATGACCGGAGCGTTTTATCCGGCCGTGGACCTCTGCGCCGGCGAAAAGGAGCGCGGCACGCTCGAAACGTTGCTGTGCAGTCCGGCCGGCCGCAGCGAAATCGCCGTGGGCAAGCTGGCTGCGATCATGTTGTTCAGCGTCGCCACGGTCGTGTTGAATCTGGTGAGCGTCGGCGTGACCGGCTGGTTCGTGGCTTCCAAGCTGCCGGGCTTCGGGATGCCTCCAATGGCGGCGTTGGCGGCCGTGTGCATCGCGCTGCCTCCGATCGCGGCGTTGTTCAGCGCGTTGTGCCTGGCGCTGGCCGCGTTCGCCCGGAGCACGAAAGAGGGACAATACTATCTGATGCCGCTGCTGTTGATCACGA
The DNA here is from genome assembly GCA_021372005.1 of Planctomycetaceae bacterium. Taxonomy (GTDB): domain Bacteria; phylum Planctomycetota; class Planctomycetia; order Pirellulales; family Thermoguttaceae; genus JAJFVC01. Next base: position 17,671 of record JAJFVC010000065.1, on the reverse strand, counting down.
TGCCGTTGGTCGTGCTGCCGATGTCGCCGGGCGTGGAGCTGAATTTGGGCAACAGCCTGATTCCGATCACGGGGATCGTGTTGTTGTTGCGGGCCGTGCTGGAGGGCCACTGGTGGCACGCGATGCAGTATACGCCGGCCGTGACGTTGGTCACGCTGCTGGCTTGCCTGCTCTCCATCCGTTGGGCCGTCGAACAGTTCAACTCGGAGTCGGTGTTGTTTCGCACCAGCGAACGGTGGAGCCCCGGGCTTTGGTTGCGACGACTGTTTTTAGATCGGCCGCGGACGCCGACATTTGGGGCGGCCGTCGGTTGCGGGCTGCTGATCCTGCTGATCAATTTCTTTCTGAGTCTTTCGCACGGGATGCCGGGCGGGTTCGGCGATTTCGCTCGAATGGTGTTGATCGTCCAATTGGGCGCGATCCTCGTGCCGACCCTGGCGCTGACGCTGCTGTTGACCCGATCGCCCGGAAAATCGCTGGGGCTGACTCGACCGGTCCGCTGGTCAGCCGTGCCGGCGGCGATGTTGCTGGCCGCGGCGCTGCATCCGACTGCGAGTCTGTTGCAGCGTCTTGTGCAGCACTTGTATCCGGTGAGCGACAGCGTGCTGCCGGCGTTTCAGAAGCTGCAAAAAATGTTCCACGACGCCAACCTCTGGCCGTTGCTGCTGTTGATCGCGGTCGTGCCGGCCATCTGTGAGGAACTGGCGTTTCGCGGGTTTATTTTGAGGGGGTTTTGCCGCTCGGGCCGCGTGGGACGGGCGATTGTCCTCAGTGCGATTCTGTTCGGCGTCACACACGGCATTCTCCAGCAATCGCTGATCGCCAGTTTACTGGGCGTGTTGCTCGGCTGGTTGGCCGTGCAGAGCGGCAGCATCCTGCCAGGCGTCGCGTTTCACATGGTCCACAACGGGCTGCTGACGCTCAACGGCCGGATTGTGCTTGGCGACGTTCCGCTGTTGCGGCGGCTGGTGACGCCGATCGAGGGCGGCGGCATGACGTTCCAGTGGCCGGCCGTGGCGATCGGCGCGTTGTTGGCCGCACTGGTGGTGATGTGGTTCGCGCGGTTCGCGGAAGACTGCAACAGGGACCCGCAAAAAAAGGTCTTCGTGCCTGGTGAGCCGTCAATCTGCGTCGGAGCGACGTCCGAGGCAGTCGCCTGCGCAGCGGTCGTCGAACATTGATCGTCGTCGGTCTGGAAAAAACGCCGGCGGTGGAATCGTTTCAGGGCGACCGGGCAGTGGCGGCGAAACGGCGACGGTGCGCGTTTTAACTCGGTGTCTGTCCGTACTCGCGTTTGGTGACGATGCCCGGCTGCGGCACGGGATAACGGCCCTGGGCGTCCGACTGGACGGGGGCGGGACCGTCGAGGGCCAATCGGTCGATGTTCGGCGCCATTTCGTGCTCACATTGGAGCATGTCGTCGTAGTTGATTTCGACGCCGGTGTGGGCGGCCATGCGTCCCATCGAAGTGACGAGGCTGGCCTCGACGCCGCGGCGGGCTTCGTTGTAGGGCTTGTCGTTGCGGATGGCTTCGAGCAGGTCGACCCATTCGTTGATGTAGGGGTTGGAGTCGCCGAAAGCGACTTTTTTCGACTGCCACACCTGGCCGGCGCGTTGGATGTCCAATCCCTTGTAGAAACTGGATGGGGCGCCGCAGTCGCTGTTTTTCGACAGAATCGCCGTGCCTTGGGTGCCGTGCGCGAAACTGCGATAGATCTGGGCGCAGCCGGGCATGCAGCGGCCGTCCATGTAAAATTTCGTGCCGTCGGCGAACGTGTACTCCGTCGAATAGACATCGAAGTTTTGGTCGACGTAGGGAACACCTTTGGGGTTGTTGTGATAGTGGCGTCCGCCCAGCGATTGAGCCTTGACCGGCCATGCGTCCTTCATCCAGCAACAGTGGTCGATGATGTGGATGTAGAAATCGCTGTAACAGCCGCCGCTGGCCCACAAAAATCCGTGAAACTTACGGATCTGCCACTCGACCTCGCCGACGTCGGCCGGTTTCGGCGGCAACTGCATCGTGCCGACGGGACCGTGCATTCGATAGCCACGCAGGAGGATGACGTCGCCGAGCTGGCCGTCGTGGATTCGTTGGGCGGTCTCTTGCAGTGACCGACTGTGACGCGACATCAATCCCACGCCCACTTTGAGATTCTTCTTTTCCGACTCCTCGGCTTGTCGGAGCATGCGGCGCGAGGTGGGGCCGTCGCTGGTCAGCGGCTTTTCCATGAACACATTCAGGCCTTTGTCGACCGCGTAACCGAAATGAAGCGAACGGAATCCCAGCGGAGTGGCCAAGATGACGATGTCGCTGGGACGGAGACAATCCATCGCCTTGCGATAGGCATCCAATCCGACGAATTGGCGGTCGCCCGGGACGTCCATGCGTTTGGTGAGTTGTTTTTGCAGCGATGCGTGGCTGTGAGACAGGCGATCGGAAAATACGTCGGCCATGGCGACCAGCTTAAGCGGCGCGCCTGGGACGGCCATGGCGTTGACCACGGCTCCGTCGCCTCGCGCGCCGCAGCCGATCAGCGCCAATTGGATCGTATTGTTTTCGGCGGTATGAACGGCCGGGATGGCGACGCCCGCCAATGCGGAGGCTGCGGCAACGTAACCGGCATTCTTCAAAAACTTACGACGCGAGCCAACAGTTCGGAAGTCGGAGGGCATCAAAGACTCCTGAAGAAAAGATGGTGAACCAATGGGAAGATGACGAAGTGCCTCGCAGGTGCCGTCAAACCCGTGGCTGAAGAGCGCGCCGCGACCAGCCGATCGCGACGAGCGGTGCGGTTCAATCCCGAATCATCACAAAGCGCATGGGTTATCATAGGACTTCGCCTGAAACCATGGGAAAGGACGGCCGCTGCTAAGCGAAGGGAGGCGTCCGACGGACACCGCAATGGAAAACGCGGCGTATTATGTCAAAAGCCGCTATCGGACGCAAGAAGTGATTTATGCGGCGTTTTTAGGCTTTCAGGACTCGCGGACGCTGAACTCCAGCTTCCAGCGTTTGGAACTGGTCGTGCTCGCGCACCACAGTTCGAGGACGCCCAGCTCGGTCAGCCGACAGTGAAAGCGGACGGGCACGTAGGGCTCGTCGATCGACGCGTCGACCGGCAGCGCCGCCTCTAACGAATCGGTTTCTTCCAGTTCGTCGGGCGTCCAATGGGTCAGACAGTCGCCGGGCCGATCTTGTTTGCGCGTGGAAGAACTGAAAAAACGGAATCGGGCGGGCTCGCCGACGACCAGGCCGATTTCGCCCGAGGGCACGTCGGCCGCCGTGCCTTCTTCCATGCCGATCGGCGCGACGCAAAGGGCTCGCAACGGACGCGGCACGCCGGGCACCGCCAAGCCGGACGTTTCGATGCCGACGTAATAGGCGCGGGCCGTGCCGCCGCGGATGCGCATGCCGCCGCGTTGTTGGGTCCAACCGTAGTAGGCCGCGCCGCGCGCCACGGCGCAGTCCAGATCGTGCTCGCCTTCCAACAGTTGCGGCGGTCGATCCTCGAACCACCGGCCCAGCACGTCCAGCAACCGGCGACGCAACAGGTCGGCCTTGAATACGCCGCCGTTGAACAGCACGTGCGTCGGACGGATCGGCTCTTCGGGCCGCTCGGCGTGGTCCTGTAAAAACGCCGCCAGATGTCGAGTGACCGCCGTGTCGGACTCGAACGGCAGCCCGATTTCGCGGAATCCGGACGCCGGCTGGCGCGAGGGCCGATCGGTCGCTTGGCAGAACGGCAGAAACCCGTCGACCAGCAGTTGGCCGACCGCGCGGCGATCCACTTCGACCGAGACCGTGCCGCCGATCAATTTGCGGCCGCGGCCCAGCACGGCGATGGTTTGCGATTCCGGTCCGTCGGGGGTCAGCAGCGTTTCTTTGGCCGCGCGGCACGAATGCCACAAGGCGACCGATTGCCAGGGATCGAGCGAGACGCCTTTTTCGGCGAAACGGCCCGACACGAAATGCGCCAATGCGAGATCCATGTTGTCGCCGCCAACTAACAAGTGATTGCCTACTGCGATGCGGCGCAGCACCAACTCGCCGTGTTCCTCGGCGACGCCGACCAGAGTCAAGTCGGTCGTACCGCCGCCGACGTCGCATACCAGCAGGGTGTCGCCCAGTTCCATCGCGCCGCGCCAACGATCGCCCATCGCGGACAGCCATGCGTAGACGGCCGCTTGCGGCTCCTCCAACAACACCAGGTCGTCGGGCAGACCGGCGGCCAACGCGGCCTCGCGGGTTAGTTCGCGGGCGCTGGCGTCGAACGAGGCCGGAACGGTCAGCACCACTTTTTGTTCCGCGATCGGCGATTCGGGATGCACGGCGGCCCAGGCCGAGGCTAGATGCTCCAAATAACGTTGCGACGCAGCGACCGGCGAGATTTTTGGAATGTCGGACGAGGCGTTCCACGGCAGAATCGGTTGTCGGCGATCGACCCGGCTGTGGCACAACCACGACTTGGCCGCGGCGACCGTGCGGTCGGGCATCTCGGCGCCCTGGCGGCGGGCCCATTCGCCGACGGCAAAATCACGCGGTCGGGCCCACGGCAGATCGAGCGAGCCGCTGGCTTGTTCCTGAGCCGTGCCAAGATACAAAAAACTCGGCAACATGACGCGCGACTCGACTGTCGAGGAGGCGACCAACTGCGGCGCCGACAGCAGCTCGACTCGCGGGGCGTCCGAATCCAACGGCGCGAACGCTAACACGCTGTTGGTCGTGCCCAGATCGATTCCGAGGACGTAACGGGCAGGCATGATTCGATTTTGTGGGACTACGGGACTTCGACTTCCGTGGGGGCGACGATGCGAGCGGCCTCGCGGCTGCCGGACCAGGTGGGCAGTTCGCAACGGGTCGCCTCCCAGCCGGGATGGACCAATCGACCGCGAAACGGCGGCTGGCCCGACAGATTGCCGGTCAGATGCCAGCGGCCGGGATCGAAACCATCGGGCACGTCGATCTCGGCGCCCTCGGACCCTTCGGCGGCCGGCTGCAGTGCGAACATTCGGCTCAACACGGCACCGCAATCGCGATGGACGTCGCGGACCGCCGCGCCGACCTGCGCGTCGCTGTAGTCGCCCAACGATTCTTGGATGAAATCGACGAATCGGGCCTCACGCTGCAACGCGGCCAGCAGCGCGATCGCGTCGTTGCGGACCGGCGATTTCGGCGGCGCGGCGGGCGAAGGTTGCGTCTCCGGAGGCTGTTGATCCAGATCGGTCGGCGCCGTCGAGCGTCCCCAAGCGGTGGCCAACCCGATCAGCCAGCCGATCAAAAGGCCGGCGGCCAACAGCGCCAGCCCAGAATAACAAAAATGAAGTTGACTCATCACGATGCCCCGTTGAGGAAATTTTTAGACAGTTCGCCAATCTTTCGGAATGGGAGGCGGTTCATTATAGCCGTGTATTTATGGAATAAAAACCCCCGGCGACGCGGACGGCCTACGCGAGCAGCTCACGATAGACGGCTGCAACGCCGGCGGCCATCGTCGTGTCGGAAAACTGTTCGTTTTGGCGGGCATAGGCGTTGCGGCGCAACGTGGACCAATCGAGGCGGCCGTCGATCAGCCGAGCGATCGTTTGGGCCAACTGGTCGGCATCGCCAGATGGGACCAGCACGCCGTCTTGGCCGTCGCGGATCACTTCGGGCACGCCGGCCACGCGCGTGGCGACAACGGGTACGCCGGCGGCCATGGCTTCGAGCACGACCATCGGCAGGCCCTCGCCAAACAGACTGGGCAGCACGAGCGCGTCGAGCCGTTGCAACTGGTCGGATACGTCGTCGACGAAGCCGGTCCAAGCAACTTGATCGTGGAGGCCGAGACGTCGGACTTGTTCGAGAATTTCGGCTTGATAGCGGGGCGACTCGAACGCGCCGATCGCACGGAGCCGCACGATTTTTCCTTGTTGACGCAAGATCGCCATCGCATCGAGCAGCACGTCGAACCCTTTGCGCGGCCGGAACAGTGCGACAACGCCGAGCGTCCAGGGATCGGTCGGCTGCGGTCGGTCGGTCCACGGCATCGCGGGCACGCCGTTCGGAACGACGCGGATCCGCGACGGTTCAAAGCCCTCGTGGGCCATGTGGTCGGCGATCGATTGCGAGACGGCGATTACGCGGGCCGCGCGGCGCAGGCTGCGGCGTTCGATCAGTCCGTTGAACCGGTCGATCAGCAGCCGGGTGCTGTCGCGCGAGGTCGGGCTGTGTGCGTGAAAAATCATCGGCACGCCGGTTTTGGCGGCCGCCATGGCGCCGATCATCAGCGCGCGGACCGAGTGGCAATGGATCACACGGTACTTGTGTTGCCGAACCAACTCGGCCACGCGGAAGGCCGGGCGAACGTCCAGCCGTCCGTGCATCGAGACGTCGAACAGCGGCGTGCCGCGCGATCGTCGACATTCGCCGAACAAATCCAGCTTGACGCACGCAAAGCCGACTGAAAAACCCAACGACGGCAACCGCTCGGCCAGCAGGTCTTGCACGCGCTCGGCGCCGGCGTAGTATTCGCCGTTGATGACATGTAAAACGCCGGTGGTCGCCGTAGGCGGTTGCGTCGGCACGGTTGCGGCGGCGGTGAATTCGACAGTGGTCGAGGACATAAGCGTTGCAGGGGAAGGTGAAGCGGTGATCTCTAATCCCTTCTTCTCAATAGGCGTTCTTCTTGGAAAACACCACCAACACGGTCTTCATCAGGATTTTCATGTCGAGCCAGAGCGACCATTCGCGGATGTAGCGGTGATCGCATTCAATGCGTTTTTTCATTTTTTCGGGCTGATCGGTTTCGCCTCGCCAGCCATTGACCTGGGCCAGGCCGGTCATGCCGGGCTTGACCTTGTGGCGGAGCATGTAGCCGGCGATTTGATCGCGAAATTCTTCGTTCAAGGCGTTGGGATGGGGACGCGGTCCGACCAGCGACATGCTGCCGCCGAGCACGTTGAACAACTGCGGCAGCTCGTCGAGCGACGTGCGACGCAGCAGCGCGCCGAATCGGGTGACGCGTGGGTCGTCGCGTTGGGCTTGCACCGCGTCGGGGCCGTCTTCGCAGACGGTCATCGTGCGAAACTTCCACACGCGGATCTCACGGCCATCCAATCCGTAGCGGCGTTGTCGGAAAAAAACCGGGCCGGGCGAGGTTAGTTTGACGCCGACGGCGATGACGGCCATCGGCACGGCGGCCAGCAGCAGCGCGATGTCGCCCAGCACGAGATCGGAAAGCCGCTTCAGCAGCCCGTCGATGCCGTAGAACGGCGTCTCGAAAACGCTGACCACCGGCAGCCCGAGGATGTCGCTCCAACGCGAGTGGAGCAGTTGGAAGACGAAGAAATCGGGCACAACGTAGACGGACGCCGTCGTGTCGGCGAATTGTTCGAGGATGCCGCGGATGCGGTCTTCGGCCCGCATCGGAAAGACGATGTAAATGCGGTCGATCTGGCCGTCGCGGGCTGATTGAACCAAATCGGCGATCGTGCCTAGTCGAGAACCCAATTCGTCGGGGATCGGCGGATTGCGATCCGGAGGGCGGTCGTCGAAAAAACCAGCCAGTTGCAGGCCCAACTCCGGCGACGCATAGATGTTGCGCGCCAGTTGGAAGCCCAACTCGTTGACGCCGACGATGGCGAACTTACGGGCTTTGTAGCCGGATGAAAGGAAGATGCGTTGTGCGCCACGGGTCAATCCGCGGCACAACGCGATCAGGATGGGCGTCAGCAGCAACCACGTGGTCATTGAAATCCGAGAAAAATCGGCGGTCTGTTTGGTGGCGAACGCCAGCATCAGCAGCAAGACGCCTGTGAGAAGCCAACAGGCCGTCGCGCCGAGAATTTCACGCCGGATCGATACGCCGCGCCAGCTGCGATGCAGTCCGACCAACTCGGACAGCAGCCCGTAGACGATGATCGCCACGGCGGCGACAATCACGTAATGATCCAGCGTCGTGGTGGGCTGGCCGCGGACGCCGATCACCAGCCCGGCCGCGATGCAAGCGGCGTCGGACAGCCGATACCACGCGCCGCGGATCGACCACTGTTGATAAATCGGCTGCGGATTTAGCACGGGCTTTTTGACCCCCAATATCACGTGGAAAACCGAAAACCGGAGCGGACCGCGCGGGTGGATTGCGCGATTCAGCCCAGGAACCGTTTGGGTTTGGACAAATATAGGTCAAAGTGACACTGGGCAGGCTAAGTCGCAAAACCTACCGACGGACAGGCTCTTGGTGAGGGTGAAATTGATTTTTTGTAGTTTTATTTAAGATTCGCAAACTTCCTGTTTTATCAAGCGTTGCGATTTTTCTTCCGATACCTAATATGCGGGAGATAGCGACTTTTCCGTCTATTCTTGGGTGGTTTTCGCGGTGAACGGCAAGATGAAGACCGTAGTGGCGGCCCTTGTCGCCGTGTGGCTGGGTGGATCTTGGGCGTTGGCCCAGACGGTCGAGTCGCCGGCCCCCGAGGTGGTCGCCCGACTGAATCAGTTGGAGGCGGAGACCCAATCGCTTCGGGCCGAAGTGGAGCGGCTCCGCGAGCGGCCCGTTCGATTGCCGGCCGTTTCGGGCATGACGATGGGGGGGGGTGAAGGATCATCCTCGCCATCGGCCGAAGGAGACGCACAGCCGACCGTCGAGGAGCTTCGCGGCGAGATGCAGCGGATGGCGTGGCGCAAAGGCGATTTCAGCATCACGCCCTATGGAATCCTTTGGGGCAACTCGGTCTACGCCACGCAACGCACTTCGCCCGGCTCGTATACGCTGTTCGCTCAGTCGGGCAGCACGGGCCAGGAGAGCGAGTTTTTGGTCGACGGCCGCAACACGCGGCTCGGGCTGGACGTGCTGGGACCGCAGATCGCGTGGCTCGACGATGCGCAGACCGGCGGCAAGGTGGAGATCGATTTTCAGAACAACTCGCTGAACGTCTTGTCGGGTGAGAACAAATCGAGCGTTTTGTTGCGGCATGCTTATCTGGAGACCAAGAGCGACGAGTGCCGGCTGCTGGCCGGCCAGACGTGGGACGTCATCTCGCCGTTGAATCCCGGCATGTTGTTGTATTCCGTGGGCTGGTGCGGCGGCAACATCGGATATCGCCGGGCGCAGTTGCGGGGCGAACGCTATTGGTCCTGCTCGGACGCGTCGCTGTTGACCGCGCAGTTTTGCATGGCCTCGCAGGCGTTTGTGGACAACATCACGACCAAAACGCCCGCCGGCACGCTGAGCGGCGAGCCGTCCAATTGGCCGATCCTGGAAGGACGCACGGCGTGGACGATCGGTGACCGCGGGCCCGACGGATTGCCGATCACCGTGGGCGTTTCGGGACACATCGGCCAGCAAGGATTCAACTACACGTATGTCGACGGCGGAAAAACCGTCACGGATTCGGACAACCGTTGCCGCACGTGGTCGGGCAACCTGGACATTCGCATCCCGATTACGCATCGGCTCGGGCTGCAAGGCGAATTTTATGTAGGCGAAAACCTCGGCACGTTTTTGGGCGGCATTGGCCAGGGCGTCGACCCGATCGGCTTGAACCCGATCCGCGACGCCGGCGGCTGGTTCGAGGTGTGGTACGATTGGACCCCAACGCTGCATAGCCACGTCGGCTACTCGGTCGACGATCCAAACGATCACGACATCCATTATTACGCCGGAAAGACGTACAACCAGTTTTACTACGGCAACATGATTTTCGACGTAACGAAAAACTTCCAAGTCGGACTGGAGGTCAGCTCGTGGCGGACGCTGTACCGCGACCAGTTGCCGGGCGATTCGGTGCGGACGGAGTTTGTGGCGAAATACGGGTTCTAGGGAATGTTGGTTGTGTTCGGGGTTTGTAAATCCCTGGAGTTTTCGGTAAATCTTGCGTAATTGATGATGACAGCTAGGACGGACGACGCTACAATCCGGCCGACCACCGCCCCTCGACGAAGGATCGTTTCCTTCGCGTTGTACACACTCGGCATGCGTCAGAAAGGTCCGTCGATTGGCTTCGCGTTTGGATGCACAGGAAGCCGGCTTGCCGGTTCGGCGAGGGCGACCGCTTGACGGCCGAAGCGATTTGCGGGCGGGTCGGTCGAACGGGCATGGGGCGTTGTTGCGGTGGGACGAGGCCCATCGCGATCTGGCCGAGGTGGCTCGCTATCCGCAGCGGATGTCGGAGTCCGAGTTCTATGCGGCGGCCTATCCGCGGATGCTGTTGTCGCGGAAGCTTGAAGAGCGGATTTTGGAGCTGTTCCAAAAGGGCTACATCAAGGGCACCGTGACGATGAGCGCCGGCAACGAGGCGACGGCGGTTGGCATGACGATGCCGTTGCGGCCGGGCCGCGACGTGGTGTCGTTGTTGCATCGCGATTTTGCCGGGCATCTGGTGTTGGGGGCGACGCCGCATCAGTTGTTGTGCCAATACATCGCCAACGCCGACAGTCCGACGCACGGGCGCGAGGGCAACGCGCATCACGGCGACGCCGCGGCCCGACGGTTGCCGATGATTAGCCATTTGGGCAAGATGCCCAGTCTGGTCGTGGGCGGCGTTTGGGCGGCTCGGCAGGCCGGCGAGGACGCGCTGGGGTTGGTCGTCATCGGCGACGGCGGCAGCAGCACCGGTGAGATCCACGAATCGCTCAACCTGGCCTCGGTCCGTCCGTCGCCGGTGTTGTTTCTGGTGCAAAACAACCACTATTCATTTTCGACGCCGACCCGGCTGCAATATCATTGCCGGCGGCTTTCCGATCGGGCCCAGGGCTACGGGATTTCGGGCCGGACGATCGACGGGTTGGACGCCTGGCTGGTGTATTCGACCGTTTGCGATGCGTTGGACGAGATGCAGCGGACGGGGTTGCCGATGCTGCTGGAGTGCATGACGCTTCGGTTGTACGGCCATGCGGCCTACGACAAGGGCGACTACGTGCCGGCCGATCAAATGCGGCAGTGGCGCGAGTTGGACCCTTTGCCCGCCGCTCGGCAAAAATTGTTGGATCGGTGTGAAATGTCCGAGGCGTCGGTCGTGGCCGTCGAGAAAATGATCGAAGAGGAGGTCCGCGCGACGGTGGCCAAAGCGATGGCCGTCGGGCGGCCCGATCCATTGCACCATCCGATGTCGGCGTTCGCCGAGTCTGCGCCGACGGAGGTGAAGCCGTATCGTACGCCGAGAGTCAAAAACGGCGAGGCGGTGGTTCGGGCGTTGGACTATTTGTTGGAGAACGATCCGCGGGCGTTTTTATTGGGGCTCGATGTCGGCACGTATGGGTCGGCGTTCAAAACCTGCCGCGGATTGATCGATCGCTATGGACCGGAGCGGGTGGTCGACATGCCGATTTGCGAGTCGGCGACCATCGGGTTTGCGTTGGGGGCTTCGCAGACCGGTGGGCGGCCGATCGTGGAGTTTCAGTTCGCCGATTTTTCGACCGAGGCGGTGACGCAGTTGGGGCTGAACGCCGGCAGTTGGTTTTTTCGGGCCGGGCGGCCCGCTCCGATGCTGATCCGATTGCCGTGCGGCGGCGGGCTGACGATGGGCGCGTTTCATTCGGGCGAGTTCGAGGGGCTTTGGTCGCGGTTTTCCGGCTTGAAATTGTTGTATCCGGCCACGACGCAAGAAACATTTGAGGCGCTGGTGGCCGGGTTTTATGATCCGAACCCGTGCCTGGTGTTGGAACATAAGTTGCTCTATTGGAGCAAGGGCGGCGAGATCGACTTCGACGGCAATCTGGAGTCGGTTTGGCGACCGCGACGCTACACCGAGGGCGAGGAGGTTACGTTGGTGGCCTTCGGCGCGATGGTGCACGAGTGTTTGGCCGTGGCGGCGCGGAGCCCCCGGTCGATCGAAGTGTGGAATCCGTTCGTGTTGCAGCCGATGGATCTTGGGCCGATTCTGGAGTCGGTGTGCAAGACGGGGCGACTGGTGGTGGTGCAGGAGTGCGGCGCGACGCAGGGCCTCGGCGATCACGTGATTGCGACGGTGTGTCGCGAGGCGTTGGACGCATTGCGGTGTCGGCCGCAGTTGATCGCGGCGCCTGATTGGCCGGCGCCGTTCGCGCCGGAATTGGAGTTGTATGGTCGTCCGAACGGCCAACGCATTGAGGCGGTGGTCGACAAAATGGTGCGGGAGGGATGATGGAAGGCGCGATGTTCAAGATGCCGTTGTATCTGCCGGCCCAAGGCGCCACCGAGGTCGAGGCGACGATTATTGAATGGCATGTGGCCGAAGGCGATCGGTTTCGCAAGGGCCAGGCGCTGGTCCAGGTGGACAGCGCGAAATCGGTGTTCGATTTCGAGGCGCCGTGCGACGGTCTGTTGCTTCGCCGGCTTCATTTGGAGGGCGAGACGTTGCCTTTGACCGACCCGATCATGGAAATTGAGACGAGCGATCCGGCGATGCGCGATTGGATTCCGCCGGCGGCCACCGGTGAGTTTCCGGCCCCGCGAGCCGAGGCGTCGCGCGCGGCGCCGTCCGGTCCGAATCTGCAGCCGACCGTGCTCTTGGGGTTTGGTGGCTATCTGCCGACCCGCGTGGTCGACAACGCCGAGCTGGTCGCCGGTTTTCCGGAAATCACGGCTGAATACGTTTATCAGGTCACTGGCATTCGGCATCGCCATTGGGCCGACGACGACGAAAAACCGTCCGACATGGCCTATCAGGCGGCGTTGGAGGCAATCCGCGACTCGGGCATCGCGGCCAAAGAGATCGACGCGGTGATTGTGGCCACAACCACGCCCGACGTGGCGATGCCTTCGACGGCGGCGATCGTCCAAGACCGGCTCAACCTGCAAACCATTCCCGCCTTCGATGTAAACGCGGCTTGTTCCGGTTGGCTCTACGCGGTGTCGGTCGCTCGCGGCATGATCGTCTCGGGCACGGCCCGCAATGTATTGACCATCGGCGTCGACATGCAGTCTCGGCTGCTGGACCGCGCGGACCGAAACGCATATTTTCTGTTTGGCGACGGGGCGGGCGCGGCGATCGTCTCGGCGGGCGTTGAGGGGCATCGCATCCACGACGTCCTGTTGGGCTCCGACACCCGCGGCCTGCATCTGGCCCATCGCGATGAGCCCGGCTACGTGATCCGCAACGGTCAGAACGGCGTCGATCCGTGGATCCGCATCGACGGCCACGCGCTGTTCCGGTTTGCCGCCGAAAGTTTTACACTGCTCATCCGCGAGGCGATGGAACGGACCAGTTGGACCGAGGAGCAGGTGCGTTGGATCGTGCCGCATCAGGCGAACGGTCGGATTTTGAAGGCCGCGGCGCGACGGAGCCATTTGGGGTTCGACCGGTTCTTGATGAATGTCGAGCGGGTCGGCAACACTTCGAGCGCGAGCATCCCGCTGGCGCTGGCCGAAGCCGGCGAAACTTTCCATCCCGGCGACAAGCTGATTTTGTGCTCCGTCGGCGCGGGCATCACCACGGCCGCCGTGTCGGTCGAATGGTGAGCCGCCGCGAGGGCGTCAGGTGCCCCAATCGCGGGCGTAGCGAAAATCGCGGTCCATCGTGCGGGCCGACAGTTTGGCGATCACCGGCATGCGTCGCTTATAGTGGTTCCGTCGGATCATCGTTGCCACGCGATCGACGAATTCGGGCGAGAAACCGGCCTGCAACAGCTCGGCCCGACGCCAGCGGCGATCGACCATCAGGGCCAGCAGTCGATCCACTTCGGCGTAGGTGAAGCCCAACTCGCCTTCGTCGGTCTGACCAACCCAAAGATCGCCGGTTGGCTCTTTGTGCAGAATCGAGTCGGGCACGCCGAGGTGCGCGGCCAGCACATAGAGCTGCGTCTTGTAGAGGTCGCCCACTGGATTGATCGCCGAGGCCATGTCGCCGAACTGGGTGCCGTAGCCCAGAAGCAGTTCGCTTTTGTTGCTCGTGCCGGCCACCAGCGCGCCGAACGCCGCGCTTTGATCGTACAGAACGGTCATTCGCTCGCGGGCGCATTTGTTGGCCCGGCGCAGTTGCGAGGCGTCCGGGAACCGGGCAAAATAGGCGTCGATCGCCTCGGTGATGGGCACGTCGAGGGTTTGGACGCCCAACTGGTCAACCACGGCGCGGCTGTCGCAGCGAGTGGCTTCGCTCGACGTCTTGTAGGGCATCGTGACGGCCAGCACGTTTTCGGGGCCGAGCGATTTTGCGCACAGAAACGTGACGACGGTGGAGTCGATGCCGCCGGACAGCCCGACCACCGTCCGCTGAAATCCGGCCCGGCGAATTTCCTGGCGAATGAATCGGCAGAGAATCTCCGTGACCAACTCGGGATTGATGTTCAGACAGTTTTTGGCAACGTCACTGGCGATCATATTTCTTTCGCTTGATCCGCAAAAACTCTTCGAGCGTGACCAGCAGGCGTTCGTCGCGGGCCAACGGCGTGATGAGCCGTTGACGCCGCCATTCGGCCGGATCGAATACGGCCATCGTAAGCGAAGGATCGAGCATCGGGGCCTGGGCGACCGGGCGTCCGTCGGGACCGATCGCCATGCTGCCGCCCCAGAAACACAGACCGTCCTCGAAGCCCACGCGATTGACCACCAGCACGGCGGCGCCGAGCAGTTGGGCGAAAGTTTTGGACAATTGCTCGTAAGTCTCGGCGGTGCGAATCACCGAGCCGTCGACGCCTCGGGCGGGCGAGTTCGACGTGCACACCAGCAGGTCGATCTCCTCGGCCTGCATGATGGCGACCGCCGAGAGGTGCCAAAAATCTTCGCAGATCAACAGGCCGACGCGGCCGAATCTCGCAGTGTCGAACGCGAAGAACCGATCGCCGGCGGCAAAGTAACGTTGCTCGTCGAACAATCCGTAGGTGGGCAAATACACCTTGCGATGGACGTGCGTGACTCGACCGCCTTCGGCCCAAACGACGGAATTGTAAAACCGATGACGCGGCGATTCTTCGACCAGTCCGACCACCAGGTCCATCGGGCCGGCCGCGTCGATCAGTTGGCGGATTTCCGGGCCGTTGGGCGAAATGGCCAGGTCGGGCACCATGTCGCGGATGAAATAGCCGGTCAGCGACAGCTCGGGAAAAACGATCAGGTCGGCGCGCTGACGGCGCGCGGCCTCGATTTGCTCGAGGTGCAGCGTCAGGTTGCGCGGCAGGTCGCCCAAGACCGGCGCAATTTGAGCCATCGCCACCCGCAACACGCCGGGCGAGTCGGAAGCCGAGTCAGTCGATGGGTTTGGGGCATGGGACGGGGCCATTCCGTCTATTATAGCTTTCCCAGCACCGCGTGGATGCTTTGGAGCAGATCTTCGCGGGTTTGCCGGCTGTTTTCGATGTCGAACCACAGGACCCGGCCGCCGGCGTCGACCAGGAAAATTCGCGGCATTTTCCGGTCTTTCGCCACTTGGGCATACAGCTCGCCCTGGGCGTCGAGCAACACGGGGAACGTTACGCCGGTTTGGGCGATTTCCTGTTGAACCACGTCCGGTTGGTTGCCCACATTGACGCCGATCACCTGGACACCCCTCGCACCAAACGGTTCAACCACTTCTTTCATTAAATCCTGCAAAACCTCCGGGGCGGTCAGTTGCGAACGATGGTCTGGGCCGATCGTCCAAAAACACACGACCGAAAGTTTTGGGCCCAAGAGACTTCCTAAAGTGTGCGACTTGCCGGCGGCGTCGGGCAAGGCGGCCTCGGGCAGTGCGTCGCCCACCTTGACCAGGCAGGTCTCGCTCAACGCGCCGCTGAGCAGCACTTTGGCAATGGTCGGCGGCGCGATCGGCTGCGACTTCGGGCGTTGGGGCAAAACTTTGTGGGTCGGCGCGGCTATCTGCTTTGTGTCGGTCGGCACTGGCTGAGACGTGGTGGCGTCAGGCGTTGTCTTCGGCACGTTGGACTTTTGCGGCGTCGGCGCCTCAGAAGTTTTGGATTGGCACGCGCCGCAAAGAATGCCCAGTATCGCCAGACTAACAATCCAAGAGCCATTGCGGGGCAACATTCTTGGTTTCTCCTTGACGAAAGGATGCGACCGGCGGCCAATCTGTTAAAGCACAGTCTGGCGACGGCGATCGCGGACGGGAACGGTGTGCACGACCGAGTCCCACAAAGATAGTCTGGCGCGCGTGAGACGTTTCGTCAACTGGTCGTTTTGATGCCCAGCTCGCGCAGTTGCTTGGCGTCGACCACGCCCGGGGCGCCGGTCATCAGGTCGGTGGCGCGTTGCGTCTTGGGGAAGGCGATCACATCGCGGATGTTGTCGAGTCCGCCGAACAACATGACGACGCGGTCGATGCCCAGCGCGATTCCGCCGTGCGGCGGCGCGCCGTATTGCAAAGCGTCCAGCAGGAATCCAAATCGCTCGCGGGCCGCCCTTTCGTCGATGCCCAGCAGTCCAAACACCTCGCGTTGAAGCTCCTGATCGTGAATACGAATGGTGCCGCCGCCCGCTTCGTAGCCGTTGATGACCAGGTCGTACGCCTGGGCCCGGCATTTTTCCGGCGACGTCTGCAACAACGCGCGGTCTTGCGGACGCGGCGAGGTGAATGGGTGGTGCATCGCGGTCCAACCGCCGGTTTCCTCGTCAGAGGCGAACATCGGGAACTCGACGATCCACGAAAAGTTCATCGTCGACGGATCGTAAAGCTTCAGTTCCGCGCCGAGCCGTTTTCGCAGGGCGTACAGCGCCTTGCAGGTGATCTCAAACTTATCGGCGACGATCAACAGCAGATCGCCCGGCGCGGCGTCGAGCCGTTGGCTGATGCGGGTGAGCAACTCGGGCGAAAAATTCTTCGCGATCGGCGAAGCCAGCCGACCGTCCGCTTCGACTTTGAACCAGGCCAGCCCTTTCGCGCCGAAGTTTTCAACCACGAAGGCCGTCAGCTCGTCGATGCCCTTGCGCGAATAGCGATCGGCGGCCCCCTTGGCATTGATGCCTCGCACGCGGTTGCCCGACTCGGCCGCGCCGCGGAATACGTTGAACTCGGACTCGCGGGCCAGATCGGTCAGATCGGTCAACTCCATGCCGAACCGCAGGTCGGGGGCGTCGTGGCCAAAACGCTCCATCGCCTCGTCGTAGGTCATGCGCGGCAGCGGCAGCGAGACGTCCAGCCCTAAAACGTCCTTGGCCAGACGGGCCACCAGCCCTTCGATGACGCCCATGATGTCGTCCATCGTGATGAACGACATCTCAAGGTCCAACTGTGTGAACTCCGGTTGACGGTCGGCTCGCAGGTCTTCGTCGCGGAAACACTTGGCCACCTGCATGTAGCGGTCGAAACCGGCGACCATCAGGATCTGCTTGTACAACTGCGGCGACTGCGGCAGCGCGTAGAACGCGCCCTGCTGAACGCGGCTGGGCACCAGATAGTCGCGGGCGCCTTCGGGCGTGCTGCGACCCAGCATCGGAGTCTCGACGTCGATGAACCCGAGCGCGTGGCAGTAGTCGCGCATCGTTTGGACGATCTGACTGCGGAGCTGTAAGGTTTGCTGCATCTCGGGCCGCCGCAGGTCGATGAAGCGGTACTTCAGCCGGATGTCCTCGCCCGGCAGATCCTTGGCGGTCGGCTGGAACGGCGGCGTTGCACTGCGGTTGAGGATTTCGAGATGCTGGGCCCGGATCTCGATCTCGCCGGTGTCGAGCTTCGGGTTGACGGTGCCCTCGGGCCGGCGGGCCACTTTGCCGCGGACGAGGATGACGAACTCGGAGCGGAGCGTTTTGGCGGCGTGCAGGGTTTCGTCGCCGCTTTCGGG
>JAJFVC010000060.1 GCA_021372005.1 Planctomycetaceae bacterium | reverse complement strand
AGGATTTCCAAATGAATCCACACGGAAATCGACCCTCGCCCAACCGTGAAGATGAAAGTGGGCCCAGCACTGGGTGGCCAGATCACGGAGCCGGTTCAACAATGGTGCGTCTCCGGACGCGAACGTGAAATGACGCGGCGTCTGGTCGTACTCAAAGCAACCTTCAATCCATTTGGCTCGATAGCCGACGATCTTCGGTTTGCCGGGCGGGAAGTCGTGGAATTGAATTTCCGAAGGCGGCAACGTTTCGGGGCCGTGCGGCCCGGCCAACATCGCGATGGCGAACTCGCGGCCGTCGATGAACTGCTCGGCAAAACAAGGACGGCCCGATCGTGCGGCGCGTTGCGTCATTCGTTCCCGCAATTCCGTCGGACCGATGTCGCGCAACACGGCGTCATCGTCCATGTCGCGGGAACCCTGATCGCAGACGCCCTTGAGAATCCACGAGCCGACGGCTGGTAGGTCTTGGGATCGTCGATCGATGTCTTCCGGCCCTTCGACCCAAGCCGGGGTGGGCAGGCCGACCAATTGCAGCCGGCGTTTGGCCAACACCTTGTGCGTCGTCAGGAAAAACGATTCCGCGCTGCTGCCGGTGTGTGGGATGCCGAACGCCTCGAGCACGGCGATGGGCAGGTGGGCCAACGCGTCGAAATCGGCCAGCGCCTCGACCAGATTGAAAACCAAATCGGGCCGCAGGCGTCGCAGTTGGGCGATCATCGTGGACAGGTCGAGCGTGCAGGACAATCGCAGCGGCTCGTGGCCCAGTTGGCCGATGGCCTTCATGATCGCGTCGGCTTGGACCAGCGTGTCAAAATCTTCAGGCGGAGCGTCGGCCGGCACCGCATTGTGGAGGACGACGATTCGCTTCATTTTGAAATACGCCGCGAGGCGGAACGGACAATCCGGTCGATCAGGTCGACGTAGGGGATGCCCTGGTAATTGCAGAGAATCGGCAGGTCGCTGTGTTGAGGATGCATTCCCGGCAAGGGGTTGACCTCGAGAAAATGCGGCTGTCCTTGGGCGTCGCATCGGATGTCGATTCGCCCGCCGTCGCGGCAACCCAGCGCCCGCCAGGCATGGAGCGCCATCGCATTGACTTGCTCGACCAGTGGATCGCGGTTGGGATGCACCAGCACGTAGCGGACCAACTCTTCGCACTGCTCTTTGTTCACGTAGGAATAGATCTCCGCCTCGGCGCCGGGCAGCAGCGTGATTTCGACCGTGCCGAGGGTCTCGGCGTGTTCGCCCGTGCCGGTCAGACCGACCGTGAACTCGCGGCCGGCCAAAAACGTCTCGACCAATACGGGCTGGCAAAACTGTTTCAGCAGGTCGGAGCAGACGTCGCGCAGCGAAGCTCGATCAGCCACTTTCGAGGCGGCTGTGATGCCTTTGCTGGTTCCCTCGGCTACCGGTTTGGCGAACAGTGGAAACGGCAGATCGACTGCGTCCGCTTCCGCCGGGTTGCGAACCAAGGCGAACTGAGGCGTGGCGATGCCGGCTTGCTGGACCAGCGTTTTAGTCAGGTCTTTGTACAGCGCCAGCGAGAGCACCAAGGGGTCCGAAAACGTATACGGGATGTCGTACACGTCCAGGATCGACGGGACTTGGGCCTCGCGGGTCACGCCGTGCAGCCCCTCGGCCACATTGAACACCAGATCCCAGCGGTCCCCTCGGGCAAGCCGGTCGACCAGTCGCTTGGCATTGCCGATTCGATCGGTCTGATAGCCAAGCTCCTGCAACGACGCTTCGATGGCCTCGATCGTGTCGGGCCGATCGAACTCGGCGGTTTCTTCTTCGGAATAACCTTCGGCCAGATAGTCGGCGCGGAGGTCGTAAGTCAAACCGATGTTCATAGCTTCCAGCAGGTCGTCGCGGCCTTCTCCAAACGTCCGTTCCCCCCGTGAGAATCCGCGATTGTAGCGAACGACGGCGAAAACGCAACCGGAACTTGCACGATCCGCGCACAAGAAGAAAAAGGCCGGCGGGCAAGGACCACCGGCCAGGCATGGCTTTTTCAGGTTTGCGGCGCCGGCGGTTTTCTTCAGGGGTCGGGGTAGCGATACATGTCGCCCTGAAAGTTGCGCAACAGCAGATCATTGCCGTCGCGACCGACGATCGTTTCAGGCTGTAAGGGGATTTTGCCGCCGCCGCCGGGCGCGTCGATCACGTAGTTTGGCACGGCATAACCCGTCGTGTACCCACGCAGGCCCGCAATGATCTCCAAGCCCTTCGAGACCGGGGTGCGGAAATGAGCCGAACCGGTGATCGGATCGCATTGGTACAAATAGTACGGGCGGACTCGCATTCGCAGCAGTCGATGGACCAGTTGCTTCATCGTCTCGACATTGTCGTTCACGCCGGCCAGCAACACGGTCTGCGACCCCAGCGGGATCCCGGCGTCGGCCAGCCGCGTGCAAGCCTGATACGATTCCGGCGTGCATTCGTCGGGGTGCAGGAAGTGCAAGCTCATCCACAGCGGATGATGGCGGCGCAGCATCCGGCACAACTCCGGCGTGATGCGTTGCGGCAACACGGCCGGCATTTTCGTGCCGATCCGCACAAACTCGACGTGCGGGATCTGACGCAGATTGGTCAAAATCCAATCGAGCCGCTCGTCGCTGAGCGACAACGGATCGCCTCCGGAAATCAGAACGTCGCGGATCGTTGGCGTGTGGCGAATATAGTCGAACGCTTGTTCCAGCCGAGCCTCACCGGGGGCGATGGAACCGTGCCCCACCACGCGAGAACGCGTGCAATAACGGCAATAGCTCGAACAGAAGTCCGTCACCAACAGCAGCACCCGGTCTGGATAACGATGGACCAAACCGGGGATGGGGCTGTCGTGATCCTCGCCCAGCGGGTCGGCGGCCTCGCCGGGGGCCTTGAGAAACTCAGCCGTCGTGGGGATCACCGTTCGCCGCAACGGCTGGCTTTGGTCGTCGCGGGAGACCAGACTCATGTAATACGGCGTAATGCTCACCGGCAGCATCGTGTGATCCGACAAGGCCTTGCGCTCGTCTTCCGACAGCACCAGCACTTGTTCGATCTGTGCGAGCGTCCGAAGCCGGTTCCTGGCCTGCCAGTGCCAATCGTTCCAGTCATGATCGGAGGCGTTCGGGTAGAACGTCTTCCGAAACATTCTGGTCTGAAAAGTGCTGCGAGGGGTCCGGCCCGGAACAACGCCGGGCGAAAACAAATCGCGATCCACAAGGACGCGAGGACATTTAGGCCTTGAAATCCGCGTTGCGGCGCGAGGAGCTAATAATTGGACTGTTGGACTCGGGGGCTCTTCGTCGTCTACGCGGGCGCACGAGCAAGCCTCAGCATCAATGCTGGCCATCGAGAACCATCCTCCTGGGATCCTTGGAGATTCGGGGGCGCGACATCCGTATCGACCCCTCGAAACGCCGCCGTCGGCTCGCTACATTCCCTTGTCGGTCCGCGGCTGCGATCGCTTTTTCATCCTTTCGGCAATACAACCTGCATCTTGAGAAGAATTCATACCGTTCGCCGCTAAAATGTCAAGAGGAAAAAACAACGGCAAGCGGACGCCGACTCAGGAAGAAACCGCTGCGCGACGTCCGGCCGTCTTGACCAGCTCGACGCAGATGCCGCCGGCGCGAAGAACTTTGTGCATGCGAGTGAACCACAATTCGCGGTGCCAATGCAACCCGACTTCCTCGCAAATGTGGGCCAATTCCTGGCGATTATACGTGCGGCAGCACCACATTCGGCTGGTCCACGCTCCGGAAAATGTGTCTTCGGTCGTCAGCAAAAGCATCCGGCCGCCGGGCATCATCACGCGGCTGAGTTCGGCCAATCCAAGCTTGGCGTCGGGTAGATGCTCCAGCACATATCCGCAGGTGACGCCGTCGAACGAGGCGTCGGCGAAGGGCAACTTCGTCAGATCGGCCACGATAAACCGCGGTCGATCGCTTTTCAGCCGATGTCGGGCCCGACGAAGCATCTCGTGCGAAAGGTCCGAACAGGTGATTTCGGCCGTAGGATCGGCGTATTTGATCAGATGCTTGGCGATCTGGCCCGCACCGCTGCCGACGTCCAAAATGCATTGTAGACCGCGCAGGTCGAACTTTCGCTCGCGGAACATTCGGGCCCCAAGCGGCGTGTGCAGCGACAACAAGCTGCACGTGGCCAGCAGCGCCCCTTGCGGCCCATCGTAGACGTCTCGAACCTTTTCTTGGTATTCCTGGAAACTCACCCGGCCGATCAGCCGATGTTCCAAAAGCCGGTTGAGAACTGGTTTTTTGTGCGATCCTGTCTTGGCCTCAGGACGCTGTTTCGGTCGTGACGCGCGAATTGAATCGGTCTTCGAGACCATATTTGGCACTGCTTCCTGACATTCACCCCCAGATCCAATTCCCGTTGGTGTGGCGGGTTTCCCACCACACGGAAGTGAAGTCTAGCTAACTAAGTTATCACTCCACCGATCAACCCGCCAGACCTCCTATTCGTTCTGGAGACTAAAATATCGGCCAAATGAAAAGAATGTCAGGATTTTTGGCAAGATTTTCCGTAGGGGAGCATGTCGGAGGGGGGGTTACGCCATGTCGCTGAACAACAGGCATAGGACATCGAGCGCCTGAATGGCTCGGTGGGGGTTGCGGATTTCGCCCACCTCGGCGCATTCTTGCCAAATCGACAAAGCGTAGCGCAGATATTGTTCGCGGGAAGCGGCCAATCTGGTCTCGCCCAGTTCCTCCAGCAATTTCGGCCAAGCCGTGCGGAGCAGTTCAAGCGAACCGGTTTGGCCGGAGATGGCCTCGTAGACCAAGTCGTCCAAGTGTTCCAGTTTTTCGAGGACCTCGGGCGATTCGAGCCCTAATTCAGCCGACGGCGACGGTACGGACAACGTGGCCGCCTTCAGGCTTTTTTCAAACTGTCGGTGGGCGGCGTGTGCCCGAGGCTTGGTCGTCGCAGAGGATGCGTTCGGCATTTCGTAAGAGTCCACCGGTGCGACGCCTTGAATTTCGGTGGCATCGAGGTTTTCGAGCAGTTGTAGTCCCAGGGCCGGCAGGTCGTCCATCGCGAGATCGAATCGCCGTCTTGAGAGCTGGGCCGCCAAAAACGGAAGATGGTTGGTCGCCAGCGAACGTTCGATCAGACGGCTCCAACCGTCGAGTGAAAGGGGCGCAGCCGGCTCCTGATGGATGTCCAATACTGCGACGTTCGGATGGTTGGCGATCCAAAGCCGTTCGGCCGGATCGTCGGACAATGAAAGGATGCGAAACGGTCGTCGCGGCGAGAACTTCAGGCCGGTCGAAAAAGAAAACTCCAGCCGACATTCCGGCGGCAAGCAACCGAACAAACCGGCCAGCAGTGGTTCGATCGGTCGCCGACCGACCAACGCCAGGCAAACGGCGTCGCGGGCTGCTTGGATCAACGCGGCTACCCGTTGCGGGCCCAGTTCGGCGGTCAACTGGCGCAGCGTCGCTGTGTCGACCGGCGGGGCGCCTCCCGCCAACGAAAACGGTTCCAATTCCGGATTAGCCTCGGCAGGTCCGCACCAATAGCCCCGTTCCGAAATGGTTTGATTCAGTGCAATCGGGTTATTGGCGAATCGGGCCAACACTTCCGTTGGAACGATCAAACAATGCGTGTGCAGCCGTTGGCCGCCGCCCTGCTGCCAACCGGCGTGGATGGTGCGCGAGAGACAGTAGGCCCCGCTCGGCAATGGATGAAAATTGAGACTTTCGGCGTCGGGTCCCACATCAAGCAGGCCGTCGCACGCCGGGCCCCAGACGGCCAATTCCCGGGCATCCGCCTCGCAAAGGCCGTCGCTGCCGCCGACCAGTTGATAGTCGGTTTCGCGGTTGACGTCGACCGATGTGAAAATGGCTTGTTGGATCCGGTTCATATTACCGTTCGTTTCGTTTGCTGGGGGCGCCCAAGGTTTCGCTCAACTGACCGATGATCGAGGCGAGACGGTCAATTTGCTGCTGGAGGCCGTCGCGCTCCGCTGCGGTTTGCAATTGTCGTCGATTGAGTTCCTGGCCCAGCCATTGGTGGGCCAGGTCGTCCAGATGGTCGAACGCACTTGAGACGAAAGCCTGTGTCGCGCCGGGAATGCCTCGAATTTCGTCCAAGGCATCTCCAAGGTTTTTCCAAGCGTTCGGCGGCGATTCGAAGGATTCCGGAAGCATGGGATTTCGCATATCGAGAAGAAAGGGCCATCGAAATCCTAGTTCAGATTCCTTCCGTCGGCAAACTGCGCGCGGTTGGCGGATTGAGATGTTGATTTTTTGCCACAGGAGTGTCCCGTTTGGGAGTCACGGGTGCTTTTCTCGCAGGCGAGAGGGAGTTACACTCACGTCATGTCTGAATACATCGAATTGGTGACGACGGTTGAACACCGTCAAGATGCGCAACGACTTGCCCGGACGTTGGTCGAAAAGCGTTTGGCCGCTTGCGTTCAGTTGGTCGGACCGATTGAAAGCATCTATCGCTGGCAGGGCAAGATCGAGACGACCGAGGAATGGCAGTGTCGGGTTAAAACGCGGCGCGACCGATACGAGGCCGTGGAACAAGCGATTCGCCAGATCCACCCTTATCAAGTGCCGGAAATTCTGGTCTTTCCTATCGAGGCCGGCGGCGCCGACTATCTGGCATGGCTGGACGATGCCGTTCGGTCCGATGAATGATCGGGGCTATTTCACCACGAAGTTGACCATGCGGCCCGGCACGGCGATCGTTTTGACGACCATTTTGCCGGCCAACAGTTCGGCGACTTTCGCATCGGCTCGGGCGGTCGATTCCAGGGCGGCCCGGTCGCTGTCGGCCGGCACGACGATCCGACCGCGTAGTTTGCCGTTGATTTGGATCGGCACCTCGACCGTGTCTTCCTTGATCGCCGCTTCGTCGAAGGTGGGCCACGGCTGGTAGGTCAACCCGCCTTGGTGGCCGAGCGACTCCCAAAGCTCTTCGGCCATATGGGGAGCGAAGGGGGCCAACAACAGCGAAAACGTCTCCATCGCCGCGCGGGGCCGCCGCTCTTCCTTCGTGAAAAAGTTGGTGAACTCCATCATTTTGGCGATGGCCGTGTTGAACGACATCTGTTCGATGTCGCGGGTCACGTTTTTGACCGTCTTGTGCAACATGCGGTTTTGTTCGAGCGACGGCTCAACGTCCTGCACCGCGGGGTTGAGCCGCACGGTTTCGGCCCGATCGTCGATGATCATGCGCCAGGCGCGATCCAGAAAACCGCGCACGCCACTGACGCCGTCCATCGACCACGGCTTGACGGCCTCCAGCGGACCCATGAACATTTCGTACAACCGCAGCGAATCGGCGCCGTACTCGCGGACCACCTCGTCGGGGTTGACCACGTTGCCGCGGCTTTTCGACATCTTTTCGCCGTTCTCGCCCAGAATCATGCCCTGATTGACCAGTTTGTGGAACGGTTCGCAAGTGCTCACGTAGCCGCGGTCGAACAGCACCTTGTGCCAGAATCGGGCGTACAGCAGATGCAGCACGGCGTGCTCCGCCCCACCGACGTACAGGTCGACCGGCATCCAGACCTTTTCGATTTCCGGATCGATCAGGGCCTTGTTGTTTTTCGGGTCGAGAAACCGCAGATAATACCAACACGAGCCGGCCCACTGCGGCATCGTGTTCGTCTCGCGTTTGTATCGCTTCCCGTCCAGCGTGATGTAAAGCCAGTCGTTCGGGGCTTTTTCCAACGGCGGAGTCGGCTCGTCGTGTTTGGCGTCAAACGCCATCCGCTCGGGCAGGTCCAGCGGCAAGTCCTCGGGTCGCAGCGCCCGGAGCCGCCCAGTCGGCCGGCCCGCCACGTCCAACTCGTGCAAGATCGGGAACGGCTCGCCCCAGAAATGCTGCCGACTGAAAAGCCAATCGCGCAGTTTATAGTTGACCGCCGGACGACCGACACCCTGATCGTCTAGATCGCGTGCAATTCGGGTTTTGAACTCTGCGGTGGGCAGACCGTTGTAAGGGCCCGAGTTGACCGCCACGCCATCGGCGATGAAAGCTTCGCCGGCCGTGGGTTGCTGGTCGCTGGCCACCACTTGGAGGATTGGCAGGCCGAATTGTTGAGCGAACTCGAAGTCGCGCGTGTCATGGGCCGGCACGGCCATGATCGCACCGGTGCCGTAGCTAATCAGGACGTAATCGGCCACCCAGATGGGAATCGTCTGTCCGTTGACTGGATTGATCGCATAGGAACCGGTGAAAACGCCGGTCTTTTGTTTGGCCAGATCGGTCCGGTCCAAATCGCTCTTGCAGGCCGACTGTTCACAATACGCCCGAACCGCCGCGGCCTGCTCCGGTGAGCTGAGCCGCTCGACGAACGGGTGCTCCGGCGCGATGACCATGTACGTGGCGCCGAACAACGTGTCGGGTCGCGTTGTGTAGATTCGCAACACGTCGTTGTCGGGCTTTTGCGGGAATCCGGCCTTTTGACGTTGTTTTTTCCAGGTGTCGAATGCAACCTGCTGCGAACCCGCGAGTTTTTCACTTCGGATAGCGTCGCCGGGATCGCCGACAAAAAAGTCGACCTCGGCGCCGGTGCTGCGGCCGATCCAATTGCGTTGCAATTGTTTGATGCCTTCCGACCAGTCGAGCTGATCGAGATCCCGCTCCAATCGGTCGGCGTAGGCGGTGATCCGCAGCATCCATTGTCGCAACGGAATCCGAACGACCGGAAAACCGCCGCGTTCGCTTACGCCGCCGGTCACTTCCTCGTTGGCCAACACGGTGCCCAAGTCCGGACACCAATTCACCGGGGCCTCCAGCTGATAGGCCAGCCGATGCTCATCGCGATAGCGTTCGACGGCCGCGGCCTCACCGGCCGACACCTCGGCGGGAAGGGGCAATTCGGCAATCGGACGGCCTCGCTGCTGTTCGGCGTCGAACCAGGTGTCGAACAACACCAGGAAGATGAATTGGGTCCATCGAAAATACTCGACGTCGGTCGTGGCCAGCTCGCGGTCCCAATCGTAGGAAAACCCGAGCATTTTTAACTGTCGGCGGAAAGTGTCGATGTTTTTTTCGGTGGTCGTGCGCGGATGGGTGCCTGTTTTTTTGGCGTGCTGCTCGGCCGGCAACCCGAAGGCGTCCCAGCCCATTGGATGCATGACGCTTGTGCCCCGCATCCGATGAAACCGGCAAACGATGTCCGTAGCCGTGTAACCCTCGGGATGGCCGACGTGCAGGCCGTTGCCGCTTGGATACGGAAACATATCCAAGACGTACAATTTACGTTCTTTAGGCAGCTTGGGAGCGGCGAACGTATGGTTCTTTTCCCAAAACTGTTGCCATTTCGATTCGATGACAGCGGGGTTGTAGCGGGGCATGGGAGTGGATGGAACGAGTGAAGTCGCCGCGTCGGGCCTTTTACCGAACGTGCAAAAGCTCAATTTTATCGACTTACGGCGACCAGAGCAAAGGGAGTCGTGTAGATTGCCCTTGCGGCGGCGGCCGGTTTTGGCTAAAAGTCCGCGGCTTGCAAGTTCGCGACGTTGTCGACTTTTCTTGCTTTCCTTCGGGAGGCATGCCGATGCACCGGTTTTTTATCCTGTTTTTGGCGTTCAATGTTCTCTGGGGATCGGTTTCCCTAGTTCGAGGGGATCCGACGTTTCCCTATAAGGCCGGCATTGTCGCCGACGATGTGTACGTCCGCAGCGGGCCGGGGCAAAGTTATTATCCCACAGACAAACTTCGGCGCGGTCAGCAGGTTGAAGTGTATCGTCACGATCCGGGAGGATGGTGCGCGATTCGTCCGATCGACGGAAGTTTCACGTGGGTGTCCGGTCGGTTTTTGAAGCCAACGGAGAACAATCTGGCCGTGGTGACGGAAGACAACGTTTCGGCCCGAGTCGGCAGCCGTTTCAGCGACGTTCGTGACGTGGTTCAGGTGCGATTACGAAAAGGCGAGGTGGTTGAATTGTTGAACCCGCCGAGCCGTGGAACGAGTTGGACCGAGAACGCCTGGTTCAAAATTGCCCCGCCGTCGGGCGAGTTTCGTTGGGTGTCGGCGAAATATTTAGACAGAGATTATCCGCGTGACGGGATGCGCAAGACGCCGCAGGAACGAGAGTTTTCAGGTCGCGGCGCCGCGGAGGATCGGGCCGAACCGTTGGATCCGTCGGGGCCGCCGCGCATACCGGCTGCCGCGCTGGGCGACGGTTACGCCGGGGAATCGGATCGCGAGCCGATGCCACGTCGCGGTCGTGCCCGATCACTGACGCCCGAAGAGTACGAAGCCGAACTGCAACGGATCGAGTTGGAGTTGTCGGTCATGGCGGCTCAGACGCCCGACCACTGGTCGTTTGATGCGATGCGTGAGCGAACCAACCAATTGTTGGATCAGGCGCAAACGGCCATCGAACGAGGTCATGCCCGGCTGTTGGCCAACAAAATCGCTCGGTTTGACGATTTGAAACAGCGTCAAGAGGCGGTGTGGGCGCTGCGCGACGAGACAGATCGCGACAACCGACTTTATGCCCGGCTCCGTCCAAAAGATGGCGATTTGTTGGACGCGACCGTGGAATTAGACGGTCGGTTTGATGGTGTCGGCCGGCTGACGCAGGTCGTTTCTCCGAAGCGAGGGACGCCGCGTTACGCGCTGATGGACGAAGCCGGCAAGGTTCGCTGCTATGTGACGCCGACGCCGGGTGTCAATCTCCGCAATTATCTTGGGCGACAGGTTGGCGTGACCGGCACGCGCGGCTTCATGTCCGAGCAACATGCCGGCCATATTATGGCCCGCCACGTTACGCCGCTCGAAGACACATTGATGCGGTAGAAAAATCTGGAATCGTGAGCGGCGTGCCCATTGTTTTTGGTGGCATCCGCCGTTGTTCCTCCGTATCCCTCCATGGTATACTAGGGGGATGTTCACCCGATTCTCATGGTGCCTGGTTGCTGCGATTGCGATGATTTCGGCTGCCTCGGCGTTGGCCGGCGGCGGGCCGGAGGGCCTGCTGTTGGTGGTCAATCTGAAGAGCCCCGCGTCGCTGACCATCGCAAATCATTATGCTCAGTTGCGATCGATTCCGCCGGACAATCTGATCTATCTGCCGTGGGAACCCAAACGGGCGACGACCGACGTCGATACGTTCCGTCGCCAGATTTTGTTGCCGGTGTTGCAGACGATCAACAGTCGACGGATGGCCAATCAGATCGACTACATCGTCTACTCCAGCGATTTTCCTTGGGGCATCAACCTCGACGGCGACATTCAACGATTTGCCGCGAAAATGTCGGGACCGAAGGGTGAAAAGACCTCCAGCACGACAGCTTGGCCGAAGTTTCTGACCGGGGTCGGTTCGATCAACGGCTTGACTTACTTGTGGGAAGAAGTGATGGCTCGAGATCAGGGATATCTTGACCTGCGCAGCAATCATTACATGCGATTGTTGGAGAACGACACGCTCGGCTTTCGAGGCAATCGACAATTCAGTCCGGTCGGCGAAATGGTCACTGCGGGCGGGCGTCGTTTTTTTCTTTCCATGATGCTTGGTGTGACGGCTGGACGAGGCAATTCACCGACGGAGGTGATCGACTCGCTCAAGCGAAGCGCCACAGCCGACGGCACGCACCCTAAAGGCACGATCTATTTTGTCCGCAACAGCGACGTTCGTTCGAGAGTCCGCGATAAAATCTTCCCCGAGGCCGTTCGCCAATTGAAGGAGCTTGGGGTGGCCGCCGCGATTCTGCAAGGCACGGTGCCGTTGAACAAAGATGACGTGCAAGGCGTGGTGATGGGCACGGCCAGCTTCGATTGGAAGGCTTCGGGCAGCACGATCTTGCCCGGCGCGATGTGCGGCAACTTCACCAGCCTGGGCGGCGTGATGAGCGAAGGGGCCGGTCAGACGCCCATGTCCGAGTTCATTCGTTACGGCGCCGCCGGAGCCAGCGGCACGGTTGTGGAGCCCTACGCCATCGCCGAAAAATTTCCGTCGCCCATGATTCAGGTTCATTATGCTCGAGGCTGTACGCTGGCCGAGGCTTATTATCAGTCGGTCCACGGACCCTATCAGTTGCTGATCGTCGGCGATCCGTTGTGTCGACCTTGGGCGAATATCCCGAACGTGACGGTCCACGGTTTTCCGCCGAACAAAGTTGTCCGGGGCGTGTTGACGTTGACGCCGACGGCCACGTTGGCCCATGACGAAGCGATCGAGCGGTTTGGTTTGTACATCGACGGGCTGCACGTGGCGGAATGCCGCGTGGGCGGCACGTTTTCGTTGAACACCGAAAAACTGGCCGACGGCTGGCATGAACTGCGGGTGGTTGCCGTCGGGCCGTCGCCCATCGAGTCGCAAGGCCGCTGGGTGACGCCGTTCCGGTGCGACAATCACAAGCGAACGATCGAGGCGTCGGTGACGACTCCATCGCCGCTGCGAGCCGATGCGCCGATTACGATTGCGGCGAGGTCGCCGGGCTCGACGGCGATTGTGGTCATTCAAGGCAGCCGGGTGGTAGGCCGCCAGCAAGGCGATTCTGGGCAAATTGAGATACCGGCCGGCGTGCTGGGCGCCGGGCCCGTGACGCTTCGTGTGGCTGGAGTGGGCCAACACGGCGCGACGGATACGGTGCTGGCGAAGCCGCTTGAACTCACTTTGGAATGAACGGCGCCATGCCTGACGTCGAGCACCAACGATTCATGGAAATGGCCTTGGAGGAGGCTCGGGCTGCAATGGCCGAGGACGAAGTCCCCATTGGCGCCGTGGTCGTTCATGAGGGTCGGGTGATCGCTCGAGCACACAACCAGCGGGAGCAGTTGCGCGATCCGACCGCACATGCCGAAATGATCGCCATCACACAAGCGGCCATCGCCCGGGCATCGTGGCGGTTGGACGATTGCACGCTTTATGTGACGCTGGAGCCGTGTCCGATGTGCGCGGGGGCGATCGTTCAAGCCCGAATTCCGCGAGTGGTCTATGGTGCGACGGATCCGAAGGCGGGGGCCGTTGATACGTTGTATCGATTATTGGACGACTCACGGCTGAATCATCGCGCCGAGACCATTGCCGGCGTGTTGGCCGAACCGTGTTCGCAAATTCTCAGCCAATTCTTTCAGGCCCAACGTCGACTCGGCAAGAAGTGACCGCGAACGATTATCAACTGCTTGATTTTGGCGACGGACGCCGTTTGGAGCGTTTTGGGTCGATCACATTGGATCGGCCTTGTCCGGCGGCGGAACGATTTTCGCCGATCCGCCGCGAGCTTTGGTTGCAAGCATCCTCGCGATTCGAGGGGCGAGAAAACGAACGAGGCCGATGGATCGATCAGCGTGAGACGCCCGGTCGCTGGACGATCGCCATGGATGCCTTGCGGTTAGAGCTAAAACGGACCGATTTTGGACATGTGGGCGTTTTCCCGGAACAGGCCGAGAATTGGGCGTGGATTCGGCAGATCCTCTCTAAGCCGATGAAGGTGTTGAACTTGTTCGCCTACACGGGCGGCAGCACGTTGGCGGCCGCGGCCGCCGGCGCCGAGGTGGTTCATGTGGACGCCGCGAGAAACGTTGTCGCCTGGGCCCGCCGCAACGCCGAACTGTCCGGATTGTCGGCCGCGCCGGTCCGATGGATCGTCGAAGACGCGCTGAAGTTCATCAAGCGCGAATTGCGACGAGGCAATGCTTATGACGCCGTCATTCTTGATCCGCCCAGTTATGGCCATGGGACGCACGGAGAGGTCTGGCGACTGACCAAACAACTGCCGCGGCTGCTTTCACTGTGTGCCGAACTGACGGCCGATCGGTTTGCGTTTTTGCTGCTGACTTGCCACACGGCGGGATATGACGCTGCGACGCTCCGAGACATGACGTTTGAGGCGTTTGGGGCTGGCGGCGACTTGGCGGCCCGGCCGTTGGCGATCTCCGCGACCGATGGGCGACAATTGCCCAGCGGGGTCGTTGTGCGGTTGGTTGCAAAGGAACGACCGCCATGGCAATCGGATACTTTTTTGGCATAATGAATCGAGTGAATGGATGCGGATCGCACTACCCGGTTTCCGTTTTTTGCTATGTTGCCAATTACGAGTCTAAAAAATCCGCGTGTTCAAGAAGCGGTTCGGTTGCGTGACCGACGGCATCGTGAACAACAGGGATGGACGCTCATCGACGGCGCCCGGGAATTGCGTCGTGCGTTGGCGGCCGGCGTTCGACTGCACGAGGCGTTTTTTTGTCCTGTGTTGTGTCAAGGTGAGGACGCCCGATATTTGTTGGCCGCCCTCCCCGAATGTGGTTGTCCGGCCTGGGAGGTCTCGACGGCGGTTTTTGAAAAACTGGCGTTTGGCCAACGCACCGAAGGGGTGCTTGGCGTGGCCGAAACGCCACGACGACGATTGGATGAACTTTCGGTTCCAGCGGACGCCATGATCGCGGTCTTGGAAGGCGTCGAAAAACCGGGCAACTTGGGCGCGGTGTTGCGCAGCGCCGACGCCACCGGTGTGGCTGCCGTCGTAGTGGCCGACGGTCGAACCGATCTGTTCAATCCTAATGCAATTCGCGCGAGCCTTGGGACGATTTTTTCCATGCCCGTGTGCGAATGCACCAGCGGCGAGGCGCTAACGTGGCTCGACACGCGAGGCTTTTCGATTTTTGCCGCGCGTGTAGATGGCGCCGTGCCTTACACGGATGTGGATTGCCGCGGACCGACGGCCATCGTGTTGGGCAACGAAGCCCAAGGGCTTTCCGACGTCTGGGTCGGCCCAAAGGTTCAGGCCGTGCGGCTACCGATGCTTGGCGTGGCCGACAGCCTGAATCTGTCGGTCACCGCCGCCGTGCTGTTTTACGAAGCATTGCGGCAGCGGCGGTAAGTTGGGTAAACAGCGCAATCTTTTCTGGATGTTCGGTTTGCTCCAAATTTACCGATTGTAGCGGCCGATACTCCATTCTTGTGTGGATCTGAGACACAAGAAAAACCCGGCCAGACAAGGAGACTGGGCCATGAAATCGCTTTTGCCCAATACCATCGCAGCCTTGATGATCCTTGGGGTGACCTGTCTTGGGGAGGGGGCGGAGGCGTTGGCTCAGACCTCGTCCAGCGCCGGCATTGTCCGGCCGGAGTACGCGGATTCCTCGGCTGCGGCGGGTTGTTCTGCGCAGGGTTGCGACGGTGCGTGTGCGCCGCCGGAACGGACCACCTTGGGCGAATGGCTTTGGCCGTCCGATTACGGATGCCCTTATTGGAGTGTCACGGCCGAAGCGACGGCGATGCAACGGTCCGCCCCGCGCAGCCAGTCGTTGTTTCGCAAGACGCTGTCGCAAACCGATCTGTTGAATGCCAAAGATTTGAACTTTCCCATGTCGACAGGGTTTCAGATGAGCGGAATTCGCCACAATGTGGGCGGATCGGGATGGGATTGGGAGATTGCCTACGCCCAGATCGACGGGTTTGAGACAGATGCCGACCTCGCCGGCCGTTCTCAAATGATCTTGGACCGAAACAATTCGAGTCAAGCCGTCCAGGATGCGGAAGCCGGATACCGTTCGGCTCTCTATAATGGCGAGATCAATGCTCGCTATCAAGAAGACTGGCTGACTTTTTTGGTTGGCTTTCGCATGGGCCAACTCAGCGAGCGTTTTGCGGGAGGCGGCAGCGACATCTCCACGGGTTTAGCGGACTCGGTGAGGACCGACACGCACAACCATTTTTACGGCGTTCAAATTGGAGCGTTGGGCGAAGTGTACAACGATGGCGGTCCGTTGACGATCACGGCTTTCTGCAAGGCCGGTGCCTTCGACAACGTGGCCCAGCAACACTATCAACGGGTCAACAGCGGTGAACTCGAGGATTTGAGGATGGGACATCGCGATCAGGCGATGTTTTTGGGCGAAGTGGGCGTAACGGCCACTTATTCGATCACCCAACGGCTGGCTGTTCATGCCTCGGCGCAAGCCATGTGGCTGAGCGGCGTGGCGTTGGCGCCGGACCAGATCCGTGCGGTGGACTTAGTCAACGATACGACCTCGATCGACACTTTCGGCACGGCGTTTTATTACGGTGGCGGTTTGGGAATCGAGTATCGATTCTGAACTCTAGTGGACGCCGAGCAACTCATCCAGCGGCTGTGCGAGTCGGCGAAACTCGGCGGCCGGCATGGCCCAGGTGTCCCAACGCGGCGAAATCGGTTTCGCATGGGCGGCGTAGTCGGATAACCGCACGGCGATGAATCCGTACCGCGAACCGCGAAATTCGTATAGCCGTTCGGCACGCAACGGCGATCGATGGCCGAGCACATCGTAGGCAAAGACAAACAACCCGCAAAAGCTCGGTCCGAACAACTGTTCCCATTGGGCCAGGCTGCGCAGGTCGTCTCGCGTGGACCAGTTTTTCCAATATTGTTTCTGGAGGTCGCCGGACGGAAATCGCCGTCCTTTGACGTCGATCAGCCATGCCGATCGATCTGGCGACGAGACGATAAAGTCGAGGCTCTTGATCGACGCGCCGTTGGCTAGCAGACTGCGACGGGCTTCGTCGACCGCGACATACGGTACTCCACGGCTCCGCAAAAACTCCTCGAACGCCGCTTCATACGGGTTGTCGCGATTGGCCATGATTCGGGTCCGGCAACACGTCCTAGGATCCCAAAATTCGTTTTACCTCGGCCACAATTTCCGCCGCATCGGATGCCAGCGGCACGTCGCGTTTTTCGCCGGTCTGGAGATTTTTGACCTGACACACTCCGCGATCGAACTCGTCACCGCCGGCGATCAGGGCGATTCGGAACCCGCGTCGATCGGCATATTTTAGTTGTTGACCAAGTTTTTTAGAGTCTGGGAAGACCTCGACTCCGACGCCTGAGGCACGCAGCGAGGACGCCAACCGCAGATAGTCGGCCAGGCGGTTTGGATCAAAAAACGGAATGAACACGGGGGCGGGCGTCGAGACTTTTTCGATCATTCCGAGTTCTTCCATCGCCGCCAACAACCGGTCGAGCCCCAACGAGGCTCCGATGCCCGGCAATTCCTGGGATGTGAAAAGCCCGGCCAGATTGTCATATCGTCCGCCGGAACACACGCTGCCGATGCCGGGCAGCTTGTTCAAAAACGTTTCGACGATCGTGCCTGTGTAATAGTCCAAGCCGCGGGCGATCGATACGTCGAGCTTGATGCGATCGGGCGACATGCCGGCGGCGGCCGTTCCGTCGAGCACTTTCTTCAACTTCGCAACGCCCGATTGGCCCGTCTCGCTGCCGGCCACCAACGAGTCGAGTTGCCGCAGCACCGCGTCGTTGTCGCCGGAGATTTTCGAGAGCTGCAAAATGTCTTGGGCTTGTTCCGCCGATAGCCCGGCCTGCGCGATCATCTCTTGAGCAACGGCCTCGGGGCCGATTTTGCCGAGCTTGTCCAGCGCCCTCAACACGGCCGTTGCCCGATCGGCCAAGTGGAGCCGCTCCAACAGCCCAGTCAGCACCATGCGGTTGTTCAATTGGATCGTGAAATCCTCAAAACCCAGGGCGCGAAACAGGTCGTGGATGACCAGCACGGTTTCGATGTCGGCGGCGATCGATCGCGTGCCGATCGTATCGAAGTCGCATTGCATGAACTCGCGGTAGCGACCGCGCTGCGTGTTTTCGCCGCGCCACACCGAGGCGATATGATAGCGTTTCAGGGGGACGCCCAGCTCGCCGACGTGTTGAGCGGCGAATCGGGCCAGAGGGACCGTCAGATCGAATCGCAGGCCGACCCAGCGACCGCCATGATCTTGAAATTTATAAAGCTGTTTGTCCGTTTCGTCACTGCCCTTGCCGGAGAGAATGTCGAGATATTCGAGGGCGGGCGTGTCGATCGGGCTGAAACCATACGAACGATAGACTCGCCGGGCTGTGTCGATCAGTCGTTCGCGCGGGATCATCGCCTCGGGCGGATAATCGCGAAAACCTTTCAACGTACGAGGTTCGATGCGTTTAGGATCGCTCATGCTTTGGTTCGTTTCTTACGGTTGACCGTCGTTTTGGATTTTGCGCGGCCGCGTTGCTTTCGCCCGCGATAGCGACGTTCGAAATACTCTTTTTCGTATTGTTCGACCTGCTCCGGGCTGTCCCAATACATTTCGTAGGTCCAGTCGTCGTCGTATTCGCAATTGTCGGTCACATAATCGCGGCAGATTTGAGGGCGTCGGTTGTAAATGCCGCATCGGTGGTCTTTGCGCAAGTATTTACAGGGAGTTTGCACCAACAGATACCAGGCCCGATCTTCGACGAACACAGCGGCATGTTCGTGCAATAAAAACCAGCGGAGGTGATCAAAATCGGCTCGGGTCGTCGGTTTGTCGATGCCCAGGGCGAAATATCGGCAGCACTTGGCGGTGCAATAGCGGCAGAGGTGTTCGGGCGGGACCGCGTCACGGGGCGGTTTTCGGCGCAAACGAGGTGTTGGTACGATGGTCAAGGCGGCTTTGGGCACGAAATTTGCTCCCATCTTTTCTTGGTTGTTGCACTTTGGTTGAACCTCCCAGCCTAACAAACCGCCAAAGTTACGAAAAGGGGAATGCCGCTGTTTTGGGCATCTGGCGGCGAGGGTTTACGCAGCCGGATTGCAGAAAAACATCCTTTCCATGAAAAAAGATGTCCTGATTTTACGCCACATGGTCCACGAAGCGGGCGGGACGCTCGAAGAGGCCCTGGCTCGTGCGGAAATCGATTTCCGCTATGTCGACCTCTATGAGAAGGTGCCTGAACGGTTGCCATTTGATCGGGCGTTGGGCTTGATTGTGTTGGGTGGCCCGATGAACGTCGATCAAGTCGACCAGTACCCCTTTCTCGCGGCTGAGACCCAATGGATCCAACAGGCGATGTCGGCCAAATTGCCTGTGTTGGGCGTGTGTCTCGGCGCACAGTTGCTGGCCAAAAGCCTTGGGGCCAAAGTTTATCCGAACGCGGTCAAGGAGATTGGCTGGCATCCGGTCGAGTTTACTGCCGCCGCGGCCGCCGACCCGTTGTTTGCCCGACAAGGCGAACACATGGTCTTTCAGTGGCACGGTGACACGTTTGATCTGCCAATCGGAGCGACCCTGTTGGCCCGAGGCCGCAACTGCAAGCATCAGGCGTTTCGTTTCGGCCGACTTGCCTATGGACTCCAATTCCACATTGAGATGACCGCGACCATGATCGATGCGTGGCTCAAGGATCCGGGAAATTGTCAGGAACTGGCCGAACTGGAAGACGTCGATCCGCAGAAAATTCGCATGTTGACGCCCCGATGGTTGCCCGGCTTACAGACGTTGGCGGCGGATATTTTGGGACGATTTACTGCGTTGGTCCGCCGTGTGCGCTAGTTTCCCACCAGACTGATTTCCAATTCGGCGGAGTCGCTCTCAACATGAAGAAAGACCACTTCTTGGGTGGGCGCGAGAGTCGGCGTCTGCGAACTGTTAACTGTTTTTGAAATGGGCGGTTTTGACGGTCGCCCACAATAATCCACCCGATCAACGGCGATCACCGTCAAAAAGACCAACAACAACGCGCCGGTGAGCAGCAATGAAATGCGAGAAAAGAGGGACGTCATAAAGCGGTCTCCGCGAGATTAATCTCTTTATTTTAATTAAGTTCCCTAAAATCTCAAGTAAAAGGCTGGCGGCCTTCTAATTGTCAAAACCGACGTAGTTAGAGGAATCCGTCTTTTTGGATTATCGTCTTTTTGGGGGCGGATTTCTACCGTGGCTTGACAACGGGCCCGGTTGCCGGAGAATGGCGTTTTCCTGATTTTGGGCAATGGGTGCGGTTTCTTTTGATTGATCAACAGGAAAGGCCTTCGGGGGCGCAAACTG
Source organism: Planctomycetaceae bacterium (assembly GCA_021372005.1). Taxonomy (GTDB): domain Bacteria; phylum Planctomycetota; class Planctomycetia; order Pirellulales; family Thermoguttaceae; genus JAJFVC01. The sequence goes on along the minus strand of JAJFVC010000060.1, from coordinate 154,208 downwards.
CAGGGAACGACAGTCGGCGGCACACGTCGCGGCCCGGAGGGCCCCCCCGAAGGCTTTTCATCTGCTCCGCAATCTACAATCATTATGCCCGTCTGTCTGATCGCTTTGGGTTCAAATCAAGGGGATCGGCAGGCGACGCTGGAAGCTGCGGTTGCGCGAGTGGTCCGGCATCCACATGTGACGGGGTCGGCGGTCAGTCGTTGGTACGAAACGACGCCGATCGGCGGGCCGGCGGGCCAACCGAGGTACCTCAACGGCGCGATGCGAATTGACACATCGCTGGATCCGCGCGGGCTTTTGCTTTTTTTGCAGCAAGTGGAGACCGATCTGGGACGTCAACGCGAGGAATCTTGGGGACCTCGGACGCTTGATCTGGATTTGTTGCTTTTTGGGGATCGGGTATTAGCGGAACCGGGATTAGTCGTACCGCATCCTCGAATGGCGTGGCGGCGATTCGTCTTGGAGCCGGCGGCCGAGGTGGCTGGCGCGATGGTTCATCCGACGATTGGCTGGACCGTTGCCCAACTGTTGGACCACCTGAATACGGCCAAGCCCTATGTCGCAGTGACCGGCCCGATCGGCGTTGGTAAAACGCATTTGGCTCAACGGCTGGCCGCCGCGATGTCCAACAGCCGGTTGGTTCTCGAACAGCCGGATTGGGATCGGCTCGACGCATTTTATGCCGATCCGTCTGGTCTTGGACTTGCAATGGAGTTAGAATTTCTCGAACACCGGGCACGGTTGTTGGGCGATCTTGACCGGAGCGATTCCCGTTGGGCGATCAGCGATTTTTGGTTTGATCAGTCGAAGGCGTTCGCTCGTACATGGCTGCCAAAATCGCAACAACCGGCGTTTTTCGAGCGATTTGAAATCTTGCGCGGTGCGGTTGTCGCACCGAAACTGATCGTGCAGCTCGACGCGGCGCCGCGTGAACTGCTGAGTCGTGTGCGTCGGCGAGGTCGATCGTGCGAACGGCGGTTGACGGAAGATCAATTGAATCGAATTCGGTGTGCGATCCGAGAAGAAACCGAACCGTGCGGCGTTGGACTGGTATTGCGCGCCGACAATGGCGATCCGACAGCCGTGTTTCAGCAAGTGCTCGCCGCATTGCGGGCGATGGATTAAATAACGATGAATGCCTCCGCTTCCATTTCAAAACTTGCGACGACGATCGCGCAGATTCGGGCCGAAACGATCGCGGCGCGTCGGGCCGGCGTGAAGATCGGACTCGTGCCGACCATGGGCGCGCTGCACGAAGGTCATTTGAGTTTGGTCCGCGCCTCGAAGGCCGAATGCGGCTTGACGGTCGTTTCGATTTTCGTCAATCCAACCCAGTTCGGTCCGAACGAGGATTTTTCCAAATATCCACGAACGTTGGACAACGATCTGAAGCTGTTAGCCGCTTGCGGCGCGGAAGTGGCGTTTGCTCCAGAGGCGTCGGAAATGTATCGGTCGGATCGCAGCACAACGGTGGACGTCGGCGAGGTGGCCGAACCGTTGGAGGGTGAGTTTCGCCCGGGCCATTTTCGTGGCGTTGCGACGGTGGTGCTCAAACTGTTCAACATCGTTCAACCGGACGTCGCATTTTTCGGTCAAAAAGATTTTCAGCAGGTGCAGGTCGTGCGCCGCATGGTGGCCGACCTGAATGTTTCGGTCGATGTGCGAGCCTGTCCGATCGTTCGCGAGCCAGATGGGTTGGCGATGAGTTCCCGCAATCGTTATTTGAGTCCCGCAGCGAGGCGACGGGCGCTGGTGCTTTCGCGGAGTCTGAAAAGGGCCGACGAGCTGGTTCGACAAGGCCAATGCGACGCGGCGGTTATTTTGGCCGAAATGCGGGCGGTGATTGAGACGGCCGAGGATGCTCGAATTGACTACATTGCGCTGGTCGACCCGGAAACCTTTCGGCCCGCGGAAACGATCGCCGGTCCAACGTTGGCTGCATTGGCCGTGAAGATCGAGAATACGCGATTGATCGACAACTGCTTGTTGTCGCCGAGGGCGCCGATCTTGTGACGTTCGCAGGGTGGCCCGGCCGGAGAACAATCGAGAACCGAGTGATTCATGCACCGAACACTTTTTTTTATCCCCGCCGAGTTGGCCAGTTGCCCGATGTTTGGGTTTGGATTGTTGCTTGCCGTTTGGGCGGCGGCCAGTGCGATTATTCTTGTGTGGCAAGTGTGGCGTCATGGCGTGGCGGCTGCGTGGAGCTATGTGCCGCTTTTGTTGTTGATTGGTGCGATGATCGCGTGGCTCCTGCCGGCGATCAGCAAACCGGAAGGGCTGCCGATTCGCGGCTACGGTACGATGATCATGCTCGGCGTAATCGCCGGCACTTGGCTGACCGCATGGCGGGCCAAACCCCGAGGTATCGATCCTGAGTTGATCTATTCGTTGGTTTTCTGGCTGGTCATTCCCGGCATTCTTGGGGCGAGAGTTTTTTACGTCATTCATTTTTGGCCGGAATACGGGCGTCATCTCACCGAGCCCGGCGGCGGTTGGCTGCCGCTTTTGGGCAGCATGATCAATTTGACCGAAGGCGGGTTGGTCGTCTACGGATCGTTGTTTGGCGCCCTGCTGGGGTTATGGCTTTTCGTTCGACGACATCGCTTGCGGCTACTGGCCGTCTGTGATTTGGTTGCGCCTGGCATGGCGCTGGGCGTGGCCATCGGACGGATTGGTTGTTTGATGAATGGCTGTTGCTTTGGCGCGGTGTGCGATCAGCCGTGGGCGATCACGTTTCCCGTCGACAGCGACGCTTATGTGTCACAAGTGCAGCGGGGGCAGATGTACGGCATGACGCTCAGCAGCGATCCCAATGCGATTCCACAGATTGTGGCGGTTCAACGTGGAGGATTGGCCGATCGGGCCGGCCTGAAGCCGGGCGATCGACTGCAAAGCATCAACGGCCAGAAACTGCCGGTTACGGGATATGCCTACGAAGTGTTAAAGGCTGCTTATTCCGGCGGGCAGCCGCTTCAATTACAAGTAGACAACCGCCAGACAACCATCCCCGCAGCGACCATTCGGCTGCGAAGCCTGCCGGTGCATCCGACGCAAATCTACAGCGTCATTGACGCACTTTTTCTGTGTGTGGTTTTGCTGCTTTGCGATCGTCGTCGACATCGTGATGGCGTGTTGTTCGCGCTGATGCTGTCCATTTATCCCGTCACGCGATTTGTGATCGAGGGTCTGCGCAGCGACGAAGCTCCCGTGTTCGGCACAAACCTGAGCATTGCGCAGGTTGTCAGCCTCTTGCTGTTGGCGTGCGCCGTCGGGCTCTGGATTTTTATCCTTCGTCGACCGGTATGCGAGGGTGAGAAAGTTGAAGAGAAGAGTGTGAGACAGGCGGCGAACTGCGGGAAGAAGCTTCCGAAAACCGGTTGTTGATCGCACCCTTTTCAATTTTTCCTGCCGTTGTCCTTGTCTGCGATCGGTCCTGCCACGATGTGTTGGTGCTCGCGGAGATGCGTGTCGCAATAACACGGCGAGCCGACGCATTTCGAGCAGTAACGGAAACTGAGTTCGGGATTGCGCAGATTGTCGGCTCCGCAGACGGAACACACATGGCGGGGCGTTTTGGCCGCGCGACTTTGTTCCGTTTGTCGGGCCATGCGTCGTCGGCTCGAACGAAGCCGCGACAGGATGTCGGACCAGAAAAATAGTACGAAATTGCATACCGACGCCAAAATCAGCAGTTTGGCCGTCACATCGCCGAGCAACAGGATCACGAGATAGTACAGCCACGTCAGCACGGCCATCCATTTCATTTTGACCGGCAAAATGAACATGAACAGAATCTGAAAATCAGGATACAAATAGGCGAAAGCCAAAAAAACCGAGCCTTGTAGAAAACCGATCGAGGCGATCGAGTCCGGCTGAAGAAACGACATGACCACGGTGGCCGCCCAGCCGACCAGCAGATAAACGTTGTATCGGAACTCGCTCCAAGTGTGTTCCAACGCCGCACCCATCAGGTAGAACATATACCAGAAAAAAAAGGCGAACAGCGGATTGCTCAGCGGCGGCGTGCCGAGGAACGTGAACAGCCGCCAAACCTCACCCTCCAACACGCGTCGCGGCACCAACGCAATGGTGGACAACAGCGAAGCGTTGCTTTGTTGAAAGAAATAGGCGACAACCTGACAGGCGATCAGCCCCTCGGTCAGGTGCGGCACGGCAAACCGTCCGAAGCGGCGTTGCAGTCGATCAAGCAGTCGCATCGGCGGTTGTCACAAAGAAATAGCGGGCAGACAGATCGTTATTCTTTCTCGTCCTCTTCGTCCTCGTCTTCGTCGTCCCAGTCATCATCCTCTTCATCGTCGTCGTCCCAATCTTCATCTTCATCGTCGTCCCAGTCTTCATCATCCCAGTCTTCGTCCTCCTCTTCGTCTTCGTCGAGATCGTCGTCTTCCTCGACCTCTTCCCAGGGCTGTTCGTCGAGATCGTCGTCTTTGTCGTCTTCGTCCTCCTCTTCGCCTTCGAGATCATCATCGAGATCGTCGTCCTCGTCATCTTCACGGCGGGCGATCATTTCTCGGCCGAACAACTCGTCGTGTCGGAGGTTTTCTGTGGCAACTTCTTGATGGGTGGCGGACGTTTTTCGTCGAGGCTCTTGGGTGATTGAGGTTTTCACGTGGGTCTCCTCTGCCGCTACAGGGGCTTGAATGGATGATGGAATTGTTTCTGTTGTTGTATGGCTTGAAGTTTCGGCGGCGTTTTGCGGAGATTCGGCCGGTGTCCGTCGAGTCCGCAAAACGTCGGCCCTGGGCAATTCGTCCAAGTGCCGAAGTCCGAAGACCTGCAAAAATTGTCTCGTGGTTCCATAGAGGAAAGGGCGGCCAAGCTCGCTCGACCGTCCAACGATTCGCACGAGGTCTCGTTCGATGAGCTGCCGAAGCACCTCGCCCGATTGCACGCCGCGGATCGCTTCGATGTCCGCCCGCAGAATCGGCTGTCGGTAGGCTACGACGGCCAGTGTTTCCATGGCCGGCGCCGACAAACGAACTTCCGTGGATGCGGAATGAAGCCGCCGTAGCCAAGGGGCGAACTTCAGTCGCGTCATCAATTGAAAACCGCCAGCCACCTCCTCGATCCGAAATGCACTTCCCTCGGAATCGTATCTTCGATTTAATGTTCGGACAAGTGTACGCGCTTTCGTACCGTCCGCCAAGCCTGCCAACTGGGCTAGTTTTCGGCTGCTTTGAGGCTGTTGCGAAAGAAAAAAAACGGCCTCCAATCGTGAAACCCTCTCATCGTGGGGGGCAACAAGAGTCTCTTGTTGATGAACTTGATGATCAAACCGCCGCCGGCCCCCCCCAGTTTGGCCAATGCCGACGCATTTTAACCAGCGTGGACCCCATCGATGGCGATAGCGCGTTGCTACACTGCCCAATCGATGTCCGAGGTCTGACCTTGACCGTCTCATGTCACTCAACCTAAGCGAAATCACGCGACGCAACAAGCCTTGGTGCATTTCTGGAATCGGTCGCGGACAGATGGAATATTCGGTGAGCCGTGCTGGAACGCTCGATGAGCTCAGTTTTGGCCGCTGTGCCACGATTCCACTTGTCGCAGCACCTGCCGCATCGCCTGAAGCGGATCACTCTGCACGGCCTCGAAACACCGCGTGTAGTCGACGCTGCCGCCGATGGCCATTTTGCAGTAAAACCGGTACATCGGTTGCTGACTGCCCCAAGACTCCAGCAAATAATAGGTCGCTCCGAGTTGTTGCAGCCGCTTGGGAATGGTCTCAAAGGGATCGCCCGGCGTTTCTTGGAGGGCAACTGATGAGGCGATGGGGCTGGTCTCGTTCGAGGTTTGATAGCTGACCGGGACCACGGTTTGAGTGTCCCGAGAGGCCTGGTTCCAGGCCTTGGGCCTGGTGTCGAGGTCCTCGGTGGGGCCGGCGATCGACAATGTGGCGGGTTGATTTTGCGCCGGTGTCACGGTCGCATAGGCCAATTTCAGGAGGTCTGGCCAGTGGAAATCTTGGACTTTTTGGACGGCCTCGCGCCAGGAAGTGCCCGACAGCGCCAGCACGGGAATGCCCACAGCGCAGGTCAACATGATCAACGCTCGTCCGGCCGCGGCTACGGAAAATCGCATAGGTGCACACCTCGCCAAAAAGTCGTCGGATGATAGCAGGTTGTCGAATCCCGTGGCAACGCCAATTTTGCCGAGACGTGGTGGCGTACAAAACGGATTTCGGCGCTGTCATCCGACAGGTTTGGCAGGTTTGCCCCTTAACGGGCGGAGTCCTCTCCCTCGTGGCGTTTTTGGCATTCCGCTTCAACTTCTTTTTCCAAGGCGGCGATTTTTTCAAGTCGCCGGGCGTGGCGCCCTCCCTCGAAGGGGGTGTTGAGCCAGATTTCCACCATTCGGTCGATTAGCCGCTCGCCCAGTAGATCGGCCGACAGGCAGAGCACGTTGGAGTCATTGTGCCGGCGGCACAATTCGGCGGTGATATCGTCGTGGCAAGGCGCCGCTCGCACGCCTGGCACTTTGTTGGCCGCGATGCACATGCCGAGCCCTGTGCCGCAAATCAAGATACCACGATCGACCTCGTGACGGCTGACCCGATGGGCCACGTCGGCGGCAATGTCGGGATAATCGACGGCATCGGCCGAAAACGTGCCGACGTCGATCACTTCGTGGCCGAGCCGACGAGCCAGATCGACGACTTTTGCACGGACGTCGAATCCACGGTGATCCGTTCCAACAGCGATTCGCATGGAAATATCTCGCCTTTTCAAAGGGAAACCCGTCGCGGCGGCGCGACGGTTGTGTGTTCAGTTTTTGGATCGGCTATTTTAGGGTCTTTTCAGTTCGGCCGATAGCGGCAAGTCGTCGAGGCGAACCCTTAAATTCGCTTGGATTTCTTCCGCACATTGGCGATAACGCTCCACCGACGCCCCGATCGGATCGGAAACGTCGAGCCCGCCGGGCGACAGCAGGTGTGTGCGTCCTACGGCCGACGGCCATTGCGCCAACAGGGCATCGCGGTGAGACCGCGTCATCGTAAAAATCACGTCGGCGTGGTGGACCAGTGGCTCGGTAAGTGGTTGTGTTTCATGGCCGGTCAGATCGAGCCCCATGTCGGCCATGACCCGAACAGCCTCCCCGCTGGCCTGACCGCCCAGCATCGCGGCGATGCCCGCCGACATCACCAGGACGCCGCGATCTTCAAGTTCATCGATCCCGCAGTGCAACCGTTCGGCCAACATTTGGCGGCAGAGCATTTCGGCCATGGGGCTGCGACATGTGTTGCCCGTGCAGACAAACAATACCAGCAAACTGGAAAGTCGCCTTAATGTCCGCTCGGGCACCACACCGACTCGCAGCACTTCGTAGCAACCTTGTCGCACTTGGACGACCGACGACGGCTGCCCAAATCGGCACGGCCCATCGTCGATAATCAGATCGATGGAACTGCCGAAAGCGTCCAAAACTTCTTGGGCGTTGACCGCCTCGGGCTTCCCGGCGTGATTCGCGCTGGAAAGCGTCAGCGGCCCGGCCAACATGCACAGCACGTCGTGAACCACCTGATGACCCGGCACGCGAAGGCCGACGGTTTGCCGAGGCGAGACGGCTTGCCGTACCAATGGCGGCAATCGATGCACGAGGCTTTCTGGATGCGAATTGTCGACCACCAAGGTGACCGGGCCAGGCCAACAGCGACGTGCGAGCCGTTCGGCCAACGAGCACATATCGGGGGCGTAGTCGCGGGCTTCATCGACGCTTTTGATGGCCAGCGCCAACGGTTTGGCGGCCGTTCGTTCCTTAAGCGACATCAACCGTTCGACGGCGTTTTCGTTCAGGGCGCTGGCCGCCACCCCGTAAACGGTTTCGGTGGGCAATGCCACCAAGCCGCCTTCCGCCAGGGTCTGCACGATGCGGTGAACCACATCGCGCCAGTCCTCCGCGTTGCGTAAATCGATCACCACCGGCGGCATGGCAAAACCCGTTGCACTCCCCGCAATTTCGAGCGTAAGCATATTATTTTATGGGCCGTTACGACCGGCCGTCAAGCCGCCGACGGGAAAAAGACCCACGATTGTGGGGATTCGCTCCTTTCCTCGAAGTGATTGGGCTAGTAAACTAAAAGGTCCTCCGTCAACCGAGTCCCGATCTGAGCCCCTATGTTCATCGACGAAACCGAGATTCATGTGTCCGCTGGCAAAGGCGGCGATGGATGCGTTAGCTTCCGTCGCGAAAAATACATTGCGCGTGGCGGACCCGACGGCGGCGACGGCGGCGACGGCGGCAGCGTTGTTCTGGTGGCGGAAGAGGGTGTCGACAGCCTTGCCCCGCTAACGCATCGGAGTCTATGGAATGCCCCGAGCGGACAACCGGGCGCCGGGGCCGGTTGTCACGGCCGCTCGGCCGGGGATTTGATCATTCCGGTGCCGCCCGGCACGATGATTTTCGACGCCAAGCGTGGCCATCTCTTGAAGGACCTGGCAGCGCCGGGCGAACGAGTCGTTGTGGCCCAAGGCGGACGGGGCGGCAAGGGCAACATTCGATTCAAGTCGGCGACCAATCGGGCGCCGCGGCAATTTACGCCGGGTGATCCTGGCGAGGCTCGCACGTTGCGACTCGAATTGAAGGTGATCGCCGACGTCGGACTGGTTGGCAAACCGAACGCTGGCAAAAGCACGCTGTTGAGCCGATTGTCACGAGCGCGGCCGGAAATCGCCCCCTATCCGTTTACGACCAAATATCCGAATCTGGGCCGAGTTCAGGTTGACCTCGACCGATCGTTCATTTTGGCCGATATTCCCGGTCTGATCGAGGGCGCGCACGAGGGCGCGGGGCTCGGACATGAGTTTCTGCGTCACATCGAGCGGGCCGGCATTTTGGTTCATCTGGTCGAACCCGAGCCGACCGACGGCACAGAGCCATTGCAAAATTATCGCGCGATCCGCAACGAACTGGAACGGCACAGTGCGGAGTTGGGCTCGCGGCCGGAAATCGTGGTGGTGACCAAAGCCGACCTGCCGGCCGGCGAAGAGGTCCGTCGCCGATTCGCCGAGGAGATTGGCCACGAGGTGTTGTTGATTTCCGCCGTGACCGGGCAAGGGCTTAATCAATTGGTCGGTCGGATCGCCAAAACGCTCCAAGGGGACTCGGCGTGGTGAGAGGACCTTTTATCGCCGTGGACGTCGGCAACGCCCGAGTCAAAATTGGGTTGTTTGCGGGCGACTGTGCGAAAGGGTTGCCGTCGCCGGTTCGCACGCTTTCGTTGGTCGGCGACGCGCCGGCGCTGGACGAGATCGCCCATTGGTTGGCCGACGTTGCCGCGAAAGAACTTGTGTGGTGGATCGCCAGCGTCAATCGGCCCGCCGCCTCACGGTGGATTGATTGGTTGCACGATCATCGGCCGAAGGATCGCGTGGCGTTGTTGGTTTCGAGCGATTTGCCGTTGGACGTGCGAGTTGAGCGTCCGGACATGGTTGGCGTGGATCGATTAGTCGACGCCGTGGCGGTCAATCGGGTGCGGGCGGTTGGGCGACCGGCCGTGATCGTGGATGTTGGATCGGCCATCACGGTCGATTGGGTTTCTTCGGACGGCGTTTTTTGCGGTGGGGCGATTTTGCCGGGACTACAAATGGCGGCTCGGGCGTTGCACGAGTTCACCGATTTGCTGCCACTGGTCGATCTGTCGGAACTGGACAACCCGCCGCCGGCCTTGGGTGAGGCGACCGAGTCGGCCATTGCGTCGGGGTTGTTTTGGGGCGCCGTCGGCGCGATCCGACAGTTGATCGAACGGTTGAGCGAACAGACGTCGCCGCAGGTGTTCCTGACCGGTGGGGCGGGCGTGGTCGTGGCGGGGTTGCTCGGACCGGAAGTGCGTTACGAACCCAACTTGACGTTGGCCGGCATTGCCGCTGCTGTGCAATCGTAGGAGTCGCTAAGGTGTTTCAGAAATTGTTGTTGTTGGCCGTCGCCGGATCGTTAGGCACGCTGGCTCGCTATGAGTTGGGCGGGTTCGTTCAAAATCAGTGCGGCAAAGTCTTTGCTTGGGGCACGGTCACGGTCAATCTGCTCGGTTGTCTGGCGTTCGGCGCGGTGTGGTCGGCCTTGGAGGAACGGTGGCCCGACAGCGGCGAGACGCGCGCGATTATTTTGATCGGTTTCATGGGCGCATTCACTACTTTTTCGACGTTCATTTTCGAGACCAATCAACTTTTGCGCGATTCGCAGTGGATGTCGGCGTTGGGCTATTTCGCGTTGCATAATGTCGGCGGATTGGCTGCACTGGCGATTGGTTTGGTTGTGGGCCGGTTGTTGTAAGTTTCTTTTTTTGTAGCCGCTCGGATTCTCCGGAGGTGCGTATGCGACTGCCCGAAGAAGCGGAATTGCTGCGGATTTTTATCGGCGAGAGCGACCGTCATCAAGGCAAACCGTTGTACGAGACGATCGTGTTGGAGGCTCGGCGTCGCGGCATGGCCGGTGCGACGGTGTTGCGCGGCATCATGGGCTTCGGCGCCGACAGCCGGATGCACACCGCGAAAGTCTTGCGGCTTTCGGAGGATCTGCCGGTGGTGATCGAGATCATCGATACGCCCGAGCGGATCGCCGAGTTTCTGCCGGATCTGGATGCGATGATTCAAGAAGGCATGATCACGTTGGAGCGGGCCCGTGTGATCGCCTATCGGCACAGTCCGACCTCATAGTTTGCTGGACGCGACCGCCGAGCGTTACTTTGCCTGCTGCAATTTCGCCGCGGTGAGCGTATTCAACAGCAGCATGGCGATGGTCAACGGACCGACGCCGCCGGGAACGGGCGTGATCCGGCCGGCCACTTGTCGGACCGCCTCAAAATCGACGTCGCCGACCAGGCCCGTTTCCAGCCGATTGATGCCCACGTCGATCACCGTGGCTCCGGGCTTGACCATGTCGGCGGTGACGAACTTCGGCTTTCCGATGGCCACAATCAGAATGTCGGCCGATCGGGTCACGGCGGCCAAGTCGCGGGTGCGGCTGTGGCAGACCGTGACGGTGGCATCGCCGCCGGGGCCTCGTTGCATCAGCAAAATGGCCATCGGTTTACCGACGATGTCGCTACGGCCTAGCACGACCACGTGAGCGCCGGCAATTGGGATGCTGTTGCGAATCAGCATTTGTTGGACGCCGTAGGGCGTGCACGGCATGAATCGCGGACGGCCCTGGACAATGCGGCCCACGTTTTCAGGATGAAAGGCGTCAACGTCCTTTAGCGGATCGACCGCCTCCAAAATACGGCGTTCGTCGATCTGCTTCGGCAGCGGCGACTGAACCAGAATGCCATGGACGGCGGGATCGTAATTCAGCCGATGGACCAAATCAAGCAATTCTTCGGTCGTCGTGGCGGCGTCAGGTTGGAAGGATTGGCTCCGAATGCCGGCCTTCTCGCTGGCTCGTTGTTTGTTCCGCACGTAAACCTGACTGGCCGGATCGTCTCCGACCAACACAGTGGCCAAACAGGGCGTTATACCTGTTTCGGCGGCGAATGTAGCCACATCGCGGGCAATTTCCGAACGAATCTGCTCTGAAAGTGCTTTACCGTCCAGGATCGCAGCGGTCATCAGAGAGCACTCCTAGGTCGGAGAAAAACAACAGCAGAAAATGCTTGTTGGCGCACGCGCCACCACACGTTTTCTAGACGCTTTACACCAATCGCCTGATGCGTCGACGATTGCAGGTCGTTGAAGGAGGCGGAGTTGCTCGTGAAGGCAATGGCCCTAGTTTTGAAGGGCCTCGACATGGATGCGGCGACCGCCGCGATCGAACTTCACGCAGCCGTCGATCAGGGCGTACAGTGTGTAATCGGAACCCTGGCCGACGCCCTTGCCGGCAAAGTACTTGTTGCCCACCTGTCGAACGAGAATGCTTCCCGCTCGAACCTGCTCGCCGCCAAACCGCTTCACACCGCGGTATTGGGGATTGCTGTCACGTCCGTTTCGGCTGGAACCTTGGCCTTTTTTGTGTGCCATGGAAATACTAATCGGCAAAAGACATCGAGCTGATCCCAAAACGTTTTCGCGTGTTGGGGTCTCCCGGCGTCGGGAGACGTTTTGGAACGGGCTCTTCACTTAGGGGTTAGTCCGCGAACCCTTCTTTCTATCGGTAAACCCACTGGTAGTCAACCCCGTCAGGGATGCCGAAGCGGATTTCTTCTTCGTGCTCCAAATAGGGGTCGCCCGGCCGCCAGAAGTTGAGTTTCAGGGTTTTGCGATAGATTTTTCGGCCTGCCAACGTCGATTCCCCCCCCGCTTTGTACTCTCCGGGCTCGTCTTTCCAACGATAGGCATTCGTCAATCCGAACACATACACCGAAAACTGAACGATTCGCGGATCGAGATCCTCCCACGTGGCGATGCCCCAGCAGCTCTCGCCCACGGCGATCTCACGGCACATCTGCACCGAGGTCAAAAACTGCCGTTTGGCGTCTTCTCGTTTTCGGATCGGCTCCATGGCCACGGGAATCACCCGATCGGGATACACCTTCGTAAAACCAGTGTCGCCCTTCATGTGTTGGTGACCTTCGAGCAAAAACTCGGGTGCGAACCGGATCGGACGATCGACCGTTTTGATCTCGTACAGTTCACGCGGTTCGGCGGTTTTGTAGGGAAGCTTTACGTCCGGCAGAGGATGCATGATTTTGCCGGTGTTGGTCACCTCATAGACCATGTACCAAATCAGTTTTCGTTGCATAAATCCACTGGCTTGCGGCACGTCGACCCAAATCATCCGCATCGGCTTGAACCGAAACCGCAGCACCCAGATGTCATGCCGAAACTCGATGTCCTTGGCCCAATCGAACTTCGGGTCGACGGCCAACAATCCGACGATGTCGTGTCGGCTAACGGTTTCGTCCAACGTTCGCATCGGATCGATCGAAATCATTACGCCCGGAGCCAGCTGACGATACGGCGACCTAACCGACAACGTCCTGGCGTCGGTGGAAGCGACCGGCTCTGCGGCCTGTCCAACCGTGCAAATCAACAGCGTCAAGGCAGTGAGTCGGCCCGCAACAGACATCGCTTGTTTCATGAGAGGACTTTCGGGATCAGAGACGCTTATGGCAAGGGCGATGTGAAGCTCGCGTAGATTTTGCCGCCCTCCCACTCTAGTATAGTTGCCTAACTCCACGAGCGTCAAGTTGGAAGTTTTCCCTCGTTGGTGGGGTGCTTTGGCTGTGGTAATGTGCGGAAGAATGGCGAATTGGCGCGAAGCGGTGGTTTTGCTTGATCTTTGGATAAAAACTCATTACCATCAAGCTGGAGCAGGTTTTCGTCGGGTTGATGAGCAGAGGAGAGCAGAAACGATGTTTTGCCGTAGGGTCATGGTGGCCGCGAGCTTTGCGTTGCTTGGGGCTACGTCGCTGTTTGCCGATGAGGGCGTTTTGGGCCAAAAATATGGCGGCGGCGTTCATGCCTACTTCGCCGGTGATTACTCAGGCGCCTACGAACAACTGACGGCCGCGGTCGAGGGCGGTTCACAGGATCCGCGGACGTATTATTTCCGCGGGTTGGCGATGCTGAAACTCGGCCGCGAGTCGGAAGCGAAACAAGATTTTCAGACGGGGGCGTCGCTCGAGAGTCGGGATGCCAACAAGTTTTACAACATCTCAAAATCGCTTGAGCGCGTACAAGGTTCGGCTCGCGTTGAGTTGGAACGCTATCGGTTGAATGCCCGGCTGGCCGTATTGAAAGAGATCGATCGGTATCGCAAAGCTCGCTATGAGGCGATTCAGCAAGAAGAGTCTCGCGTTCTTCGTCAGCAAGACATTGCTCCGCCCGAGCAACCCGCTGCCGAATCGTCTGCGGCGGAACCCGCCGAGGCGGACTCGTCCATCGTTGCTCCTGCGGTCACGGATTCATCGGTCGAAAAGCCGGCAGATAACCCATCGACGGTGGAATCCAAAACGGAAGCGAAAAAGCCAACAGCCGGCGTGAAGCACGCAGCGCCTGACAAAAAGGTGAACCCTGCGGCGAGCAAAAAGACTGCCGAAGCGGCGCCTTGATCTTTTCAGGCTTTGTGCGTGTTGTTGAGATGGCTTCGATTTGTTTCTATCGGAAAAGCATTCCTGCATAGCCAACGACCCGATCCGTGGGGCTGCCGGCTTCGGCGCTGGTGGCGTAGCCGACTAGTTCGCAGCGGGTCAGGCAGCCGAGTTGTCGAAGCGTCTCCATGACAATAATGCAGCCGGCCGCGCCGCACATGCTGATGCCGTTTTTTTCAACAGTTTCATAGACGCGAGCTGGGTCAAGACTTTCAATGGCGTCGAGGGCGAGTCGGTCGAGTCGCCTCGTTTCGACGTCGTCAGCGAAGTGATTCATGTCGCTTGAAACGATCAGCAAAGGTCGTTCGGGCAACTCCCCAAGCACGCCGGCCACCTGATCGCCGAATTGCAGCAGCTCGGGCAGAGAACCGCCGCCGATCGTCATGCCTGTTACGCGGACCGACGGCGCCAGATAACTCAGCAGTGGCAACTGCACCTCGATGGCGTGTTCGTCCTGATGGGTGCTGGCGTCCAGTTTTAATCCGGTTACGGCATCAACAAGTCGTCCGGCCAATTCCGGGTCGGCGGCCACCTGACCGCCCGGGAAGAGCCAGCGTCGGTAGGGTGCGACGGCCCAACGCGGACCCCGCGGTCGATGTCGCGGGCAAAAAATGATGGCGCGATCGGGAATCGCCACTCGGTGAAACACGGCGGCCGCCAAACGTCCGGAATACATCCATCCGGCGTGAGGCGTCAAAACGCCGGACCACGGTTCGGCTTTGGCTGCGGGTGCGGCGGCCATCATCTGTTCGACGGCCAGCCGCACGTCGCGTGGGCTTTTGGGGTAGAATCCGCCGGCTACGACCGGTTGCCTCGCCTCCGGGCCTTCCGACACCATGGCGCCTTCGATCGAATCGCCTTCAAAAACCAGCAATTGCGTGTCGTCGTCCAACCAAGCGTCGGTCGGCAGCCCCGCCTTCAAGCACACCTGTTCCAGAAAAGCCCTTGCATCCAAGTGGTGCTCGACGGCCACGCCCGGCAACAACAAGCCTCGGGCGTAGCCGCGGGAAATCAGCAGGCCGTGTTTGCCAATCGTGACGGCTTGGACGCGGTCTTCGCCGTGCGCGGTGACCGGTTGGGGCCCCCAAAGGATCCACACGTCCACGTGGAGTTGATCCAACTCGTCGGGGTCGATGGGTGGAAACCGCGGGTCGTCGGTCGCCGCGCGATCGGCCGCGATGTCCAAGGCGCGGCCCAGCGGCATCGACGCTTCGATGCATCCGCAGCACGAACGCAAACGACCATCGCGACGCAATGTAACAAATGAACCGTAAACCGGCGTTTCGGCGATTTCGCCGAGCTGCGATCGGGCCGTCTCGACAGGCTCCCGTCGAACCGCGGCGATCACGCGCTGGCAGGCCGCGCGGAAAATCGCCGTCTTTTGATTTTCGTCAAATTCCGGCCGTTCGGACGCTGTAGGTTGAGAAGCCATTGCGCACCTCCTGAAAATCTTGCGGGGCGAACCAACGGCGAGCATGGTCGCGGAATGGACGGGATGTTCCGTTCGCCATGACGGATGGCCCTTCAATTTTCTAGCTCGACGATCCTTCGTTGTTCGCCCCATCGACCTGCGGTTTCATCGAATCGGCCCGCAATCGGCGTTTTGCAGTGCATGCATCGGCCGTTTCGGAGGTCGAAGGATTGTATGGAATAACCCGCGCGACAAATCACCGCTTGGCCACAACCCGGACAATAGGTGTTCTGACGTTCGGGATCGACGACGTTGCCCGTATAGATGTAATGCAGGCCGGCGTCACGGGCAATGTCGTAAGCCGCCCGAAGCGTCGCGGCCGGCGTTGGCGAGTGGTCGGTCATTTGAAAATCGGGATGAAACGCCGAGAAATGCAGCGGAACGTCCGGCCCCAGTTCCGAAACAATCCATCGGCACATCGGACGGATCATCTCCGGCGAATCGTTGGCCTCGGGAATCACCAGATTGGTGATCTCCACCCAAACGGAACTCTGGTGGACAAGCCAGGAAAGCGTATCGAGCACCGGCTGCAGCCGTCCGCCGCAATATTGCCGGTAAAACGAATCGGAAAAACCCTTGAGGTCCACGTTGGCCGCTTGGATCGGCTCGAAGAATTCGGCTCGAGCGACGGCCGAAATGTAGCCCGACGTGACCGCTACACTTTGCACGCCCACGGCGCGGCATTCTCGCGCGGTGTCGATCGCATACTCCGCCCAAATGATGGGATCGTTGTAGGTGAAGGCGACGCTACGGCAGTCGTATTGTTGGGCGGCCGCGGCAATCGCTCTTGGGGTCGCAGGTCGACAGGCTGCTTCCACATTGCGCGATCGCGACAACGTCCAATTTTGGCAAAAAATGCAGCCCAAGTTGCAGCCGGGCGTGCCAAACGACAACGTGGAGGTGCCGGGGTAGAAATGATGCAGCGGTTTTTTTTCGATCGGATCGATGCACAATCCGGTGTTGCGGCCGTAGGTGGTTAAAAGGATTCGTCCGTCGCGATGTTCACGAACAAAACAAAATCCTCGTTCTCCAGGCCCCAGGCTGCAATGTCGGGGGCAAAGATCGCAGATCAGCCGACGGCCGTCCTCCGAAGCATGCCACCACATATTGTTATCATACCATATCCGCAAATACGGGTAAGTTGCCGGATGTGTCGAAAGACAACTCGCGCGGAGGGGTGAGAATATCCAAATCCTCGCGGCGACGAGCCTCCGCCCAGTAGATTTCGGAGCATTCCACTTCGCCAAGATGGAGCGTGTCGGCGATCCATACGAACTTGGCGTTGGGCGGCTTCACCAGTCCGATGGTCCCCAGGGCGGTCGTCAACATGTCCCGGTCATTTTCGTAGTCCAGCGGGATCATGGCGGCGCTGAGATGGCCGGAGACCAACGCATTCAGTCGTGTGGCGGCAAAATCCGTCTCACGCAACACGGAAGAACGGCAGAACTCGGTCATCCCCAACCCGAGAGCGTTGCCATGCGTCGCTTCGGTGAGTCCGCGGACGGCGATTCGCCGCACTTTCGGCCATTCGTCCGCTGCGGCTTGGTGGTCGTTGAACTTTCGGCCCACGACGTTCGGGTCGAGACCCGTACCGCTCAGATCTTTGCCGATCCGATCAATCAGCAACAAATCGACCTCGCGGAACGGAAGCCGCGGCATCCATTGTTTAGCCAACGCCAACAGTTGCGGCTCACGGGACTCAAAATCCTCGGACCGCACGGCTTCGATCTTCGCGGTCTGGTCGTAGGCGTTTTCGATGACCGCGAGGCCCGCTCGGATCGGACAGCATCGTAGCACCTCGGCCGCCGCGCCTCGGATAATTTCAGTAAAGCTATGGGTCTGAATCGCTCGGTGGTAAATGGCCGCGCCTTCGCACTTGCCGAGTCCGATCAGCAGCATCTTCATCAACCCACTTTCGATCGGACCGCAAAAACCAGTGTGCGGCTTGATGCGATTGAGCACCACGACATGGTTTGACTCGAACGCCAAACGATCGAAATGGATCGGAAATCCTTGGGCGGCGTGGCCCACGACCAATGTTTCCAGACTGGAAAGAATCGGACAGCCTACGGCCGAAAACGTCAGCCCGTACGATTCCAACAACTTTTGCTGACCCTCGGCGGTTCCACCCCCGTGGCTGCCCATGGCCGGCACGAGAAACGGTTCGGCGCCGAGTTGCCGCAGGTGGTCGACAATCGCTCGAACAAGAACAACCAGGTTGGCGATGCCTCGGCTTCCGACCGCCACCGCCACGCGATGGCCCGGGCGAATCTGCCGACTCAACTCCAAGGCAGTCAGTTGCCGTTGCACTTCGTCCGCAACGTTTTGGATGCGTGGGCAGTCAAAAATCTGCCGGACGCGAAAAACGCGGGGAACCATCGCTCGAAGCCATTTTGTGCGGCGAAAAAATCGTCGGCGTCGGTAGGCGAACATCGGCCTCAGTATAGTAGTTGGGACGCGGTCTCGCAACGGTTTTGCGAGGACTCGGCCGCGGTTAACCTTTGGTGGTCGGCGGATGGATGTTTTTTGACGGTCCGGCCAACGATCGAATAACAAAGAAAAACACGGGGGCCAGGAAGATTCCGAACAACGTTACGCCGATCATGCCGCTAAAGACGGCCAGTCCCAAGGCGCGTCGCATTTCGGCGCCGGCCCCCTCGGCGATCACTAGCGGCAGCACGCCAAAGATAAACGCCAACGAGGTCATCAGAATGGGCCGCAGCCGCAATCGGCTGGCTTCGAGCGCCGCTTCGCGGAGTGGTTTGCCTTCTTCTTCCTGTTGTTTGGCGAATTCGACGATCAAAATAGCGTTTTTTCCGGCCAAGCCGACCAGGACGACAAACCCAATTTGCGTAAAGATGTTCATGTCCATGCCCATCATGGCCACGCCGGTGATGGAACAAAGCAGGCACATCGGCACGACCAGAATAACGGCCAGCGGCAGCGACCAACTTTCGTATTGGGCCGCCAGCACTAGAAAAACGAAAACGACGCCCAATGCGAACACATACAACGCAGCGTTGCCGGCATCGAGTTGCAGGAAGGTCAACTCCGTCCAACTGGAGGCCATCGAGGGCGGCAGATTTTGCCGGGCGATCTCCTGCATCATATCGATCGCTTGGCCCGAACTGACGCCTGGCAAGGAATCGCCCGTGATCGCGGTGGACGAATACATGTTGTACCGCATAACGACAACCGGCCCACTGGTGTCGCGCACGTCCATCATTGCGCCGAGGCGGATCATTTGACCGTCGCGGTTGCGCACCTGAAGTTGCATGATATCAGGCACTTTTTTGCGAAACTCCTGATCAGCCTGAACGTTCACCTGCCAAATGCGCCCGAATTGGTTGAAGTTGTTGACGTAGTAGGATCCGAGATAGACCTGAAGCGTGTCGAACAGATCGCTCACCTGCACGCCGAGCGACATGCACTTGGTTCGATCGATTTCCAAAAAGAGCCAAGGCGTATTGGCTCGAGAGATATTGAACAGGCCGGTCAGACCCGGCGTTCGATTGCCTTGGGCGACGATTTGGTCGCCGACGCGCTGCAATTCGCCGAGGCCGAGGTCGCCGCGGTCCTCGACGATCAATTTGAAACCGCCGGTCGTGCCAAGTCCGTCGATCGGTGGCGCGCCGAAGGCTGTGATCAACGCTCCGCTGACTTCCTTTTCGCAACGTTGGCGGATGACGGCGGCCACCGCGTCGGCCGAGCAGTCTGTGGCGCGCCGCTTGTCGAACTCGTCGAGCATGACGTACATCGAGCCGAGATTGGGAGCGTTGGCGCCCAGGATCAACGATTGACCTGAAATGCCCACCGTGTGGGCGACGCCCTTGGTGTCTTGGACGATTTTGTCGATTCGAGCCATGACCTTGCGAGTCCGTTCGACCGAGGCGGCGTCGGGCAATTGGACGTTCAGCAGCAGGTAGCCTTTGTCTTGCCGCGGAATAAAGCCGGTCGGGGTGCGATTGAATTGCCAATAGGTGACGCCCAACAGCCCGGCGTACACCACCATCGTCAACAGGCTGATGCGGATCAGTCCACCGACCATTCGCACGTACATGGACGTGCCGACGTTGAAGGTTTGGTTGAATAGCCGGAAGAACCAACCCAGCAGCACGTCGAGCAGCCAAGTGAGCGGATCGCGTCGTCCAGAGCGCGGACGCAGCAAGATGGCCGCCAACGCCGGGCTGAACGTCAACGAGTTGAAAGCGGAAATCATCGTCGACACGGCGATCGTCACAGCGAACTGCCGGAAAAATTGGCCGCTGACGCCGCCTAAAAATGCCGCCGGAATGAACACGGCGAACAACACCAGCGCCACGGCGATCACCGGGCCCGTCACTTCGTCCATCGCTTTGCGGGCCGCGTCGCGGGGCGACATGCCCTCGTCCAGCCAACGCTCGATGTTTTCAACCACTACGATCGCGTCGTCCACGACGATACCGATGGCCAGCACCAGTCCGAACAGCGACAGATTGTTGAGCGAGAATCCCATGGCGGCCATCGCGGCGAATGTGCCGATGATGGCCACCGGGACGGCGACCAGCGGAATGATCGCGGCGCGCCAACTCTGTAAAAAGGCCAACATTACCAACGCGACCAAAATGATTGCATCGCGCAGCGTCTTGAAAACCTCGCCAATCGATTCCCGCACGAACGGTGTTGTGTCGTAGACGATTTTGTAATCCAATCCGTCGGGGAACCGTTTTTTGAGTTCCGCCATCTTCGCATACACTTCTCTCGCGGTCGCCAAGGCGTTTGAGCCGGGCAATTGGAAGATGTTCAACGCCACCGAGGGCTTCCCGTCGAGCGTGCACGATTGGTCGTACTGTTGTGAGCCGAGCACCACGTGGGCCACGTCGCGCAGGCGGACGATGCCGGTCGACGTGGATTGCGAGGAATTGCCGCTCGGTTGACTTGCGGTCGCGTCCGACGTCGATTGGCCCGAGGCGATCGATTGCAGATCGTACGACACGGGATTGCCCGAGCCGGCTTTGACGATGATGTCGGCGAACTGTTCCGGGTTGACCAGTCGGCCCAACGTGTTGATGGTCAACTGGAATTGTTGTCCTTTGGGGACGGGCTCTTGTCCGATTTGTCCGGCCGCGACTTGCAGGTTTTGTTGCGAGATGGCTGTCACAACGTCGTCGGCCGAAAGGTTCAATACGGCTAACCGGTCAGGGTCAAGCCATGCCCGCAAACTGTAATCGCGTTGGCCGAAATAGGTGACGTCGGCCACGCCGGGCAGCCGTCCCAACTCGTCGCGCAGATAGATCGTTGCATAGTTGCTTAGAAAGATGTCGTCATACCGGCCGTCAGGCGAGATCAGATTGACGATCATTAACGTGTTCGGCGATACTTTTTTGACGGAGATGCCTTCGTTTTGGACGAGTTGCGGAATAACCGGCAGTGCCAGCGAGACGCGATTTTGGACCAGCACTTGCGCCATGTCGGAGTTTGTGCCCAGCTTGAAGGTGACAGTCAGTCGGTAGGTGCCGTCATTGGTGGCTTGAGAGGACATGTACATCATGCCCTCGACGCCGCTGACCTGTTCTTCAATCGGCGCGGCGACGGTGTCGCGGACCGTTTCGGAATTGGCGCCGGGATAAAACGCCGTCACTAACACCGTGGGCGGCGTCACCTCGGGGTATTGGGCTACGGGCAAGGTAAACACCGCCACGCCGCCGGCCAACACGAACACGATCGACAGCACGGTGGCGAAGATCGGACGATCGATGAAAAAATGAGAAATCATGACGGGGTGCCTTGTCTTCTTGCGGCGGTGCGACGATGGAATGTCTGAAGTCCCAGGCCGGCGACGATTCCCGCGGCCGCGCCGAAGGTCAACGCCCAGTCGAGCCCCAACCAACCGAGCTTCGCCAAGATCAAACCGATTCCAAGTCCCAGACCCATGCACAACAGCACGGCGCCGAGCCATTGCGTTGCGCGGGCCTTAAACAGGCGGGTTTCGCCCAACCCGTTGATGACGTAGAAAAACACGGGCGTCAAAAAAACGCCGAACAACGTGACGCCCACCATGCCGCTGAAGACAGCCGTGCCCAACGAACATCGCATTTCAGCGCCGGCTCCGTGGGCGATCACCAGCGGCACGACGCCGAGAATGAAGGCCAACGAGGTCATTAAAATCGGCCGCAGCCGTAATCGAGACGCCTCGCAGGCGGCTTCCCAACGCGGCCGTCCTTCTTCACGCAGCCGTTTGGCGAACTCAACGATCAGAATGGAGTTTTTGCAGGCCAAGCCGACCAGGACGACCAAGCCGATCTGGACGAAAATATTTACGGCCATATGATTGTTCAGCACCCCGACGACTGAACAAAGCAAGCACAGCGGCACGACGAGGATCACGGCCATCGGCAGCGACCAACTTTCGTATAAGGCCGCCAAAGCGAGGAAAACGCAAATCACGGCCAGCGCGAAAACGTACATCGCGGTGTTGCCGGCGCGAATCTGCATGAACATCAGTTCGGTCCACTCCTTGTTCATGCACAGCGGCAACGTCTCGTCGGCCAGACGATTGATGGTGTGGATGGCCTCGCCCGAACTGCTGCCTGGCCGGATGCCGCCGTTGATGGCCGCGGCCGTGTAGAGGTTGTAGCGATTGATGAACACGGGACCGCCGATTTCGCGCGGCGTGGCTAATGCGCCGACCGGGACCATTTCGTGGAGATCGTTGCGGACCTTTAGCAACTGGAAGGCGTCGGTGTGGTTGCGGTATTTGCCGTCCGCCTGGATGTTCACCTGCCAGTGACGTCCGAAGGCGTTGAAATTGTTGACGTACAACGAACCTAGATAAACTTGCAGCGTGTCGTTGAAGTCGCCGATCGTCACGCCGACCGATCGGACCTTCGTGCGGTCGACGTCCAAGTAGAGTTGCGGCGTGTTCGACCGAAATTGGGAGGACACGCCCAGTAGGTCCGGCTGGTTTTTGAGGCGATCGATCAATCGTTCCGTCTGTGTGTCGAGTATATCGAGCCCCAATCCGCTGCGGTCCTCGACCATCAGTTTGAATCCGCCGGCGACGCTCAAACCCGGAATCGGCGGCGCGCCGAACGCCAGCACCTGGGCGTCGTGGATCTCGGCGTTCCACTTTTTTCGCAGTTGAGCCATGATCGCGTCGGCGGTCAGCTTGGGCGACCGGCGTTTTTCAAAGGGATCGAGCACGAGGAACACGGATCCGAAGTTCGAGCCGTTGGCCGATTGAAGGAACGAATAGCCAGCCACGGTAATCACGTGGGCTACGCCGTTGGTCTTTTGCGCGATGGACGAGACGCGGGCCAACACCTCGCGGGTGCGTTGCAGCGACGCAGCGTCGGGTAATTGCACGTTGGCGATGATGCGGCCCTGATCCTGTTCGGGCACGAATCCCTGCGGCGCGGCGCGAAAGGTTGTGTACGTCAAAATCAGCAGACCGCCATAGCCGATCAACACCAATAGGTTAATCCGCAGCAACCGGCCCACCAACCAGGCGTAGCCATTGGTGCATTGTTGAAACGTAGTGTTGAAAAGCCGAAAAAACCAGCCCAGCGAGACGTCGAGCAGCCACGTGATTGGGTCGCGCCGTGCGTTGTGTCGAGGCCGCAACAGAATCGCGGCCAACGCCGGGCTGAGGGTCAGTGAATTAACGGCTGAAAAAAGCGTCGATGCGGCGATCGTCACGGCGAATTGTCGAAAAAAGCTGCCCGTGATTCCGGTGATCATGGCGCACGGAATGAATACTGCGCATAACACCACGGCCACGGCCACGACCGGTCCGGTCACTTCGTCCATGGCCTTGTAGGTGGCCTCGTGAGGCGAAAGCCCTTGATCGAGCCATCGTTCGACGTTTTCGACCACGACGATCGCGTCGTCGACGACGATGCCGATGGCCAACACCAATCCGAACAGCGAAATGTTGTTGAGGCTGAATCCCACGGCGGCCATCACGGTGAACGTGCCGATGATGGCCACCGGCACGGCGATCATTGGAATCAGCACGGATCGCCAGCTTTGCAGGAAAAGCATCACAACGACGCCGACCAGCAACGCGGCCTCCCAGAGCGTGCGAAATACGTCATTGACCGATTCACGAATGAAGGGCGTCGTGTCGTAGCCGATTTCGTACTCGATACCTTCGGGGAATCGGCTCTTGAGCTCCCGCATTTTGGCCCGCACGCGTTCGGCGACGTCCAAGGCATTGGTGCCCGGCAACTGAAAAACTGCCATGCCGACGGCGGGATGTCCGTCATAGGTGGACGCCTCGCCGTAATTTTGGGCGCCCATTTCGACACGAGCGACATCGCGCAGTCGAACGACGGCGACGGAAGATGTCGGCGGCAAGCCGGTCAAGGCGGTCGCCGTGAAAATGTTGCCGGGCGAAACCAAGGCCTCTTGATCGTTGATCGAAAGTCCTTCGATGGACCCGGCGGCCGTGTTGTTGAGAATCATGCCAACGGGAGTCGCGTTGGCGCCGCCCCCGGTTGAAGCGCCTCCGGATGTCGAGACGCCACCCTGGACGGCGCTGGGCGGCGGCGTCGGTTTTTTCGCGCCCGTCGGCGTCGACAAATGCAACAAACTGGCGAGACTCAACGTGCTCGGCGAAGGATTGCTGATGCCGGGGATCGGCAGCCCACCGGCCATCGGCCGAGGCCCCTTGGGATTTGAAGTCGCCATCGGCGGGCCGTAGCCGGCCTTGAGGATGATGTCGCCGAATTGATCGGGAGTGTCCAATCGTCCGAGGGTGTCCACCGGCAGGTCGAAGGTTTGACCCTCGTGAATCGGCGGTTGACCGATGCGTCCGGCCGGCAGGTCCAGGTTTTGGCGTCGAATCGCCGTCGTGACGTCGTTGGCGTTGATTCCGAGCGACGCCATTTTTTGCGGATCGAGCCATGCCCGAATGCTGAAATCACGTTGGCCGAATAGCATGAGGTCCGAAACACCGTCGACACGCAACAATTCATCCTTGACGTGGATTGTTGCGTAGTTGCTCAGATAGAGGTCGTCATAACGTCCGTCCGGTGAGAAGAAGTCGACGATCAGCAGGATATCGGGCATTTTCTTCTTGATCGTCACGCCCTGGCTTTGAACCTCCAGTGGCAAGATCGGCATGGCCAGCATCACACGGTTTTGCACCATGACCAGCGCCGTGTCGAGATCGGTGCCCAAGTCGAACGTGACGGTCAACGTATAGGATCCGTCGTTGCCCATCTGCGAGGACATATACAACATGTTTTCGACGCCGTTGACCTGCTGTTCGATCGGCGCGGCTACGGTGTCGGCCATCACCTGGGCGCTGGCGCCCGGATAGAAAATGGACACCTGCACGGCCGGCGGTGCGATTTGCGGATATTGCGCGATCGGCAGCCAACACAGCGCGATCGTGCCGGTCAACACAATGACCAACGACACGACAGTCGCAAAAATCGGCCGGTCAATGAAGAAGTGCGAGAACATCGACCTCGCGTCCTCTCGGGGCTGATCCCAACATCGTTCGATGTTGTGGGTCTTTCTTGGTTGTGGGGAGCCTGATGGGTTTGGGGAGGTTTTTTAGGCCGGCGGCCCAAGGGGTTGTGTTGTTTGCGGGCGTAGGTTGCACATTCACCGGCGACACAGCGCTATGAGAAAGTCCTTCATTTTGTGGGGCGATCTTTCTGCTCTTCGTCGGACTGGGTGAATTGGGGCATCGGCTTCTCCTCGACTTTGACGACCATGCCAGGCCGCACCTGCTGAAGTCCGCTGGTCACAACCCGCTCATTGCCCTTCAGACCGGTGGAGATGACCCGCAACCCGTCGTCCTGCAATGCTCCGACCGTAATGCGGCGATACTGGATTTTTTTGTCGGCGTCGACCACATAGACGTATTTCAAACCTTGGTCGGACCCGATTGCGCGATCGACGACCAAAACGGCCGGACGTTTGGCGCCCAACGGCAAATGGACTCGAACGAACATGCCAGGCGAAAGCAGCCGCACGCCCTTCGCCGGTTTCGGATTGGGAAATATGCCGCGAACCGAAATACTGCCGGTGTTTGGATTCACCTGATTGTTGAGGAAATCGACCAATCCACGGTGGCGATAGTCGGTTTCACCTTGTAATGCGATGTAGACCGGAATGCCGCCCTCACGATAGGGCTTGACCGCGCCGTTGTTGACGGCCTTGCGGATGCGCAACAACGTGCCTTCGTCCATGTCGAAGTAGACATACATCGGATCGAGCGAAACCACGGTCGTTAAGAGCGATTGGTCTTGAACCGCCAAGTTGCCCAGCGTCATGAAGTAGCGGCTAACCTGTCCGTCGATCGGGGAGGTGACCCTGGTGAAACTGAGATTCAGCGAATACATCTCCAAGCTGGCTTGATAGGCGTGGACCGCCGCATCGGCCTCGTCGACCGCTGCTTTGTCCTGATCGAGTTGCTGAACACTGACCGCGCCCGGCGTTTTGGCCACTTCCTTGTCGCGGGCGTAGTTTGCTTTGGCCAGTTCGAGTTGGGCCTTGTAGAGATTGACCTGCCCGACGGCCTGGTCGTATTGCGCTTTGTAAGGTCGTGGGTCGACCAAAAACAGAAGGTCCCCTTTTTTGACCTCCGTTCCTTCTTCAAACGGCATCTCGACCAAATAGCCGCTCACCCGAGCGCGAATGTCGACGGAATTGACCGCGTTAGTCCGCCCGGTGAAATCCGCATAGTCCGTTACATTGTCCTTCACCGGGACGCTCACTTGAACCACCGGCGGTTCGACGGAGGCGACTTTGGGTGTTTTCGGCTGGCAGCCAACCACCAAGACCGACACGAAACCAATCCACCAAAACAGCGGGATTTGATTGGGAGAATGACGCACGGCAGGGGTCCTTTTATAGAGAAACAACTACGAGTTTCCTCTTGTTGCGGAGGGTGGGGTTATTTGGTCAAGATCGGCAAAGTGTATTTGTTAGTTAAAACTGAACGATATTTAACGAAATTGTCGATAAAACCGTTTATGCAGTCTATTGGAATCAAGCATCCTGCTCCGATTGGTCGGATTGCTGTCGGCTTGTTGATCGCCTGGGTGGCCACTTCGAGTGGTTGCACCTCGTTGCGTGACTATGTTCGCAATGGATTCAAAGTTGGGCCCAATTATTGTCAGCCGGACGCGGATGTGGCAGACCAATGGATCGACGCCGACGATCCTCGCATTTCAACGAACGAGGAAGAGCAAATTCGTTGGTGGACGGTGTTTAGGGACGAAAAGCTCAACGGGCTGATCGACGAAGCCTATCGGCAGAACTTGAGCTTGCGAGAGGCCGGCTGTCGCGTGTTGGAGGCTAGGGCCCAGTTGGGGATCGCCACGGGCCAGTTGTTTCCGCAATCGCAAAACGTCACGGGCGGATACTCGCGCGATGCTTTCAGTCGTCTCGCTCCGAACACCGAGCCTATCCAAACAGCTTTTTCCGATCAGTGGAACTACGGATTCAATCTGAGTTGGGAATTGGATTTTTGGGGTCGATTTCGTCGGGCCATCGAGTCGAACCGGGCCACTTGGACGGCGTCGATCGAAGATTATGACGCCACGTTGGTGACGTTGTTGGGCGATGTGGCCTCAAACTACGTGCAGATGCGAACCGTTCAAGAGCGGATCGCATGCACGGAGGCGAACGTCCAATTGCAGCGAGAGACTTTGACAATCACGGAAGCGAGATTCCGCGGCGGCACAACCAGCGAGTTGGACGTCTATCAAGCGAGAAGCACGCTCGAACAGACGCAAGCGCAAGTCGCCGAATTGGAGATTCAGCTTCGGCAAGTGACCAACCAGTTATGTATTTTGTTGGGCAAGCCTCCGGAGGAGCTGCTGAATCGGTTGGGACGCGCACCGATTCCGACGGCGCCGACGGACGCGGTCGTCGGCATTCCGGCCGATTTGTTGCGCCGCCGGCCGGACGTACGGCAGGCTGAACGGTTGGCCGCTGCGCAGTGCGCGGAAATCGGCGTGGCGGAGGCCAATTTCTATCCGGCGTTTTCGATCAATGGCACGCTTGGTTATTCCGCTCAACAGTTTGACAATGTGTTCCGCCCGCGGGCTTTCAATTCCTCGGTCGGGCCGTCGTTCCATTGGGATGTGCTGAATTACGGCCGACTGCAGAACGACGTCCGATACCAAGATGCGAAATTTCAAGAACTTGTGTTTGCCTATCGGCAGAAGGTGTTGAATGCCAATCGCGAAGCCGAAAACGGGCTGGTGACCTTCTTGCGGGCGCAGCGGCGCACGAAACATCAAGCGACGAGCGTGCAGCAAGCCCAAAAGGCGGTTGTCGTCGTGTTGGCGCAATACAAAGCTGGAACAGCCGATTTCACCCGCGTCACTCAAGTGGAGCAAACGCTGGTGCAACAACAAGACGTCTTAGCGCAGGCCCGAGGCGAAATCGCCACAGGTCTGGTCCAAGTCTATCGGGCATTGGGCGGTGGATGGCAAATCCGATT
The DNA here is from genome assembly GCA_021372005.1 of Planctomycetaceae bacterium. GTDB lineage: Bacteria > Planctomycetota > Planctomycetia > Pirellulales > Thermoguttaceae > JAJFVC01. The sequence goes on along the minus strand of JAJFVC010000060.1, from coordinate 126,242 downwards.
GGACGATCAGGGAACCTCGGGCGCCCCCGATGCCCTGCCGCCGAATCCGGTTGCTGCTCCGGCCAACCCGCCGACATCGGTCGACGCCGACTTGCCGATTGCGATCCCCAAGCCGTCGCCGATTACTTCGCCTTGACCTCGATCCGCTTGGCCTGCGTCGAAGCGGTTTTCGGCAACTTTAGCGTCAACACGCCATTGGCATATTGAGCATCGATATGTTCCGTGTCGAGTCCTTCGGGCAACGGAATGACTCGGCGGAAAGAACCGTAACGGGCTTCGCTGTGGTAGACGCCCTTTTCTTTCCGCTCGCTCGATTCGCGTTTTTCACCGCTGAGGACTAGCTGATTTCCGGTTACCGAGACGTCAAGTTCTTTCGGATCGATGCCGGGCAACTCGGCCTGGATCGTCATTTCCTTGTCGCTCTCGGCGATGTCGACGGCGGGCGACCATTTGTCCGACCCGCCCCACGATGGCCAATCGATGGCCTGAAAGGGCTCTCGCAAGAACGTGTCGAACAGGCGGTCCATTTCGCCGCGCAACGCCACCAGCGGCGATAGATCGTTGGATCGGCCTTCCGGTTGTTTATTTCTCCAGGGAATGAGACCCATCATCACACCTCGCTTTCTTCGATCAGTTGGATTTTGTTTCGACGGTGATTTTGCGAGGCTTCATCGCCTCGGCTTTCGGCAATCGCAAGGTCAGCACGCCGTCCGCGTACTCGGCCGTGATTTTGCCGGCGTCGATCGCCTCGCTCACCTGAAAACTCCGATAGTAGTCGCCGACACCGTACTCCTGCAATAAGCAGGATCGACCTTCGGACGCCGTCGGTTCGACGGCCGCGCGGATCTCAAGAGTTCCGTCTTCAAACTTCACATCGATGGAATCGCTTCGGGCCCCCGGCACATCGGCGACGACGTACAGATCACCGTCACGCTCCAAAATGTCGACGTTGGGACGATAGCAGCACCCACTGCGGGTTCGCTCGACCGAAGTGGGGTCCTCGGCGGCGGTTTTGACCGTGGAATTGGTTTCTTGACTCATGGCAATAGGCTCCTTTCTGCGACTCTGGCGGCTTCAGACGCCGCTGACCGTAATCTTGCGCGGCTTGGCGCTCTCAGCTTTTGGCAACGTGACTTGCAGCAAGCCGTCGTGAAGTTCCGCCTGAACCTGCTCGGAATTGATTTCATACGGCAAACGCAACACGCGGCTGATTTCGCCGGTCGGCCGCTCGCGTCGGTGATAGGTCACGTCCGATTCCTCCACCTCGGGACGATGGATCGTGATGGACAGTTCACCGTTCGCCACGGCGACTTCCATCTGATCGTGTTTTATGCCTGGAACTTCCATCTCCACCTGCAAGGCATCGCCTTGCTCCCAAACATTCACCGCGGGCTGACCGCGAAACACCGGCGGCAGCAGCACCTCCGCTGCAGGCCCGAAAAAACCGCCCAACAGCCGATCCATCTCGCGACGAAGCTGGTGAAACGGATACCGTGAATCTCGATACATGATTTATGTCCTCCTTCGCTGGGTTTTGTCTAATCTAGACCGGTCTCCAAACGAGTTCGACAAACAAATGTACCAAGCAAAGACCATGCCGAATCGGGCCGGGTGAGTCGTTACTGATTGGTGGACAAGGACTTTTAGCCAATTTTCATGGAAAAAGGCTACGCGACGGCGCTGCCAAAATGGCAGTTCTTTCGGGCGTAATTTTCTACGGAGAACGCGAGATTGGGGATCGACGGCCCCATGTGGGTTCGACGGCCCGGTGGGTTGCCGTTTTTCCTGGAAATCCCCTCGCCGGCGAAGTAAGATCTTAGAATGGGCGAAGCTGTGGGCGAAGGGATTGGCGGCATGACGCATACCCGTGTTTTCCGAACAGCCGTGACGGCGGCCATCGTGGTGCTGACTTGGCCGATGGCCGGTGTTGCACAGCTTGCCTCCAGCGAACGAACCGTGCCCACCTCGCTCTATTATGTGGGCATTAGCGCCATGTACGATGGCGACTATCTCCGTTCGGCGTTGCGCACCTTTCAGACGGAGTGTCGTGGATCCATCAAAACGACCCAATCGCGGTGGATCGATTCGATTTGCTATGAGACGATGTGCGGGGAGTGCTGTTACCAAATGGGCATGCTGGATGAGGCGATCAAACACTACACCGCCGCACTGCAGTTATTTCAATCGTTCCCTGATTGGATGAGCAAGGTGCAGTTTTCGCCCGCGATTCGTTTGGCGGGGGCGGGCTCGCGCAAGATGGTGCCTTGGGGAACCAGTCTGCGGCAGTCGCAGTTGGGCGCCTATCCAAAAACCGTGCTGATTCTGCAGGGGCAACTGACCCTGAATGAGGCCTATCAAACGGGCATCGTACAGCGGGCCAACGGGTTTCCGATTACACCGCAAGAAATCGTCCGGGCCACCGCGCTGGCGATGCGGCGTCGGGCGACGCTGTTGGGGCCTGCTTCAAAATACGACTCGCTGACCAATGACGTGCTGGCCGCCGCCAGCCGGTCGATTGGCGTGCCGAATCATTGGTCCGAAGTCTGGGTCGATTTGGAGCGTGGATTGGCTTTTTCGGCCGCGGGGAAGGACTCGCAAGCAGTTGCGTGTCTGCAGAGGGCGATAACGGCCGCCGGCACGTACGATCATCCGATGACCTGCGTGGCGTTATTGGAACTCGGCCGATTGGCGATGCAGCGTGGTGAGTGGCCGGCCGCCGCGAAGTTTTTCGAGGAAGCCACTTACGCGGCCGTCAATTATTCCGACGGCGTTGTTTTGGAAGAGGCTTTCCGCGGTTGGTTTCTCACGCACATAATCTCCAACGAAAAGGGTTTTTTTAAACCCTTGGAGCCCGCCATCCTCTGGGCCAAGCGAAACAACATGCGGCAATTGCAGGCGTCGTTGCTGCTTTGTGCGGCAGAAAACCGCATCATCTTGGGGCACTCGCGACAGGCGACGGCGGCGTTGGAGGAGGCTCGCGCGGTGATCGGGCGTCGCGACATGGGCAATGGCGCCCTTGGGGCTCGATTCCAATATCTTGCGGCATCGGCGGCGTTTCAGCAACAGCGGATCAGCGACGGCAACGCTGCGTTGGTCAAGGCGATGGATTACATGCGTCGTGGATCCTTGCGGCTGTTTCAGGTCGCTTGGACGGATCAGCTTTATGTCGGCGGCGGTGTTACGCCGCGCGCGGCGGCTGAACTGTTTGCCGAAGTGCTCCGGGAACCTCGTTCCAACGACTGGCTGTCCGACCCGATGGAGTCGCTCGCTTCGTTGATTGCACCGATCCCGTTGGCGATGGAACATTGGTTTGAATTGACGTTGGACCGCAAGGAAGCGGCCGTGTCGTTGGATGTGGCCGAGCAAATTCGCAGGCGTCGATTTTTTAAATCGCTCGAACTTGGCGGGCGCATCGAATCGTTGCGATGGTTGCTTGAAGGGCCGAAAGATCGTCTGACGCAAGAGGCCCTTCTACAGCGCCAAGATTTATTGAGCCGATATCCGATCTACGACCAACTATCGCAGAAATCGCAACGGATTCGCGACTTGCTGACGAAGTTGCCTCTGACACCGGACACGCAAGCCGCCGTGCAAGAACAGATGCGAGGGCTCAATGAGTTGGCGTCGCTTGGCGCCAGGCAGGAAGCGATCCTCCATGAAATCGCGTTGCGTCGTGAGCCGGCCGACATGGCGTTTCCGCCGCGATGCAAAACGCTTGCGATACAGAAACAATTGCCCGACAAACACGCCGCCTTGGTGTTTTTTGCCACTTCGCGCCGTCTGTATGGATTTTTACTGAACAATCAGCGATCGGCCATGTGGGAGGTCGGTTCGATGGCATCCCTGACGAAGCCAATTCAGAATATGCTTCACGAATTGGGGCAGTATCAGCAAAACCAAGAGATGACGGTCAAGGGGATCTCGGAATCGAAATGGATCGCAACGTCCCAGCGTGTCGCGGATATATTGTTCAAAGGCTCGGCGGCCGATTTCTCACAGCCCTTTGACGAGTTGGTGATTGTTCCGGACGGCATCTTATGGTATTTGCCATTCGACGCGATGCAGGTGACGGCCGACGCCCAGCCACAATCATGGATGACGCGGTTTCGCATCCGGTACGCACCCATGTTGTCGCTGGTTTTTACGCCTGGCGCAAGCCGCGCCGCCGGCAACACGGCCGTGGTGTTGGGACGACTGTATCCACGAGCCGATGAGGCGGTAGCCCGCAAGGCCTTTGAGCAGTTGGTCAAGGTCGTGCCCAGCGCCGTGGCGATCAAGTCGCCGCCCCCGGCGCCGACGTCGGTCTATAGCACTTTGTTTCGGCAATTGATCGTGCTTGAAGATCTTCCGGCGATCGAACAGAACCAAGGTCCCTATGATTGGTCTCCCGCACCGATTGACCGAACCAAGAAGGGCAACACGTTGGCCGACTGGCTTGCGTTGCCGTGGGGTGGCCCTGATGTGGTTGTTTTGCCTGGCTTCCACACCATCGCCGAAGAGGGGCTCAAAAAAGTTCGATCTGGACCGCCCGGCGAAGAAGTTTTCTTGTCCGTTTGCGGCTTGATGGCCAATGGTGCGAGGACGGTGTTGCTGAGTCGTTGGCGCACCGGTGGTCAGACCAGTTTTGATCTGGTTCGTGAGTTTGTTCAGGAGTTGCCTCATGCGACTCCGGCGGACGCGTGGCAACGGGCCGTCCTGGTTGTGTCCGATTCGCGGGTGAATCTCGATGCAGAGCCCCGGATTAAGCGAGTCCCGACGGATGAGCCCCCTAAGGCTGGGTGTCCCTTCTTTTGGGCTGGATATATTCTAGTCGATTGCGGTAAAGCCCCGGAAAAGACTTCGTCGGAAGGGGCCAAACCGGGTGAAAAGGTTCGGTCGGGCAAATAATCGTGCCTTGGTGACTGCTGTGTGGCTGCCTAAATTGCCTAAATTGCATTATTTGGGCGTTCTGACTGCGAATTTAGCCAGCTTCGCGCGAATGCGGTTGTGGACGGGTGGCTCGGCCGATATACTGTTTGGTTTGGATTTCACGACCTGTTGAGGGTCGGCAAGGAAATGCAGGCGGACCGATCAATAGGTCGGACGTTCTGGGAATTTCAGCAAAATGGCCGCTGCCTTGCCGATCTGAATGCCGATGGTCGTATTTTGCCCAGACCAAGTATTCTTCCGAAGATCCCATGCGGTTTTCGTTGATTGATCGGATTGTCGAACTGGAACCGTGTGTGCGGATCACGGCGGTGAAGTCGTTGACGATGACCGAAGAGTATTTGGCCGATCACTTTCCGCACTTTCCGGTGATGCCGGGCGTGTTGATGCTCGAGGCGATGACGCAGGCTGGGGCGTGGCTGGTGCGGGTCAGCGAGGATTTCGCGCACAGCATTGTGGTGCTGAAGCAGGCCAACAATGTGAAGTATGCGCAATTTATCGAGCCGGGCCAAACGTTGGCGGTTACGGCCGAAGTGTTGAAGTTTGACGACGGCGAGGTGAAGCTGAAGGCGTACGGAACGGTAAGCGGTCGAATTATTTTGAACGCTCGGCTGACGCTGACCTGTTACAACCTGGCGGACCGCAATCCATCCTTGGCGGTGGCCGATCGAGCGACTGTTCGAGATTTGCGTCAGCAGCTTTTCATGTTGCAGCAATCGCGTGTGGATTTGTCCGCTCCAACAACCAAAACCTAACCCATCGACGTCATGCGACTTGAAGGTAAAACGGCGATCGTGACCGGCGGCAGTCGCGGCATTGGCCGCGCCTGTGTGACCAGGCTGGCGGCCGAAGGCGCCAAAGTGGCTTTTGTGTATCACAGCAACCAACAGGCGGCCGACGCTCTGGTGGCCGAATTGCAAGCGACCGGCGCCGACGTGCAGGCTTTTCAGGCCGATGTCCGCGATTTGCAGCGAGCGCACGCGATCGTCGATCCTCTGTTTGAACTGTGGGGGGCGATTGACATCTTGGTCAATTCGGCTGGCATCGTCCATGACGGGTTGCTGGGCGCGATGACGCAGGATCAGTGGCGCGAGGTGATCGACACCAACCTGGGCGGCACGTTTAATTACTGTCATGCGGTGACGCAGCCCATGATGATGAAGCGGCGCGGCAGCATCGTGAACCTCTCGAGCACGGCCTCGGAGTTCGCCGCCCGCGGACAGGTGAATTACGCCGCCAGCAAGGGCGGCATCAATGGGTTGACTCGGGCGCTGGCCAAGGAATTGGCCCCGCGCAATGTTCGCGTCAACGCCGTGGCGCCGGGCATGATCGAGACGGACATGAGTCAAGTGGTCCGCGGCGTGGCCGGCGACCTGATCAAAAAAATGATCCCGATGAAGCGCATCGGGAAACCGGAGGAAATCGCCTCGACTGTGGCCTTTTTGGCCAGCGAGGACGCGGCGTATTTAACCGGTCAAGTGGTGCGGGTCGATGGCGGTTTGAGTTTGGGCGGATATTAGGATCGTTCCCCGCCGCGACAGACGCGACGCCGAAGTGCGTCGGAACCGGCGATGGGGGAACTGTTTTTAAGGAAATAACGACGTTTTTCATTTTCTGGAGGTTTGATCGTCATGCCGACAAAGGAAGAGATTTTCGAGAAGATTCAGGCTGCATTGGTCGACGCGTTGGGCGTGGATGAAGAGGACGTTACCCCCGAGGCCACGTTGGTGGGCGACCTGGGCGCGGAGTCGATCGACTTCCTCGACATCGTTTTCCGGCTGGAAAAAGCGTTCGACATCAAGATTCCCCGCGGCGAGCTGTTTCCCGAGGACATTTTGACCGACGCCAAATACGTTCAGGACGGCAAGGTGACCGAGCAGGGTGTCGCCGAGTTGCGCAAACGGATGCCGTTCGCCAACCTGGACGATTTCGCCAAAAATCCGGTCGTGCAGGATTTCGGCAATCTGCTGACCGTTGCCGACATGTGCCGGTTTGTGGAAGGCAAGGTCGAGGTGACCGAGTAAGCAGTGGCCAGTGGTCAGGCGGTGAAATCGTCAAAAGGCTGATGGCTGACAACGACCGACTCAGGGGCGTTTGCGATGCGGTGGTATTGGATTGATCGTTTCATCGAGTTTGAGAGCGGGCGTCGCGCCAAGGCGATCAAGAACATCTCCTTGGCCGAAGATCACCTGCACGATCATTTCCCCCAATATCCGCTGATGCCGAGTTCCCTGGTGATCGAGGGCATGGCGCAGACGGGCGGGTTGCTGGTCTGCGAGCACAGCCGGTTCACCGAGAAGGTCGTGCTGGCGAAGCTGCCGAAGGTGGTTTTTTACAGCGGTGCGGTGCCTGGCGACACGCTTACCTATACGGCCACGGTGGAATACATCCGGCCGGAAGGCGCGATGGTGACGGCCACCAGCCACAAGGGCGACGTGTTGCACGCGCAGGCGGAGATCGTGTTCGCCCATTTGAACGACGCCAGTCTGGGCAGCCTGTTCGATCCGGAGACGTTTTTGAGGATGATGCGGTTGCTGGGGGCGTTCGAGATCGGTCACGCCGCCGACGGCGGTCCTTTGAAGCCGCCGCCGCATCTGGTCCAAGCCGCCGAAGGAACCTAAACTATGCGAAATCGCGTTGTCGTCACCGGCATCGGCTGCGTCACTCCGTTGGGCGCCGACATTGAAACGGTTTGGCGTCGTCTGTTGAACGGCGAGTCGGGCGTCGGTTACACCACGCGATTCGACGCGTCGAACTTCCCGACGAAAATTTCGGCCGAGGTGCGCGATTGGGATCTTTCGGACGTGGGCGAGAATCCCGCCGATTGGGCCAATCAGGGGTTGCACACGCGGTTTGCCGTTGGGGCGGCCAAGAAGGCGATGGCCGACTCAGGCCTCGATCTTGCGAGGATCGATCCGACGCGGTTCGGCGTCTACACCGGCAGCGGCGAAGGCCAGCAGGATTTTGGCCGATTCACGATGATGATGATGGCCGGACTGGACGGCGGCACGACGCTCGACATGGTCAAGTTCACCCAAAAGGGCCTCGAAATTCTCCATCCGGTTGCCGAGTTGGAGCAAGAGCCGAACATGCCGGCCGGACATCTGGCCAGTTTGTTCAACGCCCAGGGGCCGAACGTCAACTGTCTGACGGCTTGCGCGGCCAGCAGCCAAGCGGTGGGCGAGGCGACCGAGTTGATTCGCCGCGGCGAGGTCGACGTGATGTTGGCCGGCGGCTGCCACACGATGATCCATCCGTTCGGCGTGACGGGCTTTAATTTGTTGACGGCTTTGAGCACGCGGAACGACGAGCCCACGCGGGCCTCGCGTCCGTTCGACCGCGATCGCGACGGTTTCGTGCTGGGCGAAGGCGCCGGCATGGTCATTCTCGAATCGCTGGAGCACGCCAAGGCCCGCGGCGCGCGGATCTACGGCGAGCTGGCCGGGTACGGTTCGACGGCCGACGCGTTTCGCATCACCGATACGCATCCCGAGGGCCGCGGCGCGATCCGTTGCATCCAGATGGCGATGGAGGACGCGGGCTGCGGTCCCGATCAGGTCGATTACATCAATGCGCACGGGACGAGCACGTCGGTCAACGACAAGGTGGAGACGCTGGCCATCAAGCAGGTGTTCGGCGATCGGGCGTACAAGATTCCGGTGTCGAGCACGAAGAGCATGATGGGCCACTTGATTGCCGCCGCCGGGGCGACCGAGTTGATCCTTTGTCTGTTGGCGATCCGCGACAATGTGGTGCCGCCGACGATCAATTATGAGAATCCTGATCCCGAATGCGATCTGGACTACGTGCCGAACACGGCCCGACAGCATCGTTGCGATGCGGCGCTGAGCAACAGTTTCGGGTTCGGCGGCCAAAACGTCTCGCTGTTGGCCACCCGGTTCAACGGTTAAAACCGCTTTCGACCAGACGGGTCGCGTAGAACGCAAGCCAGAGCATGGCCGCCGCGAAGGCCAATCCGACCACGGCGGCGATCAACAATGTGCCGCAGCCGCTTTGCGGCGATTCTCCCACGCCGCGAGGAAATCCTGGCACCGCCGGCATAGATTTACAGCAGATCTCGTTTGAAGGATCCGCGCGTCAAGGACAGAACAAGACGAATTTCATTCTATCAAGCTATCAAGAAACAAACGCGGCGTCGATCCTTAGTGAGAATCGAAGCCGCGTGATCAGTTCATCGGTTTACAAAACCGTGCAAAATTAAAGGTGCTTGCCGACGATGCGGACCAGGTCGACCGTGCGGTTCGAGTAGCCCCATTCATTGTCATACCAACTGACCAGCTTGAAGAACTTGCTGTTCAATTCGATGCCGCTTCCGGCGTCGAAGATGCTGGAATGGGCGTCGTGGATGAAGTCGGTCGAGACGACTTCGTCTTCGGTGTAGCCCAAGATGCCCTTCAAATAGGTCTCGCTGGCCTTCTTCATCGCCGCTTTGATTTCGGCGTAGCTGGTGGCCTTGGTGGTGCGGACGGTCAGGTCGACCACGCTCACGGTGGGCGTCGGCACGCGGAACGACATGCCGGTCAGCTTGCCCTTGACTTCGGGGATGGCCAGGCCGACGGCCTTGGCGGCGCCGGTGGTCGAGGGGATGATGTTGATCGCCGCCGAACGGCCGCCTTTCCAGTCCTTCTTCGACGGACCGTCGACGGTCTTTTGGGTGGCGGTGTAGCTGTGGATCGTCGTCATCAGGCCCTCGTCGACGCCGAAACCTTCCTTCAAGAGGACGTGGACGATCGGGGCCAGGCAGTTCGTCGTGCAACTGGCGTTCGAGATGATGTTGTGCTTGGCCGGATCGTACTTGTCGCCGTTGACGCCCAAGACCAGCGTGATGTCCTCGTTCTTGGCGGGGGCGGAGATGATCACTTTCTTCGCGCCGGCTTCCAGATGGCCCTTGGCCTTCGTGGCGTCGGTGAACAGACCGGTCGACTCGATGACGACGTCCACCTTGAGGTCTTTCCACGGCAACGCGGCCGGACCTTCCTTGATGGCCAAGCACTTAATCTTCTGGCCGTTGACGACCAAGACGTCCGGCTCGGCGACGCTTGGGCTGGACTTTTCGCAAGTGACCGTGCCGGGGAATTTGCCCTGTGTCGAATCGTACTTGACCAAGTACGCGAGGTTATCGGCGGGAACGAGGTCATTGACCGCAACGACTTCAATTTCCTTACCCAGCAAACCTTGATCGCAAATCGCACGGAAGACCAGTCGCCCGATGCGGCCGAACCCGTTAATACCAACTCGAATACCCACGGCGTTTCTCCTTACGTTTCCACGATAGTAAAAGGCGTCCCCACAGAGCGCGGGGGCATGCATGATTGTTTCGGCCGAGCAAGCGGCCCCGAACCTGGAACAAACCCGAAATTATACCCGGCGTTCGGGCGATCGGCAACCGGGCGGGGTTTTTAGAGACCGGGGGGATTTGAGGCGTTTTTCGCCGCGGTTGAGGTCGCACTTTTTATGGTGAATTCCGCAGCGGCCAAGAAAATGCCTAGAAATAAAGGACTTGAGCGGATGGAACGCCAAGAACGATCGGATCGCTCAATGGTGGGGTTTTTCAGAAAATCCTCGCGTTTTTAGTTTGGGAAGATCGTTAACATCTTGTTGTGCAAAAGGTTGCAGCGATGTCCGTCGAGCGGTTGAACGACGTAACCGACCTTGTTATCGGGACAAGCGGGATCGCCCGTTTCCGATCGGTCCTAAGGTTGTTCGCCCGGCGCCGATTGGGCGGGCTTGTGGGCGGCCGGGTTGTTCGCGTTCGCCGGGTTTTTCTTGTGGTTGCCGAGCGAGCCGCCCAGTTCAATTTTGATCTCCGAGGCGTACATCTGGCCGATTCGGTTGGGGATCAACATGCCTTGCACCGAGATCTTGTCGCCGCGGGAGGCCAACGTGTAATCGCTCGAATCGATGGCGATGTTTGGCGAATCGGACAATTCGAGCGGCAAATGGTAGCGGTCCGCGTGAACAGTCATCTTATTTCGGTTGAAATTCAACTGTCCAACGATGCGATAGGAGCCTGGGGTCGGGACGCCGTGTTTGGCCGTTCGCGCGGGTTTGGCGACGGCCGGTTTTTTGGCGGTTGCGACGCGGGGATCGGTCGCTCCGCCGCTGGATGGATAGAGTCCCGGTCGTTTGTCCTCGGAAAGACTGACGATCGACAACTCGCCCACCTTGTCCACGATGGCGCCTTGCGGGTCGATCTCGGCCTGAAACTCGATGACCATGCCGTTGCGGAGGGCGTCGGCGTTGGCCGAGCCGGTCACGTGGACTTTGGTGGCCGGCACGATGCCGACGCGCCAGGTTTGTCGTTTGTCGTCGACGATTTGCAGCGTGCCTCGCATTGCGCCGACCAACGTGCCTTCGATGGTGGTCGGTTGGCCGGTCACTGCCTGTTTTCGTTGCTGTTGCTGTTGTTGCTGCTGTTGCCGGTATTGTTGTTTTCGCAGATAAGAGGGGTTGACCATTTGGGCGGAGGCCGCCGCCAGATCGACGCTCAGAATCGCCAGCAACAACGCGCCGGACGGAAGAAGTCGGACGGACATGAAAAAATCCTTTCCTTTTCGTTCAGGATACCCCTCGAATCCGGTTTTGGCTAGCAGATTTTGTGGAACGAACCACCAGGGGGAGGTGTTTTGCCTATTGTTGCGACGTGTCGCTTCGGACTAAAATAGATTAGATCGGTTATAGATTGTTGAACTCGAACCGTCTGGTGCAATGAGCGACGCTCCCCCCAAAAAGATTACTGTCCCTCAGTTGGTCGCGATGAAACAGGCCCACCACAAGATTACTGTGGTGACGGCTTATGATTACACGATGGCCCGGCTGGTCGACGCGGCGGAGATCGAGTGCATTTTGGTGGGCGACAGCGTCGGGATGGTCGTGCAGGGACGCCCGAACACGCTGCCGGTCACGCTCGACCAGATGATCTATCACGCCGAGATGGTCGGCCGCGCCGTGCACCATGCGTTGACGGTGGTCGATCTGCCGTTCCCGAGTTTTTTGCTGGGCGTGTCGCGCACGATTGAAAACGCGGCCCGGGTGTTGAAAGAGACTGGCTGTCAGGCGGTCAAGCTCGAAGGCGGGGCGGAGCGGGCCGAGGTGATCGCGGCGCTGGTGTCGGCCGGGATTCCCGTGATGGCGCATTGCGGGTTGCGTCCTCAAGCGATTTGCCAACTGGGCGGCTATCGGGTGCAGCGAGATCACGACCGATTGATGGCCGACGCGAAGGCCGCCGAACAGGCCGGGGCGTTTTCGATCGTGCTGGAATGCGTGCCCGCGCCGCTGGCTGCCGAGGTGACCGCCGCGCTTCAGATTCCGACGATCGGCATCGGGGCCGGAGCGGGCTGCGACGGTCAGGTGCTGGTGTTGCACGACCTGCTCGGTTTGACGTTGGACCGATCGCCGCGGCACGTCAAGCGTTACGCCCAGTTGAAAGAAACGGTCGTTCAAGCGGTCGGGCAATTTCGGGACGAAGTCCGCGAAGGGAAGTTTCCGACGGACGAGCAAGCGTTTCATTAAGCCGCCAGCGTTTTTAGAGTCGAAGCAGCGAAGTTGATGACGCTGTGCGGCATGGTTCGAGTTTTGAACCGTTTTTGTAATCATTGGCCTTCTTGACCGCGAAAAAATCGCACCGGTTTTTACAGGCGTTCATGTCGCCGAAGGGGTTTTGCTCGTGATGATTCGCATTTCGTCCCTGCTGTCGGTTTTTGTGTTGCTGTCGGCCGTCGTCGCGGCGGAGGCGGCGGACCCCGGTCAACCGGATCTCGACAAGGCGATGGAGACCAAGCTGAACGCCACCACGATCAGCGATTTGAGCGAGGCGATTCGACTGGCCGACAGCGCGCTACAAAAGGGTTTGGACGCCGGCAACAAGGATTTTGCCGAAAAGCTGTTGGCGTCTACGCTGTTGCAGCGGGCGCAAGAGACCGTCAAGCGTCTGTTGGGCGGCGCCGGATCGCCGTCCGAATTCCGACGAAATCGCCAGTTTGCACTGGCCGATTTGGAGCGTGCCGCGAAGTTGGATCCGAAGCAGGGCGAGACGCATTTGTTGATCGCGCAGTTGTGGTTGCTGCCGGGCGGCGACGTCCGACAGGCTCGCCAATCGCTTGATCGGGCGGTTCAATCGCGGTTCGACAAGTCGGATTCGGAGGCGAAGGCGTATCTGTTGCGGTCGGGACTGCAGGAGTCGCCGGAAAAAAAGCTCGCCGATCTGAACGAAGCCGTGCGACGGACGCCGGACAACGCCAACATGCTCCGTGCGAGGGCCGTGTTGCTGCACGAGATGAAAAAAACCGATCAGGCGCTGGCCGATTTGGACCGGGCGATCGAATTGGAGCCGGACGAATTGTCGGCCTACGGGGCGAAGGCCGTGGTGCTGTCGCGGCAGAAGCGCTACGCGGAGGCGTTGGACGTGTTGGAGAAGGCTCAGAAAAGGCAGCCGGATTCGCTGATGCCGCTGGTTCAGCGGGCCCGCGTGCGGCTACTGCAGAACGATTTGCCGGCGGCGCTCCAGGAGCTCAGCCAGGCGCTGGCCATGGACCCGGACAATATCGGTCTTTTGCTGATGCGTGCGAGCGTCTATCAGGAAAAGGGCGAGACGGCCAAGGCGATGATTGACGTGAACCGGGCGCTCAAGCAGCGACCGCATCTGTCCGAGGGACTTCGGATGCGCGCAATGTTGTACGGCGCGGACAAGCGATATGAGGAGGCGATTGCGGACGTGCGGACGATTTTGGAAAAAGAGCCGAAGGATTCCGTCGTTCGGCTGCAATTGGCGATGTTGTACGGCGCGGCGAAACAAACGGCCAAGGCGATCGAAACTTACACGGAGCTGCTGGCCGACGAGCCCAAACAGTGGCAGGCCTTGCGCGGACGCGGCGACATGCTGCTGAATCTCGGCCGGCAATCCGATGCGTTGGCCGACTACGAAAAAGCCTTGAAAATCAAACCCGACGACTACGGCCTGCTGAACAATCTGGCGTGGGTGTTGGCCACCTCGCCCGACGCGAAGCTGCGCGACGGCCGCCGGGCGCTGGAGTTGGCCACGAAGGCCTGCAAGCAGAGCGACTACAAGTTGGCCTACATTTTGAGCACGCTGGCCGCGGCCTACGCGGAGACCGGCGATTTCCAAAATGCGGTCAAATGGTCGACCAAAGCGGTCAAAATTGGCGACAAGGACCATGACGAATCACTCCAAAAGGAATTGAAGAGCTATCAAGATAAAAAACCTTGGCGAGAGTTGCTTTCGGAAGAAAAGGCCGACGAAAAAAAGCCTGTAAAACCGGCGGCGAAAGAAAAGGCCGGCGATGCGGGACCTGCAAAACCCGACGCGAAAGAAAAGGCCGCCCCTTCAAAGCCGGTCCTCGAACTGTAGTCGGTCGCCTGCGATTACTCGCCGGTTTTTTTGCGTCGCGTCGATTTGCGATGCGGACGATAGCCGACGCGGGGTTTTTCTTGGCGGTCGGTTTTTGAACGTTTGGGCGGTGCAGCCTGTTTCGGCGGACGGGACGCGATCAGGCACTCGGGGCGATCGCCGATCAGATCCGAGCGACCGGCCTCGAGCAGCGCCTCGCGGACGTCGGCGTCGTTCTCGGGCTTGAACCATTGCAGCAGCGCCCGTTGCAATCGGCGTTGTCGCAGACCGCGCGGCACGTACATGGCCTGGCCCGTCCTCGGATCGAGGCCCGTGTAGTACATGCACGTGGCGACATCCATCGGGCCGGGAATGAAGTCTTGCACCTTGTCGGGTTTCAGGCCGTGGCGTTTCAGATACAACGCCAGCTCGATCATCGCCGGCAGGTCGCAGCCGGGATGGCCGGCCAGCAGATAAGGCACCAGATATTCGCGTTTGCCGGCCGCGGCGGCTTCGCGGCGAAACTGCTCGGAAAACGCCTCGAACGTCTCGACCGTCGGCTTGTTCATTCGTTGCAGCACTTCGGGCACGACGTGCTCCGGGGCGACTTTCAATAGGCCGCCCGTGTGGTGGCGGGCCAACTGGGCGATGAACATGGGGCTGCACAGGGCCAGGTCCATGCGGATGCCCGAGGCCACCAGCACGCGACGAACGCCCGGCACGCGACGGGCCGCTTCGAGTAGATGGATCAACGGCGTGTGATCGGTGTTCAATCGCGGGCAGATGCTCGGACACAAGCAGCTTGTCCGGCGGCATCGGGCTCGCTGGTCGGGTTGCGTGCAGTTCATGGCGTACATATTGGCGGTCGGTCCGCCCAGGTCGCTGATCGTGCCCGCAAAGCCGGGCGATTGGGCCACGCGACGAATTTCGGCCAGCACGGACGCCTCGCTGCGGCTTTGGATGACGCGGCCCTCGTGCACCGCGATCGAGCAGAACGCGCAGCCGCCGAAACAGCCGCGGACGATCTGGATCGAGTCTTGGACGACCTCGAACGCCGGGATCTTTTGACGGCCGTAGCTGGGGTGCGGGCGGCGTGTGAACGGCAGCCCGTAGACGCGGTCCATCTCGGCCTGCGAGAGCGGCTCGGCCGGCGGGTTCACCACCACGGCCTCGGGGCCGCAACACTGCACCAACGGGCGGCCGCTCGACGGGTCGGTCTGTTCGAGGATCGTGCGCGTCATGGCGGCGAACGCGGCCTTGTCGCTCGACACCTCTTCGTAGCTCGGCAGCAGTAACGGGCTCGATTCGCTTGCCGTTTCTGCAAATCCCCCGTCCCTAATCCCCAATCCCTGTTCGCTTGCCCCCAGCCGATAGGCCGTGCCGCGAATGTCGCGCAATTGGCGGACGCATTCGCCGGCCGCCAGTCGTTTGACGATTTCGACCAACGGATGTTCGCCCATGCCGAACACGAGCAGATCGGCTTTGGCGTCCAGCAAGATCGGGCGGCGGATTTTGTCGCTCCAGTAGTCGTAGTGGGCCAGACGCCGCAGACTGGCTTCGACGCCGCCGGCGATGATCGGCACGCCGTGGTAGGCCTCGCGGGCCCGTTGGCAATAAGCCAGCGTCGCGCGGTCGGGACGACGTCCGATTTGACCGTCGGGGCTGTAGGCGTCGTCGTTGCGCACTTTGCGATTGGCCGTGTAGTGGTTCAGCATCGAGTCCATATTGCCCGCGCTGATGGCGAAACAGACTCTCGGGCGTCCAAACTGCCGCCAGGCGTCGCAGGAGCGCCAGTCGGGTTGGCTGAGGATGGCCACGCGAAACCCTTCGGATTCCAACAGCCGACCCAGCAGGGCCATGGCGAAGCTCGGGTGGTCGACGTAAGCGTCGCCGGTGACGAACACCACGTCGACGGCGTCCCAGCCGCGGGCGGCCAGTTCGGCGGGCGTCATCGGCAACGGCAAGTCGGTCGGCGCTGGAGCGTTTGGTTTTGGCATGTTTTTTATCGAAAATCTTCGACCGATTTTATTTTACGAGGTTTCCGGTCGTCTGTCACTGTGGCAAGATCGGGCCGAACGGTTATAATGCCTCGCACGATGTCATCGCCTCGGATTCTGATCGTTCGATTGAGCGCCATCGGCGACGTGATTCAAAGCATGCCGATCGCTTGCGCGCTGCGCCGCCGGTTTCCCGATGCGTTGGTGACGTGGGTCGTGGAGTCGCGCTCGGCCGAATTGCTCCAAAACCATCCAGCGCTGGACGAGGTGCTGACCGTGCCGCGCGGATGGCTGAAGTCGCCCAAAACGCTTTGGCGGCTGCGGCGTCAATTGCGCGGGCGGCGGTTCGACATCGCGTTGGAGGCGCAGGGGCTGACGAAAGCGGCCATTTTGGCGCGACTTTCCGGCGCGCCGAGGCGGTTGGGGTTCGGTCCGCCTTGGGGCCGCGAGCTGAGTCCTTGGTTGAACACCGAGTCGGTCGATACGCCGGGTCCGCACATCGTCGAGCGGAACTTGCAACTGCTGCGACCGCTGGGCATCGAGTCGCCGACGGTTCAGTTTTCGGTTCCCGAGCGGCCGGAAGACGCTCAAACCGCCGAACGAATTTTGGACAAGTTTCAAGTGGGACGAGGGTTTGCACTGATTAATGTGGGGGCGGGCTGGCCGTCGAAACTTTGGCCGATGGACCGTTACGGCGCGGTGGCGGCCCACTTGGGCGCGGCCGGCGGACTGCCGACGTTGGTGCTTTGGGCGGGCGAGGGCGAACGTGCGATGGCCGAGCGCGTGGTCGCCGGGTCGCAAGGCCACGCGCGGCTGGCCCCAAAAACCACGCTGTCCGAGTTGGCTGCGTTGGCGCGTCGGGCGCGGTTGTTCCTCGGGTCGGACACCGGCCCGCTGCATTTGGCCGCGGCGGTCGGCACGCCGTGCGTCGGGCTGTACGGACCATGGCCCAAGGATATTCACGGGCCTTACGGTCCGCAGCACATTGCCCTTCAAAAGGCCTTTTTTAAGGGGTCTACGCGCGGACGCCGCACCGCGTCGCCGGAACTGATGGCGGCCATCACGACGGCGGACGTCTGCGAGGCGTGCGATCGGATTTTGACGCGATGAGCCGCACCAAGGCCAACGACGAGCAGGCCGCGCGGTTGCCGGAGCCGTCCGTGCGACGCTGGCTGCGGCAAAAACTGCTGACGTGGTACGCGGCCAACGCTCGGGATCTGCCGTGGCGGCGGCGATGCGATCCGTATGCCGTGTGGCTGAGCGAGGTGATGCTTCAGCAGACGCAAGTCGAGACGGTCCGCGGCTATTTCGATCGCTTTCTCAAAAAACTGCCGACCGTCGAGGCGTTGGCCGCGGCTGACCAGCACGAGGTGCTTCGGCTTTGGGAGGGACTCGGCTATTATCGCCGCGCGCGACAGTTGCACGAGGCCGCCAAAATGCTGGTCGATCAATACGGCGGCCAATTTCCAAGCGACTCCAAAACCATTCGACGATTGCCGGGCATCGGACGCTACACGGCCGGGGCGATTCTTTCGATCGCATTCGATCGACGCGAGCCGATTTTGGAAGCGAACACGGTGCGGCTGTTCAGCCGGCTGTTGGGCTACGAGGGTGCGCCGCAGTCGAGCGAGGGGCAGCGATTGCTTTGGGCGGCGGCCGACGTGTTGTTGCCGCGGCGCGACGTCGGGCGGTTCAATCAGGCGTTGATGGACTTGGGCAGCCTGGTCTGCACGGTCCGATCGCCGCGATGCGACGTCTGTCCCATCGCAACGAAGTGTCGCGCGAATCAATTGGGAAAACAAGAGACAATTCCCTCGCCGAAAATCAAACCGCGGCGCGAGTCGGTCCGCGAGGCGGCGGTCGTGGTGCGGCGTCGCGGCCGGCTGTTGTTATTGCGTTGGCCCGAGGGACGGCGTTGGGCGGGCCTTTGGGATTTTCCACGGTTTCCGATTTCGGCGGACTCGGCGATCGACCGCGAAATGGCGAAAAACGTTTTGGAGTTGACCGGCGCGACGATCCGACCCGGCCGGCGGCTAGCAACGCTTTCGCACGGCGTGACGCGGTTTCAGATCACGCTGGAGTGTTTTGAGGCCGAGTGCACGGCGTGTGCAAACCGCGCGGCGATGGAGACGCGTTGGGTGCGACCGGCGGAATTGAAGGATTTTCCGCTGAGCAGCACCGGGCGAAAGCTGGCGAGGATGGTGTCGTAGGACGACATCGCGGGCGAGGCGACGGCTTCCGGCGAAATCGCAAGCGGTTGGAGAAGTTTGGAAAAGCGCGGACTCGGTAGGGCGAGCGGACGTTTTTTGTTTGCTCGCCCTCACCCTAACCCTCTCCCGGCGGGAGAGGGGACTTTTTTTCTACGACGTCTTTCCGAGCAGCCCGTCCACCGCGTTGCCGATGTCGCGGCGGGCCATCAGCGTGCCGCCGACCAGCATCGCTTGGACGCCGGAGGTTTCCAGCCGTTCGACGTCCTGACGGTTTCGGATGCCGCTCTCGCCGACCATGATGCGATCGGCGGGAATAATGTGCCGCATGCGCAGCGAGTGGTTCAGATCGACTTCGAGCGTGTGCAGGTCGCGGTTGTTCACGCCGATCAGCTTGGCGCCGAGCTCCAACACGCGGTCCAGTTGGTCGGGGTCGTGCAGTTCGACCAGCGGCGTCATGCCCAACTCGTGGACCGCCGCGTAGAGATCCGCCAGTTGGCCGCCTTCCAGGCAGTCGGCGATCAGCAACACGGCGTCGGCCCCGGCTTGGCGGGCTTCCAGCACTTGATAGGGGTCGATCACGAAATCTTTTCGCAGCACCGGCAGTTGGACCGCCGCGCGGACTTGCCGCAGATCGTCGAGGCTGCCCTGAAAATACGGGCCGTCGGTCAAGACGCTGACGCAGGCGGCGCCGTGCCATTGATAGATGCGGGCGATGGACGCCGGATCGCAGTTCGGGCGGATCGCGCCTCGGCTGGGGCTGGATTTTTTCACCTCGGCAATGAGCCGGATGGGCGGCGCGCCGCTGAGTGCGGCCAGAAAATCGCGGACCGGCGGGGCCTCGGTCACTTGTTCGCGCAGCGAGGACTCGGGCGCGTCGACCTTCGCCTTTTCGAGGTACTCATGTTTCGCGGCGATGATTTTGTCGAGAGCGTTGGGCATGGCCTTTTTCTTTCGAGTTTTCTTGCGACTCGTTTCCGACGCGCGTTCGGAATGCAATCTTAGTGTTTAAAATGTCGACGGCCGGTGAAGATCATCGGCAGATGGAATTGGTTGCAGGCTTGAAGGACGGCCGGGTCGTTTTTCGAGCCGCCTGGCTGAATGATGGCGGCCACCCCGGCGGCGGCGGCCCGTTCGATCGAGTCCGGGAACGGGAAAAAAGCGTCGGAGGCGAGCACGGAGCCCTCAACCCGTGCGCCCGCCTTCTTGATGGCGATTTCGGTCGAATCGACGCGGCTCATCTGGCCCGCCCCGGCGCCCAGCAACATTTGGCCCTTGCACAACACGATCGCGTTCGACTTTACGTGTCGGACCATCTCCCAGGCGAACCGCAAGTCGGCCGACTGGGCGTCGGTCGGCTGGGTCTCGGTGACGACGTGCCATAGATTCTCGGGATCGGGCAGGACGTCGGCCTCTTGCATCAGCGCGCCGCCGTCGAGGTAGCGAAACACCCAGTGGACCGGCGACGGACCCAATTGGCCGACCTCCATCAGTCGGACGTTGTTGCGCCATTTCGGCTTGGTGGTCAAGATGCGCAGCGCGACGGGATCGAATCGCGGGGCGACGATAGCCTCGACGAACAACCCCGGCGCGGACAACACCTCGGCGGTCGCGTCGTCGACGTCGCGGTTCAGACCGAGGACCGAGCCGAACGCGCTGAGCGGATCGCCTTCCATGGCGCGTTGCAGGGCCTCGGCCAGTGTGGCGGCCACGGCGGCTCCGCACGGATTGTTGTGCTTGACGACCACCGCGGCCGGATCGGCGAATTGACGGACGATGCCCAACGCGCTGTCGAGGTCCAGCAGGTTATTGTATGAAAGCTCCTTGCCGTTAAGCTGCCGGGCGGAGACGATGTTGGCGCCCGACGCGCCGGACTGGGCGTATAGGGCCGCCTGCTGATGCGGATTCTCGCCGTAGCGCAGGACGGTTTTGCGGGTGAAGCGGGTCGTGACGGCGCCGGAGAACGGACCCACGCGATTTTCGCCGGCGAAGAACTCGGCGATGGCCTGATCGTATCGGGCGGTGTGGGCGAAGGCCTCGCCGGCCAATCGGCGACGCAAGTCGAGCGTGGTGCAGCCGTGGGCCGTGATCTGTTCGAGAATCTCCGAATATTGCGAGGCGTCGGTCGCGATCGTTGTGAAGGCGTGGTTTTTGGAGGCCGCGCGGACCAGCGTCGGACCGCCGATGTCGATCTTCTCGATCGCTTCGTCGTAGGCGACGTCTTTGCGGGCCACCGTGGCCTCGAACGGATAGAGGTTGACCACGACCAACTCGAAGGTCAAGATGCCGTGCTCGGCCAAGGCGCGCATGTCCTCGGGGTTGTCGTGGCGACAGAGGATGCCGCCGTGGACCTTGGGGTGCAGGGTCTTGAGCCGGCCGTCCATCATTTCGGGAAAGCCGGTGTATTCGGAGACGTCGCGGACGGGAATGCCCTCGGTCTCGAGGTGTTTTCGGGTTCCGCCGGTGCTGAAGATTTCGATTCCGGCGGCGATCAGGCCGCGGGCGAAGTCGGCCAAGCCCAATTTGTCGCTGACACTGATCAAAGCGCGTTGAATACGCGGCGAGTCCATGGCATCACACCCTTCGGGAACAAAAAGATCGACCATTCGAAGGTTTACGAGTTTTCAGTTCGACGGTCAAGGCCCCCGACGGGAGGCTTTGGAGTGGCCGTCGGTGGGTGGGACGCAACGGCGATCGCAAACCGTCACGCGTTTTCAAGCAGGGACGCGTCTTATTTGGAACTCTTGGCGGCCGGTTTCTTGGCGGCCGGTTTCTTCGTTTCGCCCTTTTTGGTTTCTTCCGACTGAATTTGTTCGGCCTGCCGGCGGTCCTTGCCGTGGAGGATCGGCTCGTGCTGTTCGGGCTCGTGGAGGCACTGGATCAGGCCTAAGTCGTCGGCGAGATAGATGCGATCGGTTTCGTCGTTCCGCAGTTTGAGCGGCAGACCGATGGTCGGCAGCGTGTCGAGCAGCTTGCCCGTGGCGCCGTCGAGCACCAGCAAACGGCCGGTGCGGTCGGCGGCGTAGACTTTCGTCTTGCTGACGGCGACCAGTTGAACGGCGCGGGGCGCGAACCACGCGACTCGGCCGTCGTTGGCGGCCAGGCAGTACATTCCGCCCAGTTGGGTGCAGACGTACACCCGAAGATCGACGACCACGGGCGGCTCAAGGACCGGATCGCCGGTGGAAAATCGCCAGGCGAGTCTTCCGTCTTTTTGGCGGATCACATGCACGAAGCCGTCGCGCGAGGCGGCGAGAATCAGACCGGAGTCGCCCTTGATTTTCGGGTCGGGCGGCAAATAGGCCGGGCGGCCCACCACCGGAGCCTTGGTCTCCAACCGATACGCCAGCGCGAGCAGGTCTTCCGCCTTGCGGTCGATGCGCGTGATGTTCAGCAGTCCGCGGTCGGTCGACCACACGGAGTATTCTTCGTCGGCGTTTTGCCGCGTGATGCGGGGTTGCGTGAGGACCGGCTTGCTCGATTGGCAGAACAACGGCGGCACCCAACGGGCGCGCTGCTCGAGTTCATTCCTGCGTTGTTCCTCGGCGTTGAGGGCTTTTTTGAGAAAGTCATCGTCCCCCGAGTCTTTGCCCTTCTTCTTGTCGGTCTTCTCGTCGGCCTTTTCGTTGGCGTCGGGCGCGGCTTGGGGCGGCGGGGCCCAACGATAGGCCTCGACGCGACCGGACGTCAACGGGACGTAGACGCGCGTGTCGCTTACGCCCGGCGCGGCGCTGGGCGCGCCGCCGACCTCTTTGTCGTAAAGCATTTCGCCGGTCATCCGGTTGAGAACGTACATGTGCGAGCCGTTCAGGACGGCCAGCACGTCGTGTCCGACGCCGGGCGGCATGGTCAACCGGTCGCGACGGCCGACCTGTTTTCGCCAAAGCATCCGGCCCGTCTCGGCGTCGATCGCCTCGAACACGGCGCCGTCGGTTTGCACGTAGAGAACGCCGCCGCTGAGCACCATGGCGCGCAGCCGTCCGCGGCCTTGATCCAATTGGGCCTGCGTGAACCAGGGGCGGGTCAGACCGTGCCGGGCGGCCGTCGGTTCGGAGATCAGCTCACGCTCGGCGGCTCGGGCGGGGTTGCAACAACAAAAACAGCAGCAGACGGCGGCGCTGAACGCCGCAGCGCCCAAAAAACATCGGGGCATGGTTCCGGTGTCCTTGCAGTGATCGCATTTTACCGATTTAGCCCCTCTATCATAACCTCACGCGGGCGAAAAAGCACGTCAAAAACGTCCGAAAAACCATTGTGGGCGGGATGGCATCACTCGCTGTGGGTGATTTTGGCTGTTTTCCTCGGGCCGCTAGACGAGAACGCGTTGACCACCTACCATAAGGGGCTTTCCTTGATGGATCGGGCGGTCCCTGAGTCGGACAGGGTTTTGCGATCCTCGAGGGGGTTTCGGTTGACCCGCAGAGAGCCACGGCCATGGACCCCACCCTACTGGGCGATGTGAGTTCGCTGATCCAGGACATCTTGGGTTATCTGAACTTTTCGTCGGGCACGTCGGACCCGCAGTTCCTGAAGAATTTGGCCGAGTTGTTCGGCCGAGTCGAGGCGGTCGGGGACGCGGCGCGGCCGGTGTGGCGGACGGTCGGCAGAACGCTCGTCGACATGTTGCAGTCTGTCCGCGGCGGGTCGGACATCTTTCGCAAGGTCGATCAGGCCGAGGCGGTGTTGACGCTGGTGTTTGAGGCGGCGCTGCCGGCCTACCGCGAGTTCCATCGCGACCTGTTGTTTCACCAGACCGAGGAGTCGCTGTTCCAGCCGTTTTTCGTCGGGCGGATGTGCGAGGCGGTGTTGCAGCAGGGGCCGCCGTGGTCCGAGACGGATCGGATCGTCTCGGGCGCGGTCCATCAGTTGAACGATTATCTCGGGCATCGGCCGGTGGCGGTGTTGCGGACCGAGCAGAAGATTCAGCCCTATCCGCACGAGTGGGTCCGTCCGATTCCGTTGTGGATTCGTGAGGCGGGCGCCGCGCCCGGTCCCTATCAAGCGTTGATCGAAACGGCGATGGCCATTTTGGACGCGACCGATCCCGCGATGCTGTTCGAGGCGTCGTTCGTGCCCGAGCAACTCGACGAACTGGCGATGGACCCGCGGGCCTACGATTTCGACCACCCGGTGAACAAGCGTCCGAACTATTTGTTCGGCCAGTGGGACATGAACCATCTGGACAACGCGGGCCGAAGCCGCCGGTTCGTGTTGCAGCAGGCGTCGTTGGACGCGATGGTGGACCGGCTTCGCCATCACGGTCGGCTGTCGGACTCGCAGGTGCTTTTCGAGGAGGCGTCGGTTTTGGCCGGCACGATGTTGATGGGCTCGGGCGTCAGCGGCAGTCGGCCCGACGCGCACGATTCGACGGTGACATTGTCGACGCTGGTCGAGAAGATTGCGGTGTATCGAGACGTTTTTTACGAGAACTTGCTTCAGAAAATGACGGGTCCGCACGCCGAGCGGTTGCGGGCGGAATCGCTGGCGCTGCATCAGCCGTTCGGCGGAGCGCGTCAGCATTTCAACCAATATTTGGCGAATCGCCGGGCGTTGCAGTTGCAGCACGTGCATGTGGCGCAACTGTTCGCGGCGATCGGCTACACCAGCGCGGCGGCTCAACAGGCGGCGGTGGTGCCGGTCGCGTCGGCGCGGATGGCGTGCGACATTCGCTGCCGGCTTTCGACCGCGCATCTGGCGATCGATCAGGGCCGGTTGGCCGACGCCGCGGCCGAGTTGCCGCCGGTCGAGGAGTTGCTGCATCGGGCGATCGAATGCGGGGCGATGGTCGATCCGTGGAACGTGTTGGGGTTCGGCGGCCAATACAGCCTGTTTCCGGCGTTGGAAAACAGCATCCACGACCATCGGGTCGATGATTTGCTGGACATGATCGCGGACATTTTCACGTTGTACGTGCGGATCGTGAAATCGGCGGCGGCCACGGGCGACACGGCGCTGCAGGAATCGCTTTTCGAGCAATTGAGCCATCTGGCCCGGTGGTGGGATCGGTTCGCCGTGGTCGAGATCGACTCGGTCGACGGGCTGTCGGGTCAGGCGACGTTGGAGTCGGCTGAGCATGTGGCGGCGGCGCTTCGGGCGTGGCATCAAGGCGGGGCGGAGGCGGGCGACGTCGCGTTTTGGCGGCGACACGTGGCCGAGTTTCACGCGCCGAAGTCCTACGCGCTGGTGATTGAAACGCTGTTGGACCGCCGCGATCCGGTGGCGGCGATGTCCCTGCTGATGCAGTGGCTCAGCCAGGCCGACGAGATTCCGCTGGTCGAGGAGGATTATTCGTTTCACGATCTGGCGTTGCTTTGGATGGAAGATCTTTGGCAGCGCGACGCGGACGAGAAGGACGAGAAGTCGAAATCGGCGTCGAAGAGCGAGCCGGCGGTTCCGCCCGAGCAACGGTGGCCGCTGGCCCGAAAGTTTTTGGACTTTTTGGAGGCTAATGCGGAGGAGTATTGGCAGCCGCCGCATTTTGAAATGGCGGCCGGAGTGCTTGGGGGCGGTCTGATGACGGAACAGCAGCCCGAGGAGGAAGAGGAGGAGGAAGAGGAGGACGACGAGAGCGATCTGTTCGGCGCGGCCTATGAGCACGTCACGTATCGCGACAGCGCGGACGACGGCGTCGAAGGCGAGATGTTCGAGACGGGCGACGACGGCGTCGATTTCGAGTTGGTCGGCGAGGCGGAGCGGATCGTCAATCGGCTGAACTTTTTGACCACGGTCGCGCAATTGTGGAAACTTTGCGCCACGGCGTCCGAAACGGCGGACGTGGCGAATCGAGACGAGTCGCTCGGCGCCTGGCTGCGGCAGGCCGAGGACAATCGCCGACGGTTGGGCGAGTTGCTGGCCGCCGTGCATCGCTATCGCATTCCTTCGCCGCGCGGCACGCAGGAGTCGCTGGTCGAATACGATCAGCGGCGCAGCGTCAAGGAGACGCTGTCGGAGGAGATCATCGAGGCGTGCGTCGAAACGGGCGACGCGGCGCGGATGATTCGCGCGGCGATGACCCATCCGCCGAAGGGCGACCAGCCGATCGCGTGGGAGCAGCAGGCGGGCGTGGTGTTGGCGGCCCTGTTGCACGGCGACGCCGAGGCGGTGCGACGCGCGTGGCCCGGGCTGCTGCCGGCGCTCGAAAAACAGCCGTTGTTGTACGTCGCGCTGGCCCGGGGCGGCAATCCGCAGCGCATCGTCGCGTCGCGCGAACTGCAATTTGTGTTGCGGCGGTTGCTGACCTATTTGCCGCGGCTGGGGCTGTTGGTCGAGACGTGCCAACTGCTGGAAACCGCGCATCGGATGGAGATCGCGCATCCGGTCGGGCCGGGGGCGATCACCGAGTTCGATCGCGCGTTCGAGATCGCTTGCCGGTCGATGACGCAGTGTCTGGTCGCCTCGGCGGCGCGGTGGAAAGACGACGGGGACGACGGCGCGCTGATCGAGGAATTGGAGCGGCTGATCGAATTGTTGCTTCGCTATTGGCTAATGCACAGCCACGGGGTGCGGTTGTCGGTCCTCGAAACCGTGAACGACGCGCAGCAGTGGCGTCCCTTGAAGCAATTCATCGAGCGTTACGGCGCCGATTTGTTCACGCAGCGGTTTTTGAATCTCGGCAACCTGCGCGGCATTCTGCATCAAGGCGTGCGGGAGTATCTCGAAAATTTGGTTGAGGAGCCGGATCCGGACGAGGAGTTTCGTCTGTTGGGCGAGTTGCAGAGCGCCGTTTCGCTGGACGAGGCCGCCCATTGGCTGTCGATCGCCATCGAGGCGGTGGTCGAGAACTACGGCGAGTACGTCGATTACAACAGCATCACGACGCAGTCGGACCGCGGCGACATGCTGTACACGCTGTTGGATTTCTTGCGTTTGCGGACCAACTACGATCGGCTGGCGTGGAATCTGCGGCCGGTGGTGTTGGCCCACGAGGTGCTGGTCCGACGCGGATGCGGTCGCGCGGCCGAGACGTGGCGACGGGCCGTGGCCGAACGGACCGCTCCGATCGCCGAGGAGCATCTCCAGCGATTCCGGCGTCTGTGCAAAAAGTACGGAATGCAGTTGCCGAGCATCGCCGAGCATTTCAGCGGGCGGTTCATTCGTCCGTTGGAGATCGATCAGCTTCGGGCGTTGTTGCGGCCCGCGGTCGAAGAGATTCGCCAGGGACGCGAGCCGGTGGTGTTGCGGGAGTTGGAGGAGCGCATCGCGCGGTTCACGCAAGAGCCGGCCGGGGCGGGGTTCGAGTTGCCCGGCTGGTTGGACGCATTGGAGCAGGAATTGGATCGGCTGCCGTGGCCGTCGGACGACGAGGACGAAGACCTGCTCGACCCGCTGGCCCGCATCCCGCGCGTGCGACTCTCCAAGGCCGAGATCGAACGGCAGATTCAGCAGATGCTCGAGTGATGCGTCAGGCCGGCAGTCGGCCGCGGTAGGCCCAAAGACCCAACGCCGGGTTGCTGATGTAGTAAATCCGCTCGCCGTCGGGCAGGGTGTTCCAGCCGTCGCGCAGTTTTTTGGGGTCGTAACGCCGCAACATCGGCTCCAGCTCGCCGTAGCGATAGCCGACCGATTCGATTTCTTCGCGGCTCAATTTGCCGGGGCAGTAGGTGATCGTGAAACGCCCCTCGGACGAGCCGTGAATCAGATGGGCCGCCGCCGACAGATTCTTCGGCAGATCGTCGGTCTCGCGGACGAATCGCATGATCTCGGGCGTCGTGCGATATCCGTATTTGCGGATCATGCGGTCGATTTCGGGATCCTCGCCGAACGTGCCGACGCTGGGGCCCAGAACGACCAGCTCGCCGCGGTCGGCGATGGCCATGCGCGTGCGATAGATCGACTTGTTGCCCAACCAAGTGCTGTGGAACTCTTCGGGATCGAGATAGACGACCACTTTCGAGATCGGCTCGTCGAGGATCGTGAAATTGACCCGGACCGACAGCGCGGCGGCTTTTTCAAAGCACTCGACGTCGTCGCCGATGAACAATCCGCGCACGGCCAACGTGCCGTCGTCGCGCGGGCCGATCACGGTCAGGATGAACGCCAGCGGCAGGTGTTTGCAAAAATGGTCCTGGGCGTAGTTCAGGATTTTGCGCAGCGGGGTGTCGGCTCGGCCCATCATGCGCTCCATGCCGTAGGCCGCGCCGATGAAGTGGCTTTCGTTGATGCCGGAAGATCCGCCCGTGCCGACGAACAGATTTTTGTTGTAGTTGGCCATGCCGATCACTTCGTGCGGCACCACCTGGCCGATCGAAAGGATCAGGTCGTGGCCGCCCTGCCACACGAGGCGGTTGAGCTGGGCGGGCCAGGGTTTTTGGTAAATGCCCTCGGTCACTTGCGAGACGAACTCGGCGGGCACCGTGCCGATGGTGACCACATCGCGTCGCCAATCGTGGACGCGGAACAGCGATTTCGGCACGCCCTCGAACATCCGATCCAACTGCCAGTCGGGCATGGCCACGTGCGTGCCCAGGGCCGGCATCACGTCGACCAGCCGGTCGCGGAAATACTCGTAGGTCATCGAGCAGATCGGGCCGGCCATGCTGTTGGCCCGGGTGAAATCGGGCGGCAGGGCCAACACCTTGTGGCGAGGTTCGAGTTTCTGAAACGTCTCGAAAAGGATCCGGCGGAGGTCCTCGCGGCTGAAATCGGTTTGCGACGAACCTTGGGCAAAATACGTGGTCATGGAACGTGTCGGGGGTTGGTGGACGAAACCGCTTATCTCCCCTCAGCGTACCACGATGCGCGGGATGTTGCCAGTCCGTTCTCTAGTTCACCCTAGTGGAGCGGGCCCCCCAAAAAATCCCCAAAATTCAAAAAATCAAAAAAACATGGCGGCAATTTCCGGTCGGAGGCTGTCTGCGTATAATGAAGTGTTACGCGATCAACAAACCGACTGATTTTATGCACCGTGGCGACCTTTTAGACTGGCTTCGTACAACCGACCCCGAACGGCTGGCCGAACTTTGGCGGCTGGCCGATCAGACGCGACGCCGGACGGTCGGCGACCAAGTGCATCTGCGCGGGCTGATCGAGGTGTCGAACTATTGTCGGCGGCAGTGCGGCTATTGCGGGCTGCGGGCCGACCATCGGTCGCTGGCTCGCTATCGGATGTCGGACGACGAGGTGATGGGCTGCGTTCGGCAGGCCGTCGAGTTCGGCTACGGCACGGTGGTGCTTCAGTCGGGCGAGGATTTGGGACTTTCCGCGGAATGGGTGGCCGGGTTGGTGCGTCGGATCAAGGCGGAGACGCCGCTGGCCGTGACGTTGAGTCTTGGCGAGCGCGAGCCGGACGAGTTGGCCCTGTGGCGAGACGCCGGGGCGGATCGTTACTTGTTGCGGTTCGAGACGTCGAATCGGGCGTTGTACGAGCGCATCCATCCGTCGCGGCCCGGCCAACAATTCGATCGGTTCGAGTTGCTCGGCCGGTTGCTGCAGCTTGGTTACGAAGTGGGCAGCGGCGTGATGATCGGCATTCCCGGTCAGACGTACGACGACTTGGCCGACGACCTGGAGTGGTTCGCGCGGTTGAAACTCGACATGATCGGCGTGGGCCCGTATTTGCGACATCCGGAAACGCCGCTGGCCGCGTGGCCCGAGGCGTCGGTCGACGAGCAAGCGCCGGCGACGGAGCGGATGACGTACAAGGTGGTGGCGCTGGCTCGGTTGATGTGTCCTTGGGCGAACATTCCGGCCACGACGGCGCTGGCGACGTTGAACATCCACGAGGGCCGCGAGTTGGGATTGCTGCGCGGGGCCAATGTGGTGATGCCGAACTTGACGCCGACCGAATATCGCACGCTGTATGAAATTTATCCGGGAAAGGCCTGCATGGCCGAGTCCGGCCGGACGTGCCACCGATGTCTTGCCCAGCGGATTGCGGCGATCGGTCGAACGCCGGGCCAAGGACGCGGCGACGCGGTGCGAGGAGAAGTTTTTGAAGGCCAATCCAACATTTTTTGATTCGTCATTTGTGTTTTTGGGTTTTGGGGGTGCGTGCGTCGTGCCCCGCGAGGAGTGAACATGCCTTTGTTATTGAATCGAAAACAGCTCAGCCGCGGCGGATACGACTTTATTGATGAGGCGTATCTGCACGGCTTGCTCGAGCGTCGCGCCGAGCCGGGCGAAATCCGCGACATCATCGCCAAAAGCATGGCCAAGCAGCCGCTGTCGGTGGCCGAGACCGCCGCGCTGTTGTCGGTCGAGGAGCCGTCGCTGGTCGAGGAGATTTTTGGCGCCGCCCGGCAGTTGAAACGCGACGTGTACGGCAACCGGATCGTGTTGTTCGCGCCGGTGTACGTCGGCAACGAGTGCACGAACGATTGCGCGTATTGCGCGTTTCGGCGGTCGAACGTTCACGAGGTGCGGCGGACGTTGAGTGCGGAGCAGTTGCGCGAGCAGATTGTGGCGCTCGAAAACAAGGGCCACAAGCGGCTGATTTTGGTGTTCGGCGAGCATCCCCGCTACGACGCCCCGTACATGGCCGAGTGCATTCGGCAGGTGTACGCGACGAAGACGGGTCACGGCGAAATCCGCCGGGCCAACTTGAACGCCGCCCCGCTGGACCACGAAAGCTACGCCATCGTGAAAGAGGCCGGCATCGGCACCTATCAGATTTTTCAGGAGACGTATCATCACGAAACGTATCGCCGTGTGCACCCGACCAACACGTTCAAGGGCGATTTTCTCTGGCGGCTCGACGGCGTGGCCCGGGCCATGGAGGCCGGCTGCGACGACGTGGGCATCGGGGCGCTGTTCGGATTGTACGACTGGCGTTTCGAGGTGCTCGGGCTGGTCAGCCACGCCTTGCATCTGCAAAAGCATTTCAACGTCGGCCCGCACACGATCAGTTTCCCGCGGCTGCGTCCGGCCTGCGGCACGACGCTCGACGAGACCTATTTCGTCACCGACGAGCAGTTCAAGCGGCTGGTGGCCATTTTGCGGCTTTCGGTTCCGTACACCGGGCTGATTTGCACGGCGCGCGAACCGCCGGCGGTGCGACGCGAAATCATGTCGTTCGGCATCTCGCAGATCGACGCGGGAAGCCGGGTCGAAATCGGCGGCTATACGGAAACGAGCGATTCGCAGGTGATGGAGCTCGAACAGTTCGAGTTGGGCGACATCCGCCCGCTGGACACCGTCGTCCGCGAGCTTCTTGTCGACGGCTACATCCCGAGCTTTTGCACGGCGTGCTATCGGTCGGGGCGGACCGGCGAGCAATTCATGGAGTTCGCCATTCCGGGCTTCATTCAGAATCTTTGCACGCCCAACGCGCTGAGCACGTTGATGGAGTATCTGATCGACTACGCTTCGCCCGAGACCCGAGCGGCCGGTGAAAACGCCATCCTCGCCGAAGTGGAGAAGTTTCCCGAAGGCGAGCGAAAACGCCAGCTTCAAAACCGTTTGCAGCGGATTGTCCACAACGACGAGCGAGACCTTTATTTCTAATGGTGAACGATCGCCGAGAGACTGATCTGTTGGGCAGCCGCGACGTGCCAGCCGATGCGCTTTGGGGCATCCACACGCTGCGGGCGGTCGAGAATTTTCCGTTGGCCCGGCGTCCGGTCGCGCGGCGGTTGGTCCATGCGTTCGGCGCGGTCAAGTTGGCCGCGGCGCGGACCAATCACGAGTTGGGCCGCTGGGATGAGCCGACCTTCAACGCCATCGAAACGGCGTGCCGCGAGATGATCGATGGCCGGTTGGACGCCCATGTGGTGGTCGACGCGTTGCAGGGCGGCGCGGGCACGTCGACCAACATGAACGTCAACGAGGTGCTGACCAATCGGGCGTTGCAACGGTTGGGTCGGCCGTTGGGCGACTATGCGACGCTCGATCCGCACGACGATCTGAACCGGCACCAGTCGACGAATGACGCCTATCCGACGGCGCTTCGGGTGGCGGCGCTTGGGGCGCTGGCCGATTTGGAACGCCGCGTGGTCGCGTTGCAGGAAGCCTTTCAAGTGAAGGAAAAACAGTGGGCCGGCATCGTCAAAATCGGACGCACCGAGATGCAGGACGCGGTGCTCACGACGCTCGGACGCGAGATGTCGGCCTACGGCGAGGCGCTGGCCCGGGATCGGTGGCGAATCTATCAATGTCAGGAGCGGCTGCGCGTGGTCAATCTGGGCGGCACCGCGATCGGCACCGGGCTGGGCGCGCCGCGGCAATACATCTTTCGCGTCGTCGAGCACCTGCGTGCGATTACGGGCCTGGGGCTGGCTCGGGCTGAAAATCTGGTCGAGGCCACGCAAAACGTCGACGCGGTGGTCGAGGTGAGCGGCATCCTGCGCACGCTGGCCGTGAACCTGTTGAAGACGGCGAACGATCTGCGATTGCTCTCGTCGGGGCCCGCGGCGGGATTGGGCGAAATTCGATTGCCGCCGCGTCAGGCCGGCTCGTCGATCATGCCCGGCAAGGTGAATCCGGTCATTCCCGAAGCGGTCGCGCAGGCGGCCATCGCCGTGATGGGCCACGATCAGATGATCGCGCAAGCCGTGGGCGGGGGCAACTTGGAATTGAGCCAATTTCTGCCGCTCGTGGCCGACAGCCTTTTGACGGAGATCGACCTGCTGGCCGACGCCTGCGACATTTTCGCACGGCATTGTGTCGCGGGGTTGGAGGCGTGTCCCGAGCGTTGCCGTCGGAACGTGTGCAACAGCACGGCGGTGTTGACGGCGTTGGTCGAGCGGATTGGCTACGAAGCCGCCGAGCGATTGGCCCGAGCCGCGGCCGACGGCCACGCGGATCTGCGTCAAATGGCGATCGACCAAAAGCTGCTCACGGCCGAAGAGTTTGACGTGCTGGTTTCGCCCGAGCGAGTGACGAAGTTGGGGAGTTGATTTTGGACCGCGTTGGTTTGACGCTCTTATGAAAACCGCATCCGCGCCCAAGGGGCTTCGATTGCACATTGGATTGTTCGGACGCCGGAACGCCGGCAAGTCGTCGCTGTTGAACGCGATGACGCGGCAAGAGGCGTCGATCGTTTCGGCGGTGGCCGGCACGACGACCGATCCGGTCGAGAAACCGATGGAGCTGCTGCCGTTGGGGCCCGTGCTTTGGATCGACACGGCCGGAATTGACGACCTGGGGGCGTTGGGCGAGAAGCGGGTGGCCAAGACGCGGCAGGTGTTCGACCGCACCGATTTGGGCATTTTGGTGGTCGACGCCGGCCGCTGGGGCGAGTTTGAAGACGGGATTGTGGACGAGTTGCGGGGACGAAACATCCCGATTCTTGTCGCACTGAATAAATCGGACCTTGCGAAACCTTCGGCCGAGTTGCAGGATCGGCTGCGTGAGAAAAAAATTCCGGCGGTCGAAACCGTGGCCAGCCAGCGGTGCGGCGTCGAGGAGCTGCGCGAGGCGATTGTGCAGTCGGCGCCCGAGGATTTTGTGCAGGCGCCGTCGCTGGTGGCCGATCTGGTTCCGCCGGGTGAGTTGGCCGTGTTGGTCGTGCCGATCGACATGGAGGCGCCGAAGGGGCGATTGATTGTTCCGCAGGTTCAGGCGATCCGCGACCTGTTGGACGGCGACGCCTTTTGCATGGTGGTCAAGGAGCGCGAGCTGCGCGAGGCGCTCGGGCGATTGACGCGTCCGCCGGCGTTGGTGGTCACCGATTCGCAGGCGTTTTTGAAGGTGGCGGCCGACACGCCCGCGTCGGTCCCGATGACGTCGTTCTCGATTCTGTTCGCTCGGCAGAAGGGCGATCTGCGGCAGTTGGTCGAAGGGGCGACGGCCATCGAGCGGCTTCGGCCCGGCGATCGGGTGTTGGTGGCCGAGGCGTGCACGCACCATCCGATCGGCGACGACATCGGCCGGGTCAAGATTCCGCGATGGCTCACGCAATACGTCGGCGGCGCGTTGCGGATCGACACCACGCAAGGCCACGACTTTCCGCCCGATTTGAGCGACTATCGGCTGGTGATTCATTGCGGGGCGTGCATGTGGAATCGCCGCGAGATGCTCACCCGACAGGCCCGATGCCGGCAGGCGGGCGTGCCGATCACGAACTACGGACTGACGATCGCCTACACGCTGGGCATCTTCGATCGGGCGCTCGGACCGTTTCCCGACGCACTCGATGCGTATCGAACGGCCACCGCATAATACGCGTTCCAACTTGAGAATGCGCGGATGCTCTTCCGCGAAGGCGGTTGGTCGTTTCCCTCGGACGTTCCAACCGCTTGCGATTTCACAAGACTTTTTAGAAAAACGACGTGACTTGTCAATCTTTTGCGAAATCGCAAGCGTCTCAATGGCGGCAATAGGAAACATGGCGGTATTGGCGAAACTGGGACGTAACCGCGCACTTTCTGGTTAGAACACGCATAATGCGCGTTTAGCGCGACTTGGCCAAATCGACGAAAACGATCATCGACGGATTGCCGACCGGGACGTACTGATCGGCGAATCGGAGGGCCCCGGTCTTGCGATCCACGTGGAAGACGGCCAAGTTGTCGCCGCGCTGATTGCAGCAATAAAGAAATCGGCCGGTGGGATCGAACTGAAAGCTGCGCGGATAGTCGCCGTGCGTCCAATGTTCGCCGGTGAACGTCAGCTCGCCGTTGGGACCGACCGAAAACACCGCGATGCTGTCGTGCAGCCGATTGCCCGCGTAGACGAAGCGTCCGTCGGCGGACACCAGAATTCCGGAGCAGAAATTCGTGCCGGCGAAACCGGGCGGCAGCGTCGAAATGGTCTGGCGCGAGGTCAACCGGCCGGTCGCCGCGTCGTAGTCGAACAACGTGACGGTCGAGCCTTCTTCTTGAATGGAATAAAGCCAGCGGCCGTTGGGGTGAAACTGAAAATGGCGCGGCCCGTCGCCCGGGGGCAGCGAGACTTCGGCGTAGGCGGCGGGCGTCAGCGTGCCTTTTTGATCGTCGAATTTCCAGATGAAAAACTTGTCGAGCCCCAGGTCGACGTGCAACACGAATTGGCCCGCCGGATCGGCTTGAATCATGTGGGCGTGGGTTCGATCGTGGCCGCTTCGGGCGAAACTGCCGGGCGGGGCGTTTTGGGCCTGAACCGGACCGACCCGGCCGGAGTCGGTTTTGACGTCCGAAGGTTCGGCGAGCCGGCCGTCGGGCAGGACGGGCAGCACGGCCACGGAGCCGCCGAAGTAGTTGGCCACCAGAACGAACCGCCCGGACGGATGCAGATGCAAATCGGTGGGGCCCGCGCCGCCGGAACGGACCGTGTTGAGCGGCGTGAGCGCGCCGCTGGCGCGATCGATGGCAAAGGCGCTGATCGTTCCTTGCTTGCTGTCGCCGGTGCGAGCGGTTTCGTTGGTCGAATACAGGCGGGTCCCCTCGGCATTGACCGCCAGACCGTTGGGACTCGTGCCGAGCCGGAAAACGTCGACGGGCGTCAGGGCGCCGGTGTCGCGATTGACTCGAAAGATGTAGATGCCGCGACCGTTGCCGGGCGGGAGGTCCACTTGAGTGGGCGGCATATCGCGGAGTGGAGAGCTGAAAGCGCCGACATACGCGATCAACGGTTTTTTTGACTCAACGGAATCCGCATGAGAAAAACCGACCGACAAGGAAAAGATCACCGTCAGCACAAGCAAAAATTTTTTCATAAACGATCGCTCATGGCGACGCGAAGATGTCGCGCCGCGACAACGAAGGGAGGCAGTGCGGGAAATAGGACTTGAACCTGCACGGTATGCTACCACCAGACCCTCAAGGTGAAAACAGGTAGAGAAAACCGTTGAAATAAATTTGTCAACATGGGCTGGAGTCGTTGTTAGGTACCCCCCCGCGGGCCAGTAACTTCAGTTTCTCATGCCAAACTGGCAGGCGACACACGCACAAGCCATCATCGGCATGACAAGCACGCGGCACTACTGCACAAGCGCGAGTCCTCGGGCTACAATGACTTCTTTCCGAGAGGTATTCGCATGGCGGCGATTCTGGACTACAACGGATTGGCTGACCGGGTGGACTTGATTCGCCTTGATGTTGGTAGGCGGCTGGTCCCGGCCCACCGGGCTGCAATGGGGCAGTTCTTTACGCCGGCTCCAATTGCCCGCTTCATGGCTGATCTGGCGAAACCCAGGGTTGGGCATGTCCGTTTGCTTGACCCCGGCGCGGGGGTAGGCAGCCTTTCGGTGGCCTGGATCACCCATGCCTGCGCCCTGGAACAGCGGCCATCGTCGATCCACCTGACCGCCTATGAGGCTGACCGCCGCTTGGCCGAACATCTTCGACAGACCGTCGAGGATTGTGGCGAGGTCTGCCGGGCCGCCGAAATTGCGTTTCAAGCCGACGTGATCGAAGCCGACTTTATTGGGTCGGCCGTTGAACAGCTAGCGGATCGTCCATTGTGGGGGACGGCACATTCGGCTTTTGACTGCGCCATCCTGAACCCACCGTATCGGAAACTGCATAGCGAATCCGAAACGCGCCGGGCACTACGATCGGTAGGGATCGAAACGAGCAATCTCTACACGGCGTTTCTCTGGCTTACCTTTCGGCTGCTTGACGAAGGCGGCGAAATGGTCGCCATCACTCCCAGGAGCTTCTGCAACGGCCCCTACTTCCGCCCCTTCCGTGAGGCGCTCTTGCGCGAAATGACGCTGCAACGGGTTCACGTTTTCGAGTCTCGCAACTCGGCCTTCAAGGATGCCGACGTTTTGCAAGAGAACGTGATTTTTCGGGCAGTCAAAGGCAAGTCCACGGACAAGGCCGTCGTCTCTTCGTCGGCCAACCCGAAAGACCCAGACATTTGCGTGCGCGAGGTCCAGCCCGAAGAATTAGTCAACCCCAATGACCCGGACATGGTGATTCACGTCGTGCCCGACGAAATCGGAACTCGTCTTGCCGAGCGTGTGCAGGGGTTTGTAGCAACTCTTGACGACCTGGGAATCCAGGTGTCTACGGGTCGAGTAGTCGATTTCCGTGCGAAGACGGCGTTGGCCTTTGAGAGCAATGGTAGGACCGTTCCTTTGGTTTACCCCGTCCACTTCGAGAACGGCTATATCATCTGGCCGAGGCCAGGTAAGAAGCCGAACTACCTGATGGTTGCGCCGAACACGGAGAACCTCCTTGTTCCGGCGGGCAACTACGTGCTGGTCAAACGGTTTTCGGCAAAGGAGGAGAGACGACGGGTTGCGGCGGCCGTTTGCGGTCCCAATCGGCTGCCCGGTGATGACTACGGCTTTGAAAACCATCTGAATTATTTCCACCGGAGAGGCAATGGCCTGCCCATCCTGCTCGCCAAGGGGTTGGCTGCCTATCTTAATTCGACACTGGTGGACGCCTATTTTCGCCAGTTCAGCGGGCATACGCAGGTGAACGCCACCGACCTGCGCAGCCTCAAGTATCCAGACCTGGAAACGTTAGACCGAATCGGCGGCCGAATTGGTGAATCGTTCCCGAGTCAAGATGAGCTTGACTCGCTAATCCGAGAGGAGTTGAACATGGCAGACGATGATCCTGTCAAAGTGACGCAACGCATTTCAGAGGCGCAAGGGATTTTGTCTGAGCTTGGTTTGCCAAAGGCGCAGCAAAATGAGCGATCTGCCCTCACGTTATTGGCGCTGCTTGATTTGCCGCCCAATGCCGCGTGGCGTAAGGCATCAGCTCCGCTGCGAGGCATCACGCCGATCATGGATTGGTTTGCCGAGCACTATGGCAAGCGATATGCACCGAATACCCGTGAGACGGTCCGGCGGCAAACCGCCCATCAATTCATGGAAGCCGGGATCATTGTAGCAAATCCTGAAAAGCCTTCCCGGCCGATCAATAGTCCGAAGACGGTTTACCAAGTTGAGAAGGGTGCGCTGGAGTTGTTGCGCACTTACGGAACGAAGGTATGGGATAAGAATCTTCGGACATGGCTCACGTCGGTTGAGACATTGAAGGCTCGCTATGCCAAGGAACGCAAAATGGCAAGAATCCCGTTGACTTTAGCCACCGGCGAGAAGATTGACCTGTCTCCTGGCGGTCAGAACGTCCTTATAAAGGAAATCATCGAAGAGTTCTGCCCACGATTCACTCCTGACGGCAAACCGATCTACGTCGGCGACACGGACACGAAGTGGACCTATTTCGACGAAGCAGCGCTTGCTCGACTGGGAGTCGAAGTCGATTCGCACGGAAAGATGCCCGATGTGGTGGTCTACCGTAGCCAGAAGAAATGGCTCGTACTGATCGAGGCTGTGACCAGTCATGGCCCTGTGGACGGAAAACGGCATGACGAATTGAAACGTCTGTTTGCCGGCTGCAAGGTTGGGCTTGTTTTTGTCACGGCCTTCCTAGACCGGGCTGCAATGGTCAGATATCTCGGTGACATCTCATGGGAAACGGAAGTCTGGGTGGCTGATGCTCCATCACACATGATCCATTTCAATGGTGAACGGTTTTTGGGGCCTTACGACGAGTAGCGATCGTCGGTTGGTTATTGGAAAAAATTGGGGGGCAGTTGCATCACATCTGCGCATGGTGCGTGCCGCGGTGTGTCGTACAAACCTGCCATATCATAACGAGGAGGACTCTGGTCGATCGTCAGAACTTCTTTTGCTTTGAGCGTGCGGCAAGTCTGCAAACCTTTCCTCACCGATGTGTCATTTTTGTGTCCTGAAACCTAGCGCACTGAAAAAGGACTCACGCCAGAATCGACGTAAGTCCTTATGCCGTATAAGTGCGGGAAACAGGACTTGAACCTGCACGGTATTGCTACCACCAGGCCCTCAACCTGGCGCGTCTGCCAATTCCGCCATTCCCGCAAAAAGGCAGCAAAAAACACCACCTCTTAGTGTATCGTCCGGACGCCGACCGTCAACCCGTCCGCTTGATGGCCAGCACGGTCCAATCGCGTGACGAGCAGTCCACCGCATGGGTGGTCAACTGCTCGCGGACCGCGGCGATGATTTCTTCGGCCGGGCGGTCGAGCTTGCCGCGGAGGGCCTCGGCGACGGCCTGTTCGCCCAAGGCGCGTTTTTGAGGGTCGAACGCGTCGCGAAGCGTGTCGGAAAAGACCAGCAGCAGCTCGCCCGGCTGAAGTTCTTGGCCGAATTGCTCGAAGGTGGTTTCGGGACTTTCGCCCAATCGCGGGGCGTTGGCGGCCAACGATTGCCAGCCGTCGGCGTGGAGCCACAGGGCCGAGAGCGAACCGGCCGACGAGCAGCACACCCGGCCCGTCGACGTTTCGATCAGCCCGCAAAACAGCGACGCATGTTGGTCGCCGGCCGAGCCGGTCCACAGCGTCAGATTGACTTGTTGCAGCAGTCGTTCGGTTTGATGTTGGTATCGGGCGTGGGCGCGGACGGCGGTTTTCACGACGTTGGCGGTCATCGCTCCGGCCATGCCCTGATCGGTTGACCGACCGAGCGACGTGGCCAACAGTCCGCGCGGCAGGCAGAACCAGTCGTGGAACGCCCCGCCGACGCCGCCGGCCTGCGAGGTCCAACCGGCCACGTCCCATTGGTCCAACAGCGGCGAGATGGTCGGCAACTGGTTGTGCTGGAGTCGTTCGGCGGCGGCCAGTTGTTTTTGAAGTTTTTGGCCGTCGACGCCCGCCCGCATCAACATTTCGCGTTCGAGGTCCGAGGCGATCCGTCCGGCGATGATCTCCAGCAGATTGGTTTCGCGGTCGTTGAAGTCGCGCTGCTGCTTGCTGAAGATCCAAAGCGTGCCCAGCAGCGTGGTCGGCGTCGAGACGGGCACGCACACCGCGGCCGGATACTGTTCGGGGATGTTCCACATCTGCATCGTTTCCGGATCGTCGAGCACCACGGCGTGACCGAGCAACGCTTCGAGGTCGGCCAACGCGCCTTGCAGCGGACGCGCGGGCGCGGTGAGTCGATCGAACGGCAGTCCCCACGAGGAACGCATTTTCAGTTCGGTGGTGGCCTCGTCGAGCAAATAAAGCGAGCCGGCGTCGCAGCCGATGGCCTCCACGCCCGACCGCAGCACGGACTGCAATCGCTCGGCCAGATGACGCTCCTCCTCGCGGTGCGGAACCAGCGGCACGCCGGCCGCCAATTCGGCTTCACGCTGCCACAGGGCGCGACGGGTTTGCATCAACTCGCCGAGCAGGTCGGCGATCGAGCCGGCCAGACGTTCGGCGGCGTCGCGCGAGGGAGATTGGGGATTGGCGAAGGAGGCGTCCGTCGCGATTTCGGAGGGCTGTTCTTCGACGTGCAGCTTGCCCGACTCGTTGCGCAATCCAAAGCCGGTGACGGCCTGGAACGCGCGGGCCAGCTCGGGCATGCAGGCGACGGCCTCGATTTGCGGCCGGATGTTCTTGGGCGGCTGCTCGGTGTAGATTCTCAGATGTCGTTGCGAGGTGGCGGACTTGGTCACGGGCGTTGTTCCTGGACGGGATGCGAATGAAAAACTGGGAGGGTATCCGGTTGGCAATCCGTCCGTGGTCCGCCGTCAAACACCGTTGCCCCTCCCAGTTTAATCCTACGACCGGGACGGACAACTCGCCGCTGTCTGTGCGTCTTATGCACAATGCGTATATTTCGCAAGCGGTACAACTTAACATCGACGGAATTGGCATAAGACGTGAGTCGGCGTCGGATTTTGTCCGCCGTCAGGCAGAAATCGTAGAGGGCCAAGCCGTGGTTGGTTGGCAAATCAGGACTAAACGGCAAAATCCAAACGAGTTTTTTTAGAGAAAATCACGGCATGGCGCCCGCCACTGACCACTGACCACCGACCACTGACCACTGGCCACTAGCGCTACGATTCATCCGGTCGGCCGCGCTGTTGCTTGGTTTGGGCGCGGCGATGCTTGTTTTCCAACCGGCGACGCACGGAGGCTTTGGTGGGCCGCGTGGGACGGCGCGGACGGGCGGGCGTGGCCGCCGCGACGAGCAACGTGCGGAGTTTTTCGAGGCAATCGGCCGCATTGCGACCGGCGTCGCGGAATCGCTGGCTGACGATCAGCAAGTCGCCGTCCGTGGTGATTTGCCGCCGGCATTTTTGGATCAGACGTTGTCGGACCGATTCGGGCAGACTGGGGCTGGTCGTCATGGCCCAACGCAACAGCGCCTTGGTGTTCACTTTGTTGACGTTTTGGCCGCCCGGTCCGCCGCTTCGGGCGAACGTAAACTGAAACTCACGGAGCGGGATTTGAAGTCGGGGGGTGATGGTTAGCATGGCAACAAGGGGGGCGGTGTGTTGGATTTTGTCTATTGTCAAGATATTCCGCTTGGGAGGGTTTGTCAAAACGGCGTCTTTTTGACGGCTGGCGGAACGCGAGTTTGTTGCACTCCGCTAACTTTGTGGAATCGCAACAACCGATGCTACCAGTGGATCTTTAGATACGGATGATCTTGTCGGACAGTCTATCAACATGAGCCAGACCGGCTTGATGCGGACCGGCGACGTTCCGACCGTGTGCGTTGCTCACGGGGCGGGATCTTGTCGACGGGTGAGGCAATGGGAGCTGCTCGAGCTTGTGGGCTCGGGAAGTTTGGCCGAGGTGTTTCGTGCGCGGCCGGCGGGTGCGTCGTCGGCCCACTACGCGGTCAAGATGTTGCGGCCTTGCTGGCAAGACGATCCGCACGCGATCGGGCTTTTGCAGCGTGAGGCGTTGGTCGGCCAATGCGTTTCGCATCCGCATTTGATTCCGATTTTGGCGAGCCATGCGACCGAGTCGCCGCGGTTTCTGGTCATGCCGTGGCTGGACGGCGAGTCGTTGGGCGCGCGGCTGGCGGCGGGCCGGCGATTCGGTTTGTCCGAGTCGTTGTGGATTGCAAGGCAGGCGGCCGAGGCGCTGGGGGCGTTGCATGGGGCCGGTTGGATGCACGGCGACGTGACGCCCGGCAACATTCAGATTTCGCCGACCGGGCACGCGACGCTTTTGGATTTGAACTTTGCGCGGCGCGGCGACGAGTTCGGCTCGGCCGCGGATCGTCCGATCCTGGGCACGTGCGGCTACCTGGCCCCGGAGTTTTTCACCTCGGCCTTGCGGCCCGACCCGCGGAGCGACCTTTACAGCCTGGGGGCGGTGCTGTTCGAGATGCTTTCAGGCCGGAGGATTCACGCGGCCGAGACGCTTTCGCAATGGGTCGTCGAGCATCGTCGCGGCGAGCAGCCGGATTTTGCAAAACTGGCGCCGGAGGTTCCGCGCGACGTTGCGCGATTGGTGCGTCAGATGACGGCCAACGATCCGCTGCGTCGACCGCAGACGGCCCGAGAACTGGTCGAGCGGCTGGTGTCGCTCGAGATCGCGCATTTCTCGCAGCGCGGG
Source organism: Planctomycetaceae bacterium (assembly GCA_021372005.1). Taxonomy (GTDB): domain Bacteria; phylum Planctomycetota; class Planctomycetia; order Pirellulales; family Thermoguttaceae; genus JAJFVC01. The sequence goes on along the minus strand of JAJFVC010000060.1, from coordinate 84,546 downwards.
TAAGCGGAAGGTCATCCGTGGCGTTTCGTCCAGAAATTGGGCCGTCGTTTCGCATGAGCAACCGCCACGACGACGATGCGGCCTGCTGCAATTCGATACACGATCTGAAAAGGAAATCGTTTCACCGGACACGCATGATGCAGGGGGTCTACGGCCGCAAAACGCTGCGGATCGTCGGCGATCGTCGATAAAGCCGCATCGACGGCATCAAGAAAAAGCACCGCGGCTTGCTTACTCCGTTCAGCGTACCAGTGGAACGATTCGTCAAAATCGCGCTGGGCGTCTGGGAGAAAATCAATCGGCGGCATGGGGCTCCGTTGCTCCGACACGCTGCAGGGCGTCTGCGCGGATTTTTTCCCAGGGGATTGTTGTCAACGAACCGGAATCATACTCGGCGGATCGACGTCGAATTTCCGCGAGCCATTCTTCGGTGAGCGGTTGGGGAGAATCGGCGGGCAGAGTGTCCCACAGGGCTTCGATCAACTGGACGCGATCGGCGACAGGCAAGTGGCTCGCATCGGCCAACAAGGTTTCGTAATTCAACATGACCAGCCTCCTCCGTGAATTATAAAACACCCGGTCACGCTCAGTCAATCGTCCTAAAAGATCAATGATCGACGTCTTTGCGATGTCCGACAGCGACGACGTCTGCGATCCGAGGGCGTTTTTGACCGGAGTGGATCATTCCGGTCGGAGGCCGCGGTAGCTTAGGTCGAGCAGTTCCATTGGGTGCATCACCCGGAGCGGCAGTTTTCGCTGTCGCACTTCGCGCTGGATTTGCAGCAGGCAGCCGGCGTTGCTGGCCAGGACGATTTGGGCGCCGGTGCTCAAAATGTTTTCGATCTTGCGCTGCGACAGCCGGTCGGACATTTCGGCCTCGCGCAGGTTGTAGGTGCCGGCCGATCCGCAGCAGATGTTTGACTCGGGCAGGTCGCGCAGCTCGAGGCCGGGGATGGCGGCCAGCAGTCGCCGCGGCGCGGCCGTGATGCCCTGGGCGTGGCCCAAGTGGCAGGCGTCGTGGTAGGTGGCCGTCGCTTCGATGCGGCCTTGCGGGGCGATCAGTCCCAGCTCGTCGAGAAACTCGTTGATGTCCTTCACCTTGGCGGCGAACTTTTCGCGGTGCGGCTGAAGACCGTCGCGCCAGTGCAGGCCGTATTCCTTCATCATCGCGCCGCAGCCGCCGTGATTGACCACGATGGCGTCGTAGCGGTCCAGCTCGAAGGCGACCAGATTGGCGTCGGCCATGCGGCGCGCCTCGAGACTGTCGCCGGCGTGGTAGTGGATCGCGCCGCAGCAGCCCTGGCCGGGCGGAATGAACACGTCGCAGCCGTTCTGTTGCAGCACGCGGAGCGTGGCCCAATGGACCGGGCGGAACATGGCGTCGGCCACGCACCCGACGAAAAACGCCACCCTCGCCCGCTTGCGCCCGACGGCCGGCAAAAACTTCGGCAGCTTCGGGCCCGGCGCGACCGGTGGCGGCAACAGCGGAATCATGCGGCCCATGCGGCCGGGGATCAATTTGAGTAGGCCCATCCGCTCGGCCAGTCCGAACAGCCCGACCCGCTGCATCCAGCGCACCGGCCACAGCAGCAGATTCATTCGATCGGCGTAGGGGAACAACTGAAACAGGATGATCTCGCGGAACCAGTCGTATTTCTTTTCGGTGCGATGGTCCGATTGCTCGTCGGCCAATCGGAACGGTTCGATCAGCCGGCCGTATTGCACGCCGGAGGGGCAGGCCGTTTCGCAGGAGCGGCAATCGAGGCACAATTCGAGGTGGCGACGCATGCGATCAGTCAAGCCGGCTCGGCCGTCGGCCACCATGCGCATCAGTTGGATGCGTCCGCGAGGGCCGTCGTTCTCGTTGCCCAATTCGGTGTAGGTCGGACAGCTCGACGTGCAAAGTCCGCAATGGACGCATCGCAAGAACAACTCGTAGCGGATGCCCGCCGCGGGATTTTTCGATGGCGTCGAGTTGTTTTGACCGTCGAGGTTCATGCGAGCATTCGTGGTCAGTGGCCGGTGGCCAGTGGTCAGTTTTCGGCGCTAGGAAAAATGTTTTTTGGATCGAAACGATCTTTGATGGCTTGGGCGATCGTTGCCTCGACGCCCGATGCGAAGGATTCCTGCTCCCTCTCGACTCCCCCTTCGTCCACGCGAACGACTCCGTTGCCGGCGTGGGCTTCGAGGGCCAGAGCGGGCTGGGATTGCAGCAGCTTTTCGGCGGTCTCCATCACTTGGCCGGGCAGGACGTTGAACTGCCGGTCGGCTTGAAAATCGATCAACCACGCCCAAAGCGAGTCGGCCCGATCGTGGGGCACCAACATCGGAGCGGTTGCGCCGGCCGCGGACCAGGCGCTGCGCAGTTGTTCGACCATCCAGTCGATCTCGTTGGCCGGGCCCTCAAAGCCGACGTACAAGCGACCGACGTTGCCGGCCAGCACGGGCCCCAGCATCGAATCGCCGTGACGCGGACGACCGGCGACGAACTCGATGGCCACGGGCCGGGCGGGCGACCGGGCCAGGTCGGCCAGCAGGCGTTCGCCCCGCTGGAAATCGGGCACGTCGCACACGAAAAACACCGAGCTTTCGGGCATTGGGCGGACCATCAACGTCACTTGGGTCAACAGGGCCAGCGTGCCGCGCGAGCCGGCCATCAATCGGCACAGATTGTACCCGGCCGCGTTTTTCACCACGCGCCCCCCGGCCGAAAACAACCGCCCCAGGCCGTCGACCGCGGTGAAACCCAACAGATAATCGCGCATCGAGCCGAAGGCGTATTGCCGAGGTCCGGCCGCGTTTTTGGCCACCGCCGCGCCGACGGTCGTCCCGTCCGGATCGGTCACGTCGACCGGCAACCGCTGTCGCTTTTCCGCCAAGCGGCGTTGCAACTCGCCGACCGTAACGCCCGCCTCGACCGTGATGGTCATGTCGTCGGCCGCGTGGTCGATCACATGGTTCAACGCCGCTAAGGACAACACGACGCCGGGACCGATCGGATGGGACGCATGGTCACGGCGCGCCAAAAAGACCGGCGTGCCGTTTTGAGCGGCTTGACGCACCGCGTCGGCCACGGCATTCTGGTCGGCCGGCGTCCGCGGTTCGGCGTTGTTCGGGGAAAGGGTCATTCGCGTGGTTGCGTCCGTGGAAGCGGAAGGAAAAATGGAAAAAAGGAAAAAGGGGAAACGAACCAACGGATCATTTTTTACCGTGATTCAATCGTTCTCTTTCCCTTTTTTCCCCTTCCCATTTTTCCGTCTCACACAAAACGTTCTCGTACCCAAAAGGTTTTTTTAACTTTCGGTTTTTGCAGGAATCAATTTTCCAGGGTTCAAAATTCCGGCCGGGTCGAACGCCTCGCGCACTTGCCGCATGGCGTCGAGATCGGCGGGGGCGAACAGGCGGTCCATCAGGCCGAGTTTTTCGACGCCGACGCCGTGTTCGGCGGTGATGCTGCCGCCCAGGGCGATGCAGGCCTCGAGAATTTCGCGGCCGGCGGCCAACGCGCGGTCGACTTGCTCCCGGTCGCGTTCGTCGAACAGCAGGATCGGATGGATGTTGCCGTCGCCGGCGTGGGCGACGTTGACGATGCGGATTTGGTGTTTTTGGCTGATCTCGGCCGTGCGGCGAATGATCTCCGGCAGTCGGGTGCGGGGCACTACGCCGTCTTGGATTGTGTAGCTGGGACTGAGCCGACCGGTCGCGCCGACGGCCATTTTGCGGCATTTCCAGAGCAATTCGCGCTCGTGGGCCGATGCGGCTTGAAGCACCTCGCTGGCGCCGAAGCGTTGGCACAGCTCAGTGATTTGTTGTTGCTGACGATCCAGACCGACCTCAGGTCCGTCGACTTCGACGACCAACACCGCGCCGGCCTCGGGCGGAAAACCAAAATGGTAGGCCGCTTCGACGGCGGACAGGACGCCTTGGTCCATCAACTCCATCGCCGCGGGAATGATGCCGGCCGCGATGATGTGGCTCACGGCGTTGCCGGCGTCTTCGACCGTGGCGAAGGTCGCTCGCAGGGCCCGATAGTTTTGCGGATCGGGCGTCAGTCGCACCCAGAGTTTTGTCACGATGGCCAGCGTGCCTTCGCTGCCGATCAGCAGGCCCACGAGATCGAGTTGATCGGGACGGACGACCGGTCCAAGTTGAAGGACCGAGCCGTCGGCCAACACGCATTCCAGCCCCAGGACGTGGTTGACGGTCACGCCGTCCTTCAGGGTATGCGGCCCGCCGGCGTTCGTGGCCGCGTTGCCGCCGATCGTGCTGGCGCCTTGGCTCGATGGGTCGGGCGCGAAATGAAAGCCTGTGCCGACCAACGCCTGGGCGAGCCGAAGATTGGCCACGCCGGCCTCGACCACCGCCATGCGATTGCGGAGATCGATGTCGACGATCCGATTCATGCGCGTCAGACTCAAAACGACGCTGCCGGGCGTGGGCAGACAACCGCCGGCCAAGCTGGTGCCGGCGCCGCGGGCGATGATCGGGGCGTCGTAGCGACGGCACGTCCGCACCACGTCGACCACCTGTTGGGTCGAATCGGGCAGCACCACCACATCGGGTCGGCGGCGTTCGACGGTCAGCGCGTCGCAATCGTAGACCGCCAACTCCGACGGCGCCGACAGGACGTTTCGGCGGCCCAAAATCGCTCGAAGCTCGGAAACCAACGCGGACATGGCGGTCGAACTAAGGATCTATCCTAAACCAACGCGGACATGGCCAGGCGGCGACGCGCGCGTTTGAATGGTGATTGGTATAAAAAGCCGAGATTTCCCAATCGGATTATAGTCCTTTTTTCGGGGGGCGTCATGCCAAAATGGTCCGAATCTGGGGACTTGGGCTAGAGAGAGTGCGTCGGCCGGTTTTTGTTTTCACCGTTTGCGAGGGAGACAAGACCCTCACCCTAGCCCTCTCCCAGAGGGAGAGGGGACTTCCGGACGCATGTTTTCAGAGCCCCCCAACGCGAGTTGTTCTTAACTGGTTGCGTGGGCCAGTCGGGTGCGTTTTAGGTGGGCGGCCAGCAATCGGACCAGATCGAACCGGCTGACGGGTTTTGAGAGGAAGTCGTCGCAGCCGGCCGCGAAACAACGATCGCGATCGGTCGAGACGGCGCGGGCGGTCAGGGCGATGATCGGACTGGAAAAACCGTCGGCCCTTAGCTCTCGGGTGGCGGAAAGTCCGTCGAGTACAGGCATTTGCAGATCCATGACGATCAGCTCGAAGGGGCGGCCGGCGTTGCGGGCTTCGCAGGCCAGGTCGACGGCCAACCGGCCGTTTTCGGCGATCGTGACCTCGGAGCCCGCCTTTTCCAACATCAGGCACAGCAACGGTTGATGGTCCCGATCGTCCTCGGCCAAGAGAATTCGGCAATCGAGCGGACCGTGAGCGGGAGAAATCGGAGCATCCATGGCGTTCAACATCGGGGGGCGGCTCGGAGGCGTTCCACGCACGAACACAATGGAACTCTATAACACACGAATCCAGGCGGCTGGTTGGGGATTCAGGAAACTACGGTGGACAATTGTGGTTTACCGAAATGGGGGGCGGCCGATAGTGTCAGTCGTATCAGTTCGGCCAACGACTCGGCTTTCATCTTACGCATCAGCTTCGCGCGGCGGACCTCGATCGTCCGGACGCTGAGCCCCAACTCCGTGGCAATGGTTTTGTTCGACTTGCCTTCGATCAACAGCCGCAAAACCTCTTGTTCGCCGGGCGTGAGACGCTTGAGCCGATGGAGCACTTTGGACCGCAACACCACCTGTTGGCGATGGGCGGCGTCCCACTTGATCGCTTCTTGGATCGCCTCCCAAAGTTGCTGGTCGCGGCAGGGTTTTTCGAGAAAATTGAGCGCCCCGGCCTTCATCGCCCGAACGACCATGGGCACGTCGCCGTAGGCCGACATGACGATGGCCGGCAGGCAGATGTCGTGGCGTTCGAGTTGTTCGAGCAGTTCGAGCCCGCTGATGCCGGGCATTCGCACGTCGACCAACAAGCAACCGGGCCGCGAGGCGTCGAAGGTGTCCAAAAACTGCTGGGCCGACTCGAACGCTTCGGCGCGCAATCGCATGGAACGAATCAACACGCCGAGGGCCTGACGAACGGCGGGGTCGTCGTCGATGATGAAAACGGTGGGTTCAGCTTCCACTGTCCTGCTCCCCAAAATCGATCGGCAAAGTGAAATGAAACGTGGTCCCTTGTTCCGCGTTGGGCGTGACCCAAAGCGTTCCTCCGTGGCGCTCCACAATCGATTGGCTGATGGCCAGTCCCATGCCCATCCCGTTGGGCTTCGTCGTGTAAAAACGGTCGAAGACGTGGTCGATCACCGTGGGGGCAATGCCCGATCCGCTGTCGCAGACCTCCACCCGCACGTTTTGTCCGCTGTCGATCGCCGTGCGAAGCACCAGTTGTCGTGATAAGGGCGGCCGACCGGCCATCGCCTCAAAGGCGTTCCGCATCAAGTTTACCACGACTTGCTCAATTTGAATACGGTCGCCCGCCACCAGGGGCAACGGACTGGTCAACTCGAACTGGACTGCCGTGGCGGCGGTTCGGGCGTCGATCTTCGTCAGTTTGGCCACGTCCTGGACCAGCCCGTTCATGTCGATCAGCGATTGCGTGGGCTTGGTCTTGGTGACGAACCGCCGCAGACGCCGGATGATTTCGGCGGCCCGATCGGCCTGCTCTCCCACCTGATTGAGCGAGGCGAGCAGCTCCTTGCGGTCCAGCTCCTCGGGCTGCAACAGCCATCGGCACGCCTGGGCGTAGCTTGAAATCGCGCTGAGCGGCTGGTTCAATTCGTGGGTCAGCTCGACGACCATTTCGCCGACGGTGCTGAGCCGGGCCACGTGGGCCAGTTCGGCCTGATGCTGCTGCAATTGTTCTTCGGCGCGACGTCGCTCGTCCATCTCGACCCGCAACCGGAAGTTGGCCTCGGCCAATTCGGCGGTGCGGCGCTGCACGCGAAGCTCCAATTCCGCATGCGCCTCGCGGAGTTGTTCTTCGGCCTGAATGAGCCGCTGAGCCTGCCGGACCCGGTCGAGCGCGCGTTCGACCACCAAGGGCAGCAATTTCAAGAACGTCGCGTCTTTGACCAGATAGTCGTACGCGCCGCGGCGCATCATTTCGACCGCCACGCTCTCGCTGCCGTGTCCGGTGGCCACGACGAACGGCACCCGTCGGCCTTGACTCTGAATCCGCTCGATCAACTGCTCGCCGCGCATGTCGGGCAGGCTGTAGTCGAGCAGCATGAGGCTGGGCGAATCTTGCTTCAGCCAATCGAGGGCCGCCTGACCGCTGTGGACGCCGACGGTTTGGTGGCCGACGGTGGCGAGCTGTTTTTGAATCAGTTTCGACAGGGAGCCGTCATCTTCGACGACGAGAATCACCTCCGGCTCGCCCTGAGGCTCCGGTTTGGCGGGGACTGCGGCAGATTGACTAGCGACCGACATGGCGCGGTTGCGGTTCTTGTGTCCATCCAGAAGCAAGTGAAGCAACGTCGACGAAGAGGACGCCCAAGGGTCCAGAAGCCCACCAGCCATCCGAGGCAGCCCATGAGTCACCCAGACCCCCGAGCCATCATTTTACACGGAAAGGACGGTTGGCCGCAACGTCACGTAAAACTATCCACACGGGGGGTGGCAGCAAAAAGTGCGGCGGAGCGGCACGGACGAACGAGGTTGAGTGATGTGTGCCACTGGCTTTGCCAGTGCCTGGTGGGCGGGTTGACGTTCCATCGTGTTGCGGAGTAAAAGGAGGAAATGGCACATCGGAAAACGGTGCGGCATTTCCACGAGCCAGGCCATCTACACGAGTTGACCTTTTCGTGTTATCGTCGAATGCCGTTGTTGACCAACGATGCGTGGCGGGAGAACTTAGCACGATACCGCCTCGACGTCCCACCACGCCGGCAAGAGCCGAAGTTACCAAAGATTCACGGCCTGCCGGAAGGGGCTATCGTCTGAGAGCAAGCCAAACCAGCACTGGCAGAGCCAGTGGCATACTTTTTCCAGTGCCACCCAGCCCGTTATATCTGGCCACGGAGCGAGCCTGTCTTTGTGGTGGGGACAACAGCCCTTTCTCTGGGAACGAAGCGATGAACAACGACACCATCAAGGCCCGGCAACTGATAGCATTCGGGGTTTCTATGTTCGTGGGGGCGTTCATCTGGCTTTCTTCGCCATACATCACAGGCCAGAGAGAGCCTTGGGATCCTCTGAGTTTCTACTATGGAGGCAGCCTGCTTGTCGGCGGTTTTGCTGCTGGCTTGTTCATGCCACGCCCTTTCTGGCTTTGGGCGGTGGGTATTTGGTTGAGCCAGGTTATCGGCTTTGTCCTGTGCGTGGATTTGAGTCCTAGAGGCAACCCACTCTGGCTATTTGGCTTGCTCGTATTCCTGCCCGTGTTTTCGCTGTTCGGTTTATTGGGCACGTTTCTTGGCGCGGCTGTGGCCACGCTACGGTCTGGAAAAACTGCCCAACGGTATGGGGAAGCGTTGTCGAGCGACAGCACAACCTTAAATAAGGCAGACGCCATCCATTGGCAGTTTGCCATTGGTTTCCTTCTTGCCGTTCCTGTTCTGGTTCACGCTTTGTTTAGAGGCGCATACAAAGTGCCGGATCACGGGACGTTTTGGATTGGACCGATAAGCACCTCGATTCCTTACGTCTTCCTGACATTGTTGTTTCTGGCACACTGCGTCGATTTAGGGTTAAAGCCACGAAGGTCTGCATACTGTGGTGCCGTCGCAGCCTGGATTGGTATGATGGCCCTCACCCTTTTCATCGTCTGCCATACTCCGGGGCACATGACTTCCACAATGGGACTCGCTATGGCTTTTACGCCCGTTTGCTATCTTCCTTTTCTCGTCGTCCCGTATTTTGTGGGAACGATTGTTGGCAAGCTTTGGACGAGATGGAAAGCCCAGTAGGTCAGGCGCCCCGTGCCTGACTCTTTCGACGGCTGCCGCAATCGGCTGAGCGGCACGGTTGACGTAGCGCCCATCAATGTGCGACACCGGCTCTGTCTGCGGCACTCAGCGTTGCGTAAGTTGATGCAGCTAACAGGACTTACAAGTACGCCTGGCGCGATTCGAACGCGCGACCTACGGTTTAGGAAACCGTTGCTCTATCCCCTGAGCTACAGGCGCAAACTAACCGCTGGGGACCACGAAATATTCTAAAATCGCCTAACAAAATGAAGGATTTTCCGCGGCCTTGTCCCGCCGGCGGCCATGCAACACTCGACGGCAGGTTGGACAACTTAGGATCGCGGCTCTAAAAATCTTCTTGGAACTCGCCGAACTCTTCGTAGGGTTTTTGGGCCAGATTCTCGAACCGGGTGTATTTGTCGAACCAGGCCAGTTTGACGTCGCCGGTCGGACCGTTGCGCTGCTTGGCTACGATCACATCGGCCTGACCGGCGATGCCTTGCTGTTGGGCTTCTTCGCGGGTGTGGTAGTATTCCTCGCGGTGAATGAACATCACGACGTCGGCGTCTTGCTCGATGGCGCCCGATTCGCGGAGGTGGCTTAGCCGCGGGCGGTGGCCTTCTTTGCCTTGCTCGGTTTGACGATTCAACTGGGCCAGGCAGAGCACGGGGATTTCCAATTCGCGGGCCATCGCTTTCAGGCGGCGGGCCATTTTGGCCACTTGTTCCTGACGCGGGTCGCGCGGGTCGTCGGGATTGATCAACTGCAAATAGTCGATCACGATCAGCCCGAGGTTTTTCTTGCGTTTCAGACGTCGAGCGCAGGCGGCGATTTCGGTGCAGGTCCGGGCGGGCGTGTCGTCGATGAACATCGGCGCCTTGCCCAGCTTGGCCGACGCCTCGACCAGTTTCGAGCGGTCCTCTTTCGACAGAAAACCGCTGCGGAATTTGTTGGCGTCGATCCGTCCTTGCGAGCAAAGCATACGCTGGGCCAATTCGAGGCGGGCCATTTCGAGACTGACGAACAACGTGGGCACGTTGGCGTCGATGGCCACCGATTCGGCGATGTTTGTGGCCAGAGCGGTTTTGCCCATGCTGGGACGGGCGGCCAGCACGACGAACTCGGAATTGTGCAGTCCGCCGGTCAGCTGGTCGAGGTCTTGGAAGCCGCTGGGCACGCCCTGGCCCTCGCCGCGTTCGAGCCGGGCGTCGATGCGGTCGAACGCCTCGACCAGCAAGTCGTGGATGGGCGTGATCTGGTCGGCGCTGCGCTGGTCGCGGACGGCGAAGATCTGTTCTTCGGCCCGATTGACCAGCTCGCGCGGATCGAGCGTGGGCTCGTAGGCGTCGCGCAGGATTTCGGTGCTGGCGTGGATCAGCGAACGGAGGGTCGCCTTGGCCTGGACGATTTCGGCGTAATAGACGGCGTTGGCGGCGTAGGGGACCGAGTGGACGACTTCGGCCAGATAGGCGGCGCCGCCGACCGCCTCCAGATCGCCGCCGGCTTGGAGCCGTTCGACCAACAGCGTGGCGTCGATCCGCCCGCCCTCGTCGTGCATGGCCAGCAGGTGGGTGTAGAGTCGCTGGTTGGCGTCGGCGTAGAAATCGTCGGGCCGCAGGATCAGCGCGACGTCGTCGCAGAGGTTTGGGTCCAACAGGAGGCTGCCCAAAACGCCTCGTTCGGCGTCGAGATTATGCGGCGGCAGGCGGTCCAGGATTTCGGAATTGATCCGGGCCGGCGTGCGGCTTGCGTCCGTGCGGTAGGTGGTGGCCATGGATCGCTCTCCCTCGCAACAGTCTTGTGCCGGCCGAACCGGGCGGCGAACCTCACGCCTCAATCGTCGACAATCTCGAACGCGCAACACGGGTCGCCTTCATGTCGGCAGGCGACTTGCCGGACGGGTTTTCCGACCACTTCGCTGATCATTTCCAGGTCGATGTGGCAGACGCTTCGTTGCGGGTCGGCCATGCTGAGGAACGGGCAGCTTCGTTTGTACAACACGACGCGGCCTTCGTCGTTTTGCACGGCGTCGGCCAGCCCGCCCTCGGCCGTCAACAGGCCGATGAGTTGCTGGAGCCGCTGGACGGGTTTTCGAGCGGTCACGTTGGGTCGATAGTGGTCGGCCAGCAGTCCGCTGACCCGTTTGAGCACGTTGCCGCAGAGCGGCTCGCCGCCGAGTTCGCGGATGGCCTGCCAGATGGCGGGGACCAGCAGTTGTTGTCGGCCGGTGAACAGCAGCGAAATGGCGGTGTTGGTGGCCCGATACAAGTGTCGGGGGCGTCCTCGGCCGGAAAGCCGCTGGGTTTGACGTTCGACCAATCCGGCGGCGACCAATTCGTCGAGCTGTTCGGCGACGGCGGTGCGCGTCACGCCGGCGGCGCGAACCAACTCGGAAACGGCTTGCGGCGGAGTGCCCACCAGCAGTTTCATCAACCGCATTCCCGCTGCGGTGACCGTGGCGTTGGGCATCGGGTCACTTCCCCATCTTGCGAAGATTTTCCAGGCAGAGTTTGACGTGTTCCAACGGCGAACCGGACGTCTTTTCGTACTCGACGACGTACCATTGGGTGTCGCCGGTCGTCTCGCAGACTTCAAACACTTGGGCCCACGGCACGACGCCCTGGCCGATGACGGCGTCTTTGGGGCCGCCGAATTCCTTCAGGTGAACCGTGGCCGATTGATGCGGGAACTTTTTCAGCACGGCGACCGGATCGGCGCCGCCCTGGATGCAGTTGCCGGTGTCCAGTTGCATGACGACGTCCGGGCCGGCGTTGGTGAACAGGACGTCCCACGGAATCCGATCGGCGACGGGCTTGAAGTCGTGCTGGTGGGCATGGTAGCCGACGCGCATGCCCTGGGGCTTCAGTTGCTCGGCCAACGCGGTGAACTTTTTGGCCATGTCGAGCATCACGGCCAACGATTCCATCTTCAACGACGGAACGATGAGGAACGGATTGCCGAGGATTTGGTTGTACTCGACGGTCTGCTTGAGTTGGTCGCCGGACAAGGTTTCCATCTTGGTGTGGGTGCCGCAGCACTTCAGTCCGACGTCGTCGAGGAGTTTTCGCAGGTCGGGGGCCTTCATGCCGAAATAGCCGGCGAACTCGACGCCTTGGTAGCCCATCGCGGCGACGGCCTTCAGCGTGCCGGGGACGTCCTGCTTGATGACGGTGCGAAGCGAATAGAGCTGTAATCCGATGGGGATTTTTTTCTTGCTCGACTCGTCGGCCGATTGACCGAAAGACCATCGCGGACCGGCGGCGCTCAGAGCGGCGGCGCCCAGGCTGAACTTCAACAGGCTTCGTCGTGAGAGATTCATGGCTTCTCCTCAAGGGGTTCCGAGGCGATCGGCGGACAGGTCGCCGAAGGATGCGTGTGTCTTGAAGACTTTCGCCCAACAGGGGAAAGGAGAAGGTCAGCATAGCACGGGCGGGCGGGATCGTCCAGATGCCACGTCGCCCAACGGAGGGGGGTTTTAGGGGGGCGTAAGGCGGATGCTGCGTGTGGTCGTTGAGGCGTGCGGTCCTGTGGGCGGGGGTTTTCATGCGCCGGGTATTCGACTAGATTGTTTGGTAGGCGCATCGGTCCGACGCCGGCTTGACCGTCCGACGTCAACGGGTTCCAAGATCCCGGGCGGTTGTTGCGCTGGCGTGATCGGGAGTGTCCGGGAATCATGGCGAAAGATTTGGATTGCGTTCTTTGCGGTTCGTGCGTGGTCGACATCCTGGTTCGTCCGGTCCCCCTCGAACACCCTATTGGCGGCGGGCGTCTGCTTCATGCGGAACCGATCAACGTGACCACGGGCGGCCTCGTGTCGAACGCGGGCGTCACGATGGCCCGGCTCGGGATGCGGCCGGCCGCGTTCAGCTACGTGGGCAACGACGATTGGGCCCCGGTGATTCGGCGTCGGTATGAAAGCGAGGGCGTCGATTGTTGCGGACTGCTGACGCATCCGACCGGGGCGACCAGCACGACGGCCGTGTTGATCGACCCGAGCGGCGAGCGGAGTTTCGCCCATTGCGTCGGCGCGCCGAAGTTGATGGACAAGTCGTTGCTGCTTGGGCATTTGGACTTGTTCGCCCGAAGCCGGATGATGTTGATCGGCTATTACTCGCTGATGCCGAACTTGGAGAACGACCTGCCCGAGGTGCTGGCCGCCATCCGCAAGACCGGTTGCCAAACGGCGATCGACGCGGCGGGCGACGGCGGCGGCATGACGCCGTTGGATCGCATCCTGCCGCACGTGGACGTTTATGTGCCGAGTTACCGCGAGGGCGTCCATCAGACGGGTTTCGACGATCCTCGCAAGATGATCGACGCGTATCGTGCATGCGGCGCGCCGGGCGTGCTGGGCGTCAAGCTTGGCTCGAAGGGCGCGATGTTGAGTCCGGCGGCGGGTCAGTATATCGAGATCGACTGCGTCCGAGCGCCGGGGCCCGTGGTGGATACGACCGGCGCGGGCGATTGTTTTTTTGCCGGACTTTTGACCGGTTTGCTTCGCGGGCTGGACGTGGCCGCGGCGGGTCGTTTGGCGGCCGCCACGGGCGCGTGTTGCGTCACGGGATATGGCGCCACGGCCGGCATTCGGAGTTATGAGGAAACCGCAAAACTGGCGAACGTATAAAAATATTTTTTATCGAGCCCCTAGTCTCTAGCCCCTAGCCCCTTTTCCATGTCTCAACCTATTGCCGGCGTCTCGCCTTCGGAACTTTTGGAAGTTTCTTGTAAAGTGGTTTGGCCGACGATCGGCGCGCTTCGGGCGGGCCGGTTTGTTGGGCAACTGTCCGGGCTGCGTCTCGGATTCGGCATTTTTACGGTCGGCAATTTGCTCGCCCTGGCGACGATTCCGTTGAGTCTGGTCGTGTTTTGCTGGCAACTGATGCCGTTCGTGTGTCGTCGCTATGCGTTGACCAATCGGCGGATCATCGTGCGGAAGGGTTTGTCGGCGGTGGACGGGCCTTGGATCAGTCTCGACGATTTCGACGCGATCAAGGTCGACGTGCTGCCGGGCCAGGCGTGGCTGCACGCCGGCGACCTGGTTTTTCTGCACCACGAGCACGAGGTGTTGCGTTTGGCGGGCGTGCCTCGGCCCGAAACGTTTCGGCAGGTGTGTCTGACGGCGCATACCGCCCATCAAAGCGTTCGAGCCGTGGTCGAACGTCAGGCGTCGAGCGCCGCGTAAGGTCGCCGGCTATTGCAGGCCCGTGCTGGGATACAACGGCGTCGGATCGCTCAGCGCCGTCGTGTCGCGGCCGACGGCGCTGATGGTCGCGGGGGTCGACTCGACCGGCGGCAACCGCCGCACGACCGGTCCGGTGGCGGAATCGGTCGCTGAAACCATCGGCGTGATCGGCACCAACGGTTTTCGGTCGAGGCCCGAACGGTCGACATCGTGGGATGCGTTGCCGACGGATCCTGGAGTCGGGGACCCCTCGACAACTTGTCCTTGGTCGGACGACAGACCGGCGGCCTGTCCCACGTCAACCTTTCCGATTGCCCTGGTCGGTTGGACTTTGATCGGTTGGACCGCGGTGGCGGGAGCTTTTGTCCCCGGCTCCGACTTCCTGTCTGCCGGCGACTCTGGTTTTTTGGGGGACGTCCGTGGCGGTGTTTCGCCGAACCTCTCGGGCGTAACCATGTCCCATACCGCGGGATACCGGACCGTGTTGAACACGATCGACAAAGCGACCAACGCTAATCCCAGCAATGTGGTCGCCGACTTGGGCATATCGCTTTCCCTCTTCCTCCAAACTCACATTTCATCTGTGTGAAAAAAACATACACCGTCGTTGCGCGCTGGCAAGAAAAAAAGACGGCGAAATCCAAGAAGGACGCCGAGAGTTCAACGCAAAAAACGGCTGCGCAAAGTTGGTAAAGTTGAACGGCAACCGAACGTGAAAAGATCGGTCCGAGAGAGAAGGAAACTAGTGTGCGGTTTCACTCTCACGGTAGCGTGTTGGGCGCCATGCCCACGCTTGTCGTGGGCATGATGCGGTTTTCTCGCGGTTTCCTCATGCCCACGGCAAGCGTGGGCATGGCACCCAACCTTTTCGGCAACCGAACCTATTTAGACGGGCAGTTGCACGTCGGGCTCGCCGCGCTGTTGGAGCGATTCGGCAATCTGTGCGAGTTGTTCGGAATCGAGCGACCAGCCGCTTGCGCCGGCGGATTCGCGGATTTGCTCGGGTCGCTTTGCACCGCACAACGCGGCGGTGATGCCTGACTGATGGATGGTCCAGTTTAACACCAATTGCGTCACCGTATGGCCCGCCGATTGGGCAAGCGACTGCAAGCGGTCGACCAGGTCGTGATTCTTGCGGCGTTCTTCGCCTTGAAACATGGGATACTTGTGCCGGCTGTCGTCGGGGCCAAAGACTTGGTCGCGGCGGATTTTTCCGGCCAGCAGTCCTTTCATCAGCGGCCAGTAGACCAGCACGGCCACGTCGTGCTCGCGGCACCAAGGAAGCGTGTCCTGCTCGATTTGCCGCATCAGCATGTTGTACGCGGGCTGGTAGGCGGTCAGCGGGCATTCCCGCGAAAATTCCTCAAGCTGCGCGAGATTCACGTTCGACGCGCCGACGGCCAACGTTTTGCCTTCTTCGAGCAGCCGCCGCAACGCGCCGGCCGACTCGGCCACCGGAACGTTCGGATCGGGCGCGTGCAGGTAGAGCAATTCGACCCGATCGGTCTTCAAGCGGCGCAGACTTTCCTCGCATTCTCTGCGCAAGGTGTCGGGCCGGGCGTCGTGGATTTGATAGCTGGCGGGTCCGCAATGCAGTCCGCATTTGGTGGCGATGACCATCTGATCGCGTCGGCGTCCGACGGCCCGGGCGATGAGCCGTTCGCTTTCGCCGTTGTGGCCATACATATAGGCTGTGTCGAGATGGTTGACGCCCAAGTCGAAACACGCCTCGATGGCAGCGATGCTTTCGTCGTCGTGGACGTTGGGGCTGCTCATGCCGGCGATCGGCCAACAGCCCATCGCGATTTCCGAGACGACAAGGTTCGTCGAGCCGAGGGGGCGATAGTTCATGGTGTTGAGGTTGCCATGGTTGGGCAGCAATCCGAAGGACAATCGTCGGGCCAGGGGCCGTCGGGCCCCAGGGCGGATCGCGGTGAGGTTGGGTCAAGTCGCTCGACGATCAACTCGCGAATCATCCGTACAAATCGCGGATGATTGCCCACCACGGCCGCGCGCGTCATGTTCAGGCCCAGCGCGTCGCATTGTTGTTGGGCCTCGACGTCCAGATCGTAGACGACCTCCATGTTTTCGGCCAAAAAACCGATCGGCGCGACGACGACGTCTTCGGCATGTTCCACCTCGCACACGTGTCGCAGCGTGTTGCTCAGCTCCGGCCCAAGCCACGTTTGCGACGGCGGCCCGCTGCGGCTTTGAAACGCCAGTCGCCAGGAAAGCGCCGGCCGATCGTTCAAGATCTTGGCCGCTTGTTCGGCCGCGAGTTGGCACGATTGGCGAACTTGCCGCTCATAGGGGCAGCGGTCCGCCATGGACGTCGGGATGCTATGGGCGGTGAACACCAACGGGGCGGCGGATCGTTGTTTCGGCGGGAGCGATCGGAGCGACGCAGCCACGCGATCGGCCGTCGCTTCAAGGAAGCCCGGATGGTTGTAGAAGAGTCGGAGCTTGTCGATCGACGGCGCGTCGGGGCCCGCTTGCTGCCGGGCGCGTTCGAGGTCCTCGCGGTATTGCCGGCAGCCGGACGGAGAACCGAACGCCGAGGTGACCAGTGCCAGCGCGCGTCGGACGCCGTCGTCGGCCATTTGACGCACGACGTCGGTCAGCAGGGGATGCCAATGGCGATTGCCCCAGTAGACCGGCAATTGCGGTCCGTGCGCGTTCAGCTCGGCGACCAGCGACGTCAACAGCGATCGATTCTGCGCGTTCAGCGGACTGACGCCGTCGAACCGTTCGTAATGGCGCGCCACCTCGATCAACCGTTCGGGCGGGATGTTTTTCTTGTCGCGCACGACATTTTGCAAAAACGGCGCCACGTCGTCGGGGCCTTCGGGTCCGCCGAACGAGACCAGCAGCAGGGCGTCGTAGGGTTCGGGCGTTTTGGGATTCATGTTACATCAGCAGTTGGCGGAATTCCGTTTCGCTGAGCACCGGAACGCCGAGCTCTTGGGCCTTCGTCCGTTTGCTGCCGGCGTTGGCTCCGGCCACGACGTAGTCGGTTTTTTTGGAGACGCTCGACGCGGCGCGGCCGCCGTGTTGGACGATGAGATCTTCGATCTGATCGCGGGTAAAATGTTCGAGCGTGCCGGTCACGACGAGCGTTTTGCCCTCCAGCCGCCGCGAGCCGCCGACTTGGGCCGCCGCCTGCATTTGGACGCCTTGCGATTTCAGGTCGTCGATCGTTTTTCGGCCGAACGGGCTGTGCAGATAGTCGAACACGCTTTGGGCGATGATCGGCCCGATCTCCATTGTGGCGCTCAGTTGCTCGACGTCGGCGGCCACGAGCGCGTCCATTGTTCCAAAGCGTTCGGCCAGCACCGCGGCCACGCGCGCGCCGACGTGGCGGATGGCCAGGGCGTTCAACAGTCGGGCCAGTCCGCGGGTTTTGCTCGCCTCGATGCCATCCAACAGGTTGTCGACCGACTTGCGGCCGAGCCGTTCCATGTTCAAGAGCCGATCCTGCCGCTGTTCGAGGCGGTACAAGTCGCCGTAGTCGCGCACCAGCCGGTCGCCCACCA
This sequence comes from Planctomycetaceae bacterium, assembly GCA_021372005.1. Classification (GTDB taxonomy): domain Bacteria; phylum Planctomycetota; class Planctomycetia; order Pirellulales; family Thermoguttaceae; genus JAJFVC01. Next base: position 66,905 of record JAJFVC010000060.1, on the reverse strand, counting down.
ACTGGTCGACCAGCTTGTCGCCCAGTCCTTCGATGTCCATCGCGTTGCGGCTGGCGTAGTAGCGGATTCGCTCTTTGAGCTGGGCCGGACACTCCGCGTTGGGGCAGCGGATGTACACGCCGCCGGGGTCTTGGACCAACGTGTGGCCGCACTCGGGGCATTTTGTGGGGAAGCTGAACGCCGGCAACGCCGTCTCTCGCAGGTGTTTTTCCACGCGGACGATGTGCGGAATGATCTTGCCGGCCTTTTCCACGACGACGGTGTCGCCGATCCGGACGTCTTTGCGCTGGATTTCGTCGGCGTTGTGCAGACTCGCCCGACTGACCACGGTGCCGGCCAATTCGACCGGTTCCAGATCGGCCACGGGCGTGATCGCGCCGGTTTTGCCCACCTGTACGCGGATGTCGTTCAGTCGGGTCGTGGCCTCATATTTTTCAAACTTATAGGCGATGACCCAGCGGGGACATTTCGCGGTGCTGCCCAATCGCTCGCGCTGGTCGAAACGATTCACTTTCAACACCAGCCCGTCGATCTCAAAATCCAACTCGTGCAGCCGCTCGATCAACTGCTCGCAATGGTCGACGGCCGCATCGAACGACTCGAAACACTCGACGCACGGCGTGGGCGGCAATCCGTAGCCTCGCATCTGTTCGAGAAACTCCATGTGGGTGCGAGCCGTCAGGACCGACGTGTCGCCGACGCTGTGGCAGAAAAATCGTAGACGGCGCTCGGCGCACACGCGCGGGTCGAGCTGTCGGACGCTGCCGGCTGTGACGTTCCGAGTGTTGGCGAACGGCGGCTCGCCCCGCTGTTGCTGCAATTGGTTGAGCAGCACCAGATCGGAGTTGGTCATGTAGATTTCGCCGCGCACTTCGAGCAACGGTGGGACGTTTTGGCCGGTCAAACGGAGCGGGATGTCGCGGATCGTGCGCACGTTGTGCGTGATGTCGTCGCCCGTGCGTCCGTTGCCGCGCGTGACGCCGTGGGTGAGCAGCCCGTCTTCGTAGATCAGCGACGCGGCGACGCCGTCCACCTTCAACTCGACGACCCACTGGATCGGCTCGCCCGGCAGCAACTTCGCCACGCGCTGGCCGTATTGTTTCAGTTCGTCGAGGCTGTAGGTGTTTTCGATCGACAGCATCGGCACGCGGTGCACGTAGGGCGTCAATCCTTCGACGGGCCGATCGCCGATCCGTTGCGTGGGGCTGTCGGGCGTGACCAACTCGGGATGTTCGGCTTCGAGCCGCTTGAGCCGCTCGACGAGCCGATCGTATTCGAGGTCGGAGATGTCGGGCGCGGCCTCGACGTAGTATTTCCGATCGTGTCGGGCGATCTCATCGCGGAGTTTTTGGAGTTCGGAGAGCATCGGTGGTCGGTGGCTAGTGGTCGGTGGCCAGTGCGGAACATTTTAGTCAAGGACACTTGCGCGTCACCGCCTGTTGAGACTCCGACAGAACAGGCCGATTTTTTACGTAAAAACGCAACGTTGATTGGAATCCATCGGATTGGTTGCTGGCCACCGACCACCGGCCACTGGCCACTTCTTTCTTCACCCGTCGCAACCGCAGGCGGCGACGCACACGTCGCGGACGCCTCGCAGCGGATGCGGAATCAGACACAGAAACTTCAGCGTGCCCGTGCCCGTGTTGCGAAACTGGTGCAACTCGTTGGGCGGAATGAAAACAGCCGCGCCTTGTTGCACCGGTTGTTCGCGGTCGCCGCCAAACACCGCGGCTTCGCCTTCCAAGATAAACGCCTCGTGTTCGTGCGCGTGCGAATGTTTCGGCGTGTGGCCGCCGGGCGCGATCTCAAAAAGCCGCATCGAGAAACTCGGCGCGGCGTCGTTCGGACCGATCAAACAGCACATCCGGCATCCGACGGCATCCGACGAATCGACCGGCGCGGTTTCGACGCGCTGACAAGGAAGAATCTTCATGGGACATGGCCTCCGACGCAATTATATCACACTGCATCGCGCGAAAAAAACCCCGAGGCAACGACTCCCAGCGCCGAATCAGCCCCCGACGAGGAGACTCAAACCGTCGTTGACCTCGAGGTCATAACCACTCTTCTATCGCAGAGCCCGGCATTCTGTCAAGAGGGAGCGTTGCCATGGGGGCCGTTCAACGTATTGTGGACCAGGAGTTCAAACTGCCGGCCGCGTTGTTGGAAGTTGCGAAACTGATCTGTGCTTGCGCAGGCCGGCGAAAGAACGATCGCGTCGTTCGGCATCGAGCGGGACCAACACCAGCGGGTCGCCTCGGCCATCGTCTCCATTGCGGCGACGGGAAACGTAGGCGCGAGATCTTGGAGAAGTTGGAAAAGTTCGTCGCGCACCGATCCAAACAGCGCCGCGCCTCGGGCTCGGGCGACGATTTCTTCGGCCAGCGGACGAAAACAAAAACCCTTGTTTTTGCCGCCCGCGACGAGCCAAATTGGGCCGTCGAGCGATCGCAACGCGGCGAGGGTCGACTCGGGCGTGGTGGCGGTCGAATCGTTGTAAAAACGCCGCCCGTCCACCGTGGCAAACCATTGCAGACGCTGCGGTAAACCACGAAAACGCTCCAAGCCTTGGCGAATGTCCGATGGCTTGCAACCGGCCGCCCGAGCCGCCGCCGCCGCGCAGGCCGCGTTGATCCGATTGTGCAGGCCCGGCACTTGGAGCGTCGGCAATGGGTCCAACTCGGGCACGGCGACCCATTCACCGCGAACGATCGGCGTCCAACCGGCCGTCGCTGCGTCGTATGGGTTCAGAACGGCGAAATCTTGTCGCGTCTGCTCCAAAAACATTCGCTGCTTGGCGGCGACGTAGTCGGACAGGCTCGGATGCCAGTCCAAATGGTTTGGTGTGCAGCCGGTGACGACCGCGACGTGCGGCATTCGCACGGTCGGCGAGAAATGCCAAAGCTGAAAGCTGCTGATTTCCAGCACGACCCAATCGTCGGGGCCGATCGTGGACAATCGGTCGAGCAGGCTGCCGCCGAGATTGCCGCCCAGAAAAACGCGACGGCCCGCCGATTCGAGAATCGACGCCGTCATGGCCGCCGTGGTGGATTTGCCGTTGCTGCCGGTGACGCCGACGATCGGGGCGCGGCAGTTTTCGATGAACAGTTCCAACTCCGTGACGAATCGAGCGCGGCCCGATCGCGCCTGGTGCAACCATGGGCTGGTCGGATGCACCGCCGGGTTGACGACGATCAGGTCCGCCTCTAAAAAATCTTCCGCGCGATGGCCGCCCAAGTGATAGGCCGCGATCGGCACGTCGGCCAATTGTGCAAGCGAATCGGCCAGCACATCGGGCCCGGCCTGATCGGTCACGGTGACTTGAGCGCCCTCGTGAGCGAGCCATCGAGCCGCCGCCAGCCCGCCGCCAAAATGACCAAGTCCCCAAATCGTCGTTCGCAGCCCGCGATAGTTCATCTTCGGTAGTAAAGCGGAGAGCGGGTCGGCCGGGAAGGGGGTGGAGTTCTTCTTCGCTTCCGCCCTCACCCTTCCCTCTCCCGGCGGGAGAGGGGATTTTTTCGCCTTTTGACCATATTTTTTTCTTGAGCTTGACATTTTTGAAGCCATCCGTATACTGTACTATAACCCTAGTACAGGTGCCGTATGTTTTTCCGGATTGATTTCAGCAACGAACTGGCCATTTACGAGCAGGTGGTCCGTCAGATTGTGTTTGCCGTGGCCGGGCGTCTGCTTCGGGAAGGCGAGATGATTCCCTCGGTCCGCGAGCTGGCTCGGGAGTTGACCATCAATCCGAACACCGTGGCCCGGGCTTATCGCCAGTTGCAGGACGACGGCGTGTTGGCGTCGGTTCGCGGCACGGGTCTGATTGTGGCCGAAGGGGCTGCCACGCGATGCCGTCAGCGACGCTTGGAATTGATTCGCCAGCGGCTTGCCCAGGTGTTCGAGGAGGCTCGGCACAGCCGGCTCGACGCCCAAGAGCTTCGGCAGTTGGTCGAGGAGGAGTTTTTTCGAGGGGAAGGCCAAGATCGGTCGGCGGGAGAATAATCGGTTGGCGGTTGTGCATTTGTCACGGGCTATCAACAGGACCTTATCATGACCTCAGTCATCCAACTGGATCAGCTTACCAAGCGTTTTGGACATGAAACGGCGCTCGACCGGGTTTCGGTGGATGTGCCGCCGGGCGTGGTGTTTGCCTTGCTGGGCGAAAACGGGGCGGGCAAGACCACGGCCATTCGCATCATGCTCGGGCTGGCCGAGGCCAACTCGGGTCGCGCGGAGGTGTTGGGGCTCGACAGCGGTCGGCAGGGATTGCAGATTCGTCAGCGGGTCGGCTACGTGCCCGAGCGGCCGACGCTCTACCAGTGGATGACGGTCGAGGAGATCGGCTGGTTCACCGCGGGATTTTACGGCCCGGGCTTTTTGGCGGAATACAGAAATCTAGCCAGCCAATTCGGCCTTCCACCCCAAAAGAAACTAAAAACGCTGTCGAAGGGGATGACGGCCAAGGTGGCGTTGTCGCTGGCGTTGGCCAACCGTCCGGAGTTGCTCCTCTTGGACGAGCCCACCTCGGGCCTGGACGCGATGGTGCGTCGCGAGTTTTTGGACAGCATGGTCGATCGGGCGGCGCAGGGACAGACCGTGTTTCTGTCGAGCCATCAGATCGGCGAGGTGGAGCGGGTGGCCGACATCGTGGCCATTTTGCGTCACGGCCGGCTGCTGCTGGTCGAACCGCTCGAGGAGCTGAAACGTCAGGTGCGGCGCTGGACCGTCACGTTCCGAGACCAGGCGGCGGTCGTGCCCGAGCTGGGCGACGCGGTGCTTTCGGAGCGTCGTCAGTCGCGGCAATGGCAGGCCCTGGTGCGTGGCGGCGACGCGGAGTTGGCCCGACTCCGGGCCGACGTGTCGATCGAGTCCGTCGAATGCGAGACGGCCAGTTTGGAAGACATTTTTCTTGCTTATATGGGGAAGTAGGGGACAGGAAACAGGGACGAGGGGATAGGGGCGAGGGGCGAATGGGCGAAAACTGAAAAACAAGGCTTAGCGGCGAACCACCATGTCGACGCACGCAATTTTTTGGCGAACTGTTTGGAAGGAATACCGTCTGCAACGGGCGCTGTGGATCGCCATGGCGCTGATGACCGTTGCGTTGCAGTGGGTGTTTTTTGAGACGTTTTCGCGGGTGAACAGTCCGCTGTTCTTGTTTTGGACCGCCGCGGGACTGCCGGCGTTTTATTTGCTGGGCAGCGGGGCGATGTTGTTCGCCGGCGAGCGGGAAAACGGGACCTTTGAGGTGCAACGTTCGTTGCCGACGCGCGCGGGGACGGTGTTTTGGGGCAAGGTGGTTTTTTCGATGGCCAGCGCTGCGATGGTGCTTGGCGTGGCGTCCGTGTTGGCGTTTGCCTTGAGCGGTTGGACGTTGCATCCGCCGCAGGGTTTTAGTCCGTTGGCCGTGTTGGTGGTTTTTGGGTTTTGGGGCGTCGAATTGTTCGTCTGGTCGGTGTTGTTTTCGCTTCGGACGGGCCAGGTGCTTTTGTCGGCGGTGCTGGGCATTGCCGTGGTCTCGGTCTACTTGCACCTGTTGTCGCTGACGCTCAGCCCCGACGCGATCACGTATGGTTATTGGCTGGCGATGCCCTACCGTGCGGCGATTGCGGCGGTGGTCGCGCTGATCGACGTCTGGCTGGCGATGCGATGGTTTGACGAAAAACGTTCGCGGCGGCAGGGTGTTGATTCGAAGGTTGCGACGGACGTCATGCCCGGATGGTTTTACGACGATCCTTCTCCGGGCCGGATAGCGATGGTTGGCCGATTGTTGTGGCTGCACGTTCGGCAATCGGGCGGGCCGGCGGCGGTGCTGTATGTGGTCTTTTTTCTGCTGGCTGCGTTTCCGCCGGATATGCTGGTTTTGCCGCATTATGGGAACCCGTTGGCCCAAAGCATTGCCCAGCAGCCGCTGTTGCTCTTGGCGTTCGCCTGTGTGCCCGTGTTCGGGATGTTGGCATTCTCGTCCGATCAAGTGCGGCGACGGTATCGTTTTTTGGCCGATCACGGCGTGACGCCGCGTTGGGTGTGGTGGAGCGGGCAAGCGTCGCTGATGCCGCTACTGATGGTAGTGCTTCCTGTGTTGCTGTACTTTGTCGATCACCCCTTGGCTCAGCAACGTCTGACGGACGCCATGCGTTGGCAACACGCAGGCTGGCCGCAGTATTGCATTCCGACGGCCGATTCCTCGATTTTCGATTTTTCGCCGGCGTTTCTTTTCACGGTGGGTTACGTGGTTTTCGGATTTGCGGCCGGGCAGTGCTGCGCGATGTTTCTTCGTAGCCACGTGTTGGCCGGGCTGTGCAGCGTGCTTGCAACCGGCGTGTTGGCCGTTTTTTGGTGGATGGTCCTGTTGTTTCAGATTCCTTGGAGTTGGTCGGCGTTGCCGATCTTGCTCGGACTGATTTTGGCCAGCCGACTACGGACTCGCGATTGGTTGATCGAACGAAACACCTGGCGATCGTGGTGGCGGCCGGCCGCAGCAATCGTGATTCCGATCGCTGCGGTGCTGACGGCCGTGTCGTTGTATCGAATTTATCAGATTCCCTACGTCGACCTCGGGCCTCTCGAAAAAGAATTGCCGCGTCCGCTCACGGTGAAAGAGCAGGTATCGCTCAATGCCTATGCGAAACATCTTGGGAAAGGCAAAAACCTGGACGAGGAATCGCGGAAGGATTTGGCGGTGATCGGCCTGGCCTTGCGATATCGGAATTGGCTGCCGGATGTAGGGCTGCTCTTTGAACAAGAAGCCTACGATCGTTTGATTCAGTGGTCGGTTCGGCCGGGACAGACGCCCGAACGGCTGCTGGCCGTCGAACGACAGTTGGCCAAACAGACGGCTCACGATTCGCTGATCGGGTCGATCCAGGTCCGCTACGGCGTTCTTTGGCGGGCGCTGCACGACGATTTTACGATGCTCGGTCGGATCGGGACAAAGGACCCGTTGCCATTGACGACCTTGCTCTGGATGCGCGTGCCGTGGGAGCGTGAGCGGGCGTTGCGATTGCTGAAGTTTCAGACGTATTGCGAGCTTCGCGGCTTGGCGGATCTCAAGTCCGGTTCGGTTGTTTGCGTGGGCCCGAACGATTTTCAAAAGATGCGTCGTTGGCAGACAAAATTGGAACCGTTGAAGGAATCGGAACTGCTCTACGTGCTCCGTGAACAACTGGGACTGCCGGCCATCTATCGCGATGAGTTCGCTCGATTTTACAGTTGGCCCGACAACACATTGTTGGCCCGACGTCTTCTGTTCAATCAGACGTATCGTCGGGCGACGCAGTTGATTTTGGCCTTGGAGGCTTGGAAGCTCCAACACGGCTCGCTGCCGAAAACACTCGACCCGTTGGTCGGCCCCTGTCTGGATCGATTGCCCGACGATCCGTATTCCCACCGACCGTTTTTGTATTTTTCCAAGGGCGCGTCGGCCTCGCTGTCTTGGAAGCCAAACTACTACACCAAGCTGCAATCTTTGCCGGCCAAGTCGCCGTTTCTTTGGTCCACGGGACCGTATGTTCAGTATGCGCCCTGGGATCCCTCGAAAAACAACATGGTGGACGACTATCGGATTGTTTTGCGTCCATGGGAAATCTATGGTCTGCCGCCTGGGCAACAGTCGCGACGCCCGACGTCGGAGCAAGACGTTTTGTCGTCCGGCCGTGTGTTTCCGATTCCGTAAGGTCGATCGCCGGCGGGGTGGCGTCTTGTGGAGACTCCCAGACGCCTCTGGTGGCTTGGGCGACGCGTGATACAATAGAAAAACGCGTTGTACGCCACCCTGTCGCGGTCCGGCTTCATGGATATCTCGACTCTGCGCCAATATCTCGACGACCCTTACGCCGCCGGCGTGTGGCTTTGCCGGTTGGGGCTGGTCGACGTGCGTCGCGCCCATGGCAATCTGCTGGGCATGGCCGAGGCCGGGGTGCCGTTGGACCTGTTGGCCGTCGTCGGCGAGCAGCTCGAAAAACACCTGCCCGGCTGTGCGGATCCCGACATGGCCCTGCACAATCTCGAACGATTCGTCCGGGCGTCGCGCAATCCTTTGTCGGTCGGCACGTTGTTCGAGCGCGATCCGCACGCGCTGCCCACCTTGTTGCAGATTTTTTCGACCAGCCAGTATTTGAGCGATCTGTTGGCGGTCGATCCCGAGAGTTTTGATCTGCTGCGATTGACCGAGGGGCAGGCGGTGGCTCGGCTGTCGCTGGTCGAGGAGCTATCGGCTGAGATCGCGGCGTTGGAGCACGAGACGGCCGTGTTGCGGGCGCTGCGGCGGTTCAAACGGCGCGAGACGCTGCGGATCGCGTATGCCGACATCGTGCGCGAGCAATCGCTCAAAATCGTCACCGAGCAGATTTCGTATGTGGCCGATGCGATCGTCGAGGCGGCGTTGCGGGCCGCATGGCGCAAGGTGCAGTCGCAGCGCGGCGCGCCGCGGCGGCCCGACGGCCAACCGGCGCGGTTCGTCGTCTTGGGCATGGGCAAGCTCGGCGGGTTGGAGTTGAACTATTCGAGCGACATCGATCTGATTTTTTTGGCCGAGACCGAGGGCCGCACCGAGGGCGGGCGGACGATCTCGAACGCCGAGTTTTTCGACCTGGTCGCTCGGGAGATCGTGCGGTTGTTGACCGAGATGACGGAGTTGGGCTCGGCCTATCGGGTCGATTTGCGATTGCGGCCTGAGGGTCAGCGCGGCCCGATGGTGGCGGACGTGCAGTCGGCGCTGAGCTATTACGACAATCGCGGGCGGACCTGGGAGCGGCAGGCGTACATCAAGGCCCGGACGATCGCCGGCGATCTGTCGCTGGGCGGCGAGTTTTTGGAGACGCTGGGTCCGTGGATCTATCGGCGCTATTTGAGCCACGCCGACATCAGCGGCATCAAGGCCCTGAAGCGGCGGATCGAACAATTGACCGACGACGTGGGCGGCGGCGCTCGGGACGTGAAAACCGGCCGGGGCGGCATCCGCGACGTCGAGTTCGTCATTCAATTTCTGCAACTGCTCAACGGCGGCGACCTGCCCGAGCTGCGGACCGGCAACACGCTCGAAGCGCTGCGGCAGCTCGAGCACGTCGGATGTTTGACCAATTTGGAGTGGTCGATTCTCGAACAGAATTATTCGTTCCTGCGGAAGATCGAGCATCGGTTGCAGATCATGCTCGACTTGCAGACGCACCTGCTGCCGGAGAATCGCGACGAGTTGCGGAAGCTGGCGCTGCGGATGGGCTATGCGACCACCGAGGAGCAGTCGGCGCTCGAGGCGTTTTTGGACGATTATCGGGCCAAGACCGAGTTGAACCGCAAAATCCTCGACCATCTGCTGCACGACGCTTTTCACGACGATCAACAGTCGCAGGCCGAGGTGGATTTGGTGCTCGACCCCGACCCGCCCGAGTCGCGGATCGTCGAGGTGTTGGGCAAATATCCGTTCCGCGACGTTCGGCAGGCGTATCGCAACTTGATGTCGCTGGCCGAGGAACGCATCCGGTTTTTGTCGACGCGTCGCTGCCGGCATTTTTTGGCCGCGATCGCGCAGCCGCTGTTGTCGGCCATTGCCGCAACGGCCGACGCGGACTCGACGCTGGTCAATCTGGACAAGGTGAGCGATTCGCTGGGCGGCAAGGGCGTGTTGTGGGAGCTTTTTAGCTTCAATCCGCCGAGTTTGCGGCTGTACGTGGAGTTGTGCGCGTACAGTCCGCACCTGTCGGGCATTTTGACGAGCAACCCGGGCATGATCGACAGCTTGATGGACAGCCTGGTGTTGGACAAGCTGCCGACGTTGGAGCAGATGCGGCAGTGGCTGGCCGAGTTGTGCCGCGGGGCCGAGGACATCGATCCGATCTTGCATAGTTTCAAGAACGACCAGCAACTTTGCGTGGGCGTGCGCGACATTTTGGGCAAGGAGGACGTGCAAGCCACGACCGGCGCGTTGTCAGACATCGCCGAGGCGTGTCTCGGGCAGATCGCCGAGACGGAATACGAACGGCTGGCCGCGCGGTTCGGACGGCCTTGCGTGGAAGAGGGCCATCGGGCGGGCCGGCCGTGCGAGATGGTCGTGTTGGCGCTGGGCAAGTTCGGCGGCCGCGAGATGAACTACCACAGCGACTTGGACGTTATCTTTCTGTACGAGGCCGACGGCCACACTGCGACGCCGCCCGACGCGGCCGTTCGAGCGACCACGACGAATCAACATTTTTTCAGCGAGTTGGGCCAACGGATCATCAAGACAACGACGCGGATGAGCGGCTTTGGGCGGCTCTACGAGATCGACGCCCGATTGCGTCCGACCGGCCGCAGCGGCGCGTTGGCCACGACGTTCGACGAGTTCGCCCGGTATTTCGCCGAAGGGGGCGGGCAACTTTGGGAGCGGCAGGCGCTGTGCAAAGCCCGGGCCGTGTACGGATCGCCGTCGGCCGTCAAGGCGGCGGTGTCGGTCGTGGGCAGGGCGGCGTTTTCGCATCGGTGGCGGCACAAGGACGCCGTCGAAATCCGGCAGATGCGGCGGCGCTTGGAAGAAACGGCCGCGTCGGCGGGCGACTTGAAACGCGGGCCCGGCGGGTTGGTCGACGTCGAGTTTCTCGTGCAAATGCTCCAACTGAAACACGCCCGGGGCAATCCGGAACTGCGGTCGCCGAACACGCTTGACGCGCTGGCGGCGCTGCGGCGCGCGGACTTGCTCCGTGCGGACGACTACACGCAATTGAACGCGAACTATCGGCTGCTGCGGACGATCGAGAGCCGGCTGCGGCTGATGAACTCGACGGCCCGGGACCAGTTGCCGCAAGACTCGGTGGAGTTGACGAAGCTGGCCAATTTGCTGCACTATCCGAGCCGCGAGGAACTGCTGACGGACTACGAAACGGCGACGCGGCGGATCCGCGGGCTGTTCGATCGGATTTTCGACGAGACGTGATTTTCTCGGGAAAACATGCCCACGGCAAGCGTGGACATGGCGCCCAACCCGCTACAGCGAGAGGGCGGCCGCGGTCAGTCGTCGCGGGCCAAGTCGTCGGCCCAGCATTCGATGAGCGTGGTCTGGTTGGCGTTGCGGTCGATCTGTTCGAGCGCGTCGAGGCAGCGTTCCAGACGGGCGGCGGTCCGGTCGCTCATCGTGGCGTCGCATGGCTCGCGCAGTCGGCGGCGATAAAACTCGACGGCCATGCCGATCACCTGCCGCAAGCGGGCTCGACGCGCCGACGCCTCTTTGCCGGCCTGATCGACGAACGTCGACACCGTGTGGCCCAGCTCGACGCTTTCGAGCATGGGCTTCGAGAGTCGCTCGACCATCGCGTCGCGGAACGACCAAAGTTCGCCGTCCGATAGATCGCGGGCCCGCTCCAGACTGCCTTCGCTGTGCTGCGCGAGCCGATGGGCCTCGGCCGGGTCCGCCGTCAGTCCGCTGGACAACACGAGTCGTTCGACCACGTCGAGCGGCAGCGGTTGAAACCGGATCAATTGGCAGCGGGAGCGGATCGTCGGCAATTGTTTGGCCGGGCTGGTGCCAATCAGGATCAACACGGATCGGGGCGGCGGCTCTTCGAGCGTTTTCAGCAGGGCGTTGGCGCCTTCGGGATTCAAAAAGTCGGCGTCGTCGATGATGGCGATTTTTCGTCCGCCGAGGCTCGGTTTCAGGGATAAATTGTGGCACAGGCCCTCGCGGCGCCGATGCTCGCGTTCGCCGATCAGCAGCTCCAGCGGCAGGAACGATTTGTCGTCCGGCTTCGAGACGACATCCACATCGGGGTGCGTTCCGGCGGCGATCTGCAAACACGACGGGCACGCGCCGCAGGGGTCCAACGCCGTCTCGGGCCGCGTCGTGCAGAGCATCGCCTGGGCCAGCTTCAACGCGAAGGTGCGTTTGCCGACGCCCGGCGGACCGACGAACAAGAAACTGCTGGCCAATCGACCGCGGCCGATCGCCCGGCGAAACTCTTCGACCACGTCGTCGTGTCCGTCAATTCCGTGCCAAGCCATTTTGGAGTCGAGTGGAGAGGGTGAGGTCGAGGGTGCGAGGACGGACGTTTTGTTTTCAACCCTGTTTTCCAACAATTTTTTGGATTTCCGCCTGCACTTCGTCGACCGAGCGAGTTGCGTCGACTACGAAGATTTTTTCGGGAGATTTTTTGGCTTCCGTCAAAAAACCTTCGCGCACTCGGGCGTGAAAGGCCTCGCCCTGCAACTCCATGCGATCCAACGGCCGCTGGATTCGTGCAGCGGCGGCCTCGACCGGCATGTCGAGCACAATGGTTGCGTCGGGCAGCAGCCCGCCGGTGGCGACGCGGCCTACCTGCCAGAGCGTCGCGACATCGAGCCCGCCGGCGTGGCCCTGATAGACCACGTTGGCTAGCAAGTAGCGGTCGCAGAGTACCGTCTTGCCTTGGTCCAACGCTGGGCGGATGATCTGTTCGACCATTTGGGCTCGGGCGGCCATGTACAACAACATTTCGCTACGGCGGTGGATCGCCAGATTGTGGTGATCGAGCAGGATGTTGCGCACCATTTCGCCCAGCGGTGTGCTGCCGGGGTCGCGGCACAAAACCACCGGACGGCCTTGCTGTTCGAGCCAGGCGGCGAGCAGTTTAAGTTGAGTGGACTTTCCGGCGCCGTCGCCGCCGTCGATCGAGATGAATTGGGCGTTCATGCAAGGTTCCAATGTAACGGATAGGAGGATACCGCGCCGAGGGTTGGGCTGCCAGGGCTATACCACCGAGGGGGTGGTCGGTTTCACGAGGTCCCTATTGAACGGAATCGCGGTAAGTTCTATACTGAGGGTTCTTGGAATTTCGTTCGTTTCCCCGATGACCTCACGAGAGCAGCAATGAATCCACGCGACTCAAAATACAGCCAATTCGCCCTGGTCCAAGAGATGCTGGAAACGCCCAGCGTCATTGAAAAACTCGATCTGCAACAGGCTGCCGAGGCCGCCCAAACCATTCGGCAGACCGGCCGGTTGTTTTTGACCGGTGAGGGGTCCAGCCGCATCTTTCCGGCCAAGAATTTGATTTGCGAAATTTTGCGGCAAGGTCTGCCGCTGAGCGTCGCCACCGAGGGCGCTCGGCAGTCGCATGAGTACGACTTGAGCGGTTTCGCCGTTTTTGGGGCCAGCAACAGCGGACGCACGAAAGAGTTGATTTCGCTGTTCACTCGGTTGGGCCAACAAGGCCACAAAAAGCGATTCGGATTGACGGCCAACAGCCCGTGCTTGCTGGAAGAGGTGACCGACCGCTGCTACACGCTCGGCTGCGGCAAGGAAGATGCGGTGGCCGCGACCAAGAGCGTCGTCGAGCAGGCGTTGGTGTATCGGTCGCTGCTGTTGCCGTGGGAAAAGAGTTCGCCGATGGCGGCCCAGCAGTCCGCGGCGGCCCAAAAGGCCCGCGAGGTGTTGGAGGCCGAGTTGGACCCCGCGTTGATCGCCAAGCTGGCCAAGGCGCCGATGCTTTATTTTGCCGGCCGCAACAACGGCGTGGCCGAGGAATTGACGCTCAAGACGAACGAGATTACGCACAAGAAGAGCGATTATCTGGAAGGCACTTATGCGGTCCACGGCGTCGAGGAAGTGATGCGATCGGACGAGGTGGTCGTCGTGGTCGACCCGTTCCCGGCCGAGGTGGACAAGTTCAAGAAATCGCTGGTCGACGGTGTGGGAATGACGGTGATCGCCATTGCGGACCAAGAGACGTCGCTGCCGACGATTCGGATTCCGCATGTGGAGGGCTATCAGACGGTGCTGCAATTGTTGGCCGGCTGGAACATTTTGGTGCACGTCGGCGTGGCGCTGGGCATCAATTTGGACAAGGCCGAGCGGGCCCGCAAGATCGGCAACGAGTTCACCGGCGGGTGAGACACGTCCTCAATTGATTTTAAGGGACTCGACGAGCATGGCGGATTGCATTCGGTTTTTGCGGCGGACGGACAGCGGCGTCTTGGCAACGTCGAAGATTGCGGAGCTGTTTTCGGACTGGCGGGGCGCGGACGAACGCTGGATGTTCGTCTCGCCGCACGACGACGACGTGGTGATCGGCGCCGGGCTGACGTTTCAGGTGGGGTTGGCCGTCGGCGCGTCGGTCAACGCCGTGGTGGTCACCGACGGGCGGATGGGCTACTGCCGGTTCGAGCAACGGCGGAGCATCGTCAAGATTCGCCGCGAAGAGACCGAAAAGGCGTATGAGATCCTCGGGCTGCCGGTGGAAAATCTGCGGTTTCTGGAATGTCCCGACTGCAATTTGAACGCCTATCGCGGGCGGCACTTCACGACGATCGGCGCGCCGACCGAAATCGAAGGGGCCGGCGGCATGCAAAACGCGCTGACACACGCCTTGCGCCAGGTTCGGCCGAATCGGGTGTTTCTGCCGACGCACGCCGACCTGCACCCGGACCATCAGATCGTCCATGAGGAAACGCTCATCAGCCTGTTTCACGCTCAGGGCAACATCTGGCCCGAACTGGGCGATCCGATCGCCGAGGTGCCGAAGGTGTATGAGTTTGCCTGCTATTGCGATTTTCCCGAACCGCCGCAGATTCGGGTGGAGGCGACGCCGATGATGTTGGAGTCGAAGCTCGACGCGATTCGGGCGTTCGCCAGCCAAGAGCAGATCGAGGCGGTCGTGGCGATCCAGCGCGAGGCCGGAGCGATCGAGTATCTCCGCGAATTGGGATTCCACTTTTACAATCCCGCCCAATATCACGCGATGTTCGCGGGGGCTTCGTGATGGCGGCGAAGGTTTGCTATTTGGGCGACGATTTTTTGACCGGCGCGGCGGGCTATCTGGCCGCGATCATGCGTCATTACGGCGTGGAGTTCGACTATGTGCCCAGCGCCGAGTCGCCGTCGGAAGGGTTTCGGGACCGTGCCTATGCATTGTACGTGGTGAGCGACTATCCGGCCCGGCGTTTCGGTCGTCCGGCCATGCAACACGTGGTCGCAGCGGTTCGGGGCGGGTCGGGCTTGCTGATGCTCGGCGGCTGGGAGAGTTATTTCGGACGGTTGGGCGAGTATCATGAATCGCCGCTGGCCGATGCGCTGCCGGTCGTGATGGGTCGGGCGGACGACCGTGCGAATTGCGCGCAGCCGTGTCTGGTTGAAGTGGCGACGGCGCATCCGATCACGGAGGGCTTGCCGTGGGATCGGCCGCCGGGGATCGGCGGGTTCAATCGATTCTCGCCGCGCGACGAGGCGCAGGTGGTGTTGAACGGCGTCGAGTTCGACGTGCGCTGCGAAGGCGGGCAATTTCAGTTTCGGCCGGATCGGCGGTCGCCGTTGCTGGTCGTTGGGCAATATGGCGAAGGGCGGACCGCGGCGTTGGCCACCGACGTGGCGCCGCACTGGGTCGGCGGGATGGTCGATTGGGGTGACCGTCGCGTGACCGAAGTGGTGGCCGGCGCGGAGTTCGAGGTCGGTGGCTGGTACGCCCAGTTTTTCTATCAGTTGTTGGCGTGGACCGGCCGTTGGCTTTAGAGCCATTTTTTGATTTGTGTCGCAATTCTAAAAAACTCCCCATTCCCCGAGAGAACTCCAAAATGCTTCGAGGCAATGCGATTCTTGGACAAAGCGGTGGACCGACTAGCGTGATCAACGCCAGTCTGTGCGGGATCATTCAAGCGTGTTTGCAGCAAGAGGCGATCGGCAAGACGCTGGGCATGCGGTTTGGCATCGATGGGTTTATGCGGGACGAAGTGCTCGATTTGGGCCGCGAGCCGGCGGCGGTGATCGAGGGCCTGCGCACGACGCCCAGTTCGGCTTTGGGCAGTTGTCGGCACAAGCTAAAGGACGCCGATTTCCCCAAAGTGCTCGAAATGCTTAAAAAGCACGACATCCGATACTATTTCCTGATCGGCGGCAACGACACAATGGACACGATCCATCGTGTGGAGAAGTACTGCCGCCAGCAGGGTTATGAGTTGATCGGCGTGGGCGTACCGAAGACGGTCGACAACGATCTGTGCGGCACGGATCACACGCCGGGGTTCGGCAGCGCGGCTCGCTATGTAGCCTTGTCGGTCCAGCAGGCCGGATTGCTCGCCCGGGACATGCAGCGGGTCGATCAGTACGTAATTTTTCAGACGGTGGGTCGTTCGGCCGGTTGGCTGCCGGCGGCCGCCGCGTTGGCCAAGCGGTCGGAAGACGACGCGCCGCACATCATTTTGCTGCCCGAACGGGCGTTTGACCGCGAGAAGTTTTTGGCCGCGGTGCGTCGTTGCCATGACCGTTACGGTTGGTGCAGCATCGTCTGCGGCGAAGGCGTTTGTTACGCCGACGGCACGCCGATCAGCGCGTCGCAGACGAAGGACAAGTTTGCCAACGTCGAGTTCGGCGCGATGGGCGGCACCAGCGCCGCGATGATGCTGCATCGGATGATCCGCGAGGAGTTCGACTGGCGCGGCGAGTTCCAGGTGTGCGAGTCGCTGCAAATGTGCGCGGCCGATCGCACCTGCCCCGGCGACGTCGAAGAGGCGTACGCCTGCGGTCGAAGGGCCGTCGAGCTGGCCGTTGCAGGCACGTCGGGCGTCATGGTCAGCATTGTGCGCGAGTCGACCGATCCGTATCGGTGGTCGTTGGGCACGGCGCCGCTGGCCGAGGTGGCGCTGGGCGCCAAGCCGATGCCGGACGAGTTCATCAACGCCGAAGGGCTGTCGGTGACCCAGGCGTGCGTGGACTATTTGAAGCCGCTTGTGGGCCCGCTGCCCCACTATGTGCGTTTGGGCAACGTTTCTTGATTTCGCAGGAAAAGAAAAGCGGCGGGCAGGCGTTTCTCGGCAAAAGGCAGGCTTTCGTCCGAGCGGCCTCGTTGACGACCGGCGGCGGTCACGCCTGCGGGCGGGTCATGCGGCGCGGGTCGAGAGCCGCTTCGAGTTGATCGTCGGGCAGCACTTTTTTCTCGCGGCACAGCTCGCGGATCGTCCGACCCGTGACGAACGCCTCTTTGGCCAGCGCCGCGGCCCGATCGTAGCCGAGGTACGGATTCAGACCGGTGACCATCGACAGGCTTTTTTCGACGGCCGCGTTGCACACCTCGGCGTTTGGCTCCATGTTGGTCAAGCACAGGCGGTCGAAGGCATCGGCCGCACGGGCCAGCAGTCGGACGGTTTCCAGCGAGACGTCGGCCATCACCGGCATCATGATGTTTAACTGAAACTGTCCGCCGGTGGCGCCGCACAACGCGATCGTCTGGTCGTTGCCGATCGCCCGGGCGGCGGCTTGCATCAGACTTTCGCAAAGCACGGGATTCACCTTGCCGGGCATGATCGAACTGCCGGGCTGGAGGTCGGGCAATTTGACCTCGTAATAGCCGCAGCGCGGGCCCGAGGCCAGCCATCGCAGGTTGTTGGCCACGTTGAACAACGTCACGGCAATCGTGCGGAGCTCGGCGTGGCACTCGACCAGTCCGTCGCGCTGGGCGTTGGCCTCGAAGTGGTCGGCGGCCTCGACGAAGGGAATTTCGGTTTCGCGGGCGAGTCGGGCGGCCACGCGGCGTCCGAACTCGGGATGTGCGTTCAGGCCCGATCCGACGGCGGTGCCTCCGACGGGCAATTCGATCAGGGCCTGCACGGCCGACTCGGCGCGGTCGGCGGATCGCTGGAGTTGGCGAGCCAGGCCGCCGATCTCTTGGCCCAAGGTCATCGGCGTGGCGTCGGCCAGATGGGTGCGGCCGATTTTAAGGATCGACTGCCATTGGGCCGCTTTGTCGGTCAAGGTGGCGGTGCATCGTTCCAACGCCGGTCGAAGCTGCAGGCGGATGGACGACGCGACGGCTACGTGGATCGCCGTCGGAAAAACGTCGTTGGTGCTTTGCCCCTGATTGACGTGATCGTTCGGATGGATGGTTTTGACGGGGGCGAACCGGTCGCCGCCCGACAGTTCGATGGCTCGATTGGCGATCACCTCGTTGGCGTTCATGTTGGTCGACGTGCCGGATCCGGTTTGAAACACGTCGACGGGAAATTGGTCGTCGAATCGGCCGTCGGCCACTTCGCGGCAGGCGGTCCAAAGGGCGTCGCGACGGGGCCGGTCGAGTTGGAGCCGTCCGAGCTCCTCGTTCACGTGCGCGGCGGCCTCTTTGACCAGACCCAGCGCGTGGATCAGTTCGGCGGGCAGCGGTCGGCCGGAGATCGGAAAATTGTCCACGGCGCGTTGGGTCTGCGCGCCATAGTAGGCGAGCTTGGGCAGTTGCACTTCGCCCATCGAATCGCGTTCGATGCGAAACTCAGCCATCGGAAATCAGAGGGGGCTTGGGGATCAGTTGCCCGCCACGCGACGCGGGATGGTGAACGAATACAGGCAAACGACCGCGCCGGTGGCCAGCAGGCTCCAGGGGGCCCAGGGCGGCGGGACGATTTGGGTTTGCGACCCCTCTTTGGCCTCCAAGTCGAACGGAGAGACCGGGGCCGGCGCCGCGTCGCGCACCTTCAGGTTGACGCGTTCGACCCCGAGGCACTCGACTCCGAGAACCATCAGAAAAAAGCCGAGGGCTAAAAAAAGCGATCGCCACATAAGACGGGCCTCCTTCACACGGACTGACTATCAGGAGGCGATTCCGTTCGCCGAAATCCTTTGATTTTGGTTTCCTTTCGGTTCGTATCAAGGATCGGCCGTCGGTTCCGTTCGGCTTCAGCGCGGCGGACGGACGGGCGGTCGAAACGAGAATTTGAGGGCCTATTTTGGCGGTCGTACCGGATGACGGATCACCGAGACGCAATCGACGCCCCTCCGACGTGGCATTTTTCTGCAACCTCAAGGTTGGCGGCGGCCGGCGAATTGAAAAACGTCCGAAAATAGCGTCCGTGTCGAGTATGCCGAGGACGTGGACCGAAACGGTCGCAAAAAATGCGGACTTTGCACAACGAGCCATCAATACGTCGAGTGTGGCGGACCGATCAATCTTAACGGGCGGTCGACGATGGACCCTAAGGGCGATTGTTCATCGGCGCCGGGCCCCCTATAATGAAATGAACCTTGGAAAAACTCGGCGCACCAGGGCCGGTGACACACGCACGGCGGAGTACGTTCGTTTGACGACCAAGCCAAAAATCCTGCTGATTTGCGATTCCCACGAAAATGCCGAGCAGTTGCTCGATCGCGCCGCTCAGTCGCACGAAGTGGTCGTGGCGTCGAATGTGGTCCGAGCGTTGGGCCACCTGAGCCGCGAGGCGTTCGCCGGGGTCTATGTCTCGTCCGAATATATTCAAGAGGTGTTGCGCGTCGGGCGGCTGCTGCAAAACGAGCAGGTGTTGGAGGGCATGCCGGACGGCGTCGTTCTGTTGGATAGCGACAATTCGGTCGTTTGGAGCAACGGTCGGTTGGGCGAGTGGTTCCATCGGGATTCGATTTTGGGGGTGAATTTTTATACGGTGCTGGGCAGCCCGGAAATTCTTGGGCCGGACTTTTGCCCGTTCCATACGGCGTTGGCAACCGGCCAGGCCACCAGTTCGACGCTTCGCAGCGGCGAGAATCACTACTATCACGTGCACGCCGCGCCGTTGCGCGAGGCGGGCGCCCCGGCCCGGCATTTGGTCGTCACGGTCCGTGACGTGACCAACGAAGTCCATCAGCAGCAGAAGATGGCGGCGATTCATCAGGCGGGCATGGAGTTGGCCGACCTTGCGCCGTCGGAGATCGCGCACATGGCCGTGCACGACCGCGTCGAGCTGCTGAAGTCGAATATTTTGCATTTCACGCGGGATCTGTTGCGGTTTGACGTGGTCGAGATTCGGTTGTTGGACCAGAAGACCGGCCGGCTCGATTCGCTGCTTTCGATGGGCATGAATGACGAGGCCGCGTCGCGCGAGCTTTGGGCTCAGCCGCAGAACAACGGCGTGACGGGCTTTGTGGCGGCCACCGGCAAGAGCTACCTGTGCGAGGATACGACCGAAGACCCGCTGTATTTGCCGGGTGCGACCGGCGCGAAGAGTTCGCTGACCGTCCCGTTGATGCTGCACGACGAGGTGATCGGGACGTTCAACGTCGAAAGCCCCGAGCCGCGGGCCTTTACGGAGAGCGATCTGCAATTTTTGGAGATTTTCTGCCGCGACGTGGCCGCGACGCTCAACACGTTGGAGCTGTTGGCGGCCGAAAAGGTCAGCACGGCGGCCGAGAGCGTCGAGGCGATCCACAGCGCGGTGGCGATGCCGGTCGACGAGATTTTGAACGACGCGGTGAACGTCATGGAGCGCTACATCGGCCACGAACCGGAGGTGGCGGAGCGATTGCAGCGGATTTTACGGAACGCGCGGGACATCAAGCAGGTGATTCAGAAGGTGGGCCGCGAGATGGCTCCCACCGAGGCGCTGCCGACGACGTTGAAGACCGAGGAGCGGCCGTTGCTGCGGGGTCGCCGCATTTTGGTCGTCGACGCCGACGAAAACGTCCGCAGCGCCGCCCACAATCTGTTAGAGCGATACGGCTGCATCGTTGAAACCGCGCACGACGGGGCCGAGGCCCTTTCGATGGTTCGCGTTTTGGCCGAGGGCGAATACGACGTGGTTATTTCGGACATCCGGCTGCCCGACATGACCGGCTATGAGTTTATGTTAAAGCTGCAAGAGTGTTTGGGCTCGGCGCCGCTGGTGCTGATGACCGGTTTCGGCTGGGATCCCGGCCATTCGATCGTCAAGGCGAGGCAGGCCGGGCTGCAAGCTGTGCTCTACAAGCCGTTCCGGCTCGACCAACTGCTCGCCGCCATCGAACAGATCATCAACACGCCGCGGCCGGTCGCGCAGTGAAACGTGCGGGAGAGAGGACAGGGGAAAGAGGAGAGTAGGACGTTGCGCGCTTTCCACCGGATCTCTTCGCTTTTTGAACAGCGCGCGGACGCCGATCGAAAATGACCCTTCTGTTGCTCGCCTTGTTGGGGCATGGTTTTTTTTGGATCGGGCTGGTCAACCGGCTGCACGCGCTGCCGTTGCGACGGCGACGGATCAAGCAGCTTACGCTGGCGATGTTCGCTGCGGCGGCGCTGATTCCGGTCGGTCTGGGGTGGCGTTGCTGGGACGAGGGGAGTTGCGGTCTCGGGCGGATGCCGTGGCCGGTGATCGCGTATCTGGCGGTTTGTTGGGCCGTGGCGGCCGTTACGCTGGTTCGGTTCGTTGCGATGCGACTGATGCAGCGTCGACCGGCGGTTGTGCGGTTTCACCAACGGCGCCGCGCGGCGATCGACCCCGCGCTGCCTCGCGTGCCGGATGCGGAATGGCGGCATCACTTTTTGACCCGGCTGCCGCGCAACGAGATTTTGCAGTTGGAGGAGAGCTGGTGGACGCTCGACGTGCCGAGGCTCGCTCCGGCGCTCGATGGGCTGTCGATCTTGCATCTGTCCGATTTTCATTTTTTCGGCCGCGTCGGCAAGGCGTATTTTCGAGAGGTTGTGCGCGTGGCGAACCAGTTGCGGCCCGATCTGGTTTGCATCACCGGCGACCTGGTCGATCGGTCGCGGTGTTTGGATTGGATCGCGGACACGCTGGGGCGGTTGTCGGCGCGATGCGGCGTTTATTATGTGTTGGGCAACCACGACGTTCGGGTCGATGTGGCGCGGCTGCGGCAGATTCTGCAAGGCCACGGCCTGGTGGACGTCGGCAGCCGATGGATCCGGTTCGAGATCAACGGCTCGCCGCTGGCACTGGCCGGCGACGAACGGCCGTGGTTCGACGATTGGGGTCCGAACGACGAGTCGCCGGCGGACCCGGCGCTCAAAATCGTGTTGGCCCACACGCCCGACCGCTTGGCCTGGGCCAGACGTCAACATGCGGATTTGATGTTGGCCGGGCACACGCACGGCGGGCAGATTCGGATTCCGCCGCTGGGCGCAATTTTTGCGCCGACCCGGTCAGGCGTCAAGCATAGTTCGGGCGTTTTTTACGCGCCTCCGACGATTTTGCATGTGACGCGGGGCGTCTCGGGCGACGTGCCGCTGCGGTGGAATTGCCGGCCGGAGATTGCGTTGTTGCAGCTTCGCGTCAGTGCGGTTTCGGCGCGGCCGTGAGCTCGTTCCATTGGGCCCGTTGTTGGTCGGAGAGCAGTTTCAACGCCTCGTCGCGCGAATGGTCGAGCAGTTCGGTCCGCTGTTGGACGCGTTCGCTGCGCGGCCGGCCGACCGACTCGCGCTCCATTTGGCGAACCGCCTCGGACGCCTGGTCGACCAGTTGCCGAATTTGCGATTGTTGCTGGTCGGTCAGTTGCAGTCGTTGGATGACCTCGGGCATTGTTAGGGCGGTGGCCCCGGCCATGCGGCGGACCGAATCGTGCATCGCTCGCTCGGACAACGAACCGGCGGAGGGCAGACTTCGTCGTCGGACGGGGTTGCGTCCGAATGGCGGCGGGCTGTCGAACGGCGAGTCGTCGAAGGATGCGCCGGCCGGGCTCGCGTGCGACGGACGGGATTTTCGGCGGAAGGGATCGGTCGGGGTCTGGGAATCCCAATCGGCCTGGCTGGACGACGCTTTTTCGGCGTTGTCGAAGATCGTCACCGGCCAACGGGTTTTGGTGAGGTAGAGCGCCGTCAAAACCGTTCCGGAGGTCAGCAGAATGGCAAAAACAATCAACAGTCGATTGGGGGGCATCCATGGGGCCAGGCGAAATCGTCGCATTCCGGCCCACAACGAAACGCTTGGCGTCTGATAGGGCGTGGCGTCGCTCAGCCGCAACAGTCCGAGCCGATAGGTTGGGACGGCGTCCGGCTCGACGGGCTGCTCGACTATGCTGACCACGCGGACCGAAAACCAACCGGCGTCGGTCAGCAGCATCGCGGTGTCGCCCGAGTTCAGGCCCGCCGGTTCGTCGATCTGCACGGCGAAACCACCGGTCGATTCGTCCAGCAACCGGGCGGAAATCGTCTGCGATCCGACTTTCAACCAACACTCGGCCCGACCGTCGTTGACACGGCAGCGGAACGATTGACGCTGGTTGCCGGGTGGATTGACTTGGGCCATAGAGGCCTCCGGCGTTTTTTCGATCACGGGGGGGGATGCTTCATAAGTCTAGCTTATGCAGGCGATTTGGACTTGCCACGGGCCGGAAAAACGGGCACCATCGAGGCTTTCCGGGGATACAGGCCCATGCCGACTCTTCGCCAAACCATCGGATCCGTTCGGGGGCGGAGGCTGATTTCGGGCGGCCTGTTGGCGTTGCTGTCGCTCGGGCTGGTCGAGATGTGGTTGGTGCAAGGACTGGTGATTCCTTGTCGCGTGGTTGGCGATTCGATGGCCCCGACGTTGCGTGGCGTGCATCGTCGGGTGACGTGCGGCGACTGCGGTTTTTCGTTTTCGTGCGACGCCGAGGGGGCGGTTCGAGCGGTTTGCCCGAATTGTGGAGCGATGGACCAGCGACTGGCCGAGCGGCCCGATCTGGTCGGCGACCGCGTGTTGATCGACCGCACGGCGTTTTGGCGGTGTCCGCCCGAGCGTTGGCAGGTCGTCGCCCTGCGGGATCCGACGCAGTCCGATCGGCTCGTGGTCAAACGGGTTGTCGGCCTGCCGGGCGAGACGATCGAGATTCGTTGCGGCGACGTTTATGCGGACGGTCGAATCGTCCGCAAAAATTTCGCCCAACAGCAAGCCGCGGCCTTGCTGGTCCATGACGCCGATTTTCCGTCGCAACGGCCGGCCGTATCGTCCCGATGGCGCTCGGAGCGGTCCGACAGTCGTTGGCAATGCGACGCCGGGCGTTTTTTCTTTTCCGGAACCCTTGTCCATGGTTCCCGCGAAACATCGCTCGACTGGCTCAACTACCATCATGAGCGACGCACGGCCGAGGACGCGGTTCGGCCGTCGGCGGTACTGGATTTGAGCGGGTACAATCCCGGCCGGGCGCGACGCGAGGAAGACGTTCGTGCGGTGAGCGACCTGATGCTGTCGTTGCGGGTCGGACAGATGTCGGGCCGCGGCTCGCTTTGGATCCGTGCGACCGACGGCTGCGACGATTTTCGCGTGCGGTTGGCGTTTGAGTCGGACGGTTGGCGACGGTGGCAAGTCTTTCATGGCGAAGGCGAGGGCGACGCCGGATCGTTTGGCGTTCGGACGGGCGGGTCGGAAGCACACCGAATCGACGTGTCGCTGATCGACCGGCAATTTTTGCTGGCCGTCGACGGGCGGACGGTTGCGGTGCGGCGCGACCTAGGCGATCGGCCGCCGACGCGGGGGACAGACCGTCCGTTTGGCGTCGCCGCCGAGGGGATTGATGTGACAATCCGTCAGGTGCGGGTCTATCGGGACATTTTTTATCGTTCCGTTGCGGGGATGCAAAAAATCCGGCTGCCGGCGGATCATTTTTACGTATTGGGCGACAACAGCTCGGAATCGTCCGACAGCCGCATCTGGGGTGAATATGCGGCGGTTGATGCTAAGTTCTTGTTGGGCAATGTTTTAGTGGCGATCCCGAGCGTCACGTTCGGGCCCGTTTTCGGACGATATTTTCAAGTTCCGAATCCGCTGGGAATTCGGTATATTCAGAGGCAAGGGGACCGAGACTAGGGGCGGCATGTCTCTGTCTCCCCCCCGGTCTGCGCGATCCCCATCTTTTGTGTTGGACTTCATGCCTTTAAAAAAATCTACTCCTGAGACGCGGCACGGTTCGTCGGCTTCGGCCGAGACGTCGAGTCGCCTGCCGTCGTCGGCGGCCGTTCGTGAGACGATCGAGTCGATTGTGATTGCGTTCGTGCTGGCGTTTTTGTTTCGCACGTTCGAGGCCGAGATGTTCGTGATTCCGACCGGGTCGATGGCCCCGACGCTGATGGGACGCCATAAAGACCTTACGTGTCCGAAATGCGGCTGTCCTTATCAAGTGGGGACGAGCGACGAAGTGGATTCCGACGGGGCGTCCAAAGGTTGGCAGTATCGCATCGCGTCGGGCACGTGTCCGATGTGTCGTTACCGGGCCGATTTGAGCCGTGAACGAGAATATCCATCGTACAACGGCGATCGGATTTTGGTGGGCAAGTTTTTTTACGAGCTCCGCGATCCGGACCGGTGGGACGTGGTGGTGTTCAAGTTTCCGGGGGATGGGACGGCCGATGCGCGGACCAACTTCATCAAGCGTTTGATCGGGTTGCCCGGCGAAACGATTCGCATCCGCAACGGCGACATTTGGGTCCGCCGCGGGGACGAGCCGTTTCGGATCGCGCGCAAGCCGCCCCGAAAATTGCTGGCGGTGCTTCAGCCGGTGTTCAACAACGACTACATGCGGCGGATGGCCAAAGAAGGTTGGCCCGCCCGATGGACCGCGGAATCGGCCGGCGACTGGCGATCGGACGACGACGTGACGTTTCACACGGACGGGACGGCGACCGGTCCGCAATGGCTTCGCTATCACCATCGGATCCCGACCGCGTCGCAGTGGGCCGAGCTGGAGAGCCACGGGACGATTGCGGCCGAGAGCGTCGCGCCGCAGTTAATCCGCGATTTCACGGCGTACAACGCGAGCCGGGTGCAGGGTACGAATTTCGCGCCCCGATTCGACACGTTCGGTCGCTTTTGGGTCGGCGATTTGGCCGTGCAGTGCACCGTCGATTTGCAGAGTCCGAAGGGCGAGCTGATTTTCGAGCTTCGCAAGGGCGGCCGGCGGTTTGAATGCCGGTTGGATGCCGCGACCGGTCGGGCCGAGCTGTCGATCAGCGGGTCGGACATGCGGAAGTTCCGGCCTACGGCGTCGACGCCATTTCGCGGGCCCGGTCGACACGACGTCCGGTTCTCGAATTGCGACAACGAATTGCGGCTTTGGATCGACGGGCGGGTGATGGCGTTCGACGGGCCGACGGCGTATGAGAATCTGGGCAACACGCTGCCCGACGCCGGCGATCTGAGTCCGGTGGGCATCGCCGCGGTCGGCGCGCAGGCGACGCTGAGCCATTTGGCGATCTTTCGCGATCTGTATTACATCTCGGACATGTCGGTGGCCGATCCGTCGCGTTCGATCGGCGAGGTGTCGATAGCGGGCGGTCCGGGGTCGGAACCGGCCAATCGAACCGAGCGGCCCGGTCCGGATTATGTGTTGAAGCCCGACCAATTCTTCATGTTGGGCGACAACAGCGCGCGGAGCAAGGACGGCCGGCTTTGGGGGCCCGACAACTATTGGGTTCCGCGCGAACTGTTGATCGGCAAGGCGCTGTTCCTCTACTGGCCGCACTCATGGGATCGGCTTCCATATGTGAATGTCCCGATGCCGTTTTTCCCGAACTTCAGCCGCATGGGATTCGTTCGATGAGCGACGAGATTGTGGTTCGTCCGCCGATCAAACCGCAGCCGACCGTGGCGATAGGCGGTCGTTTGGCCGGCGGATCGAAACGTGCCGCAATGTTGGAGGCCAAGGGGCTGGTGAAGATCTACGGCACGCGGCGCGTGGTCGATGGCGTCGATTTTCGGGTGGAGAAAGGCGAGATCGTCGGGTTGCTAGGGCCCAACGGCGCCGGCAAAACCACCAGCTTTCGCATGACCTGCGGCATGATCGTTCCGAACGCCGGCAAGGTGACGCTCAACGGAGCGGACATCACGCAGTGGCCGATGTATCGTCGTTCGCGCGACGGCGGCATGGGCTATTTGGCTCAAGAGTCGAGCGTGTTCCGCAAACTCACGGTCGAAAAAAATCTATTGGGCATCATGGAGCTTTTGGGGTTCGATCGCAAGACGCGGCTGCGTCGCTGCAACGAACTGCTTGAGGAGTTCGACATCACGCGGCTGCGCAAGTCGCTGGCGATGTCGCTGTCGGGCGGCGAACGGCGTCGGCTGGAGATTGCCCGATGTCTGGTCTCCAATCCGAAAATTATCTTGTTGGACGAGCCGTTCACGGGCATCGATCCGGTGACGATCGCCAGCATCCAAAAGATCATCCGGCGGCTGCGCGACGATGGCATTTCGATCCTGATCACGGACCATCAGGTTCGTGAGACGTTGCAGATCACCGATCGGAGCTACGTGGTCGACAAAGGGAAGATCTTGTGCCACGGTCGGCCGGACGAGGTGTTGGCCAATCGGGAGGCGCAGCGGCGGTATTTTGGCGAGGATATGGTGATTCAGTGAGGAGTTGGGAAAGTGGCGCAAGGATTTGCGTTGGTGGCAAACTGGTCAAACATTTTCGTCGGCCTGCGTCGATGATTTGACTAACTTGCCTTGATTTTCAACGTCTGGGCGGGTAGATTGTCTCGCCGTGATTGATCGGGATATCTGCAACAGGAGGTTGCGATGATGAGGACGGAGCCTCTTCCCCAGGAAGTGCGCGAGTTGGTTTTGCGGACGTTCCAGGACTTCGGCGCGGCGATTTTCTGTTCGTCGCAAGTGGACGAAACCATTCTGATCGAAGAGGGGCGTCATTCGGCGCGCAGCTACCGGGTGGACGATTTCTGGGCCATGTGGTTGGTTCGAGTAGGCGTGGTGCAGTTTTACGACGCCGAAGGCGAGATGTTGCGGACGATCAATCTGTTGGAAGATCTGGAACCGCAGCAGATGGCCGCCTAGAGCGCCTTTCAAAAAACCTGTAGCGTGCCGATCGCTTTCGGAACGGTAGAATCACTCGACGGTGACGCTATACGTCCGTGCGACACGCGCTGGCGATCTGCGGCGCCGGGTGGTGTCAAAAATCCGCTGGACGGTGCGATTCTTTCGCCGACCTCCCGTTCTGGGGGCCAAACCTCAGGGTGTTGACGACGACGGTTTGCCGCCCTATGCTTCTACGCGGACCCAACAGTGCGACACTGGTTTTTCGGGAGGAGGTCGTCACGATGAAAAATGTCATAAAAATTGCGATGACGGTCGTGTTGTCGCTGGTCGCCGTGGATGCGGCTCAGGCTTGTTATTGCGGCGCGGCGCGCTGGGCCGTGTGTCGGCGGGCGTGTTGTTGCGAGTCTTGCACGGGTTGCACGACGGTGATGCGGACCTGCCAGAAGGTGGTCTATCAGCCGCGGCAGTACACCTGCTATCGGACCTGCTACGAACCGGTCTGCGAGCAGAAAACCGTAACGGCCGTGCGCTACGTGCCCGAGACGCGCTATCGGTCGTGCGTGCAGACGGTTTGCCGACCGGTTTACGAGACGGTCGAGCGGGAGTTCTGCTACACGGTGTGTCGGCCGGTCACGTCGATGCAGACCGTCAAGGTGTGCTGCGGACGTTGGGAAATGCGAAACGTTGAATGTTGCGCGTCGAATCCATGCGATCCGTGCGGGCCGGCGGTCAAAACGACCCGGCAGTGCCGCGTCTGGGTGCCGCAGGTGGTCGAGAAGCAAGTGGCGTGCGTCCGATATGTGACCGAAACCGTCAAGAAAAAAGTGCCGTGCACGGTGTGCCGGATGGTCTCGGAGCAGCGAACCCTTCAAGTGCCTTACACGGTGTGTAAGGCCGAGAACTATCAGACAACCGTTTCGTGCGTGCGCTACGTGGCCAAGCAAGTGCCCTACACGGTGACGCGCTGCGAGCCGCAAGTGGTGACCACGCAAGAACCGGTGCAAGTGTGCTGCCCGGCGGCGTGCCAATGAGGTCGGCGAGAAACGAAAAGAGCCGCGACCGAGATTCCTCAGCCGCGGCTTTTTTTATCGAATGGTGATGGGCAGTTTGGAGGTCGATTACTGGCGTACGGCCTTGTGCGGTTTCTGCGAGGCCGGCGTCGGAACGGTCCGCTCGGACTGCGAGACGATCTCTTCTTGCTGTCCGTCGTCGTATTCGTCGAACACCTGACCGCCGCCGCGGACGGCTCGGTTGTATCCGGCCTTGGCGCTGCAGGAACGGCATCCACTGCCGCCGGTGTAGTTGCCGTTGCCGTCACAGGGATCCCAACAGTCGGGCCCGTCGCTGTAGAAGTCGCCCCAGTAGCGTTCACCGCAGGCCGAGCCGCACCAGCAGCGCGGCGAGAACAAGGCGAACAGGCAGCTCAATGGTCCGCGGTGCCAGCAGCGACCGTAGCAACTGTCGCCGCAGGGATCGGCGCACGGGTCGCAACTGCCGCAAGTTCTGCAGCCGACTCGACGACATGGGCGTCCGCATCCGACGTCGCAACTGTCGTCCTCGGCGTAGGCTCGGGCTCGCCGCATCGCCAGGCCGGGTCGCATGGCGCCGCAGGTCGGGCAGCCGTCGTCGCAATCGCCCTGGCAAACGCCGCTCTCGCAGCGAGACATGCAGGGACGGTAGCAAAAGACCGCCTGGAAGAGGCCGCAACCGGTGGTGGTTGAGAGCACACCCCCTAACAGGATTAGTAATGCGAGGCGTTTCACGATCGATTTTCCTTCGTAGAGAAATCGGATTCAGACTTTCAACAGCCGTTATCGTCTAGAAAACCAGAAGAATCGAGAAAAACGTTAAAAACGGAAAAGATTTCCCAAAACACCCAGTTCGGCGGCAAGAAGGAGTCGATCAAACGTCCCGCCTGGTCTGTGGTTTTGTCGGGATTCCCTAGTTTGGCGGGTGGAAGGTTGGCGGTCCGTGCGGCTATAATGAACCGTGTCCTTGATTTTTTGGGGAGAAATACGCAGTGTCGCAACGACTTTCGACGGTTGAATCCGCCATAGAGGCCATTGCCGCGGGCAAGCCGGTGATTGTTCTGGATGCCGAGGATCGGGAGCACGAAGGCGATTTTATTTGTGCGGCCGAAAAGATTACGCCGGAGATGGTCAATTTTATGATCACCTACGGCCGCGGGCAGCTTTGCATGCTGATTCTGCCCGAGGTGGCCCAGCGTCTGGACTTGCCGCCGATCGTGCAGGAGAACACGGCGCCGTTCAAGACGGCGTTCACCGTGCCGATCGATCATGTGAGCGGTCGGACGGGCGTGACCGCGCCGGAGCGGGCCACGACGATTTTGGAGATCCTCAATCCGAAGAGCAAGGCGACGGATTTTGCCCGGCCGGGCCATCTGTTTCCGTTGGTGGCCAAGGAGGGCGGCGTGTTGCGGCGGGCCGGCCACACCGAGTGTGCGGTCGATTTGGCCCGATTGGCCGGATTGAAGCCGGCCGGCGTGCTGATCGAGATTCTCGGCGAGAACGGCGATCGGGCCACGCCCGAGGAATTGTTCGCGATGGCCGAGCGATTCCATCTGGAGATCATCACGATCGAGTCGTTGATTCGCTATCGGCGTCGCAGTGAGAAACTCGTCTACCGGTTGGCCGAGGCCGATCTGCCGACGCGGTTTGGGCCGGGGCGGATCATGGCGTATGGAGTGAAATACGAGGAACAGCAGCCGATTGCCATTGTGATGGGCGACCCGGCGTCGCATCCGGAGCCGCTGGTGCGGTTGCATTCGGCTTGTTTTACGGGCGATCTGTTAGCGTCGCTGCGGTGCGATTGCGGCGACCAGCTTCGGATGGCCATGCAGATGATCGGTCAGGAGAAAGCCGGCGTGCTGGTCTATCTGCCGCAAGAGGGCCGCGGCATCGGACTGGTCGAAAAGATCAAGGCCTATCGGCTGCAGGATCAGGGGCTCGACACGGTCGAGGCCAATCTGGCGTTGGGGCATCAGGCCGACAGCCGCGACTATGGCGTCGGCATTCAGATTCTCAAGGACTTGGGATTGTCGAAGGTGCGGCTGCTGACGAACAACCCCAAAAAAGTCGACGCGTTCATCTACAACGGGTTCGATTTGCAGGTGGTCGATCAGGTGCCGATCGTCGGTCCGATCAACGAGCACAACGCGCGGTATCTGGCCGTGAAGCGCGACAAGATGGGGCACAAGCTGCCGTAGCAAAGCCGTCGCGCTAATTAGGAATCTCCTCGACGGAAAGGGGTCGTTTCTTGGACAACGGCCCCGTTGCGGTTCTGTGAGACGGTACGACCCGGAGAGGCGGCGAATTCGGACCGGGCCAGGGCGGCTTTTTGGGCGTGATTTCGGCGGCGCGGGCGCGATTTGCAGCGTATAGTTTAGCGGATCGAAAAACCTTCCGCCGCTGGCAGTCTGGCCGCAACCGGCACAGGCATCGCCTTCGGCACAACCCGCCCGCCTGTGATGTTTTCCCCGCGACGCTGTTCCGCGATCGTTTCGTGCGTGTTCGCGCTGTTGGTTCTGACGGCGTCGTGGTCGTATGCGCCGGCGGCCGGTTTGGAACCGGCGCGGCCTGCGGCGGCGACTGCGACGTTTTTAGGGTCGGACTCAAAACGCGTCGACTTCGGGGTGCCCAACAGTCCGTTGGAAAAGCAATTGTTGGACGATGCGGCCGACGGGCGATTGGATCGGTTTTCGCCGTTGGATGCCGCGTTGGTGGCCGGTGGGATCACGACCCGCGACGAGTTGGATCGTTATCGCCGCAAGGCCGACGCGCTGGTCGAGCGATTGCAAGATTCCGACGAGCTGCCCGAAGAACCACGACCTCGGGCGGAGGCGATTTTCAACTTTTTGCACCGCGAGATTTTTTGCGGTGGATACGATTTGGCGTACACCGATCTGCGTCGCGTGCTGGACGAGGGGCGGTTCAATTGCGTCAGCGCGACGGTGTTGTTCAACTATTTGGCCGAACGATTGGGACTTCGTTGTTGCGGTTTGGAGATGCCGGGGCACGCAATGAGCCGCGTTCGGCTGCCCGAGGGACCGCTGGATATCGAAAATACGTACTCGCGTTGGCAAGAGTTGCCCGATGCGCCGTCGGCGCCGACAGCGAGGGGCGCGGCGATCGGTGCGGCGACCAGCGGCGATCGCTCGAAGGCCCGCGAGGTGTCGCCGATCCAATTGGCGGCGATGGTCTACTACAATCGCGGCGTCGATCGGTTGGCGGCCAAGCGGTTTGACGAGGCGGCGGCGGCGAACGCCAAGGCGTTGCGATTGGATCCGGGCAACGCCGTGGCCCGACAAAACTTTCTGGCGACGTTGAACAACTGGTCGATCGAGCTGGGCAACGCGGGTCGATTCGGCGAGTCAGTCGCGTTGCTGCGGCGGGGGCTGGCCGTGGATCCGCATTTTGCGGCCTTTGCGCAGAACTACGTGCACGTGCATCGGCTTTGGGTCGAGCAGTTGTGTCGGCAACAACGCACGGCCGAAGCGGCCAAGCTGCTGGCCCAAGCGGTGGCTGAAATGCCTGACCGCGAGGACTTGCGGCGGATCGAGAGCGACGTGCGGCGGAGTCTGCCGCGGTGAGTCGCGTTATTTCATGGCGTCGTCGGACGGCGGCGTCGGCAGATTGATGGTCGGCGCGGGGGGCGAAGTATTCGCGTCGCCGGCTTTCTTGGCCGGAGACGTTGGTACGTAGGCCGGGGCGTCATTTTGATTGCTGGTCTTATCGGCCACCGCGATGCGATGTCCGTTGGGCAGGACGACCTCGAGCTCGATGGTTTCCCACTGGTCCCTCAACAAGCGGGCGGTGACGTGCGCCTTGGCCGGGCCTTTGGGTCCGACCAGCGGCCACCGCAGATCTTGTTCGGCGGCGTCCCAACGGGCGCTGGGGGCGGGCCAGTTGCCGATGGAGACGGGGTCGCCCAGGGCTTTTTGGATTGCCGGGTCGGCTTGAATTTTTTCCATGGACGCCAAAAACAGCGTGGAATGGTAGGTCCGCCAGAACAGGGCCCAGTAGATCAGCCCGCCGCCGAGGACCACCACGCTCGCAAATACGGTGACCGAGAACCAACACCAATTGCGCGACCACCAACTGCGGGACGGATGTATGCGGGTCATTCCCTGGAGGGCTTGTTTTTCGATCTCTTTGAGGCTCATGACGGCGGCTCCCATTCAATCGCGTCGGACAAGAAGAGGGGAAGTTCGCGACGACGGTCTATCGGCGGACACAAAGGGCCTCTTGGCGGACGAGGCAACTCATGTTGGCTCCAGAAACTTCGGATGGATTTCGTGCCAGCCGGCGTCAGGGCCGTCGAATTGCACCAGGACGTGGCCGTTTTGGTTGATGGTCACCACCCGACCTGGGGTGTCTGCCCAACGCGCCAACTCAGGTCGGTTGGCGTCGACCAAAACCTGTCGACCCGCAAACTGTGGTTTCAAATGTTCAACTTCGACGGGCAGCATGAAAAATAATGATCTTGCAAGGGCCCATGAAACGGAAGACCCGCATATTATCGCGTTTTTCGATCAACGACAATCCCGAACCGAGTGGGGGGGGCGGGACAGCGTGTCTGATGGAGAGTTGGAGCGTGGTAGAATAGAAAAAGTAGGACGATGGTCCGAAATTCACCTGGGTTCCTCTTAGATGGACGAGAGATTTTATGAGCGACGAGGGTCAAGAGTCGAACGGTGGCCGGCGAGATCGAAACGGTTCGGGTGCGAATCGCAATCTGATTTGGTATTTGTTGGCGACCGGCGTGGTCGCGATGCTGTTGATGAGCGTGTTGGAAAACAACGGCCAGGTGGAGCTGCGCTACATGGACCTGGTCAAGCTGATCGAGCAGGGGGAGCCGTCGACGCATCCGAAAGCCACCATCGACGTGCGGGAGACGATCGCGGGCAAGGACGAGGTGGTTCGCTACTCGAAGCTCGACAAGATCAAGATCGGGCCGCATGAGATCACCGGCACGGTTGCTCGCCAGGTGGTTTCGCCGGGGACGGAGTTCGGCAAGCTGGAGCCGAACGTCGAGTTTCACACACCGCGGGTCGGATTAGAAAACGACAACAATGAGCTGTTCAACTTGTTGAAGAAGAACGGGTTTCAAGACGTCAGCGCGGAACGGGCGCCGAGCGGCTGGAAGAGCCTAATGCCGATGTTCCTGCTGACGGCCATGCTGATCGTGATCTTTTTTGTCATGATGCGGCGGCTGGGCGGAGCGGGGTCTGCGATGGCGTTCGGACGCAGCCGCGGCAAGTTGATTGCGCAGGAGGACGTCGGTGTGACGTTCAACGACGTGGCCGGCATCGACGAGGCAGTCGATGAGCTGCGCGAGGTGGTCGATTTTCTGCGCACGCCCGAAAAATATCAGGTTCTCGGCGGCCACATTCCGAAAGGTGTGTTGCTGGTCGGACCGCCGGGCACCGGCAAGACGCTGCTGGCCAAGGCGATCGCGGGCGAGGCGGGCGTGCCGTTTTTCAGCCTGTCGGGCTCCGATTTTGTCGAGATGTTCGTCGGCGTCGGCGCCGCGCGCGTCCGCGACATGTTTCAACAGGCTCAGACCAAGTCGCCGTGCATTGTGTTTATCGACGAACTGGACGCGCTGGGCAAGACGCGCGGCAGCAGCGTCGTCGGCGGACACGACGAACGCGAGCAGACGCTCAATGCTTTGCTGGTCGAAATGGACGGATTCAGTTCCAATAGCGGCGTGATTGTGATCGCCGCCACGAATCGGCCCGAGACGCTCGATCCGGCGCTGCTGCGGCCCGGTCGATTCGATCGCCACGTGTCGGTCGATCGTCCGGACGTGAAGGGGCGAGAGCAGATCTTGAAGGTGCACATCGGCAAGGTGAAGTTGGACGAATCGGTCGACCTGAAGGAAGTGGCGCGAATCACGCCGGGATTTGTCGGGGCGGATCTGGCCAATTTGGTCAACGAGGCGGCGCTGCTGGCCGCACGGCGCAACAAACCCGCCGTCACGATGCAGGAGTTCAACGAGGGCGTCGAGCGGGTGGTCGCGGGCCTGGAGAAACGCCAGCGCGTGATGAATCCCGAGGAAAAACAACGCACGGCCTATCACGAGAGCGGCCACGCGCTGGTCGCGTACAGTTTGCCGAACGCCGACCCGGTGCACAAAGTGTCGATCATTCCGCGAGGCCCCACGGCGCTGGGCTACACGATGTTTCGGCCCGAGGGCGACCGCTACACCACGACGCAATCGGAGCTGGAAAGCCGCATCCAATCGCTGCTGGCTGGCACGGTTGCCGAGGAAATGATTTTCAGCGACGTGGCGACCGGCGCGCAGAACGATTTGGAGCGGGCCACGGAAATCGCCCGCAGCATGGTCATGGAATTCGGCATGAGCCGGTTGGGTCGGATCAACTTCCGCGAGCGGTCGCGGTCGCTTTATCTGGCTGGCGGCGACGACCTCTACGAGCGAAATTACAGCGAGCAGACCGCCCGGGAAATCGATCTGGAGATCAAACGCATCCTGGAGGAGTCGCTCGAAAAGGTGCGGCACGTGTTGGCCACGCGTCGCACGGCATTGGTCGCGCTGGCCGAACGGCTGGTCGAGAAGGAGTCGATCGACATGGCCGAGTTGCGGACGATCATCGAGGAGAACTCGCCCAGTGCGATGTTGTCGCCCGGCACTGCCGGTGCGGTCGCGCGGCGCAAGGACGAGGAACCGCCGACGTCGATCAACTTGAAGGCCGTTGAGGGCGGTTCCTAAAATGAAACGGATTCTCGCGTCGTCATGGATGCTGTTTTTTGCGTGTTTTTTGGGACTGGGGCTGTTTTGGAGCCTGGTGCCGGAGTCGCGTCGACCGCCGGCGTGGGGCGACTACGCCGGGTTTTATCGTCCGGCCGCGCAAAAAATTCTGGACGGCCGCGGCATTCACGGGCTGACGTATCCGCCGGGCGAGCCTGCGTTTTTGGCCGCGGCGTATTTCTGCGCCGATCGGATCGGCGCGGACCGGGACGCGACGGTTGTGTGGATGCAGTCGTTGTGCCACGCGCTCGGCGCGGCGTTGGTCGTGGCGTTATCGGCCGCCGTGGTCGGACGTCCGAAATCGGTGTTGGCCGGTTGGGCCTGGGCCGTGTATCCGCCGGCCGTGTGGATGATCGGATTGCCGGGCAGCAGCGAGTTGCCGTTTTTGGTGTGGCTGCTCGGGTCCGTTTGGCTGTTTTGGACGGCCGTCGAGCGGGAAGATTCGATTGTGCTTTGGCGGCTTTTCTGTGCGGGCGCGTGTCTTGGGGCGGCGATGCTGTTTCGGCCGATCGCGCTGCCGCTGCCGCTGGTGTTTGCGTTGTTTTTGTTGTTGCGGGCCAAGCGGCCGATCGGGCGGCGCGTGGTGTTGCCGATCGGCGTTTTCTTGTTTGCCGTGTTTTTAACAATCTTGCCTTGGGAAGGCTGGGTGTACGCGAAGCACGGCAAGATCATTCCGCTGAGCTCGAACGGGCCGGCCAGCATCGCCGACGGGCTGGCGTTCGCCACAACGCGGCAAGGCGAGGTGGTGCTGCCGGTTTCGCCGGAGATCCAGGCCGTCATGGTCGATTTGCGGCGGCAGGACATCGATCGCAAGCTGCAAACCAATGCGGACATCGCGGCGTGGGTTCGACGGCAAATGACCGAGCATCCCAAGGCGATGCTGCAAATTTTGGGAATGAAAGTGCTGCGCTGTTGGTACGGCACCGATTCGCATCGCCACGAGTCGAGCGTGTTGTTGGTCCATCTGGTCTACGTCGGGCTGTCATTGATCGGCATGGGGTTGGCGTGTCGTCGCAACGCGTCGTTGCGTCGGTTGGCCTTGCTGGTCGTGTTGCTGGTGTTGTGCAATTGGGGTATGGCGAGCCTAGTGTTGCCGATCGCCCGCTACATGGCGCCGGTGATGCCGCTGCTGGTGATTTGGATTCCGGCCGTTGTGTTCAGCGTTCCAGGCGAAACGGCCGGCGATCGAGCGGTTTCTTGAATCGGTGGAGCAACGGGGCGCGGGCTTTTTTTACTGCGGCCGGATGTCGTGGCGGTAGCGGCCGGGCGTCACGCCGACGCTTTTCTTGAACAGCGCGAACATCGATTCGACGTAGCGGAAACCGGTCAATTCGGCGATTTTGGCCAGCGGATAGTCGGTCATCGCGAGCAATTGTTTGACGTGCCCGATTTGCACCCGCGCGATTTCGTCCTTGGGGGAACGGCCCAACAGCGCGGCGAAACGCCGCTCCAACGTGCGGCGGGACGTAGCCATGCGGACCGACAGGTCGTCGACCGTCAGGCCGTTGCAGGCGTGTTCGCGGATGTAATGCAGCGTGGCGGCTAGATCGGCGTCGGCCACCGCCACCACGTCGGTCGATTGCCGGGCCACGATGCCGCGCGGCTCGATGAGGAGGCGATGGCCGGGCAACGTCTCGCCCTCCATCAGGCGGTCCAACAGCGCGGCGGCCCGATAGCCGGCCTCTTCGGAATTCTGCTCGATGCTCGACAGCGGAGGTCGCGACAATCCGCAGATGGCCTCGTCGTTGTCGACGCCGATCACGGCGACTTCCTCGGGCACGGCCAGCCGATGTTCCTCGCACGCCAGCAGCACTTGATGGGCGCGGAGGTCGTTGCAGGCCATCACGCCGACCGGCTTTGGCAGCGCGCAAAGCCATTGGCCGATGGCGTCCTCGCGACGCAGCTCGTAGTTTTCGCTGGCTGAGATGGACATCGCACGTCGGCGGCCCGGCGCGTCGAACACGTGGACCGGGTAGCCGAGGCCGGCCAAATAAGCCGTGAACGGCTCGCCGCGGTCGCCCGAGGGGTCGAGGCCCGGCAGTCCGCAATAGGCAAAAGTTTTCAGCCCGCGTTCGATCAGATGGTCGGCGGCCAAACGAGCGACGGCCTGATTGTCGACCAGCACGGCGGGGACGTCGTCCATGTCGCCGCGCTCGAACAAATTGACCATTGGAATCTGCAACTGGCGGAGCTGCGCGGCCAAAGCTTGGTTTTCGATGCGCGCGAGGATGCCGTCGCCTTGCCACGTGCGGAGCCACTGGGGGGCGGCCTCGGAAAGTTTGCGCTCCGTGTGATACACTTTCCACTGGCCGTGGGCTTGGACGTAACGGCCGATGCCGCGCAAGACGCCGCGTCCGAACGCGCGCGACCACTCGACCAACAGGGCGACGTGGCGGATGCGGCGGCGGGCGTAGACCATGGCGAAACCGTTTCAAAATCCGTGACGACTTCTTTCACTATACCCCCGTTGGTTCGCTTTGTCATGAGGCAGTCGGTTTTATTGGAATTCTTTTGAAAATCCGACGAATTCGATGTAAAAAATAGGCCGTGGGAGGGGTGTCGTTTTTTCGTAATTGTTTTGACGCATAAAATGTATTGAGCACCGCTTGGGGCGGTCTTACACTGAGGGGCTGCATCGAGCGAGGTTCTTCTTTTTCAGGAGGATTTTGGAAAATGCTCAGGCGACGGGGATCGTGGACGTTGGCGGCGTTGACGGCGATTTTGGGCTGGGGCGCGTCGTGCATGGCCGAGGACGTCGGCTCGATTCGCGTCGGCATCGTCGGGTTGGATGCGCATGCGGCGCTTTGGGCCGAGGCGATCAACAATCCGAAGGCCGATCCGGCGATTCGGGTCATGAAAATCGTGGCGGCGGTGCCGAGCTACAGTCCCGACATCCCGTTCAGCGTCCAGAACGTCAAGGTCGGTCTGGAAGCGATGCACAAGGCGGGCGTCGAGATGGTTCCGACAGTCGAGGCGTTGCTGCCGAAAGTGGATGCGGTGATGATTTTGAGCATCGACGGCCGGACGCGCTGGAAGGAAGCCGCGCCGGTCTTTGCGGCGCACAAGCGGGTCTACATCGACAAGCCGGTGGCGGCCTCGCTGGTCGACATCGTGCGGATCGCCAAACTGAGCGAGCGGACGGGCACGCCGTGGTTCTCCAATTCCGCGCTGCGTTACGCCCCGCATACGGTCGACGTGGTGGCCAAGGCGCCGGTCGGGCGCATTTTGGGCTGCGACGCCTACAGCAGCAACTCGCCGCTCGAACCGCATCATCCCGACCTGTTCTACTACGGCATCCATGGGTGCGAGACGTTGTTCGGCATTATGGGGACGGGCTGCGAGACCGTCCAACGCGTGCGGACGCCGACGGCCGATCTAGTGGTCGGCGTTTGGCAAGGCGGGCGGCTCGGCACGTATCGCGGCATCTTGCAGGGCAAAGTGGGCTACGGCGCCACGGTGTTCGGCGAAAAGGGGATCGCCCAAGTCGGCAAGTTTGAAGGTTACGAGCCGCTGCTGAGGCGGATTGCCGAGTTTTTCAAGACGGGCAAGACGCCGGTGGATGTAAAGACGATTTTGGAGGTTTACGCCTTTCTGGAGGCGGCCGACGAAAGCAAGCGTCAATCGGGCGCGCCGGTCTCGCTGCAAAGCGTGTTGGAAAAGGCCGAAAAAGCCGCCGAAGCGTCGCCGATTCCCGCGGCGGACGCCGGCCGATAAGGACGCGGCGGAAGTTGCTGTTCTCATCCAAAAAAATGTTTAGGTTGGAATCATGAGCGACACCAAAACGATTCGTTGGGGAATCATCGGGCTGGGCTGGTTCGGCGGCATTCATGCCGAGACGCTGTCGGCCATGCCGGGCATCGAGTTGGCGGCGGTGTGCACCCGGCGGACGCAACGGCTTCAAGAGGTGGCCGATCGGTTTCATGTGCCGAAGCGGTTTACGGACTATCGCGAGCTGCTGGCCGATCCGTCGATCGACGTGGTCGGCATCACGACGCACGTCAACGACCATTTGGATATTGCGCTGGCGGCGCTGCGAAGCGGCAAGCACGTGTTTCTCGAAAAGCCGATGGCGACGACAGTGGCCCAATGCGACCAGATTGTCGAAGCGGCCCGGGCGGCGAAGGGATTTTTCATGGTCGGGCACATCTGCCGGTTCGATCCGCGGGTGGCGCTGGCCAAGCAGGCGATCGACGCGGGCCGGGTCGGCAAGATCCTATCGATGCACTCGCGGCGAAATCTGTCGACGAAAATCGGCCTGGGCGTGTTGGACAACATCTCGGCCTTGATGGGCGACGGCATTCACGACGGCGACCTGATGCTTTGGTTCACCGGTGCGAAACCGACGAGCATTTATGCGCAAGAATTCCATCCCAGCGACAAAAAAAATCCCGACGGCGGCTGGGCGATGGCCCGATTGGACGACGGCGCGGTGGCCGTGATCGAGGCGATCTGGCATCTGCCCGACACGACGCCTTATTCGATCGACGCGCGGATGGAGATCATCGGCACGGAGGGCGCGCTGTACATCAACTGCAGCGAGGCGGGACTGGAGATTCATGACGCGGCGGGCATCCGGATGCCCGACACGCTCTATTGGCCGGAAACGTTCGGCCAGCGGTTCGGCATTTTGCGGTCCGAGTTGCGGTATTTCGCCGATTGCGTGGCGGCGGGGCGGCGTCCGGATCGGATCACGCCCGAGGAGTCGCGGGCGGCCGTGGCGCTGTTGGCCGGCGCGGTCGAGTCGTCGCGGACGGGTCAGCTCGTGCAGTTTTAGCTGAAAGAGCGAATCGTGAACCAGACGAGACTAAGAAAAATCGTGTGGGTGGCGAGTTGTTTGGCGGTGGTCGCGTGGATCGGCTTTTCAGTTGCGGTGACCGCCGAAAGACCGGAAGGTGCGATGATGCAATTCGATCACATTGGCGTGGTGACGACGGACAAGAAGCCAGGCGAGCGTTTCGTGTCAGCGACTAGGGTGTGGGTGACGGATTTTCAAACGCATCCATTCCATGTCGAATGGTTGCGTTACGAGCCGGACAGTCCGGTGAAGGGGCCAGTGCGCACAATGCCGCACGTGGCTTATCGGGTCGACAATATTGCGAAGGCCGCCAAGGCCAAAAATTTGAAGGTGCTGTTGGAGCCCTTTGACGGCGGGATCGCCAAGGTCGGATTTTTTCAGACCGACGACGGCGCGGTCGTGGAACTGATGGAGTATGATTTAAGGAAAACAAAATGACGCAGAAGATTCAGTCCGTGATGGTGACCGGTGCCAGCGGCAAGTTGGGCGGGCCGCTTTGCGAGGCGTTGGTCGCGGAAGGATATCATGTGATCGCCGCGGATCGGCGACTTCCGGTGGGCGTGGCCGGCGTTGAGGAAGTGCAACTGGACATCGCTGACGGGGCGGCCGTCGAGGCCCAGGTAGCCCGCAGCGACGCGGTGATCCATCTGGCTTCGTGCAAGGAGGATCGGGACGCGGTGATCCACGTCAGCGCGCAGGGGACGTTCAATTTGCTGGACGCCGCCATGCGGACGCGCCGGCCGAAGCGCATGGTGTTGGCCAGCGGCGACGCGGTCAACGGCATCTACTTCAATCCGCAGCCCGTGCCGATCCGCGAAGACATGCCGATGGTCGCGTATCCCGGCTACTACGCGTTGTCGAAGGTGGTCGAGGAGACGATGTTCCGGCAGTATTTCTGTCAGGCGGGCGTGCCGACGGTCGTCGTGCGCATGTCGTGGATTCAGGCCGAGGACGATATTCTCTCGCATCTGACGGTGGCC
The DNA here is from genome assembly GCA_021372005.1 of Planctomycetaceae bacterium. Classification (GTDB taxonomy): domain Bacteria; phylum Planctomycetota; class Planctomycetia; order Pirellulales; family Thermoguttaceae; genus JAJFVC01. Next base: position 25,928 of record JAJFVC010000060.1, on the reverse strand, counting down.
GATCCACAGTTCGGCGTGCCGGTTTGGGCGGAGTTGATGGACAGCCGGCAGCGGGCTCGGTTCGCCGACGGTCGAGACGCCGCGGTGGCGTTGCGGCATCCGAACGGCAAGCCGATGCTACGGCATGTGGTGGCCGTCGAGGATTGCATTCAGGCCTATTTGCTGGCGCTGCGGACCGAGGGCATCGAGGGTGAGACGTTCATGGCCGCGATGGACTCGCCGTTCAATTATGTCGAGGCCGCCGAGCATTTGGCGAAACAGATGAACATCGAAACGATCGACCTCGTCGATCCGGTGGGTCAGGATTTCTTCATCGACAACGCCAAGGCGCGCTACCGGCTCGGCTTCAAGCCAAAGTACGACATTTTCAGCTTGATCGACAAGGCGGTCGAATTCCGTCGAAGCGGCCACGCGCGCCGCGAACGTTCCGGCTTTAAGGGCTAGCGTTTTTTTTAAGACTTCGCGGAATGGGTCGGCAAAATTCTTAGGTGTTTACAACCGTAGTTGAAGGAAAAATTTTCCATGAGCAGTTTGCAAGAAAAGGTTGTGTTGGTGACCGGCGGCACTTCGGGCATCGGCGAAGGTTGCACGGAATTGTTCGCTCGGGACGGTGCGAAAGTGGTTACGATGTCGATCCAGGCCAAGGAGGGCGAGGCGTTGGCCAAACGGCTGACCACCGAGGGCCACACCTGTCTGTTCCATTACGGCGACGTGTCAAAAGAGGCGGACGTCAAGGCGGCGGTCGATCTGGCCGTGTCGCGGTTCGGCCGGTTGGACGGCGTCCATGCGAACGCCGGGCTGATGCGGAATCAGAAAATCACGGACCTGACGCTCGAAGATTTTTATGCGATGGTCAACGTGAATCTGCTCGGGCCGGTGTTGGTGGCCAAGTACGCCATTCCGGTTATGGAGCGGCAGGGCAAGGGCGTCCTCGTGATGACGACGTCGGTGGCCGCGGACATCGGATTCCCGTGCCACGGGATCTATTGCGCCACGAAAGCCGGGCTGGTCGCGCTGATTCGCTCGTTGACGACCGATCACAGCCCCAAGGGCGTCCGGTTTGTCGGCGTCAGCCCGGGCACGATCGACACGCCGATGTTGGCGGCCTCGTGCGCCGGCTGGTCGAAGCCGAAAGAAGAGATTTACGCCGACGTGGCTCGACGCATTCCGGTTCAACGACTCGGCAAGCCGGCGGACATCGCCCACGCGGTTCGATTCCTGATGAGCGACGAGGCCGGATTTATCAACGGCAGCATCGTGAATCTGGAAGGCGGAACGCTTTGTCTGCCGCCGTGGTAGTGCGGAAAAATCGGCGACGTCGTCTTTACGGCGCTTGACAAAAGCGGCGTCGCCGCTAGAATCGAAACCTGTTGTGGTGTTGGTGGTCGGTCTTTTTTATCGAAAAGGCCGACGTACAGGGAACCCGGTGCAAGTCCGGGACGGTCCCCGCCGCTGTAACCGAGTGTTTTGTTTGAGGGAGCCCATATCTATTGGCCATTGCCGCGTTCCTTTTGGGGGCCGTGGCGAGAAGGCCGGGCATGCCTTAGCTCGGAAGTCAGAAGACCTACCAACGCGAAATTGCGGTTGTCCGCGCGGGACGGATGCCGTGAGGTCCTTCGGGTTGGAGTCGTTGCGCTGTCGTTGTCCGTGGCTTGATCGCCTTTCTTGCGTGCGCTGAACGTTTTTCGATCGGCACGCGGCGAGGCGCGGGCTCGGGCTGCGCGCCGCACGGATGGTCATGTGTTCTTGCCACGTTGGAGTGCGCCGTCGCGGATTCACGCTGATCGAGTTGTTGGTCGTGACGGCGATCGTCAGCGTATTGGTCGCGCTGTTGCTGCCGGCGATTCAGGCCGCCCGGGAGGCTGCGCGACGCGCGCAATGCCTCAATAACTTAAAGCAGATCGGCATCGCGCTGCACTACTACCACAGCGAACACGAGTGCCTGCCCCGGGCCGGCGCGGCGTATCCGTTGCCTACGCTCCGAAAAGACGCCTATGCGAAATGCCGTGTGTTGAGCTGGGGGGCGGCGATTCTGCCTGGGCTTGGTCAGCAGACGCTTTTTGACCGAATCGATCAGAAGGTTGTGTACTTGGACGGGGCCAATTGGCAAGTGGCGCAGACCGTCGTGTCGACGTTTCTTTGCCCCTCGTCCGTCTGCGAGGAATTGTTGCGGCCGGACGGGAACACGTTGGCCTCCGACATCAAGGCGGCTCGATGCGACTACGGCGGCAACTGGGGCGAACGCAATCTGCGTTGCGCCGCGGGACAGAGCTGCGCGAACAGTTATAAGAGTGAAGGCGGCGACGCGTTCGGTCGCGGGGTCATGTTGTTTCCGACCGAGCCGCTGGTCACCCTGCGATCGATCACCGATGGAACGTCCTACACGATCACGATCGGCGAAGGCCCCGGTGCGCAGTTCGGCGTCTGGATGGGCCAGAAAGACGCCTGGGACCAGAGCGCCCCGATCAACGCCCAAATTTCAAAACAATCCGCCTGGAGCTCTTGCAATCCGGGCAACGAGTCACCCTACGGCGACGCCTGCGATTTCGGACAGGAGTATCACAGCGATCATCCGGGCGGGGCGAACGTGTTGATGGCGGACGGATCCGTCCATTTTCTGAGCGAGACATTGGACGTCGCCACCTTGGCCGCGCTGCTGTCCCGGAAAGGAGGCGAAATCATCGACGGCGGCAAATTTTGATGTTTTACCGTGTTTTTTCACTTTTTTAGAAGGCAGCGAGACATGCAAAGAGATTTTAAGACGTTCGTGGCGGCGATCGGCCGCTGGGTGTTGTGTTTTTTGGCCGTCGCGGCGATCGCGCCGGGCGCGGCGAGGGCTGGCGTTTACGCCCCGGCCGCCGGAGTGTCCGGTTCGACCGCCATCTCGAAAGACAGCGATCAGTTTGTCGAATGGGCCAGCGAATGCACGGTGACCCGTGGTTTGCAGAATATCAGCAATCCTGGTTTGGGCTACGCCTCGTACGGCGTCGCTTCGGCTGGGACGGGCAAGGCCGACAACGGAGTCGTCAGTCTCGGCGACGGCGGCTACGCAGTCCTGACGTTTGACCGGGCGATCACCAACGGCGACGGCTACGACTTCGCCGTGTTCGAGAACGCGTTCAACGACACTTTTTTGGAACTGGCCTTCGTCGAGGTCAGCACGGACGGGGCCAATTATTTCCGGTTTCCGTCGGTTTCGCAAACGTCGACCGACTCGCAGGTTGGAAGTTTTGGATCGGTCGACGCCACGAATCTGTACGACCTGGCGGGTAAATACCGCGTTTATTACGGCACGCCGTTCGATCTGGACGAGCTGGTCGGCGTTTCGGATCTGTTGGACGTCGACAACGTGCGGTACGTCAAAGTGGTCGACGTGGTCGGCTCGATCGCGGACGAGTGCGCCGCGTACGACTCGCTGGGCAACAAAGTCAACGATCCGTGGCCGACCGGATTCGCTTCGAGCGGATTCGATTTGGACGCCGTGGGGGTGATTTACCAAGTGCCCGAGCCGGGCGCGCTGGCGCTGCTGTTGGCCGGCGTTGGGTTTTGGTTCTATCGGCGTCGTCGGTCGCTTTTCTTTGCCCGAGGTTTTTGGAAGAAAGGAGAGAATTTTATGTGGTGGAAAAAAACTCAAAGCGGAACGGCGATCCTTGCATGGTTTGTCCTGATAGCGGCGGCAAAAACCTGCCCGGCGACGGTGATCGATTTTGAGGACTTGGGTCAGCCGCCGACGGCATATACGATCGACGGTTCGTCGTGCGGCTATTATTGGAACGGCGACGACGGCAGCAGCGGATTCACCAGCGGCGGCGCCGAGTTCAATAATCTCAACAGCGGTAGCGGGTGGAGCGGGTTCGCCTACTCGAACGCCAATTATACGGACAGCTCGAAGTCCGATCCCACGTGTCAGTTTGCGGCGGCGGCCGGCGACCAGGGCCACGGCAACTACGCCATCGGCTACGGATGTTCGAGTTGCGTGGATCTGTTCGGCGGGGTGCTGGCCACGGTGACGATTCCCGATGGCATGGAAGTCGTTTCGGCCATGTTCACCAACACAACCTACGCTGCGGCCTCAATGCTCCACGGCGACGGATTCACCGAGGCGTTCACCAGTGACGATTGGTTTTTGTTGACCGTCACGGGCCAAGACGCGTTGGGCGGCGTGACCGGAACGGTGGACTTTTATTTGGCCCAAAACGGTTCGGTGCTGACCGCGTGGGAAACGGTGGACCTGACGTCGCTGGGCGATGCCGCCACGCTGGTGTTCGATTTGACGTCGTCGGACACGGGGGCTTGGGGCATGAATACGCCGGCCTATTTCGCCATGGACAACCTGGTCTTGGCGTCCGTTCCGGAACCATCCACGTTGGCGTTGTTGACGACGGCGTCGTTCGGTGCGGTGTGGCTGCTGCGACGACGCCGTGCGTAGCGATGGATCGCTGAAGGTTGCGCCAACCTGCTCCGGACAGAGCCGGGACAGGTTGGCCAACCGACATTCTTCTTTAGGGGACGCGCCGTGGACTTCAGCGGAGTCCAAAAATGCCGGTGGCGTACCAGACGCCGTTGCGGCCGCGTTTCATGTCGTAGCCGAAAAACCGGTTCGGCGCGCTGACCGCGCTCCAGTGGCCGTCGGAAAGCCGCCAGCAGCGAACGCACTCGATCGCCGCCTCGACGAGATTTTCGCCCGGCCAGCTTTCGGCGCAGACCTCGCGGGCCGTGCCGCCGCCGGGCAGCCGGCTGATGATTCGTTGAAAACGCGACTCCCAATACTGGTGGCCTTGGACGCCGAGGTCGGCTTGATACTGGGCGTGCTCACTGGCCTCTTCCAACAGATCGGAGTTCAACAGCCCGGTGGTGACGCTGGCCGGATGGTCCGGATGGATGCGGACGGCGTAGATCAGGGTCCGTTGGGTGAGTGTGCCGGGCGGCAGGTCCAGGATGATCGCCATTTGCTCCGGCGTGTATTGAAGCCGATCGGTGATCGGGAACATGCTGACCACGGCGCCGCGCAGTTTCGGGTCGTCGTGACGGAAATCGACGATGGCGATGCCGGGCTGTCCGAGCATTTCTTGGAATGCCGGGTGTTCCAAAAGCGTCACCGGTTTGCCGTCCACGCGAATCTTGGCGTCGACGGGCAACTGTACGCACACATAATCTTTCAGCTTGCGTCGGACTTGGGCGTCGTCGAGCACGTCGGCTTTGAACCGGCTGCACGCTTGCTGGCCGCAGTCGTCGCAAAAGTAGATCAAAAGCATCCGACCGCGGCGCTCGGCCTCGGCGGTGGCTTTGGCGTAATCGTTGCGCCAGACCGGCTCGCGCAATCGCGGCGCGGCGGCCTCCGACGTCGAGACGCCGAGGAGTAGGGCCGCAAGACAGAGCGATAGTATCCAACGGAAAGGTCTGGCCATGATGGTGTTCCCTCAAACATCTTTGAGTTTGGGCGGGTTTTTTGTTGCGGATGGACCGATTTTTCGGAAAAACCAAAAGAGGGATATCGGATCCATCCGAAATGGTTAGGTTTCGTTAATTTGCCGAAACCGCGATTGTTAGCGAACGTTATACTTGGTAAGCTACGCAAACTCAAGCGGCTGTAGGGGCCGCCAACGGCAAACTTTTTTAGGGACTGGCTCGCGCCGATACGCGACAACATAAAGGATGACGGAAATGGCTTTCAGGATGGCCCATCGAGTTTTGGTGATGGTCGGCGTAGCAACTCTTGTTTTGGCAACAAGTTATGTTGTCGGCGGACCGGCGGCGACAGTGCGTCCGGTCGGGAATTTGCCGGCGTTGTGCGAGAAGGCGAAGTCCGAATATCGCGAGTTGACGCAGTCGGACGTGGAGCGGGCGAAAACCGCGCTGGCCGAGGCCATGGAGCGGCTAACCACGCGGCTGGCGGCCGACGGGGCCAACGGGTTGGCGTGGCGGAAGTTTTTGGAGTTGGACGCGGTGGCGGCCCAACTGCAAACGGTCGACCCGGACCGGGCGGTGTTGGGCCGGGCGCTGGTTCGGTGCAACAGCGGTCACGATGGGTTGGAGTTGGTTTGGTTTTTGGATTTTCAGCGGGCGTTGCACAACTATCTGGCCACGCGCGGCGCGGCCGACAACAATCCGGCGATTCGGGCGGCGTTCGAGCGAAAACTCGATGCGCTGTCCAAGCGGTTGGCTTCGTATGCCGCGCGGCCGACGACTGAGGACGCGTTGGAAATCACGGAGACGGTGCGGTGGTTGGAAAGCGCCCATCAGGCGCCGGAGCTGGTCCGGGCGATTCTGCATGATTACGTTCGGCCGAATCTGATCGGCGAGATTTCGGCGACGGTGTTCGGCAGCGGCTTGGCCGGTCCGGTCGACGACGCGTCGGACGTGCGCGACTGCATTTTGAAGACCGACATCCACGGCACGGCGCGGACCGTCGGAAAGACGAGCGTCGAGTTGTCACCGAGCTGCGGGTTCGGCGTTTTTGACTTGTTGTTTGCGGGCGTGACCACCAGCGAAAACGTCGGCTACAACGGGCCGGTGACGATCTACAGCACGTCGACCACGCAGATGACGGCGCGCAAGCGGCTTTGGATCGATGTCGACGGGTTGTCGTCCTATCCGGCCGAGTCGCAGGCGGTCACGGATGTGAACCTCGAAGACATCCAATCGAAGAACGGCAGCGCGATGATCGAGCGATTGGCCTGGAAAAAGGCGGAAAAACAGCACTGCGAGGCCGAGTCGATCGCGTCGAACCACGCCGAAGCGCGGCTGAACGAACGGATCGACCAACAGGCCGACGAGACGATCGAGCGGGCCAATCGGGCGTACGTCGAAAAGTTTCAGCGGCCGTTCACCGAGCGCAAGTTGTTTCCGCAGATGGTCCGGTTCGACACCACGCAGCGGGCGATTTCGCTGACGGCGCTGCAGGCCGGCGACGGCAAGCTGGCCGCGGTGGGCGACGCGCCGGCGGTGGTCGAAGGGGCCGAGTTGTCGTTGCGCATCCATGAGTCGATGATCAACAATCTGGCATTCGACGCGCTGGCCGGCCGGACGGTCTACGAAGAGAAAGTGCAGGCGGCCGTCGTCGACGCGCTCGGAAAACTGCCCGACAAGATGAAGGGCGACGACGACGGCAAGCCTTGGGCGATCACGTTGGCCCCGCGTCAGCCGATTTCACTGACGTTGGCCGACAACGGATTCAAGATCACCATTCGCGGCGTGAAGTTTTACAAGGGCGGCGACGCGCATCCGGGCATGAACATTTCGGCCACCTACAAGATCGTGCGATCGGGCGAGGGGGCCGGCGTTCGTTTCAAAGCGGTTCGACAAGGCGACATCGAAGTGCTGCCGCCGGACTTCAAGCCCGGCAAGCAGATCGACGCCCGACGCCAGGTGATCCGCAAGCTGCTGCAAAAACGGTTCGCCAAGGTTTTCGAGCCGGAAATTGTGGGGAACGGTTTCGAGTTGCCCGGCAAATGGAAGGCGGCCGGCAAGATGACGCCGATTCAGGTGGACATCAAGGACGGGTGGCTGACGATCGCGTGGCGGCGGGCCGAGCCGACGAAATAGGGCCTGCGCCCGGAGAAACCGCGGACCGTCGATTTCCGCGTGGTTTTCACGTTTGCCGTACTTTCGGTCCACGGCGGTTTTCATTAAAATACCGGGCCATGAAATCGCTGCAAGGTCAATTGCTGGTGGCGTCGCCGCAACTGCTCGACCCGAACTTCGCGCGGACGTTGGTGCTGTTGGTTCAGCACAACGCGGACGGGGCGTTCGGCATGGTCGTCAATCGGCCGGTGCGTAAGACGGTCCAGGAGCTTTGGCGCGAGGTGGGCAGCGCGCCGTGCCACAGCCAACGGCCGATCTATCTGGGCGGCCCGGTGCCGGGTCCGTTGCTGGCGTTGCACGTGGAGCCGTCGTTGGCCGAGAGCGAGCCGTCGCCCGGGGTTTTTTTCGCCGCAAAGAAGCAGCATCTCGATCAGTTGGTGTTGAGCGATTCGCCGGCGTATAAGATTTTCGTGGGGCACGCCGGTTGGGGCGCCGGGCAATTGGAGAGCGAAATGGAGCAGGGCGCTTGGCGGACGGCGCCGGCCGTGCCCGAGTGCGTCTTCTCGACCGAGGACGCGGTTTGGGAGGCGGTGTTCCGCGAGTTGGGGCATTCGCTGTTGAAGTCGATGCTTCAGGTGAACGATTTGCCGCCCGATCCGACGGTCAATTGAGCGACGCGCACGCTGTGCGTTGCGGATTGCAGCCCTTGAAACAAAAACCATCCGAAGGAGAATTCATCCTGCAATGATTTCCAAGAGCGTCATGAAGAAGTTGGTGGCGGAACACGGCACGCCGTTGTTCGTGGTCGATCACGAGGAAATCCGCGAGAATTACGCCGAGTTTCGTCGGCGGCTGCCGCGAGTTCAGGCCTATTACGCGGTGAAAGCCAATCCGGATCCGGCGATCGTGCAGACGTTGTACGAAGCGGGGGCCAGCTTCGACGTGGCGTCGATGCCCGAGTTCGAGATCGTCTATCAATACATCAAGGGCTTGTCGGCCAAGAAGCGGCAGGACTTCATTTGGGATAAGATCATCTACGCCAATCCGATCAAGGCGAACGAGACGCTTCAGCAGTTGGACCGCTACAAGCCGCTGGTGACGTACGACAATTTCGAGGAGATCCGCAAGATCCGCAAATACGCTCCGCACGCCGGGCTGGCGCTGCGGCTTCGCGTGCCGAACACCGGCGCGATGGTCGAGCTTTCGTCGAAGTTCGGCGCGTCGTCGGGCGAGGCCGTTGAGCTGATCCAGGCGTCGCACGACGTCGGGCTGGTCGTCGAGGGGCTCAGTTTTCACGTGGGCAGCCAGACGACCAATTTCGAGAACTACGTGCAGGCGTTGAACTTGGCGGCGGGCGTGGTGCGCGAGGCGGCCGATCGCGGGTTTCAGATGAAGCTGATCGACATCGGCGGCGGTTTTCCGGCTCCTTATGACGAGCACGTGCAGCCGTTCAAAACGTTGGCCCGGCGGATCAACGCCGAGTTAGATCGGCTGTTCCCGCCGGAGATCGAGATTTTGGCCGAGCCGGGGCGGTTTCTGGTGGCCACGGCCGGCGTGGCGATCGCCAAGGTGATCGGCAAGGCCACGCGCGACGGCAAGCAGTGTTATTATTTAGACGACGGGGTGTATCACACATATTCCGGCATCCTGTTCGACCACTGCCAGTATCACCTGAAGGCGTTTAAGAAGGGTCCGACGCAGATTTGCTCGGTGTTTGGTCCGACGTGCGACGCGCTGGACACGATCTCGCTGGCCGAGGAGTTGCCCGACTTGCAGTTGGGCGATTACGTCTACAGTCGGAACATCGGGGCGTACAGCCGAGCGTCGTCGACGTGGTTCAACGGGTTTCCGCCGGCGAAGGTGGTTCATCTGAATCGCTGAGCCGACGCCGGGATCCCTGTGCGATCCGTCCGACGATCTGCTCGCCGTTGAAAAACACGGCGCGGACGCGGCCGAACGTGCGGGAAAAGACGGCTACGTCGGCCTGCTTGCCGGGTTCGAGGCTGCCGATGCGGCGGCCGAGGCCGAGGAATCGGGCCGGATTGAGCGAGGCCATGCGGACGGCCTGGTGGATCGGGGCGCCGGTGAACTTCGTGAATCGAAACACGCCGCGGTCGATCAAAATGCTGCCGCCGATCAGCGTGCCGTCGGCGGCGTAATAGGCGCCGCGACGATCGCTGCGGATGACGCGGCCCATGTATCGGTAAAGACCGGGGCGGACGCCGGCCGAAACCGCCGCGTCGGAGACCAGCACGATCCGATCGGCCGGTTTCGCACGATAGGCCACCTGCAACAGTTCGGGCGCGACGTGCGTTCCGTCGGGGTTCAGTTCGACGACGACCCGAGACTGGTTCAGGCCGAACGCGGCCAGACCGGGCTCGTGGTGGTCCAGGCCGCTCATGGCGTTGAACAGGTGGGTGCAGCCGAACGGTCCGGTGCGGCAGACCGTTGCGGCTTGGGACGCCGTGGCCAAGCTGTGGCCGACGCACGGCGTAATGCCGAGTCGACGCATGGCGGCCGGCAGACGCTCGGCGCCGGGCAATTCGGGAGCGAAGGTCATCAAACGGATTCGTCCGCCGGCCATTTCTTGTAATTGGGCGAGGTAATCCAAATCGACGGGACGGACAAAGCGTTTTTGCACGCCGCCGCGTTTGTCGGGATTCAAGAAGGGGCCCTCGACATACAGGCCGAGGATGCGATCGCGGCAGGCCGCCCGGTCCAGCAGGGCCGTCATGCGGCGGAGGACCGGCTCGGACGCCATCATGGTCGGCAGGAAGCGGACGATCCCGTGGCGCAATAGGGTTTGGGCTAAGCGTTCGAGACGGTCTTTCGTACAATTTTGCCAACCGATCAGGTCGGCGCCGTGCAGGTGCATTTCGATCAGGCCCGGGGCCACGTAGTCGCCGTGGGCGTCGAACTCGGAGAATCCGCGAGGCGTTTTGCGTTTGGGGCCGGCGTAGACGATCCGTCCCTCGGTCAGCAACACCGTGCCGTCGACGATCGAACGATCCGGCAAGAGCACCTCGCCGTGTTGAAGGGCTATGGGGGTCACGTACACCTCCTGAACCTTCCATTATAACGCGGTCGTCGCGTCGGTGGAAATGGTCGCCGAAGGGCATGGTTGACGAACGCCGGGCCGGCGTCCTACAATCAAGGACCGTTTTAGTTCTCGGGGATTGTCTGGGATACTCGCCGCGTCGAAGGCGGCGGGCGACGATGGCCGTACTTCAATCGCTGCAAGGTCCGAACGCGGGGCAGTTGTTCCCTCTCGAAGGGGCTACGATCGTATTGGGCCGCCATCCGGCCTGCGACGTCGTGTTGGAATCGGGGGCGGTCAGCCGGCAGCACGCCCGAATCATCAATCTCGACGGGCAATTTTTCATCGAAGATCTGCACAGCCGCAATGGGACGCTGCTGAACGGGCAGCCGATCGTGCATCGTTGTCCATTGGCCGAGAACGACGAGATCGGCATCTGCGACCTGACGTTTTCGTTTCACATGGAGTTGCCCGCGTCGGAGCAGACGTCGGTCGTCGAGCGGCGCACGGCCGAGCCGGACAGCGAAGCGCTGATGGTCGACGACGAGCCGTCGGGCGACAATTCGACGATCATGCCGATGGTGAACGTTTCGTCGGGCTCGACGGGGCTCGGGCTGGCGGTGAACACCGAGGCAAAGCTCAAAGCGCTGATCGAGATCAGCCGGAACTTGGGCCAAGCGGTCGGGTTGGCCGAGGTGCTTTCAAAATTATTGGACAGTCTGTTCACGATTTTTTTGCAGGCCGATCGCGGATTCATCGTGTTGCGCGACGCGGCGACCGGCCGGTTGGTGCCGAAAGCGATTAAGTATCGACGCCGCGAGGAATCGCAAACGGTGCGGATCAGCCGGACGATCGTGCAGAACGTCATGTCGAACAAGGAGGCGTTGTTGTCGGCCGACGCGGCTAACGATGCGAGGTTCGACATGGCCGACAGCATCGTCGATTTTCAGATCCGTTCGATGATGTGTGCGCCGCTGATCAATCGGGACGGCCAGTCGTTGGGCGTCATCCAGCTCGACACGCTCGATCCGCGCAACCGATTCCAGCAAGAGGATCTTGACGTGCTGGCGAGCGTGGCCTGCCAGGCGGCGTTTGCGGTCGAGAACGCGCAACTGCACGAAACGGCGATGCGCGACGAGGCGTTGCGGCGAGAATTGGCCGTCGCCCATGAGGTGCAACGGGGTTTTTTGCCGTCGGCCGCGCCGCGCATTCCCGAATATGAGTTTTTCGAGTTCTATGAGCCGGCCAACCAGTTGGGCGGCGATTATTACGATTACATTGAGCTGCCCGGCGGCCGGTTGGCGATCGTCGTGGCGGACGTGTCGGGCAAGGGCATTTCGGCGTCGCTGTTGATGGCCAAGTTGTCGGCCGAGACGCGGTATTGTTTGGCGAGCGAACCGTCGCCGGCCGAGGCCATGGCGCGACTAAATCGGGCGTTCTGCCTGAGCGGCTGGGACGATCGTTTTGTGACGATGGTGGTCGGCGTGTTGGACCCGAAACGGCACGAGGTGACGATCGTCAACGCCGGACATCTGCCGCCGTTGTTGCGACGCGGCCCGGGCGCGGTCGAGGCGATCGGCACGGCGGAATCTCGATTGCCGATCGGCGTGGACGCCGAGGTGGACTATGAGCCGACCGTGCTGTCGCTGGCCCCGAGTCAGTCGCTGGTGTTTTACACCGACGGCATCACCGAGGCGATGAACGCCGGGGACGAGTTGTACGGATTGCCGCGGCTGCTTAACATGGTGCAGTCGGACGTCGAGGGCGTCGAACGGCTGGGTCGTCGGATTCTGGACGATGTCAAGCGATTCGTCGGCGCGCGGCCACAGAGCGACGATATGTGCCTGGCCTGTTTTGGCCGCGTGCAGGTCTGAGTGCAGCTCCCCTGCCCCCCCTCTACTTCAAGTATTTTCGGCGGATGGCGGTCAGGCGTCGCATGACGGGCTTGGTGCGGCCTCGGGCGTCGAACAGTCCGGCGTTGGGGAACCCGTGCGGATGGGCGTCGCAAAGCTGGTTCCAGACGACGCCTTGCACCATGGGTTTGGCGAGCGCCAGGGGGACGAACCGCGACACCCAGGCTTGTTGTGAGGTGGGCGTCCAGGTGTTCGCCGCGACGGAGGCGTGATGAATCGCCAGGGGATCCGGCGCGTCGGTGCTGGGCGCCGACAACGACAGCCAAAGCGGCACGCCCAGCAGGCTCCAGATGTCCAGCAGCCGATTGAACTCGAGCGGATGGCGCAACAAGGTGCCGCTGGGCGAGTATCCGACGTTGATTTCCAACATCAGTCCGGCCAGATCCAATCCGGCGCGAATCAACGCATCGGCGAAATGCAGCGGCGGGAAGTCGGATTCGCGCTGGCGCATGTATTCGGCCCAAGGCTGATCGAACGAAACCAGCAACGGCGTTCCGGGGTCGAGCGAACGGACCAGTTCGACAGTTTGGGCGACCAGTTGCAATCGTTCTTGCTCGGTGATGGCGAGCTCGGCGGCGGCGTTGACCCGACCGGCGCAGATCCAACCGTCCACCTGACCGCGATAGCGTTGAACCGTCGCGCGGATGAACGAGGAGACGTAGTCTTGCACGCTGTCGAAATCGTCGTCAAACAAATAGAACGAGTCGGGCAGGGCGGTCGGATCGAGCATCAACAGCGGGCCGGCCAGGGTGTGCAGCTTGTTGGCGTGGCACCAGGCGATCTGGGCGTCGCTGGCGCCCCAAAGAAAGTCGCCGTCGGCGGTTTCGGTGTCGCGCCAGGCGATGGGGACTTCGGCCGCGTTGAAGGTTTTCAGCACGTGGCCGGCGACGTGGCGGTCCAACAGCGTGCCGCCCAGGTCGACGCCGAGATACTCGGGTTGCGAGCCGCCGATGCGACGACGGACCGACAAGGCTTGCCGGGCGTAGGCGACCGTCAAATAGTCGCCGGCGTTCAGCGCCGCGCGTAGGGCTTTTTCGGCCAGTTCGGCCGACGCCTCCAGGTCGTCGTCTTGGACCACGACGGCCCAAGAAAAACGCTGGACCGCCTCGTTCAGCTTGGCCGTCACCGTTTCGGGGACCGTCAGGCCGATCAGTTGCCATTCGGACAGTTGGTTGCGGACCTGGACGATTGCGCCGCGAGCCAACTCCAAAGGCAGACGGTAGGGCTCGGTCCGCTCCATGAGGCTGGCCGAGGTCAGCGTCAGTTGTCCGTAGCCTTCGACGGGCCAAGGGATATGCAGGTTTGCGGAGTCGGAGGCGGCCCGTTGGAGCGAGAGTTCGCCCCCCTCGGCTGTGGCTTGCACCTGCCAGGAGACTCGATCCATGCCGGACAAATACGCCTGCTGGACCATTTCTTCCGTGATGCTCTGCGTCGGCGAGACACGGAATCGCATCAAGCCCATCGGATTGACGTCCTCGGAAAAGCACCAACGGGGGAGAGGGTCACGGCGAACGCAAACGGCGGTCTGCTTGGATTCAGAAAACCGCGAAAACCGAAAAAATAACAACTTACGGAGAAGGCCGCACGAGGGTGTGACCTTTCTTTAATCTACCGAAGGCCGAGGCTTCCGGCAAGCACCGTGAGAACTCTTCGCATTTTTTGTATCTTTCGCACCTTTTGTGTCTTCCTTTCTCCCCCGCTGGCCAACGGCTTCTCAAGCAGGTATATTCGGCGGGGATTGGCGTTGGGGCACGTGGGCGTCTGTCTCGGGTCGTTTTCTTGTGAATCTTGGGAACTAAGCCATGTCCACCTCTCTTGTTCTCGAAACCTCGTTGCCGGGGCTGCCGGTTCGGCGCGGCAAAGTCCGCGACATTTACGATTTGGGCGACCGCGTGTTGCTGGTCAGCACGGATCGGATCAGTGCGTTCGATTGGATTCTGCCGACGGGGATTCCGGACAAGGGCCGCGTGCTGACGCAGATCGCCGCGTTTTGGTTCGATGTGCTCGGCGAGCCGTGCCATCTGATCACGACGGACGTTGCGCGGATGGGGTTGCCCGAGGGGACCGATTTGCAGCAGTTGGAAGGGCGTTCGACGCTCGGGCGCAAAACCACCGTGGTGCCGATCGAGTGCGTCGTGCGCGGTTATCTGGCCGGTTCGGGCTGGAAGGAATATCAACAGCGCGGCACGGTCTGCGGCCTTCCGTTGCCGGCGGGACTCACCGAAAGCAGCCGGTTGCCGGAGCCGATCTTCACGCCGTCGACGAAGGCCGTCGAGGGCCACGACGAGAACATCACGTTCGAGCGGATGGCGGAACTGATCGGCCGCGAGTTGGCCGAAGAGTTGCGGCGCCGTTCGCTGCGGATTTTTCAGCGAGGGTCGGAGTATGCGCGTCAGCGGGGCATTATCATCGCGGACACGAAGTTCGAGTTCGGTCGGGTTGGCGACGAGCTGTTGCTGATCGACGAGGTGATGACGCCCGACAGTTCGCGGTTTTGGCCGGCCGATCAGTACCAGCCCGGCCGTGGCCAGCCGTCGTTCGACAAGCAGTTTGTGCGCGATTGGCTGTCGTCGACCGATTGGGACAAGAACAGTCCGCCGCCGTCGTTGCCGGACGAAATCGTCACGAAAACTCGTCATAAGTATATCGAAGCGTACGAACGGTTGACTGATCGCGTGTTCCTTTGATCGAAAAGGGAAGAGGAGGACGGCCGCAAAGCCGAATAAGAGTTAAAGATACGGTGGCTTGTCGGACGTGGTTGGACGTTTCGCCCTGAGATCTCCCGACCCCCGATCGTGAGAAAGGATCGTGCAATGATCGAATTCCGCAAACGGGTTTTGTTTCTTGGTTACGGTGCGGTAGCCCAATGCGCCTTGCCGATTTTTGTGCGGTATTTTCGTGTTCCGCCCCAAAACGTCACGGTGCTGGATTTTGAGGACCGCACGGAGGCGATGGCGCCGTGGACCGCGCAGGGAATGCGCTTCGTTCGGAAGCGGATCGCGCCGGACAATTTCGGGGCGGTGTTGGGCGAGTATCTTTCGACCGGCGATCTGCTGGTCGACCTGGCCTGGAACATCGACGGCTGCGAGATCGTCCAGTGGTGCCACGACCACGGCGTGTTGTATTTGAACACGTCGGTCGAGATTTGGGATCCCTACACCGGTGCGACCGAAAAACATCCGACCGAGCGGACGCTCTATTGGCGGCACATGAATCTGCGGCGCATGATCGCCGGTTGGTCGCAGCCGGGGCCGACGGCCGTATTGGAGCACGGCGCCAATCCGGGCCTGATCTCGCATTGGACCAAACAGGGGTTGCTGGACATCGCCGAGCGGCTTTTGGAAGACAAAAAAGTCGAGGGCCAAGAGGCGGAGGAAATCCGACAGCTCGCCCGCGACCGGACGTTCAACCAGTTGGCGATGCGGTTGGGCGTCAAGGTGATCCATTGCAGCGAACGCGATACGCAGATCACCGACCGTCCGAAACAGGTCGGCGAGTTCGTCAACACCTGGTGCATCGAGGGGTTCCGCGAAGAGGGCATCACGACGGCCGAGATGGGCTGGGGCACGCACGAGAAGCAGATGCCGCCGATGAGCTACACGCACGCCGAAGGCCCTCGCAATCAAATCTGCCTGGCCCGGATGGGCATGAACACTTGGGTCGTCTCGTGGGTGCCGCACTATTGCATCCGCGGCATGATCATTCGCCACGGCGAAGCCTTCACGATTTCCGATCGCTTGACCGTGTGGGAGGGCGAGCGGGCGGTTTATCGGCCGACGGTCCATTATGCGTACTGTCCGTGCGATGCGGCCATCGTTTCGCTCGAAGAATTGCGGGGCCGCGACTACGCCCTGCAATCGAAGCAGCGGATCATGCGCGACGAGATCGTCGGCGGCGAGGACATTTTGGGCGCGCTGCTGATGGGCCACGCCTATCAATCGTGGTGGACTGGCAGCGCGCTGTCGATCGACGCCTCGCGCCGACAGGTGCCCCATCAAAACGCGACGACCATGCAGGTGGCGATCTCCGTGGTCGCGGCGTCTCTCTGGATGGTCGAGCATCCCGACCGCGGCGTTTGTTCGCCCGAAGATTTACCGCACGACTACGTGTTGAACATCGCCAAGCCGTACCTGGGCAAGTCGCTGTCGCTGCCGGCCGATTGGACGCCGTTGAAGCACTATGTAAATCACTTTCACGGGTACAATCAGCCCGATCTAGACTTCGACGATCCGTGGCAGTTTAAGAATTTCTTGGTGACCGACGGCGATTAGTGCGTGTCGCACCAACGTGTAGCGTTACCGATGGCGTGATTCTACGGTTCCGAAAGCGATCAGTGCGCTACAGGTTTGTGAAATGCGCCCTAGTCCGATCGGCGTCTTTGCAGCCACGTGCGGTAGGCGGCCAACGTCGATTCGACCATGCAGTCGGCCGTAAAAAGCGACTCGGCGCGCTGACAGGCCCGGCGTTGTCGTTGGGCTTGCCGGTCGGGCGAGGCGTCCAACGCGTCGACGATCGCGCGGGCCAGCGCCGCGGGGTCGCGCGGCGGAACGGTCCAGGCCACCGGCTGATCGTTGGGAACGCCGTCCAGCAGCAGGTCGGTGATGCCGCCGGCCGCGGAGGCCACGATCGTCTGCTGCGCGAACATTGCGTCGATCAATGTCGAACAGAGCCCTTCCATGTGCGACGGCTGGACGATCACGTCGGCCGCGCGGATCAAGTCGGGCACGTCGTCGCGGTAGCCGAGAAACCGGACGCTGGACGCGATGTTCAACCGCCGGGCCTGCTCTTGAAGCACGTCGAGCAGTTCGCCGTCGCCGGCCAGGGCCAGCACCGCGCGCGGATAACGGGCGAGCACGTCGGGCATGGCGTCCAACAAAAACCGGTGGCCCTTGTGGTCGGTCATTTTGGCGACGACCAGCAGCAACGGCGAATCGTCCGCCAGACCGAGCGACTGGCGACCTCGCCGACGATCGCCGGACGGGCCGCGCGACGGATCGACGCCGTCGTGGACCACGCGCAGCATCGCCGGCGGCAGTCCGCCGTCGCGGCACGCCCGGGCCACGGCGTTGGAGACGCAAAACACCGCGTCGCAAAACCAGCGATAACGCCGAGCCGAATGGATTGGAAAATCGACCCGGCGGGCCATGACGCGCAGCGGAATCGACAGCCCGAGCGACGCCAGGCCCGCACTGTTCATGGCGTGCGAATCGTTGTAGTGAAGCACGTCGGGCCGAAAATGTCTTAGCGCTCGGCGGAGGCGCACCACCGCCCCAAGATTCCAGCCGCGGCCAGCGAACTCGACCACATCGAATCCAGATTGCGCCATGCGCCGGGCAAACTCGCCACCGCGTCGGGCGAGGATCAAGCACCGGATGCCGCGTTGGCGCAGACCCTCGGCGAGCAATTGGGCCTGGGTTTCGCCGCCGTGCCAGAATGGCTGGGTCGAAACGATCGCGACGGTTTTGGGGTCTACGGTGGTCATGCGCGAGAAGAGGGGCGGTCGATTATGCCGATTCGGTGTTGCACGAAGGCGTTTTTGTGGCGTCCGCGTCGATCGGATCGGTTGGGGAGCGTCGAACGGCCAACAGCAGCAGAATCACCAGCGTCATTAGCGCTGCAAAGTAGAACGGGGAGGTTTTGTAGAGTTTTCCGAAGATGCAGAAGCACGCCAAGAACACGCCGGCCCAAGTCCAGACGACGGTGGTTGCCCAACCGCGGTCGAAACACAATTTGACGCCGATGAGAAACGCGGCGGGCACGGCGAACACCAAGTGATGCGTTTCGGCGATGGGCGAGGCCAGCAAGCAGCCCAGCAAATAGGCGCAAAACGGCCATACGTCACGTCGCGGCCGACCGGGCTGTTTCGAGGCGACGTCGACGGCGAGCATGACGAAGGCGGCGGTCGACAATCCCAACAGGTTGGTCCACAAGCTCGACGCCGTACCGGGCAGGAAATAGGCGATCGTTCCATGCAGTCCGAAAAACATGCCGCGGCTGTGATCGCCGGGATTTTTCAGCGACGACATTAAAAATGTGTCGAGATAGTTTCCGTAGAGCGACCAGAGGTTTTTCCCCGCCAGCACCCAAGGCAGCAGACAGAACGCGGCGGTCAGCACGGGAACCCACAGCAAAACTTTCCAGCGGCGCCGCATCAGCACGAACAACAGCAAGACGACCGGTAGTAGTTTGATGGCGATGGCCGCCGCCAGCCAAGCGGCCGCGACAACGTCGTGATTTTTCATGAAAGCGTGCAAGAACAAAACGCAGCAAAACAACACGAGCAGGTTGACCTGTCCGTTGAGCAAGTTGTTTTGGACCGGCGAAAATAGAATCAGAAACATGGCCAAGCCCGGCCAGGCGAGATGCCATCCGACGTCGGTTTTCAATTCTTCCGCGGCGAGCCGCACCAAAATCAGGCAGCTTGCGATCAGGCCCGTCGCGCTGAGCGCGAACCAGACGAAGTTGGCCAATCCATAGGGCACCATGGCCAGCGGAATCATCGTCATCGCGAAGAACAGCGGATAGATGTAAGGATACCGCGTGTCGGTCTGGTACGGATTGTCGCCATGCCATAGCGCGTCGGCTGAAAGCAGATAGCTGGTCAGGTCGTAGCCCTCGGGCCGGTTGGCCTGCCGGTAGGTTTGCAGCAAGAGAACGGCCAACAAGGCGGCCAAAATGGCCAGGGCCCAGGCAGGACGACATCTCAGTCTCCGCAACAAGCCGAGGAGTCTGTTCACGGGCGATCCTCCGTGGAAAAGAAATCGTGTGAACCGATTTTGTTTAACGGTGCGGCCTTGGCTGTCGAGCGATTTTGAGCAGGTGAGTGCGGACCAGCAAGTAAAATTCATCTTGGGCGTCGGGCAACACGTCGGGGCCGATCGAAGACCACCCTTGTCGGCGCATCCGGCGAGCCAGCGCGAGGCATTGCTGCGGCGTCTGTTGTTTGGAGGGCCGCAACACCACGACGTCGGCCTTGTGGGTTCGGATCAAGGCGACGATCGTCGATTCCGAAGCATCGCGGCGGTAGGTGGCGAACGAGTCCTCGCAGTCGGCGTAAAATCCGATGACCGACGCGACGCCGATCGGTCCGACGATGTTCAGCGGCTTGGCGAGATTTTGGTCAATCCAGCATCCGGCGGCGACTTCGGCGCGTCGCGTTTTGAAATAACTTTGGTTGCAGGTCAAGCCGATGGCCAAATTAGCGACGAGGATCGCGGCGAGGAGCGTCGTCACGGCGGCGATCGCCGCAGTCCGACGGGCGTCAAACCGTCGCACGAACCGAGCGGTGCGTTCGAGCAGGGCCAGCAGTCCCAACGCGGCCCAAGGCGAGGCCATCAACACGATTGGCATGGCGTAGCGAGGACAGATCGTGCGATCGATCCACAATTGGATCCAGATGCCGCCCAAAACCAGCAGCGCGACGTAAAAAAGCGTTTGGTGATCGCGGCGGCTCCAGACGCGGCGCCAGCCCCAGATGCCGCCGAACATCAGCAGCGCAAAGATTGGCGACAGGCCGCGCGTCATCGTGGGCACGAACACCCGGATCATGCGGCCAAGGGTCAGGCGGCCGGCGATTTCGTCCGATTGGCCGTCCCACAGCGATGCGACCCATGCTTGGGCGCGCGCAAGCGGGGTGATGCGAATCATCGTCTCGCCGGAACGACCGGACGTCCAAACGAAATCGACCAGCGCCAGCAGCAACGGGAAAACTACGACGCAGGCGATGGCGACGAAGAGCCGTCGCGATCGGCCGTTTGGCAGCGCAAGACAACGCCAGAACGTCCAGAGCCCCAAGGGGACGGCAAGAAACAGGCCTTCGACGCGCGTCATCGCGGCCAGCGTCATCGAGGCGCCGGCGGCCAGAAACCAGACGTAGCGCAACTCGGTGACCGCGCGCCACAAGACGTACAGCGACAGGGTGAAGAGGAACCAGAAAGTCGGGTCGCGCATCAGCTCCGGGCTCCATTCGATGGCTTTCGGATGCACGGCGTAGAGCACGCAGGCCGCCAGTGCGACGCGGTCGTCGAATTGCCGGTGAACCCAGCCCCAGAGCGGCAGCACGACCAGACTGGAAATCAAAACGCCCCAAATCGCGCCGCCCGTCTGCCAATCGAAGCCTAGACGGTGCATGGCCGCCAGCAAGAACGGATAGACGTTCAACTTCATGTCGTCCTGAAACACCGCCCGAAAGTTGCCCTGGTCGATGGCCTGCGCGAGTCGGACGTACAAGACGCCGTCGGGACAGACGCTCGGGATGCGCAGCGCCATCCAAGCTCGCGGCAGAAGGCAAGCCAACAACAACGCACAAAGCACCCACCGCGACGAAGGCAACCGGAAGGATTCGGCCTGGGCGGCGGCGAGATGATTGGGGAAGTCGTTGGGCGTTGGTTCCAAGAAAGCAAAATGCCCCATCGCACTACTCATCGAAAGAGCTCGTGGTATTGGCTGGCCGGCGGTTTTGGGAATGGGTCGTCGGCTCGACCCCGGCCCAACAAGATGCGGCACTATACTCAGAGAGACCGAAAGGGGTCAAGAGCAGTTGAGTGGGCGTTTTGGCGAAACGGCGTCGAATGGCAGGAATGCGTCGTTGCGGGCGGTCAGTCACCAATGATTTTGATCAGCACGCGCTTGGGACGGCGACCATCGAACTCGCCATAGAAAATCTGCTCCCAAGGGCCGAAATCCAGCTTGCCGTCCGTGACGGCCACGACCACTTCGCGGCCCATGATCTGCCGTTTGTGGTGGGCGTCGCCATTGTCCTCGCCGGTTCGATTGTGATGGTAGGCTTGTGGGGACGGATCGTAGGGCGCCAGTTGTTCGAGCCACCGGGCGTAATCTTCGTGCAGACCGGGCTCATCGTCGTTGATGAACACGCTGGCCGTGATGTGCATCGCATTAACCAGACACAGCCCTTCACGAATTCCGCTGCCGACCACGGCCGCCTCGACTTGCGGCGTGATGTTGAGGAACTCGACCCGTCGCGGGGTGGTGAATGTGAGGACTTGCCGGTGGGTTTTCATGCGAAAAGTCCGCAAAACAGAGGACTGTGGACCGAAGGAAAAGCCACGACAGTTTACTCGATTGCGCGGTCCAGCACCAGAGACGCAGGCGGCGGTGCGGCGGCTTGGGGATTGGGGAAAAAGCTCCCCCTTGCGAAGGACTTTGTTAGTAATCATAATTTAGTGACGCCGCCAGTCCGTATTTTTGGGGTCGGGTCGGCTTGGTACAATCTTGATTGACTTTTAGTCCCTGGAGAACACGATGATGCGGACATTTTTGGTGACCGGCGCGGCCGGGTTTATTGGATCGCATATTGCCGAGGCGCTGGTGCGTCGCGGCGATCGTGTTCGCGTGCTCGACAATCTGTCGACCGGAAAACTCGAGAACATGGACTCGTTCCGCGATCGGATCGAGTTTTTGGAAGGCGATGTGACGGATCCGGACGCGGTAGGCCGGGCGGTGGAAGGAGTCGATTGTGTCTTTCACGAGGCGGCGTTGGCCTCGGTGCCGGCCAGTCTCGAACGGCCGCTGGCCAGCCACGCCGCATGCACGACCGGCGTCGTCACGGTGCTGGACGCCGCGCGACGGGCGGGCGTGCGCAGGGTCGTGTATGCCGCCAGCAGCGCGGCTTACGGCGACCGACCGACCGCCAGCAAGCGTGAGACCGATCTGCCGAATCCGCTGTCGCCGTATGCCGCGGCCAAATTGGCCGGCGAGTTGTACTGCCAGGCGTTTTATTCGAGCTTTGGATTGGAGACGGTCGCTATTCGGTATTTCAACGTGTTCGGCCCGCGTCAAGATCCGCACAGTCAGTACTCGGCGGTCATTCCGCTGTTCATCACGGCGATGTTGGCCGGTCGTTCGCCGGTCATCTACGGCGACGGCCATCAATCGCGCGACTTTTCGTTCGTGGCCAACGTGGTCCATGCGAATCTGTTGGCGGCCGATGCGCCGAACGTGGCGGGCCGGACGATCAACGCCGCGGACGGGCGCTCGATCGACCTGCTGAAACTTTTGGAGGCGCTCAATCGGCAGTTGGGCTTGAAGGTGCAGCCGAAGTTCGAGCCGCCGCGGGCCGGCGACGTGCGTGAAAGCCAGGCCGACATCACGCTGGCTCGGACACTGCTGAAATACGAGCCGCAAGTGGATTTTGAAGAGGGGCTGAAGCGGTCGATCGATTATTACCGGCGGATCGCGTAGGCGTCACCGCTGGTAGGTTCCCATCAGCGCGCCCTCGGCGAGGATGTGGTCGTGGATCGCTTCCAGGACGGCTCGCTTGTCGAGTCCGGCGTCGGCGTGGATCGGCGAGTCCAGCGCGTACAGTTTGAAATAGTAGTGATGGACGCCGTGGCCCGGCGGCGGTTTGGGGCCGCGATAGCCGAGGTTTTCGCCGGCCGGCCAGGAGTTTCGGCCTTGTACGGCGCCGTGCGGATCTTTCAGGTGCGGTTTGCGCGGCACGCCCTCGCCCAGACTTTTGGCGTCGGCGGGGATTTTGTAGAGGACCCAATGCACCCACGGCTCGTCGGTCGGGGCGTCGGGGTCGTCGCAGATCAGGACGAGTTCCTTGGTCCCTTCGGGCGCGCCGGTCCATGCCAATGGCGGCGAAACGTCCTCGCCGTCGCCGGTGTATTTTTTCGGAATCGGATGGCCCTGGGTGAACGCCGCACTGGTCAATTGGAGAGTCATTTTTCCATCTCCGTTGCAGCCCGAACTGGGGAAAAACATCAGGAGCCCGAAAATCACCGCCGCCAGAAAAATACCGAGTCGAGTGGTTCGCATGGCCCCATCCTTATACCTCGGAGGCCGAACGTTTACAAGCAGGCCCCGCGGGCGATTCGTCGTTCAGCCTTTGACGACGCCGATCGGGCGCAGCCGGGCGACTTTGCGGGCCAGGCCGGCTCGGTGGACGACGTCGACCACCAGGCTGACGTCTTTGTAGGCCGCCGGTTGCTCCTCGGCCAGCCCTTTCCAGTTGCGACATTTGGCCACGACGCCTTGTTGGGCCAATTCGCGGTCGATTCGCCGACCCTGGGCGTTTTGGACCGCCGCCGTGCGGCTCATGACCCGTCCGGCGCCGTGACAGCTTGAGCCGAACGAGCGGATCATGCTGCCGGGCTGGCCGGCCAACAGCCAACTGGCGCGGCCCATGTCGCCGGGAATCAGCACCGGTTGGCCGACGGCGCGGTAGGCTTCGGGCAGATCTGCGTGGCCGGGCGGCAGTGCGCGGGTTGCGCCTTTGCGGTGGACGCACAGCCGGCGGCGTCGGCCTTCCACCTCGTGCTCCTCCATTTTGGCGATGTTGTGGGCCACGTCGTAGACCAACTGCATGTCGAGTGACGACCACGAGCGGCCGAAAAACTCCTCAAACACTTCGCGGGTCTGCCACATCAGCAGTTGACGATTCGCCCAGGCGTAGTTGGCCGCCGCACGCATCGCGCCCAGATAGGCCTGACCTTCGGGGCTCTCGACCGGCGCGCAGACCAACTGGCGGTCGGGCAGATCGATGCCGTACTTGGCCGGCGTTTTGCGCATCGCCGTGAGCGCGTCGTCGCACACTTGGTAGCCGAGCCCCCGTGAGCCGGAATGGATCATGACGCAGAGCTGTCCCAGCTCGAGCCCCATGGCCCGGGCGGCCTCGGAGTCAACGATCTCCTCGACCACCTGGAGCTCCAAGAAATGGTTGCCGGAGCCGAGCGTGCCGCACTGATCGCCGCCGCGTTGCATGGCCCGCGGGCTGACGCAATCGGGTCGGGCGTCGGGCAGGCAGCCGCCGGCCTCGGTCCGATCCAGATCGTCGTCGGTGGCCCAACCGCGCGTGGCGAGATAGCGAGAGCCTTCGGCCAGGAGTTGCTCCAATTCGCAGCCGCCGAACAAAAAGGGACCACCCTGGCCCACGCCGGCCGGAATGCGGCGGTATAGGACGTTCATGAGCGCTTCGATCCGCGGCTGCACGTCCTCTCGCCGCAGATTGGTCCGAACCAGTCGGACGCCGCAGTTGATGTCGTAGCCCACGCCGCCCGGCGAAATCACGCCGCCCCGTTCGGGATCGGTGGCCGAGACGCCGCCGATGCAAAAACCGTAGCCCCAGTGGATGTCGGGCATGGCGAGGCTGGCCATTTGGATGCCCGGCAGGAACGCGACGTTGGCCACCTGCTCGGGTGCCTGGTCGCTGCGGATTTGGTCGAGAAGCCGTTGGTCCGCGAAAATGCGGCCTTCGACGCGCATCCCTGTTTTGTACTCGACGGGAATGCGCCAACAACACTCGTCGATTTGCTCCAGCGGGCCCGCGTAGCCTTGTTTGGACATGGCTTAGCGCAAAATTGTTTGCCGGGGTTGTTCGAGCGGCTGAGGATGAGCGACCTGCGTGGTGGTGGATGAATCGGCGGCGGCCGGTTGACCCGACAGACGCCAGCCGGACGGGGACGTTGCGGCGACCGAAGCGGTTGGGACGGCGTTCGGCGTTGTTTCGCTTGCGGACGATTTGGGTGACGGATCGATCCATCGGGCGTTTTGGGCCGGTCGAAGTTCGATCGTGCTGGCCAACGCATCGGCGGTGGCAACGGGCTGACTGCGAGGCGTCGTCGACTGTGCCGAGGCGAGTTGCACGGGGACCATGGCGGCCAACGGCACGGCCTGCGGTTGCCGATCGTGCAGATGATAGATCAGGTTAGGCGCGGGCCGAGGCCTTTGAGAGGCGGTGGCGGCGGCGAGCATCGGACCCTGTTCGGCCGGTTTCGTTTCGTGCGGCGGTAGGTTCGGCGAGCCCTGACGGACCCACGCGAGCCAGGTGTTTTGCAATGCGGCGAGATTTTGGATTCCATAGTGGCGTTGAACCGCGCTGGGCCAGTCTTCGCTTTCGAGCCCGTCGCCGAGGAAATCGACGAACGTGCGTCGGCCGCCGGTCTGAATCAAAAAGTTGGCCAGCGAGTAGCCTTGGGCGTAGAGCGGCATGATGTCGCTCGGATATTCGGTCATGGCGAACATTTGGTCGAAGGCGATGCCGCGGCCGGTCGTCAAAAACTGCCGGAGCATCGTGCGATGTTTGTTTAATTCGCTGCAATGTTCGACGCTGGTGGCGCCGCCTTCGTCGGCCCAACGTGGCAGCGGACGGCGAAAATGGCTGGCGAAAACCATGTGCGTGATTTCGTGCGGGAGCACGGAGTCCAAAATCCGCTCGCGCGAGCCTTGGATCGTCATTTGCCAATTAAAAACTTCGCCGCGCTCGAAGACGAATGTCGTGGCGCCGCCGGCCCCACCGCCGATTTGCACGGTCATTTGGCACGGCCGCGACCAGTCGGGCATCGCCTGGCCGGTCCACGCGACGGCCAGATCGCGGCGATATTGCTCGGCCGCTTGAGCCACCTGCTTGGCGAAGGCTGGGTCGGGCGTGTTGACGATGAAGTTGGGCGTGCGTTGCTGGGCGCCCATCGACACCCAGAGCAGCGCCGCCAACA